>JBDTSL010000001.1:0-159654 GCA_039931165.1 Candidatus Doudnaibacteriota bacterium
ATATTTGGCGCGGGTTTTGATCGAGGCAAAAGAATTTTTTTCAAGCTTGAACCCAAGTTGTGTGGCCAACCGCACTCCGCGTAACATCCGTAAAGCATCCTCGTCGATCCGTTTTTTCGGGTCTCCGACAAACCGCAAAATTTTGCCTTTCAGATCCTTCAATCCATTGGCCGGATCGTAAAGTTCCTTTTTGACAGGATCAAAGTAAAAAGCATTTATGGTAAAATCCCGGCGTTTTGCGTCATCCAAATAATCTTTGATAAATTCCACCCGGTCCGGATGTCGGTTGTCCGAATATCTGCCTTCCGAGCGAAAAGTTGTTATCTCAACGGGGAATTCATCGACAATAGCCAAAATCGAACCAAATTTTTTGCCAATGGGTTTGACCAGTATTTTTTCTTTGCTCAAAATCTTTTCGATCTCTTCGGGCGTAGCGTCCGTGGCAATGTCCACATTATCACTTTCTCGCTTAAGCAACATATTCCTGACAATGCCTCCGACCCAAAAAGCCTGAAAGCTGTGTGCGTGCAATAATTTCACAACTTTCAGGCCGGCTTTCTCAAGTTTATTATTTAGTTTTTGATCGATCTTCACATTATTCTTTTAGTATTCCTGATTCCAGATTTTTATTCGTATGAGTGCGGTGCTTGCGGACCACTCGCAAGCGGGCCGAATTTTTTTCAAGATTGGCAATTGCCGCGGCAAAACCTACTACATCTTTAACTTTTTCCCGCATCAATTTTTTGGCTCTTTCCCTTGCCTCTTCCGCACGCTTCTCGTCTATTTCGTGTCCGAATTCGGCGTTATCCGCCAAAACCACAACCTGAGTTGTGTTTTTCCCGCCAGAGGCGGGTCCACCTTCGGTGGATATCTCGATCACGCCGGCTGATACGGCAAAGAAACTCTCTATGCCTTTTTGTTTATAACGGATCTCGCCGGCGGCCAAATTGGCCACCATGGGGATGTGATTGGGCAAAATCGTAATTTCGCCTAGTGAAGTTGGCAAAGTCAACGAATCAACTTCAGTTTCAAGCATTATTCTTTCTGGCGTGGCAATTTTGAATTTCATAAATTAGATTGCTTCGTCGCTACGCTCCTCGCAAATTCGCATTCGCGAGCGGCCGAAGGCCGCGTGGCGATCTAAACCTCGTCAATACTTCCTTTCATATAAAACGCGCTCTCGTCTTTGGCATCATGTTTGCCTTCGAGAATTTCCTTGAAACTGCGGATGGTATCCTTCAGCGGCACATATTTACCGCCGCGGCCGGTGAAAGGCTCGGCCACAAAGAACGGCTGAGACAGGAATTGCTGGATCTTTCGGGCGCGGGTGACAGTCAGCTTGTCTTCGGCCGATAACTCCTCCATGCCCAGAATCGCGATGATATCCTGGAGGTCTTTATATTTCTGAAGTACCTTCTGCACATTCCGGGCAACGTCGTAATGTTCCTTGCCGACGATGTTTGGATCCAGCACCGTGGAGGTAGAATCCAGTGGATCGACGGCGGGATAAATTCCGATCTCGGTCAAAGCGCGCGACAACTGCACCGTAGAATCCAAATGACCGAATGTCGTGGCAGGCGCAGGATCGGTGACGTCGTCAGCTGGAACATAAACTGCCTGAATCGATGTTATCGACCCGTCAGTGGTTGATGTTATTCGTTCTTGCAGCGCTCCCATGTCAGTAGCCAGCGTCGGCTGATATCCTACTGCTGAAGGAATGCGTCCGAGCAAAGTCGAAACTTCGGATCCGGCTTGGGTAAAGCGGAAAATATTGTCGATGAACAAAAGCACGTCCTGCTTTTCTTCATCGCGGAAATACTCCGCCATAGTCACCCCGGTCAATCCCACGCGGGCCCTGATGCCCGGTGGCTCGTTCATTTGCCCGAAAACCAGCGAGGTTTTATCCAAAACTCCCGAATCTTTCATTTCATGATACAGATCATTTCCTTCACGACTGCGTTCACCAACCCCGGCGAATACAGATACGCCGCCGTGCTCTGCCGCGATGTTGCGGATAAGCTCGGTGATGATGACGGTCTTTCCGACACCGGCGCCGCCGAACAGTCCGACTTTTCCGCCTTTCACGATGGGAGCAATGAGGTCTATAACTTTAATGCCCGTTTCCAAAAGTTCCGCTTTGACTGATTGTTTGGCGAATTCCGGAGCCGGCCGGTGGATTGGATATTGTTTTTTTGCATGAACAATTGCTTTGCCGTCAATGGGCACTCCCAGCGCGTTAAACATCCGGCCCAGGGTTTCTTTGCCTACGCCGACAGTGATAGGAGCTCCGGTGTCAATCACGTCCAAATATCTTTGCAGTCCGTCTGTGGCTCCCATAGCGATCGTGCGGACTTGCCCCGCGCCTATGTGCTGAGCGACTTCCAAAACCAAAACCTGGCCTTGATTCAACACTTCCAAAGCATTGCGAATCGCCGGCAGGTCTTTCTCGAACTGCACATCCACCACCGCGCCCGTAACTTGTGTGACTTTTCCTTTGTTCATAAGTTCCTTTCTTGAATTTAACTTTCCATGGCCAGCTTCGCCGCGCTAATTTCCGACAATTCTCTGGTAATTCCCGCCTGCCTGGCCTGGTTATAACTTAATGACAGGTCTTCCAGCAGGTCGCCTGCGGCTTCATTGGCATTGCGCATGGCCACCATTCGGGCGGAGTGTTCTGAAGCCGACGCCTCGACCAATGCCTGATATACCGTAAACTCGATGGTTTTGGTAATTAAGCTCTCTAGGACTTGGTCAGCATCTGGTTCAAACAGAAACTCTGCGCGCTGAGCGCTCAGCGCTGAGCGCTCATTGGCAAAGGGTAACAATTGAAGCATATTCGGCTTTTGAACCAATGTCGAAACAAAATCCGAATATATCAAAAGCACCTTTTCATATTTTCCGCCAGAGGCGGACCCGCCTACAGCGGGATTAACTCCTAAATATTCTTGCATGGCTATTTGTGAGATTGGCCGGGCATCCAGAGAGTTAACTTTATCTTTAGCAGAAAATGAAGCGATGATGTTTAAGTTCAATCGGCGAACGGCATCCGCGGCTTTTTTCCCGACCGTTATGAAGTCAAATTTTTCGCTACCTTCCTCCTTCATCAGGTTAACGGTTTTATTTATGACATTAGTATTGAACGCGCCGGCTAATCCGCGGTCGGACGAGATCACAATCGCCAAGATCCGCTTAGGCGCCGCTTGCGGTTTAGAAAGCGGGCGATTCAGCAGCGGATGCTTGCCGGTGTCGGTAAATGCCGAGATATTGCTCAAAAGTTTGGAAGACAAAATTGCGTAAGGTCTGGATGCGGTGGCCAATATTTGAGCTTTGCGCATTTTTGCAGCCGAAACCAGCTCCATGGCCTTAGTGATCTGACCGATGTTAGTGATCGATTTTATACGCCGCTTGATTTCTCTGCTGTTCGATGCCATTAATTATACCCTTTCTTAAAATCCTCAATTGCTTTCTTGAGTTCAGCTTCTGTTTTTTCTTTCAACTCTTTTTCCGTCGCGATTGCTTTCAGCAAATCTTTTTTCTGTATATCCAAAAACTTATGGAAATTATTTTCCCAGTCTTTGACCTTTTCAACAGCCACATCGTCCAGATAACCATTAATGGCGGCATACAATATTACCACTTGATGCTCCACAGCCATGGGCTCAAACTGATCTTGCTTGAGTATTTCCGTGATCCTAAGCCCCAGGTCAATGCGGGCTTTGGTCTGAGCATCCAGATCGGAAGCCAGCTGAGTAAAGGCGGCCAGAGCGCGGAACTGAGCCAGATCCAGACGCAATTTTCCGGCAACTTTTTTCATAGCTTTTATCTGCGCCGCGGAGCCGACGCGGGAAACGGAAATACCGACGTTTAAAGCAGGCCTGATGCCCTGATAAAACAAATCGCTTTCCAGGAAGATCTGTCCGTCGGTAATGGAAATGACATTGGTCGGAATGTAGGCGGACACGTCCCCGGCCTGCGTTTCAATTATGGGCAATGCGGTCAGAGAACCTGCGCCTTTTTCTTTATTCAATTTGGCCGCACGCTCGAGAAGCCGGGAATGCAGATAAAACACATCGCCGGGGTATGCTTCGCGTCCCGGTGGCCTTCTTAAGAGCAAAGAAATTTCACGATAAGAAACCGCGTGCCTGGACAGATCATCGTAAACTATCAAAGCGTGTTTGCCCTGGTCCATAAAATACTCGCCCATGGCGCATCCGGCAAATGGGGCGATATACGAGAGCGCTGCCGGGTCGGAGGCGCCCGCCACTACAATAATGGTGTTTTTCATGGCATCGCGCTGTTCCAGTTCCGCCACGATGCGCGCGATCTTTGATTCCTTCTGTCCGATAGCGACATAGATGCTGATCACACCTTTGTCTTTTTGGTTGATGATAGTATCGATGGCGATTGCCGTTTTACCGGTTTGCCGGTCCCCAATGATCAGTTCGCGCTGGCCGCGGCCGATCGGGATCATGGCGTCAATTGCTTTAATGCCGGTTTGCAAAGGCTCATTCACGGATTGTCTTTCAATAACTCCGGGAGCGATCTTTTCCACCGGGTAATACACCAAGGTGGATTTCCCGCCAGAGGCGGGTCCGCCTTCGGCGGATATCGGTCCTTTGTTATCCAGAGGCTCACCTAAAGGATTTACCACTCGTCCGATCAACCCCACCCCCACCGGAACCGATAAAATTTTGCCTGTTGCCGTGACCTTATCTCCTTGCTTGATGTTCGTATCGTCACCCAGTAAAATGACGCCGATCGAATCCTGGTCCAAATTCAGGGCAACGCCGATCACTCCGCCTGCAAATTCCAACATTTCCGAAGCTTTGACACTGGAAAGCCCGGCAACGCGGGCAATGCCGTCGCCTACGCTTAAGACAATCCCGACTGTTTCAAGTTTGGCGTTGGCCTGAAAATTATCGATCCGATTTTTGAGTTGTGTAAGTATGTCGGGCATATACGTTATTAATTACTTAATTCCTTCTTTAATTGTTCCAAATTATTCTTAACCGAGGCATCGAGAATCTGATCGTCCATTCTTATTATCACTCCGCCGATCAATTGCTCATCGATTTGTTTTTTTACCTCGACTTTTCCGTTGACCAGCCTGTTAAGCTGATCCACGATTTCCTGTTCATTCTGTTTGTTCAAAGGATGCGCTGAAGTTATCTGAGCTTGTTTTATGCCCTTTCTCGCCAGGTCCAGTTTGTGAAATTCTGAGCTTATCTCGTCAAATAATCGTAAATCGTTATTTTCCGCAAGGACTTTGACAAAATTATCCAAAACCGTGCTTTCATCCTGGGGTCTTGCGCTTTCAATCGCTTCTAACAGCGCCTGGGCATATTGTTTGGCGGCATACTTCATTTGATTTGCCTGACACTTTCGTTGATTAATTCATGGTCTGTCTTGGAATCAAGCTTGCCTCGCAAAATCTTTTCGGACGTTGCCACTACCAGCGTGGCGATTTCCTGTTTTATTTCTTTCAGCATCCGGGTTTTTTCGTTTTCAACGCTTGATTTTGCCTGTTCCATAACTTTACGCGCCTGGTTCTGAGCCTCGACAATAGTCTCCTGTTTGATCTTGGTCGCGGTGTCCGCGGTCGTTCGCAAGATCTTGTCAGCCTCGGCGCGGACTTTTTTCATCTCCTGGGTTTTCCATGCATCAAATTTTTTCTTTTCTTCGTCCAGACGGTCGGCATTTTTCAAGCCTTCTTCAATCCTCTCGGTCCGCTTGGTCAAAGTCGCGCCCAAAGGCTTAACCACCCATTTCCAGAAAATAAACAAAATAATGCTGAAGTTGATCAGCTGTGCCAAAAACAATTTCCAATTGATTCCAAGTGTTCCTAAAACTTCCATAAAATTTAGTTAATTAGCGTACAGCGTATAGCGTAAAGCGTATAGATCTAAACCCTATACGCTAAACCCTAAACGCTTTACAAAATAAACGTAATAACCAAGGCGTAAATCGCGATTGCTTCCGCAAATGCCATGCCTAAGAGCATTGGAACGAAAAGTTTATCCAACGATTCCGGGTTGCGTCCTATGGATTCCATGGCTTTAGCCCCAATTTTGCCCACAGCCAAAGCCGGCCCGATGCCGCCAATGGCGATGGTAATGCCTTTGGTAAAAATTCTTACCATTTCTGGTGTCATGAACGTCTCCTGTCTTACTTAATCGACTGGTTTGTTATATTTAAAGTCGTTCGTAAGAGTTAAAAGTTCAGAAACAGAAACCTATCGACTGTAAGTCTCTGTAGCCTAAACTATTACCCGCCCGACTGAACGACGTCAGTCGTTCGGGCGGGATGGCTGGTTTCGTGAACCGGTGCCGTGGCCATTGTCAGATAAACCAGGGTTAGCATGGAGAACACCAAGGCCTGGATCAATCCCACAATCAACTCCAAAAAAATAAACGGCAGCGGCAAAAAATACGCGAACAATCCGGCCATAATGGTCAGCAGTACTTCGCCTGCGAAAATATTCCCGAACAGCCGGAACGACAAAGAAACCAGCTTTGCAACCTCCGAAATAATCTCCAGAAAACCCACGCCAAACTCGATGATCGCTGTCATGATGCTTACTGGGCCTTTGCCGAAAGACTTAAACAAATCTCCTAGTTTGATAAATTTGTTGGCGTACCGAAAAAATCCAATTACGGCCACTCCCATAATGTGCGAAACCAACACAGCGAACACTGCCATGGCCAAAGTCAGATTAAGGTCGCTGTTGGCTGAGCGCAGCAGCGGCACCAGTTCGGTTTTACCCTCAACCATCAGATACCTGCCGATTGAGCCTGTGCCCGGTAGCAGGCCCAGATAGTTTGAAAATAAAATAAACAGAAACATTCCGCCGATTACCGGCAGGACTTGCAAAGATTTTTGCCTGTTATGGGTCACCTGGTCGATGTAGCCTAGCATAAACTCCAAGATACTTTCGGCAAAGTTCTGGAAGCCTTTTGGGATCAGATCCGTCTTTTTGCGCAAAATAAAGCCAACGATCAGGAATACTACAACCGCAATAGATGAGTTAATGTAAGCATTCGTCACCGGAAATTGACCAATATGTAATATTGACTCTGCGACTAGTGGAGGTATAGCGGTCATTTGATGTACTTTTTTAATCTATAAGTTAACCACGCCGTGGTACTCGCGATTGCCAAGACTATACCGATTAAAGTAACCCAGGGCAGCGTGTGATGCATGTTGTTGTCGATCCATTTGCCCAAAAGCGCCAAAACCACGAGTGGAATCGCGATTATATAACCCAGCTCAAAGCTTAAGCTGATGAGAGCTGCTTTATCGAGTTTTTTGGGTTTTTGTAGAGGTGATTCCATATTGAAGCGCGTAAATTCTAACAAAAAAAGCCTCATTTGGCAATAGCGAAAAAAAACAGCACCCTTGACTTTTAAGAAATCATCATTGAATTAGATCCGAAAACACCACCAGCCGTTGAGGATAACTGTTGGTGATTTTATTAAAATCGCCGATGCAGGTAATAAGAATAAGACGGTTACCTCCGTTTGAAACAAAAATATCCGAAGCATCCGCTTTTGCTTCGTAGAAACGGCGCTCTCTGACCTCAAATACAAAAGAAACTCCCCTGTCGTCTACCACCGACATCGTTTGGCCTACAGTTACATTTTTCAGATTATCAAAAATCGCGGTCTGTCCGCCCGACCAAATCCCGCTATGGCCGTCTATAACGGCATTGCCCGGCTGGCCAGGTCGAGGGCCCAAATTAAACCATCCGACATGGGCGCGGCCCGCGGCTGTATCCATGGCTCCGGCCGCTGTCAAACCGACTTGCTCGATCGCGGCATTGACCCTGATGCTGGGAATTTTCAAAAAAGCCGGCAGTCCGCTGGGAATTGGTTTCGGCACAGGGATAGGTTTGGGGGTGGTTGTATTTGGAAGCGTCGGAGTTGGAATAGGTACCGGAGTGGGAACCGGAGCGATTGGGACCGGCACAATCGCTACGGGGTTACTGAGCGAAGGACTGGGCAGAACTGAGAGAGGTTGACCGCTAAAATAACTGTTAACCAGAAAGTACGCGAGCAGGCAGATCAGGGATCCGACAACAATAATCACCATCAGTGTTTTTTGTTTTCTTAACCCTGCCCACAGCGCAAGCAAGCCGGATATTGCCGCAAACGAGATTACAATTGCCCAATTCGTGGGATTGCTTGAACCGGGATCGGTTGCCACACCGGCCGTAATATCAAAAAGATTTGGCGGAGTCGGCAACAGATCCGTGCTCGGAAAATCCGGAGCCCGGACCATGCCCGGCACAGCCACTATAACATTTATGGAAACTTTATCCATCGCGGCCAGACCATTGGCGATCCCTTCGGCAGTAGCGATACTCTTCGCGTTTGCGGTAAGTTTAACTGAGCAGGTGTATATCCAAGACTCGCCGGCGTTAAGCAGTTTGTCGCTGTTGGCATCACCCGTTGGTCCTATTACGGACTGGCATTGATCGTCAGAAACGCTGATTCTGCCAATCGGGGCAATTCCCGGGTTCGAAACCTTATAAGTATACGTTACAAGTCCGCCGCCGAAGGGCAGGACAAACTGATCGGGTTGCGCTACAAGATGAATCAAAGGAGGAATTATGGGTTCGCTGACCACCACCGTGGCACTGGAGATGGCTGTCGCTGTCAGACCGACAGAATTGCCTGTGGCGGTGGCTGTATTGGTTGTGGTCCGGCCGATCTGAGTCGTACACCGGTATAACCAAATTTCGTTTGTATCGAGAATCAGATTAAGATTGGGGTCGCCGGAAACAAAACTTACCGAAGCGCATCTGTCGTCAGCAACCTTTAAATTATGCACGCCGACTGTTCCGGCATTGGCAACCTTAAAAGTATAAGTGACCAATCCTGGACCTGCGGGCAAAGTCAGCGGGTTTGGCACTTCCGTAAGGGAAATCAGCGGAGGAATAGCGATAATACTGGCTTGATCCACAGTAGGGTTTGTTTGTATTTGCGCATTTGCGTACATGGCGCCGCACAACACGACGAACAAAATCGGCAGGACCAAAAATGCGAACTTGGCAAAAATTCTTTTAGCACGCATGTTCTCGATATGTTTCATGGTGTATATTATTAATGATCAGCTTTATTGCTTACAAGACTATATAAGAGTTAAGTATTTTTCTCGTGGCCGGGCCGACATTGCCTAAAACATCAAGACCGTTATCCTTCTGAAATTCTCTGACCGCGCTCTGCGTTTCGGTTTGGAAAGAATCGGAGAGCGGCGAATTGAGAGGAATATATCCCAAACATTTAAGAAGACTCTGAAGCAATACCACTTGGGAGCCGCTACTGCCGATTTTCAATGGACCGGTGAAAGATTCAGCCAGACCACAAGGCCCAGTTTCGTTGGCCGCGGCAGGAAGAGAATATAGCCCGGCCGGTATTGGAGGTCCTTCCGCTACTGCCGGCGCCTCGGTCCGGACTCCCGCCACTTCCCCATCCACAAGATCCGCGAATACCACAAACCGTTTAGAGTAGGTTTTTTTCGATTTATCCCAGACCCCGGCGCAAGTAACAAGATTAAGATGCGCGCCGCTGTCAGACGAATAAACTTCCGGGACCTTGGCGTCAAAATCATAAAATCTGGTCTCCCGCACCGCAAAAGGCACGGATTCTCCGTTTTCCGTCAGGATCTGCACCATATCTCCTTTGACCAGCTTATTTAGATTATAAAATACGGCCGCCTTCCCGTTGGTCCAATCCAAATGGCCTGCGATGACCGAACTGCCCTCCTGACCCGGTTTGGGTCCTTGATCATACCACCCGACATCCTCGGGGCGCTTAGGCACGTCCATTGCGCCGCCCGCTGTTTCACCCACATTCTCTATGGCGGCGTCGACATTTAAACTCGGGATCACTAAACGCAACGGCTGTCCGTAATCCGCGGGTTGGTCTTTTATGCCCGCCAGCACAGGAGCGCTGGCTATCTGTTTAGCCGGAGTTTTATCATAATCAAGAGCATACCGTAAAAACAGCAGGAGGCATATCGCGAATCCGGCCACTAGGATCACGGAGAATTGTTTGCTAAAAAATGTTTTCATTCCGAGAAAATATCTTCAAGGACATTATATCAGAAAAGCCGGACAACCTGACCTAAGACAGGTTCATCCGGCAATTTGGACTTGCAGTGTCTAACTCTACTATTTTCCCGCACGAATTCGCTTTCGGTCAAATTTTCTTCGGTAAATATAAAGCAGGAACAAAGCTCCGATTATTCCGACCGGAAAAATAATTTTCCATGGGGTGCTATGATCCGCGCTCAGCCCTGTACTTGGAAACGCAGGAACTTCTGTGGCCGGCAACGCAGGCGGCGCAACCACCACAGTAGCGAACGCAAGATCAGTGGCAGTTATGCCATTGGCCGTGCCGGAGGCTGTGGCAGTGTTCAGGGTCGTGGCAGTGAGATTTGAGATACAGGTAAAGCTCCAGCTCTCGGTCGGTTCGAGCAGATTGTTTTGATTGATATCTCCCGGGTGTCCTACAACTCTACCGGGTAAGCCTGTGCATTTGTTATCAGTAACAGTTACATCACTTAAAGCCACGGTACCCGGGTTGGTGACGGTATATCTGTAAGTAACCGCTCCGCCGCCTGCCGGCAGTGTGAAAGGATAAGGGATCTTTACCACATGGATCAAAGGAGGAACGACGGCAGCGCCGACGACAACTGTTGCGGTGGCTGTGTCGGTAGAGCTTAGTCCCAGAGAGAATCCTGTGGCTGTGACGGTATTTGTATGAGTGGCGGCTAGGGTCGTGGCGCAGTTGTATATCCAGACTTCAGTCAGATCCAGCGCGCCGTTGGCATTGGTATCGCCGGAGACAAAGTTTACCGGGCCACAGCTGTCATCGGTCACTCTGACAGTGGACATCGGGACAGTTCCGATGTTACGGACAGAGTAAGTGTAGGTCACGAGCCCGGGACCGCTGGGCAATGATAATGGGCTGGGTACTTTTAGGACATCGATCAGCGGTGGGACCGGGACCGGGCCTCCGGGGCCGGCGGGCGGTGTGCCTGATGAACATGAGTCAGAAATAGCATTAGTCTGCAACGTTACTTCACCAACCAAAGCTAAGGCGCGGCCAATCAAACTTGCGCCGGTGGCTAATGTAATATCGCCAGAGTTTGTGATAATGGTTCCCTTGATCTGTGAGCCGGTACCGATGTTCATAGCTATCGGAACCTGCCAATATACATCGCAGGCGCTAGCTCCATTGGTTACCGCAACAGTAGTACCTCCGCTATCAGTGATACTGGACGTACTGCTGAAAATGTAGACGCCGGCGCCATCAAGAGTAATGGTGCCGCCGGTCATAACTCCCGCGGCTACATCATAAACTCCTGGGGTGATCGTTACATTCCCTGACAAAGTTTGGGCTGGTCCAGGCCCTTGAGCCGCAAGTTGCCCATACGCAGTAAGCGCATCGGCTTCGGGAGTATTCACTGTAGGAGCAACATCATATCCTGCCGCGATTCCCGGACCCGCTGTATCAGCGAATCCTACGTTCGAGCTATCAGACCCGACACGTCCCGAAAGTACCGATAAGCCTGTATTTGTCACCCCCGCTTTACCAAGAGCCGAATAGGCAGCAGACGCTCCGAGGGTTGGCGCTACGCCTGTAACGGCATAAACAGTAGTGCCTTTCATTACAAACATTCCAGCCACCAAGGTCACTAAAAGAAATCCAACAAATAACGTTTTATTGTATTTTTTTGTTGTTCGTTTTTTTATCACGAATCCCAGTTTTATTTTATTAAAACGCTCGTTTTTTTCGGGCCACGTAGAACAGCAATAAGGCCGCGATCATTCCCGCCGGAAGGATGACATTCCACAAAGTATTTCTTCCCGCTGGCGCATATCCGGTAGCTGCCAAACCGATGCCTGGAGGCGGAGTTGGTGTTGCCGGCGGCGCTACCACCACAGTAGCGAACGCAAGATCAGTGGCAGTTATGCCATTGGCCGTGCCGGAGGCTGTGGCAGTGTTCAGGGTCGTGGCAGTGAGATTTGAGATACAGGTAAAGCTCCAGCTCTCGGTCGGTTCGAGCAGATTGTTTTGATTGATATCTCCCGGGTGTCCTACAACTCTACCGGGTAAGCCTGTGCATTTGTTATCAGTAACAGTTACATCACTTAAAGCCACGGTACCCGGGTTGGTGACGGTATATCTGTAAGTAACCGCTCCGCCGCCTGCCGGCAGTGTGAAAGGATAAGGGATCTTTACCACATGGATCAAAGGAGGAACGACGGCAGCGCCGACGACAACTGTTGCGGTGGCTGTGTCGGTAGAGCTTAGTCCCAGAGAGAATCCTGTGGCTGTGACGGTATTTGTATGAGTGGCGGCTAGGGTCGTGGCGCAGTTGTATATCCAGACTTCAGTCAGATCCAGCGCGCCGTTGGCATTGGTATCGCCGGAGACAAAGTTTACCGGGCCACAGCTGTCATCGGTCACTCTGACAGTGGACATCGGGACAGTTCCGATGTTACGGACAGAGTAAGTGTAGGTCACAGATCCGGGACCACCAGGCAAAGACAAAGGGCTGGGTACTTTTAGGACATCGATCAGCGGTGGGACCGGGACCGGGCCGCCGGGGCCGGCGGGCGGTGTGCCTGCACATGTCACCGGTGTGGCTATATTGGTCGTATTCCCCGTTGTAACTACTCCGCCAAATGACAAGGCCCTTCCTGTCCAGTTTACGTTAGCACCAGTTGTAATGCCCGAATCATCAATAACTGTTCCTAACATAGTCGTATTGTCTGCGAGTGATGTTGCAGAAGTGGCAGTCCAAAAAACGTCACACGGAGATGCCCCGGCCACTTGCACAATCGCCCCTGCCGACGAGGTTAGGGCGCCAAAAATCCTGAATATATATGTTCCAGCTCCATTAAGCGTAATTGTGCCTGTTATCTGCGCAGCACTACCGGCTGTAGTGCAATAAATTCCGGGCAGATAAACTCCAATACCACCAGGGTGAAGGGCTTCAGTGCCCAGATTAACCGCTCCGGCTGGGAAAGTGTAATCGCAAGGCAATTGAGCATTCAAATTAACAAGTGCGCTGCCCTGATCTGTGCCTGCGGTAGAATATGGAGCACCCGAGCCGTAGCGCAGCTGTGTGCCTAGCGGGTGAACTGCCGGTCCTGTAGTAAATCCGATATCGCCGTTAACCGTGGTTCCGGCGAAGGTATTAATGAAAGAACTGGCAAGAATGGCATATGATGTGGCCGCTCCAAGGTTCGGAGTTGTAGCCGCACGAGCCATAAGGCCATTCATCATAGAAATCCCGGCCATAAGCAGAATAACCAACAGAGATATAACAATCCGGCCTTTGTATTTTTTTGCGTTTCGTTTTTTTATCATAATCTTCCTGACTTTCGTTAGGCGGGTTAATTATTTAGTTTATTTGTATTTCGAACCATGCGGTCTGTGAATCTAGCTTTTTTAGTGTCTTTTTTATGAAAATAGCTTCTGTACATATTATGATATGCTTTATGGTAAATGTCAAAACTAACGCTGTGGATAACAGCTTATACCAAAACCACCTGCTGATGCAGGTGGTTTTTTATGATTCGGTTTTTGCGAGCGACCGCTTTTGAAGCTTGAGATCTGGCGGGAGCGAATCAATCTCATCTTTAATTGAGATTGCTTCGTCGTCCCGATAAATCGGGACTTCTCGCAAAATTGAGAGAAAATTTAAAGCGCTTTTTTTCTTCGGGCAATGTAGAGCAGGAACAAAACCGCGACTATGCCAATTGGCAGGATCACATTCCAGGGAGTCGCTTTTTGCGCCGGATTAAATCCTGTAGCTGCCAGCCCGAGGCCGGGTGGCGGAGTAACTGCTACTGGCACAGGAGTGACCACATTTGCCGTATTTACGATGGTGCAGCCGGTCGTAAGGCCTGCTACAACCGTGATCGAGCCGCAAGTGGATGAATTTTGAGTCCAGCCGGACGGCACTACTTCCGTGGCTGAATAAACTCCTGGGGTAAGACCGCTTTGGGTATGTGATCCGGTTCCTGCCGAGGTTGAAATGCTGAAACTAGAGAAGCCGGCGCCGGTGGTGTTAAAGTTGAATGTGCCATTGCCTCCGACCGCTGTTTTATTTACGGTAATTGATCCTGTGGCCGGAAGTCCAGAAGCGCATACCGGTGTGGTAATCGTATTGAGAGAGGTGGTGACGGTTCCGCCAAATGCCAGGACTCTCCCTGTCCAAGTAGCGAGGTTGCCGAGTGTAATGCCCGAAGCATCGATGTCCCGGCCTACGAAGGCAGAGTTTGCTCCAAGCGTTGTGGCAGCGCCCGGGGTCCACCAGACATCACAAGAGGTCGCGCCATTGGAGGCCGTGACCACGGAATTGGCCACAGTGGTAAGCGCTCCGGTCATCCGGAAAATGTATACGCCGGCGCCATTCAGAGTAATTCCGCCGGTTCCTACGTCAGCCGCGCCCAGAACGCAATATACTCCCGGTGTGTAAACGCCGACCGGACCGTGTGTGGTATCGGCAGCGAGGTCAATTGCCCCGGGTGCGAATGTAAACGTACACGGCTGGCTGTTCAGGGCAGACAAAGCCGCTCCCTGATCTATGCCGGCCTGGGCATAAGTAGCATCAGCCGTATGGGTGACGCCAGTGACTGTGGGCGCTACAGCAGGCCCGGTGGTATATCCCAGATCGCCGTTAATGACGGTCCCGACCAAAGTGTTGGTATAGGAACCGGAAAGAACGGTAAAGCTGTTGGCCGTCCCAAGGCCCGGTGACGTTGCCGCGTTGGCTGTGACCCCAACCATAAGAACAGCGGCCAATAAAATGATAGTGAACAGGATATTAATCTTTTTCATAGTTTGTTTTTAATTATTATATTTTTTTCAAAAGTTACAACTTGTTTAAATTATAAATAAATCTCCTATAAAAAGCAAGCTCTCTGTGGATAACTGATCACATTGAAAATTATTGCAAAAAATCCTGTGGCATGGTATATTTCAGGCATGGAGCTGCAAATTTTCGCCCAAACCTTTTTTTTTCTCACCGCTTCGGTTGCGATTATCGTATGCGGGGTGCTGTCCGCGATCGTAATGTACCAGCTGATCTTCATTATGAAGCATCTGGAACATATTTCCGATAATCTCGACGATACGGCGGATGATTTAAAAAACCGGGTGAAAGACATGCTCGATAGACTAGAAGAGATCCCGTTGCTTTCTTATTTTTTTAAAAAAAGAAAAAAAAGGTCGTAATATATTTAAAGGAAAAAACAATATGCCAAACAAGACGGGTGCGAAAAAATCTCATAAGGGTTTAATGTGGGTTTCGGGAGCGGTGATAGGTGCCGCGCTTGGAGCAGGCGCTGTGGTCCTGGCCGAATCGAAGATGGGCAAAGACATGTGGAAGCAGGCGAAACAACAAAGCAAGGATTTCGCCAAATACTTGGCCCCCAAGGTGAAAAAAATCAAACAAATGGGCGAATCCCAATATAAAAAGATGGCCAGCGAGGCTATGCAATCGTACAAAAAAAATAAAAATCTTTCCCGCGCTGAAGCAGACCATCTTTTGAAAGCAGCTCGGGCATCCTGGAAACACATGGTAAAAAAAGCAAAGGTCTAATCGTTTCAATTGCTACAAAAAGAACTCCTAACTAGGAGTTCTTTTTTAATTATTCAGGAATTTCATTGGAGCCCCCGGGTAGAATCTCCCGCCTTTGGCGGGATCCCGCCGTCCTTTAAAATTAATTTCGGTGGCGGGAGAACTCACATTATTTATCTGGAGCCGAAGGTCGGGATCGAACCGACGACCTCTGCTTTACCCCCCAACACCAAATTAAAATGCCTAATGGAGCCGACGGTCGGGCTTGAACCGACAACCTGCGGTTTACGATACCGCTGCTCTACCAGTTGAGCTACGTCGGCATGATTTGGTGTGGGGGTTTACGAAAGCATTGCTCTACCAACTGAGCTACGCCGGCATAAGACAAATTATACCACAGCTAATTAAATGACTGGGAGTCAGTATTGAAGCCGCCGCCGGACGACATGCACCATCGGATATACTCGCTATTTTTCAGCTCCGCGCAATCCGCGCTGAGCTTTGCCGGATCAGTGGTCCAGCTTTTTATATTGCTGCCCAAATTCTTAAAGCAAGCCTCCTGAAAATTGCTGTTCAGCTGGGCGCAAAAATCTCCGATCTTATTTGTTTGGCCGACATAGCGTCCTGACAATCCGTCCACTACTCCCAATTGGCAAATTTGAACATAGTTCGCGCTTGGCATCAAACTGCAGGAATTTTCCATTTTCGCGTAATCTTGGGTCGAGCCGACCTGATTGGTGCCGATGATATGAAAACATCCCTCCCTGTAAATTTCGGGAACCTTCATGCACAAATCTGCGTTCTTCTTCCAGTCATATTTGCTTAACTCGGCAAAATACGAACTTTGATACTGGTAGCAAATATTCAAATAGCGGGTTGCCAGAGCATCACAGGGATACATGGGATCGGATGCCTTCAGAAATTCGGTCGGATGAGCGGTATTGGTTGAGCTTGAAGAATTTTCCATAAAAACCCCGCCATAACAAATCGTTGGTTGATTGCCTTCCAGCTTGTCGCACAATGCCAACGACTTATTTAGATCCGTATCCGTGATAAACATCATAGCATGCCCTATGCCGTGGACGCATTCGGAATAAAACCTCGGGCTGGTATAATCAGAAATTTTCCCGCATGCGGTTTGAAGCGCTTCCGTGATCTTGGGACTGTCCGGATCTGTCAGAGACAAGTGTTTGTCCCAAAAATACGATTCCATGACGCCGTGATAAAACCCGCCCCAGCAAACCGGGTTGGCCCTGGAATATACTTTGGACACGCTCCCCTCCTGTTCATATGCCTTCCTGCCGATGTAATGGGTCAGTTCGTGACAGCGGCTGAATATTTCGGGATACTGTTCGTTGTCTTTCAAAAGCTGAAGAATTTTTACATAATCCCATTTCGCCATTAAAGTCCCTGCGACTTGCATGTAACAATTGTCGCTCAATTGCTTTTCCCCGCAGGGTCTCATCTGCGAGCGCAGAAACTGGGAATCGGAAATGGTTTGATTTGGATGCGACAAAACAAAAAACATGCCTCCGGCAATAAGCAATATCCCGGTTATATAAATTAAATTCCTGTTCATTGCTTGAATTTCTTGTAATTCTCGATCGGTTGATGAAGCCAATCCGGAAAATCTACTTTTGGATTATTCAGATCAACCCATTTATATTCAGTGTGTTCTTCCGAAAGTTCAACACGGTCCGACTTTGGCTTACAAAGAAACATCAGCAGAGTGATTTGTTGTCCATCGTCGCGGGTAAAGTAGTGAACATCCAGGGGCATAACAACCTCAATATCCAAATTCGTTTCTTCTTTCGTCTCTCTTAGCAAACCGGTAAAAGGATTTTCGCCCGGCTCCAGCCTGCCGCCCGGAATATCCCAGGCTCCGGGCTTATGGACGTCGTTAGGCCGCCTTTTCAAAAGCAAAACTTTTTCGTCTTTGACAATAAAAGCTTTCGCTGCATTGCGAAAATTATTTTCTGGCATTTTTTTAATTTTCCGAACTAGTTGCTGCCTGGGCCAATCGTAATAGTACCGGCATAATTATAAAATGTGCCGCAATAATTCACTCCCGGGCTTGCCAGCGTGTTAAGGTTCTCAAGTTTATAGACGATCATGTAAGCTCTGCCGCAAGAAAGATAAGCTATATTATAATACCCCGCTCCTGCCCAGCCGCCAGTTTGATTTAAAGGATCGAGTGGCAGTCTGGACATATACGCGGACATAGCTGTCTGCAAAGTCGTCCAACTTGCGTCGCTACTATTGCTCCAATTAAAGTCCGGGTTGGCAGACCCTCCGGAAGAGGGATAGCCCGCATGATCTGTGAAATATAATTCAAGTCCCGACATCATTTGTTTTACATCAGCTATCCTTTTTGCATCCCTCGCTTTTAGCCTGGCGCTGCTGAGAGACACCAAAACAATAGCGGCCAAAAGCCCGATGATCGCGATCACAACCAGAAGTTCGATTAGGGTAAACCCGTTTGATTTTTTTATTAATTGCATTATTGTTTTGGTTGGTTTTGTATTTTGTCAGTTTAATAATTTCTTTGACAATCTATTTTAGGTCGCAAGAATAGTTAAAAATTTATCAAGCAATTTCTGGAGCAGGTAGCGAGAATCGAACTCGCGCTCTATCCTTGGGAAGGACATGTACTGCCATTATACCATACCTGCTCGTCGCAATGGGTAGACACTTCGCATTTTACTATGTAAAAATACTGCGGTCTACCACTGCTCCTTTCGTAAAAAATATTCTATTTTATCCGCCAAACCCAAAACTTGTTCAGTTTCGATCTCAGCCAATTATCATAGCCTGAAGTTTGCACCAAAATGTGCTTGATGTGCCAAACTTTCTGGCCGTCCTGATCCGCAATTTCGACAGGATAAAGAATGTGATAACCCAAGCGGCTGACCACAACATACTGCAATGTCTGTCCCAAAGGAGCGTTCAGAATGGCTTTTTCCAATTCAGGCAATAGCTGGCCTCGAGTCACAAATCCCAGATCTCCGCCTAATTGTCCTGAGACTAAATCGCCGCTTTCTGTCTTTGCCAGTTGTTCAAAATTTCCGCCGTTGCTTAATTGCATCAATATACTCTGGGCTTTGGCGTACGCGATTTCATTGGCGCTGAAATCCGAATTATATTTTATTCGGAGCAGAGTATCATAAACTTCCGGTTTGGCTACATATTCCCGAAACAATTCTTCATCGAAATTAAAATATTTGTTAATAATATTTTGGAACTCCTTTTGTTTGCCGGTTTTGTAATACAGCAGTTCCTCATCAAAAATAGGGTTTAAATAAGAAACTTTCGTGATGGCCAGCAATTGTTCCTGTTGTTTGACTTTTATCAGCTGATCGGAAACTTTTTCCCGGCTTTCGTTGGGATCCAATTTTTCCGCCAATTCATGCCCCTTGTTCCAATAAGATATCGATATCATTCCCCTGCCGACGATAACTTGCGGATAAATATTTTTAAAAAAACCCGAGACCGGATCTGAAAAACCGGTTCCATAAGACAAAGCCAGACTGATCAAAAAGACAGCGATAGCTGATGCCGAAAAATAGATAACTTTTTTACGCTTTTTTTTCATTGGCCGGAGGGCTTGCTGAAAAAATAATTAAACCATTTTGTGAAATTGGACGGGCTGTTCACAATCGGATGGCTATCTGGCGCGGCGTCGCCCTGCAGAGGCAGGCCGATCACGACTTCCCCGTCCTTTTTCAGATTTAATTTCTCGCGCGCCGATTTATCCTGATAATCGGGGGTCTGGAAATATTGAATGAGGTAGCTCATCTGCTGATTGTCCGATTTGATCTTCTGAACCTGGCCCTGAAGTTTTGCGATCTCGTGGTCGATCCGGTATTTCTGGATCAAAATTTTGGCGGCGAAGCCCATGACGAAAAGCAGGGAAATCCCCAAAATCCATGAGGCAATTCTTGATCTCAATAAATTCTGCATTTTATCTTGATGATAATAAAGGGATCAATGTGAACAGGAGCATGGCTCCGATCATGAATACAGCGAACACGATAGATAATTTTTGGAGTAATTTTCTGTTTCGCATAAAATAGCGTTTAGCGGTTAGGGTTTAGCGTCTAGAGGTTTAGATCTATACGCTCTACGCTATACCCTACTTCTTAAGAATTGCCAGAAATGCTTCTTGCGGGATATCGACAGACCCGATCCTTTTCAGCCTCTTTTTACCTTTTTTCTGCTTTTCCAAATGTTTCATTTTGCGCGTGACGTCCCCTCCATACAATCCCTTGGTCACGTCTTTGCGCACCGCGGAAATCGTTTCGCGGGCGATGACTTTTCCGCCGATCACGGCCTGTATCGCGATCTCAAATTGCTGGCGGTGGATCAAGGACTTGAGTTTTCCCGCCAAAGACCGGCCTTCTTCTTCAGCCAGCTCCCTGTGGACTATCATTGACAGAGCATCGACTTTCTCCGAGGCCACCAGAATATCCAACTTCACCAGATCCCCGACCCGATAATCCAGCAATTCATAATTAAGCGAGGCGTAGCCTGACGAAACACTCTTAAGTTTATCATAAAAATCGATGATGATGTTGGCCAGCGGCATTTCGGCAGTGATCAAAACCCGTTCGTTGCTCAGGTACTCCATATTTTTGTATATTCCCCTCCGCCCGGTGATCAGTTCCAGGATCCCGCCGATGTATTTTTGCGGGACCAAAATTTCCACATCCACCCAAGGTTCTTCCAAACTTTCGAACAAAGACGGGTCCGGAAGCTCAGCCGGAGTGTGAATTATTTTCTTTTCCCCATTCCTAAGATTGATCTTATATTCAACCGAAGGCGCGGTCAGCACCAGATCCAAGCCATACTCGCGCGTAAGCCGCTCCTGGACAATATCCATATGAAGGAGGCCCAAAAACCCGGTCCTGAAACCGAAGCCCAACGCCGGAATACTTTCCGGTTCAAATTCCAAAGCCGCATCATTTAACTTCAATTTATCAATGGCATCGCGAAGCAAAGGATAATCGTCACCGGATGTGGGAAAAATACTGGCGTAAACCATCGGCTTCACTTGTTTATATCCCGGCAGCTGCTGGACCTTCGAATCCACAGTAGTCACCGTATCCCCGACTCTTGCTTTGCGCACATCCCGCAGGCCGGTGACTATGTAACCGACCTCTCCGGTCAGCAATTCTTTGGATGGAAAATATTTGGGATGGAAATACCCGACCTCCAAAGCATCAGCTCCGGTTTTGGTACCCATGATCACTATTTTTTGGTTTTTGGTCAGCTCGCCGTCCACCACCCGCACAAACGTCACAACTCCGCGATGAATGTCGTAGGTGGAATCAAAGATCAGCGCCCTCAAAGGTTTATCTGAATCTCCCGTTGGCGCAGGCACTCTTGTGACCACTTCTTCCAGGATCTTTTCCACTCCTTCGCCGGTTTTTCCGGACGCGTACAAAATCTCTTCGTCGGTAAAGCCAAACGCTTTTTTTATCTCTTCCGCGGTTTTTACCCGATCAGAGTTCGGCAGATCAATTTTGTTCACCACCGGAATTATTTTCAAATTATGGGCCTGGGCCAAATGAATATTGGCCAAAGTCTGCGCCTCGATCCCTTGCGTCGAGTCCACGACCAAAATCGCGCCTTCACACGCTGCCAATGACCTGCTAACCTCATAAGTAAAATCCACATGCCCTGGAGTGTCAATTAAATTCAAAATATACCCTTTCCATTCCATGCGGACGGGCTGTAATTTGATCGTAATTCCACGCTCGCGTTCCAGATCCATGGTATCCAAAAGCTGATCCTTCATCTCGCGCTTGGATACTGTTGACGTCATTTCCAAAAGCCGGTCGGCCAAAGTGGACTTGCCGTGGTCAATGTGGGCGATGATGCAAAAATTACGAATTTTGTCTTGCATAGTGAACTTATTCTACCATGCATTGACCAGAATGCCCATCAGTTACAGTAAGGTTGCTGCGCTCTTTTTTATTCCATTTTTTCTTCTCCAGCGAAGATGCGGCACAAAAAAGAATTTGAGGCCAAAGCGGCTTAGCCGCCGCGAGGCCGAAACTTAGGCAGAAATTTGCGTCCAGCACATTTCTGCCGTCTTTTTTTGCCGCATCCGAGCGACCTAGCTCCACCAATTCCAAATAATATTGATAGGCCGGCCGATCTTATTGCCCGTCGTTCTCGCCAGCTGAACCAAATTATGAGTTTGATCCAAACCTAATGTCCAACCGATCCCAAGGTATGCAACGGACCCGATAAGTCCGGCTGATACTCCTTGAATTAAAACTCCCCAGTAAGTGTGCATATTGACCAGGGGGGCTATGAAATATAATGAAACGTAAGCCGTAGCGCCGCCTATCAAAGCCGCGATAATTATCTTCAAACAATTTAGAATCAGGTATTCATCCTGAATATCTCCCAATTTACGATGCAGAACTACTAATAAAAGAATGAGATTAAGGATATTGGTTGCTGAATACGCCAGAGCCATGCCGGCAATTCCGAATCTGCCGGTCAGATAATAAGTGATCAGAACATTCGAAGCAATGGTGATAAATCCGATGACTACGGGAATGATCGTATTCTGAATGGCAAAAAAAGCTCTTGTAAACAGTGGGATCAGCGCTTGGGCGAACAATGAAATGCAAAACAGACCCAGGGATTCGGCCACTATTTTAACATTGTCAAAAGTAAAATGCGTGCCCTGCCCGATGCCCAACACCAGCCTCACCACTTGAGCTCGCAGAACCAGCAGCAAAATCGACAGCGGGATAATAAAAAACAGGATCTGGATCGTGGTTTTGGCCAGTACGTCTTTAAACCCCTGCTGGTCTTTTTTGTTGAACAGATCCGACAGCAAAGGGAAGACGACGATGGCGAAAGATACCGCGAATATTCCGAGGAACACGGATTGCAGATTATTGGCGTAATAAAAAGCGGCCAGAGCGCCGGTGCCCAGGAACGACCCGAACACGCTGACGATCAGCGATGTGACCTGTTCCGTGCCCATGGAAAAAATCCTGGGCCAATACAGCTTCCAAAATTTCCTGAAACCCGAATCCGCGCTGACAATTTTAAACGAATAACGGAATCCCAGAGAAATAATCTGCGGAACCTGGATCGCAAAATGCAAAAACGCACCAAGCACAACTCCGATCGCCAGCCCGGCAGGACCGAAGCGCGGATAAAGCCAAAGTACTCCCGCGATGATCGACAAGTTGTATACCACGGGCGCCACCGCCACCAGCGCAAACCTTTTATAAGTATTAAGCATGCTGGAGACGATCGACGACAGTGTCAGGAAAATGGGCGAAAGCAGAAAAATTTTGGTGAACAGTTTGGTCAGGTCAAAAGCCTCCCCGCTGAATCCGGGAGCAATCGCGTGAACCAGCGGATTTATGAATATATACGCGATAACGGTCAGCGTCAGCATAAGGATCAGGGTGACATTGATAATGCTGGAGGCCAGGCGATTGGCGTCTTTTTCGTCCCGGATCAGGTATTCGGAAAACACGGGAATAAACGCGACCGAAAAAGTTCCGAGGATCAATAAGTTATAAATAAAATCCGGAATGCGAAACGCGGCAAAGTAGGCGTCAATAGTCAGTCCGGCCCCGAATTGATGGGAGAAAACCGCATCGCGGACCAGGCCAAGGATCTTGGCCAACAATGAAAAGACCGCGATGGTCACTGTTGCTTTTCCTATTTTATTGTCGGACAAAGATTTTACATTCATAATTTACTTGGCAATCACCATTGGCCAAAAATCATCGGTATTGGTTTCTGATTGAAAGCCAACACCGCCAATAGTTTCCACAACTCCCGGCCCTTGCCATTTGAGTTTGAACTGCCCAAGACTCAAGCTACCGGCAAAATGATAAGGCTTGGATCCCGATTGTTTCTGAACCAACAGGCTATACGACTGGGTGTTGCCGAAAGCGCTCGATTTGATCTTGAACGGCAGAATATAGGAAATGGTTACGCTTTTGCTTTGTCCGACGTCGGTATTAAGCCAGCCCGCGAACTCGGTTTTGCCTGCTTCGATCCGCGCAAAGACATTTGAATTCAGCTCTCCAATATCCCAGTTAGCCAGGTCCTTATCCGTGCGCATGCCTTCTGCGGCTGAATCTAAATATTGATAATCATCAAACCCTGAAGCCGAAATAAATTGGCTGCCCAGCGGCACCAGAACGCGAAGATAATTTTTATTGTCAGCTTCGGCGGAATTTTTTCGGATAATGGTCAGGGTGTTTATGACAGAGCCGTCCGATAAAACCTTGCTCAGTAAGTTGGCATCCTGATCAATGCTCAGGTCGGTTTTAGTGCCGCCCAGATTGGAATTGTTGATGGACAAATAATCATAATCCGCGGGCAAGATCTGACCGGCAAAACCCAAATCCGCAATTCGGACTTGCGTGTCGTGATCTTTGCTGTAGAGCAGAATGCTTCTCTGTCGCAGATTGTCCTCGAAAATCTGGAACAGTTCGAACCATTGGTTCTTATTCATCGCGGACAGGCGGTCCAGAAGCTCGGGCGTAAAATCAGCCAGGAATTTTTTCGGCTGGTTTAAAGTTTTGTCATAGTCTATTGAAGTTTTAAACTGCGTTTCCTGCTGGAAATTTTCCGGGGTCAAAGTCACGCCGTATTGGTCCATTTCTACAGGCCCGGTCAAGCGCAGGATATCTTCAAACAGCTTCGGAGTGACGGAGATCACTCCGTCCGCGGTCTGGCTGCCCTTTTCAAAAAAATACAAAAGCTTTTGGGCCGTGGTCGGGAAATCCGCGAACCAATTCGCATCACGGATAGCCCAGCGCTTAATTTCAGGCTGCATTGGCCCCGGGGCCGCTATCTGCTCGTAGATCTGCCCGTCAAGCTGGTATATGCTTTCAATTTTCAGCTTAGATATCGATCCTTGATTGGTTTGTAAAACCCCATATGTTCCGATAAAGCCGCCGGTAGCTCGGGCTTCGTCGGAATTCTGGAAGATCAACAGATAGGTTTTTTGTCCGCTGAAAAGTCCGAGATATAAATTCTCCAGGCCCACCAGCTTGTCTAAGATCGAACCAAGTCCCGCGACTTCCTGTTTGGCCTTATCCAAAGTTTGTGAATAATCAAGAGGCAGGCTACCCGCAAGATTGAATTCTATCGAAGCCTCGGCAATCAAGCTGCGGCTGGAAGCCAGCAGTCCGCGGTTGGCTGTAAGCCTTTCGTTAAAATTCTCGGTTTGCACTCCTAGACTTGACACTTTCAGCTCATCGAACAAGTTCAGCGCCGCGGTCAATTGTTTTCCGGCCTCTGCCAGGGCTGCGGCACCCGAAAGCATATGATCGGCGGAATTTGCCTGAGGGGCAATCCATTTGAGAACCGGAAAACTATTAAGTTTGCTTTGCGCAAGATTGATATTGGACGTGGCCGCGTCGAACAACTGGCCGGCAGCCGCAAAATTTTGCGAACCGATATTTTCTTGCGCCGTATGCAGGTCGGTATATGCCGAGGTCGCGTCTCCTAATATTTCGCCGGTTGCGTTGCGGACGGCAGACAAATAAATCATCCCTTGAAGCAACACGATCAAAATAATGCCGGTAAGCGCGAACGAGCCGATTTGGACCAAATGCCTGCGGTAATCGCGGAGTTGGGGTTTAAAAGATAAAAGCTGCGGAACTTCCGCAAAGTTCTGTCTGCTTCTGATAACCGCGTACATCAGCTCGGAGCTCATGACCTCGCGCTTGATGACATTTTTGATCTTTAAGGGCTTGGCCTTCCGCCTGGCTGATCCGATGTCAATTTTAGAAAATCTTTTTGAGTTCATGTGTTAATTTGCCTCCAAATTCGTGAATCGGGAGATGTTCAGCAAGATCCCTACGGCTGCCAGACTTATCAGCAGAGATGATGAACCGTTGGAAATAAAGGTCAAAGGAATGCCGGTCAAAGGAATCAACCCGGCTATCCCGCCGATATTGATCAGAGCCTGAAGTATCAGCCAGCTTACTATTCCCGCGGCCGTAAGTTTGCCGAACACATCCGGAGCTTCCCGCGCAACTTTAAATCCCCGATACGCCAAAAACAAGAACAGCAGCAAGATCGCGGAAATTCTTAGAAACCCCAGTTCCTCGGCCATGATCGCGAAGATCGAATCACCGATCGGCTCAGGCAGATAGCTGTATTTCTGAAGCGATTGGCCAAATCCCAGGCCCCAGAGCCCGCCGGACCCTATGCCGATCACAGCCTGATTAACCTGGTAGGCTATTCCCTGAGAATCCGCGGTCGGGTCCATAAAAGCCAAAAATCTATGAGCCCGGTAAGGCTCGGCTTTGACCAGGATCCATAAGACCAATAATGCTACTGCCGCGGTCGCATAAATATACTTCATCCGCACTCCGCCGATAAAAAACATTACCGCGGCGATGGAGGCCAGAACCAGCATTGTGCCGATATCAGGCTCGAGGATGATCAAGCCGGCAACCAGACCTACGATAGCCAGGCTCGGCAGAAACCCGTAATACAAATTATCCGAGTGCTGCTGCCTTTTGTCGAACCAGCTGGCCAGATACAATATTACCGCCAGCTTCACAAACTCCGTCGGCTGGAATTGAAAAGAGCCCAAATTGATCCAGCGTCTGGCTCCGCCGATTTTTAATCCGATGCCTGGTATCAAGACCACAACCAGCAGGGCAATGCCGCCCAGGATCAGCAAAGGGGCGAATTTTTGCCATTTATGATAATCAATCCTTGAAAAAAAATACATCAAGATCAGGCCGGGCACGGCGCCCAACAGAAGCTGTCTTGAAAAATAATAATAATTATTGTGAAAATTTTGGAAAGAAAGAACGGTCGAAGCAGAGGACAAAATCAAAAGACCCATGGCCAGCAGGATCAGCACCGGCCATAAAATATATGGATCGACTTTCGGCAAGGTTTGTTTTTTCATGCGATTGTTCTCATAAAGAATTTACCGCGTTCACAAACTGCTCTCCCCTGTCGGACTCGTTTTTAAACATATCAAAGCTTGAGGTTCCTGGTGAAAATAAAATCGTATCACCGGCCGATGCCAAAGATCTGGCTTGTCCGATAATTGTTTTCATATTTTCAGCTCCTGTCAGTATTTTTCCGGTGAATCCGTTGGCCGCTTCCAAAACTTTATTCGAGACCTCTCCGATCACGACCAGACCTTTGACGTTCGGGGCGGATTTAATTTTTTGGCCTACGGCCGAAAAATTCAGTCCTTTATCGAACCCGCCGATGATCAAGATCAAAGGTGATTTTATGGCTTCAATCGCGGCGATCACAGGGTCAATGTTCGTGCTGAACGCATCGTCAATAAAACTGATGCCCGCTATTTCCCTGATCTTATTCAGCCTGTGCGGCAAGGGTTCAAACTCCGCAATGGCTTTGCGGATATCCGGCTCGCCGATCGCTAAAATTTGGGCAGCCGCGGCCGCGGCCGCGATATTCTCAAGATTATGGGTTCCCAATAACTTGGTCTCATATCTCCTGGCATCCTTCGGGTCAAAAAAAATTTTCTTCCCTTTACCGAGATCCTTAAACCATCCTTCAATATCCGGGTGCAATACGGCAAAATCATTTTCACCCTGATAAGCCACAATTGAAGACTTGGCTTTCACGTATTCTTCCACAGACAAGTGGTGGTTCAAATGATCAGCCGTAATATTCAAAACTATGCCTATGTGCGGACTCTGATCCAGATCCTGCAGTTGAAAACTTGATAATTCCAATACCACAAAATCTTCAGGCTTGATCGATTCCAGAAATTCAAACGGATCGCGGCCCATATTCCCGCCAAGCCAAGTTTTCTTCCCTGAAGTCTGTAAAATTTTTGCCAGCAAACTGCTGGTAGTGCCTTTGCCTTTCGTTCCTGTAACCCCGATTATGGGTGCCGGGCAGAGCTTAAAAAACAGTTTGGTCTGGCTCGAAACCTCAACTCCTTTTTCCGACGCTTGCCGCACTGCCTTGGACAAAAACGGCAGCCCGGGAGTGCGGAAAATAATTTCATATTTATCCAGCCGGCCGACCAGCTCAGCAGGATCTTTCCAGTTTTCGATGACGTCAAAGCTAAGTCCGTGGCCCGTCAGATATTCCGCCAGTTTTTTATTGTTCGTGCCCATGCCGACAACCGCAATTTTCTTGCCCTTCAAATTAGAAAGCATAATTTTTTTAAAGCACCTGCCCGGTAGTGAAATTCGATTTTAATACTGCCGAGCAGTATCGAATTTCTACTACCGGGTTATCGTTTAACAACCGTTCCGTTGGTGCTCAGCACCTGATTGCCGGAAAAGCTTAGTTTGCCGTTGATCAGCACCGTATCGATGCCTTCCGAGAACAGATCCGAGTTGGTATAGTCGGCCTTGTCGGAAATGGTCTGCGGGTCGAAGATCGCCACATCGCCCACGCTGTTTTCGGCAATTGTCCCCCGATCCTTGAGACCCAGTAAGTTTGCCGGCTCATATGTCAGCTTTTTTATAGCCTGCTCCCACTTCAGCAGTTTCTTTTCGCGGACCATTTTCAAAAACCGGGGCATGGTGCCGAAACACCTCGGATGAACCAACCCCGCGGATCTTCGATTAAAGCCGGCGCCATCGGTGGCGATCATGGAAAGCGGCGATGAGCAGAACAATTCGACCTGCTCGGAAGATAAATTGTGGTCAAAGACGATGACCTGGGCGTTGGTGGCGGTGATCACATTCAGGATGGCTTCTTCCACGGAAACAGCCTGGTTTTCGGCGATCTGGCCCAAAGTTCTTCCCACAAAATTGCTGTTGCTTGATGCCTCGGCCACTATGATGCTTTTAAAATCATGACTCTGATCCCGCAGGTAATCCAAAATTTTCCGCCTCGAAAGAGGATCGGAAACCATTTTCAGGATCTGGGCTCTCCCCCCTTCATAAGCCCACTTCGGCAGATACGTATAAAGCACTGACCACGATGTATCGTAAGGGTAGACGTCAAAACTGATCCGCAGTCCTTGGTGGTATGCCACTTCGAGTTTGTTCATCACCCGGTCAAACTGCGGCCAGTTCTTTTTGCCGCGGATCTTAAGATGAGAGATCTTTATCGGAATTTGACTGGAAGAGGCAAGATCGATCACTTCATCCAATGCTCCCAAGATATGGCTTGCTTCCGAACGCAAATGCACGCTTAAATATTTATTGTCAGGCTTGAGGTTGCTCACTACCTCCTGCAGTTCGGCGACGGATGAATTTACCTCGTGAGCATAGATCAAACCCATGGACAAGCCGAAAGCGCCGGCGGCTAAAGCATCGAGCAAAGTTTTGTCCATGATCTTGTTTTCGTCTTTCGTCAGTTCCCGGACCTTATCGCCGATCAATCCGCGCCGAAGAGTGGCATGTCCCACCAGCGTTCCGACATTCACGCCCAGCGGCATAGTGCCGAGCATCCGCAAAAATTCCTCCATGGTGGTCCAGTTCAAATTAATGCCCGATAAATTGTGCCACTTCTGGATAGTTTTTATGGACTCCGGGTTTAAGAGCGGCGCAAGCGAAGCGCCGCAGTTGCCGACAATGATAGTAGTGATCCCCTGAGACAAAAGGCTGGCCTGTTCCGGCTGGTCGAATAGCGTCCAGTAGGAATCTGAATGGTTTTGGATATCAATAAAACCCGGTGTCACAAATCGGCCCGTCGCGTCAATGGTTTGGAGGGCTTTAGCGGAAATTTCCGGGGCAAGACCCGCTATCTTTCCTTTTTCGACCGCGACATCCAGCTTTTTCCCAGGGCTACCCGTGCCGTCGATAACCGTGCCGTTTTTTATAAGAATATCGTACATAAGATCGTGCAGGTGTAACGTATAGCCTGTAACGTTACAAGTTACAAGTTACGCGTTACACGATTAATTAGCGTCCTATCAAGTTTACTGCTACTCCTATAACCGCCCCAACTGCGGCAATAACCCAAAACCTCATGGTTACTTTTGTTTCCGGCCAGCCTTGGGCTTCGAAATGGTGATGCAAAGGAGACGATAAAAATATCTTCCGGCCGCGCAATTTTTTTGACAATAACTGGAGAATTGTCGAGCCGGATTCGAGCACCAGCACCAGCCCGATCAGCGGCAATACCGCCACTGAATTGGTCAAAAAAGCAATTACAGCCAGCACCGTACCCAAAGACATGGAACCTGTATCACCCATAAAAAACCTGGCTGGATAAATGTTAAACCAAAGAAAGGCCAATAAGCTGCCGGACAATACCGATGATAGCGCGGCCAATTCAAACCGGCCTTGCATAAAAGCAATCAAGCCGTAAGCCAAAAACGCAATCGCCAAAACCCCGCCGGCCAAGCCATCCAAACCATCGGTCTGATTGACGGAAAAACTGGTCGCGATCACGACAAATATAAACAGCGGGATATACCACAATCCAATATTTAAATTGCCGAATCCCGGCACATACAAAAGATCAAACTGCAACTTATAATAAAACCAATATGCTCCGACTACTGCCACTAAAGTATATAAAAGCAATTTATGCCGCACACGCAGGCCGCCTCCTTTGCCGCCGCCGCTGCCTTTGACGCCAAAATAGTCGTCAAACAAACCGAGCACCGCGCTTGCTCCCAGCGCTCCTAATGGCAATAAGGTTTGCTGTCTGGTCAAAAAATTAAGCCTGTGAAAAAACTCTATGTGCGCTGCCCTGTCCAAAAACCAAAAAATTATCGCTAACGCAAGAGTAGTGAACCAGATCAAAACCCCGCCCATGGTCGGGGTGCCAGCCTTTTTTTCGTGCAGTTTACTGTAAATCGGCGTGTCGCCTTCGGCGCGGATCTTTTTGCCGAAATTGTGCTTGAACACAAAATTGGTAAAAATCGGGGTCAAAGCCATGGCAATGGCGAAAGAAATCGTACCCAAACTGAAAATTTTAATTACAGCTTGAGAAATGTTCATTTTATGTATGTTTCAGGCTTCATATTGTATGCTCCATAGTTAAAATTATACCACAAACAGCCTCTATTGACAAAGTAAGTAAAACAAAGTAAAATAGCTTGTTGGTAAAACTCCCCCACACAGGAGTCTACCCACACCTGGCTGGTTGGAAAAGTTGTATGCCGTCCAAAATATGGACGAATCTGCAATTATCCGATCAGTCAGGCTCTCTCAAAGAAAAAAACCCTACAAAGGGTTTTTATTTTTTCGTAAATTACCTACCACTTATACACCGCAAACACCCAGTCCAATAGATCTTGAGTATCGGTTTCCCGGTTGTCACTGCCCAGCACTATTGTGACAATCTCGTGGCCTGAGTGATTTACAAGAACGATCAGATTACCCAGTGCCTTCGAGGTAAATCCGGTTTTAATGCCTGCGACTTGCGGATCATCCAGCAGTAGTTTGTTCGTAGAGTGAAGCTCGTGCGAATATTTACCGTCAGAAGAAGTGATCGAAGTTACCCTGGTGGCCACGATCTTCCGCAGGAAATCATACTTCAGAAATTCCTGGACGATTTTTATCAGATCCAGACTATTGGAATAATTTTCCTGCTTATCATACCTGTCCCAGCCGACGGGGTTGGAAAAATGCGTATTTGCCAGATTCAGGTTGGCCGCTTGCTGATTCATCATGGCAGCAAATTTTTCGGGCGAACCTGCCACGAAATCCGCCAGAGCCAGCGCCGCATCGTTGCCCGAAGGAATGAGCATGGCCTTCAGCAGATCGGAGACTTTGATTTTCTCTCCCACCACCAAACCGATGGTACTGCCAATAGGGGTTTGATCTTCTTTCTGAACAGTGACCTCAGATCTTAAATCCACACTGCTGACCACGGTCAGAGCTGTCATGAGCTTGGTCAGGCTGGCAATCGGCAATTTTTCATCCAGATTGTTTGAATACAGAATAGCGCCTGAACTTAGGTCATAAGCAAGCGCGGCTTTCGCGGTCAGATCCGGAACGCTCCGGTTTACGGCCATTTCAGGTGCCGCCGTTATGTCGGCGGCAATTGAGGATACAGTTGAATTACCGGCAACAACAGGAGTTCTGGCCGAATCACGCGCCAGATGAGGAAAAAAAGCCACAGCCAGAGCTATCCCTAAAAGCGTATAAATGATTTTGTTCAGCATTTACCCCCTCACCAAATCTTGGTACGAGGGGTTTATCCCCCTCACCAAATCATCTAAAGAGTTATCTATTCGTTTCATAAGTTGAACGAATGCTCTACGACGAAATTTAAGATTACGTTCCCTGATTCAAGCATCTTTTTCTGATTTATAGGCTTCATAATAAATAAGTTCAAATGGAATTCGTGATTTTGTTGAGAAAACTCTCCCTTCATTGTGTAATTTAAAGCGTTTTTTTAAATCTTTCGTGGAACCGACGTATTTTTGGCCGTCTTTTTTGCTTTTTAGTATATAAACATAAAACATGCGATTTGGTGCGGGGGTTTAGTTTCAAGCGTTAACAGGTTTGGTGTAATTTTAGCACACTTTGACAAAGATTCCTTGCGTTTATATAATATAAAGACGATTAAGGCGGATGAAAGGAAAAAATGGAACTAATTTTAACTGACGCGAACTTCGAGGCCGAGGTTTTAAAATCCGATAAACCGGTGCTTGTGGACTTTTGGGCCGAATGGTGCGGGCCGTGTAAAATGGTGTCGCCCGCCGTGTCCCAGCTTGCGGAAGAGATGAAGGACCTTCTGAAAGTCGGCAAACTGAATGTCGATGAAAATCCTAAAACGACCCAAACCTATCAGATTTTCAGCATCCCGTCGCTGAAAGTTTACAAGGACGGCAAAATCCTCGGCGAAATGGTAGGCGCCATGCCCAAAGCCGTGATTGAGATGAAATTAAAAAGCATCCTCGGCATATAAGGTTATAAAAGTCATGAGCATGCTCATGACTAAATAAAATAGAACATAATAAAAAAACGGACCTTAGGTCCGTTTTTTTATGTATGCCTGATTTGCCGGGCTTTCAGCCAAAACCATTTCACGATACCGAATTGGACGGCGCAATAGGAAAAAATAACTATTAAGAATGAAGTGATGTTTATTCCGGCCGTGTAATTAAGATCAAAAAAATCAAGCATCAAAGGAACTTGGAAAATGAAATAAAGCAGAATCACGGCACACACGCAGAATCCCGCAAACATTATTTTTTGGGCTCGGGTCGTCATACCGATATACACGCTAGGCGCAAATATAAAAAATATAGTGTTGAAAACAATGAAAGCGAATATCACGTTTGAGTTCGATCCGCCGGTTTTTAAATACGCGGTGCTTTGAAAAAAAATGATAGCGGCGACAATTGCCTGAAAAAATCCGCTGACCACCGCGAAAGGCAGGACTCTGCGTAAAAAAGGCTGAACGCTCGGCAAGCGTGGTTTCTCTGTGGCATACACGGCCCAATAAAAAACCATCATGCTGGGAAATCCAATCCCGAAGTAATCGATCAGGGTGATGTTCAGTGGAGTCAGCGGAAAAGTGTGATTCAAAACGCTTAATATAATAAAGAAGAATAGTCCGCTCGCGACTTGATTAAAAAACAAACTGGCCATGATCTCTATGTTGCCGATGATATTGTCGGCCAGCTTCACCCCGCCAGGAAGGGCCAGGAAACTATTATTGGTAAGAACCACCGCAGCCAGCCGCCTGGTTGCCTGCGCGCCGTCAAACATCGCGATCCCGAGATCGGCTTTCTTTATAGCCAACGCGTCATTCGCCCCGTCCCCGACCATGGCGGTAAACCCGATTTTTTTGAGCGCTGTGATAATTTTTTCTTTTTGCTCCGGATTTATCCGCGCGAAAATGTGATAATTCCCGGCCTTGGCGTTATACTCCTCCTGGGTCCAGGATTCCATTTCCTGCCCCAAAATTATTGCTTCGGAATTTTTTACTCCTGCGGACAAGGCCACGGCGCTGACGGTCTCCGGATTGTCGCCCGAAATAATCCTGATGATCACGCCGCGTTTCTGAAAAAAATCGATCACGTCCCGGATGCCTTCGCGAAGATTATTATAAAATATAAAAACGGCAACAAGCAATAACTTGGTTTTTATCAGGTCCTTCGGCAAACCGTAAGTTCTTGTTTTCACCACACACAGGATCCTTTTCCCGCCGCTTGTATTGTCTTTTAAGGTTTGTTGAAGCCACAGTTTGTCTTTTTCATCAGCCAAATGCGGCAGGACCACATCATCCGCTCCGACGATGACGCTTACGTCTCCTCCGGCATTCTTGGCCGTCACCGCTCCGAATCGTCTCTGGGAGGAAAACGGGACATACTCGTTTGTATTGGCCACACGCTTGAATGTAAAGAACTTGGTAAGCGCCTGAACCGATTCCGTGGAATCATTTGACCCGTTCAGGTAAGCTTTAGTGAGCTCTTCGGCCTCTGTTTTCTGGATCCAATCCGGGACAAGCATTTTTTCGACAACAAGTTTAATTTCCGTCAGCGTTCCGGTTTTGTCCAAACAAAGATTTTTAATCCGCCCCAATTTTTCGGTGGCGTTTATTTCCTGCAGAAGCACATGTTTGCGGAACAGGTTGACGGCCCCATAAGCAAACAGGATTGTGGTCACCAGCACCAGTCCTTGAGGCACCAGCAGACTGGTCAGAGCCGCAACGTTTTTTACCACGCTGACCACCGGCTGATGAACCAAGATACCGCGCCCGATGATGAACCCGAGCACGAATATCAGCAAGTAACCGGAATATTTTATCGCTCGATTGATCGAGATCTGGATCGGACTGAAATTCCAGGTGTATTTTTTGATATGTTTCGTTATTTGGGAGATCCTGCTGTCGGCAAACGGAGTCTCAACCTTGACCATGCCTTTGCCGGCGGTCACAATTCCCCCTGCTTGAACTTTTTCGCCTGTAAGCCTGAGCATTGAGTTCGATTCTCCGGTCAGAAGCGCGTTGCTGACCTCGATGCCTTCGGAACTGATGAGGGTACCGTCGCAAGGCACCTGGTCTCCCAGTTTTAATTTGACCCGGTCCCCTTTTTTTATTTCTTCGGCCAAGACCGATTCTTCGGTCCCGTTCTGATTAACGCGCGCTACCCTCAGAGCCGTCAGCATCTGCAGTTTTTCCAGCATAAGGCGGGCACGAATATCCTGAACCAGACCGATCACGATCGCGACTACGATAGCAATTAGCAGAAAAAACGCCACTTGTGTTTCGTGATAAATAAAAAGCATTATTATCACAAGATAAATAATGACGTTGGTGATCAGGACCACATTCCGGAAAACTATCGGGCCGATATCCTGAAAGGTCCTTTTATAATGCTCAAATGCGTGATCCATGAGAAAGTTTATTTTTATTTTTTTCAGTGTAAATATACTGATAATATATCAGATTTAAGACGATAAATATAGCGAGTATTGAGTAACTAAGCGATTTTTGATACAATTATCAGGCTTTTGGGGAGTAGCCAAGTGGTAAGGCAGGGGCCTTTGAAGCCCCCATCCGAAGGTCCGAATCCTTCCTCCCCAGCCAAAAAGAATGAACTAAGTTTTATAACGAAGGATTCGGACGGGCAGCAGTGAGACGAGGCCTAAGCCGAAGTCGAGCGCCGATGAAAGCGAGTGCACGCAGCTTTCAGCGCTGCCCCGTATTTGAGAGCTTAAGCGCGAATCCCGAATCCTTTTCGGTTTTTTTTATTTCTATTTACTTATTTCAGTTACTATTTTCTATCTCGCCGCCGAGGATTTTCAGTGCCGATTCTACGGTTTCATTTGGAGTATCAACTGCCGTACTACCGGGCCAGTCTTTGGCCATAACCGGCTTGACCATCAGTTTAATGCCTGCGACTTCCTCAATCACCTGATCGACAATGATCCTGTTCTTGCGCGCTTCGATCGCGTCTTTGTGGAATTTATACGGAAAAGTCAGGATCAATTCTTTGCCGATCACTGCCTCGGGCTTGGATAATTTCAAACTGGAGATCAAAGAATGATTGTAATCCTTGATTTTTTCCAGAATTTCCGGCCATTTTTCTATGATAGCTGCCAACTCCTCATTACCATCGCGAGCCTGCGAAGCAGGCGCGGCGATCTTTTCTTTTGCTAAGATTGCTTCGTTGGCCGCAAAATCAGACCCTTTGGAAATCGGCCTCCTCGCAATGGTACTATTTTGTTCTGCATCAATCCGCGTTAAGTCTACATCTGTGAGTGTTGTTGTTGCCTCCACCGCGGCCAATTCCAAAGGCAAGCTTTGGACCACAGCCCATTTGATCTCGCTTTCGGCTTTTTGAAAGATCTGAATGATTTTCGTCAGCCTAGCCAGCGGCAGGCTGTCGGTCTGCTTTCTCAAATTTTCCTGCACGTCCTTGGTGAAGCCAAAGTCAGAAACGGCGCCGACTTTGAGCAATAAAATTTTGCGCAAATATTCCAGAAAGTCCTTTTCAAACTGGTACAGATCGCGTCCTCCGTACATCAGCTTGGAAATAAAGCCAACCGCTTCCTGGGTTTGATTGCCGATGAGCAGATCTAAAAAATTACCCGTGGTTTTAATTCCGGTCAGTCCCAGGATCTGTTCCACCATCTCTTCAGTGACCTGCTCTTCGGAGTAATTGATGACCTGGTCCAGAAGCGACAAACCGTCGCGGAAACTGCCGTCCGCCGCCGCGGCGATTTCCATCACAGCCCCGTCCGTAATGCTGACTTTATTGTCTTCGGCCACAAACTTCAAAAGTTTGGTCAGATCGGCGATGCTGACTTTTTTAAAATCAAACCGCTGAGTGCGGGATATGATCGTGGCCGGGACTTTATTTATCTCCGTCGTGGCAAGTATAAACACAGCGTGCTTCGGCGGCTCTTCCAAAGTTTTCAGAAGCGCGTTGAACGCGCCTTTCGAAAGCATATGGACCTCGTCGACGATGATGACCTTGTAGGTCGCCTTAGTCGGAGCAAACTGCAAATGCTCGATCAGTTCGCGGATATTGTCGACTCCGGTGTGGGATGCCGCGTCGATCTCCAGCAGATCCAGGCTGGTGGCCTCGAAAAACTGCCGGCAGACGTCGCATTCGTTGCATGGTTCCGATCCTTGTCTGTTGGTGCAATTGATCGCGCGCGCAAAAATCCGCGCCAGCGTGGTTTTGCCCACTCCTCTGGGGCCCGTGAACAAATACGCGTGGCCGACGCGATTATTGGCCACGGCATTGGCTAAAGTGGTTTTGATATGTTCCTGATTGACCACGGAAGCGAAATTCAGCGGCCGGTATTTTCTGTATAGAACTAGATTGGACATAGATTTGGCTCTTTAGTCTAACATAAAAAATAAACGCCGGAAAGGCGTTATCTATAACCTGCCACCTATAACCTATTTTTTAAAAACAATAACCTTATACCCTATAAAATTCCAGATCAGGCTTACTCCTGTAGCCACTAGCTTTGCCGCGATCAGCCAGGCTCGGGGCGGCAAGCCGAACATCGGCGAAACATGGGAAGTAATAAAAGTTACGATAGAGGTATTGATGGTCACGCCAATGATGCTGACGATCAAAAACAAACTGAATTTTTTGCCCTGTTCTCCGCTTTGATCGGCAAAAGCCCAGCGCCGGTTCAGAAAATAACTGTTGGTCGTGGCCACGCTGAACGAAATAATGTTCAGAGGAATTATTTTGGCTCCGCCGGTGATCCCCGTAATAGCTGACAATATCAGCAAAATACCGTAATCGATCGCGGTATTGATGATACCGATTATGACGAAACGCCATAATTGGCTGAAAGTTTTTTTGTAGTCCATCGCGGTCTACTGTCTATTTTTATAATTCTTCCAGTTCTGTTTCGTCCGATGCTTGCGCGCGGGCGATAGGCGCTTGCTCCAAGCCTATCTGGTCTTTTTTGATGACATTTTCCACGGCTCCCCAGTCGGCGTCTTTGTCTTTCGGAAGCACGATAGTGACCTGATCTCCCGGTTCGGCTTTGAAATAGGTCAAGCTCGCCAACAAAACCTTGTGAGGCTTCCCTTCAGCGACAACTTTGTACTCGCCTTTTTCATCCGAGACCAGGATACCCAAAATCTTGCGCCGCTCGATCGGGCCGATCTGTTTATAGATAAATGAACCGTCGTCGGCTATCGTCAGTTTCAAAACGTCGCCTTCGACCAGTTTGCTTTTTGACGCATAATTGGCAGGCACCGGATATTGCTTCCCGTCAGGCCCCATCATATTCTGGCCGTCGAACATTCCTTCGATGACCTTGCCGCCCTCGGACATATTCAAAACTTGGGCTCTTTTTATGAGCTCAGAAGACGAGTCGGATTTTCCGCCCATCATTTCACGCAACAAAGCCTTGGCTGACTGGATATTTTTTTCAGCCGACTCGATCATTTGCGCGATTAAAGCGATGTTAGAAAGATTGTCCATAAATGAAGTTTATCCACAGAAAACAATAGTATTCTACCAATTATACGACTTAAAGTTGATTTTGGTTTCCAAAAGCTTATTTTAGCTTAAACATTATAGCAGAGTTCTTAAGGAACACGCAAGTCCTCCCTGCAGAGGAAGTTTGGTGAACATTAACAAATATAACGCATCTGCGAGCGGCCGATTTCATTTAGCATTATGTTTAGCGGCCGCGTGGCAGTCTATACTAATGATTAGATTGCTTCGTCGCCCCGCCCTTGAAGAATCCGTAATTTAGCGGGTCTCCTCGCAAATTCGATAGATTCAGCTTTATTCACTAAACTCGTGAAGCTGTTTCTAATCAATCAAACTTTTTACCCAAGCGACAAAGGTCTGCAGGCCAAGCGTGAAGCTGTCGTCCGGCGGGTTTTCCAAGATCTCCGCCCCCTTATAAAATTCTTCGTCTTTCAATTCGACCGCGTTTTCAGCCGGGGCTTCGCGGTTTTTTTCGGTTTCCAATTTTTCCGGTGAGTTCATAGTTTATTTTTCTCCAAAAATTGGCTGAATTGCGGAAACTCCTGGCGCAAAACGTCCTTGTTAATTTGGGCCTTGACCGCTTCCTGCAAAATCCGGAGGGCTGTATGAGTATCAACCGGCAAAATATCCTCAACAAATTCAAGGACTTCGCCTTCCAGTAATTTTCGTTCCGAGATATGGATGCTCATCTGGATCCGCTCCGTCAAGGGGAACAATTCGTCAAAATCTTTCGTCAGATCCATGATCAATTTCAAAAAAACCTGCTCATTGTCGATAAGATTGATGTTATCCACGACTTTCTGGGCAATTTCAGCCGCGCGCTGCAAACTGATATTCCTGACCCGCAGCTGCTCAGCCAGAAAATAACAGACGGATTTGGCGTATTGGTCATTTGGCTTGCTCTTGTTCACGTTAGTTTCCTGCATAAAAATTTAAGCCAGTGTTATTCCAGGCGGCAAAAGTGGCCACTGCTGATGGGTTGGATTGATTCTCCAGTCTGGTTGCCAAAATGTAGTCCGTTGCCAGGTCGGTGAAGAGATAATCACAACATCCGTTTCTCTTAAAGCCGCGGGCATAGTAATAACCGTATTGGGCGTCGATGTTGATCGGGTCAATTGGAATCGAAGTCAAATACGCTGGGACTAACCCAAGTGTCTTGATGTCACCATAAAAAGGACTGGTCGAAGTGCATGCTGTAGTACTGGCGCCAGTACAAGTCGGATAAAAGCCATTATCGTTAATATACAGCGCTAGTGCGGCCTGCAATTGGTGCATGTCTGTCAGCCGCTTGGCGTCCCGAGATTTGGAGCGTGCGGTTCCCAACGCAACTATGACCACAGAGGCCAAAAGCCCGATGATGGCGATGACGACGAGCAATTCAATTAAGGTAAAGCCTTTATTTTTAATCATAATATTTTATTTAGCACCTCTAATTATTCGAATCTCTAAGTAATCTAGCCAGATTTTTCCACAATTGCCGGGCCGGCAGTCATCGGCGAGCCGAGCTTGGTGCGGTTTAGAATTTCTGTCTGGACTTCCAAACGGGATTTGCCGTGTTTCAGGCTCGAGAGATTGCGGATGACTTTGCCCATTTCCGGATCGGCGCCTGGAGGTTTGGGATAAGTTTCCATATTGAAAGGGCGCGAACCGGTTCCTCTGATCATCAGTTTCACATAGGCGTTATAACGGTCGATGTTGATGACGTCAAATTCATTGAATACCGGCGCGAATTCTTTGGCTATGATCTCCGCGTCTTCCACGCCGATCCTGAAGGCCACGATAGTGCCGGTATTGCCGAAAACCGCGTCTTTCATCCTTGTGTCGATGGCCGACGAGCCTTCTTTTTCCTGAGCCAGCTGAGAAATAAACTGATGGGCCATGATCAGGTTCAGGCGATATTTACGGGCTTCGGATAAAATAGTGGCAAAACTGTCTGTAACGAAATTTTGGAACTCATCCACATATAAATAAAAATCGCGCCGCTTGTCTTCCGGAATATCGGCGCGGGAGAGCGCGGCCATTTGAAGCTTGGATACGATGATCAAGCCCAAAAGCTTGGCGTTGATCTCGCCGGTCTTGCCTTTCGACAGATTGATCAGGAGGATCTTGCCCTGGTCCATGACCTCGCGGAAATCGAAAGCGCTTTCCGGCTGGCCGATGATGTTGCGCATCATTTCGTTTTCCACGAACCGTCCGACTTTAGAAACCAGATAGCCCAGCATTTCGGATTTATGGAAATCGGACGTTTTAGCCATCTCCTTTTCCCAGAAACTGCGGACTATGGGATCTTTGACTTTTGAAACTTTATATTTCTGAAAATCCGTGTCCGTAAACATCCGCGGAATGTCGGCGAGAGTTCCCGGCGACTGCTTGTCTTCCATCAAGGTCAGCATGACGTTGCGCATATTGTGCTCAAACATCGGGCCGATCATCTCCGGCGGGAACAGCTTCATGAAAATCGCGATCATCTCCTGGACGGCAAAATCTTTTTGCTCCGGGCTTTTCACTTCCAGCATATTCAGGCCCAACGGCCGCTCCATGTCGAAAGGCTCGAACAGGATGACGTCATCGGCTCGCTCTTTGGGAATGTACTGCAGAACGTCTTCCACAAAATCGCCGTGCGGGTCCACTATACAGAGTCCTTCGCCGGACCTGATGTCCTGGATGGCCATATTTTTTAGCAGTTCGGTTTTGCCGGTGCCGGTGCGACCGATTATATACTCATGCCGCCTGCGGTCGTCCCGCTCCAGATAAATTTTGGTTTCAATGCCGCGGTATGTATTTTTGCCGAGCAGGACTCCTGAGGTCGGGGTGTTTACCGGCGCCGGGGCTTTTTTCGCGGTCACCCATTTGATGTTCGGCGTTTCCATATACCTGGTGGGCAGGTGCCAGATGCTTGCCAATTCTTCGGTATTTAAGATCTCCCGAGTATTTCTAAAAACCCGGAAAATGTAATCGGTCATGACCTGAGCCTGCTTTTTGCTCATAACCCTAAAACCATTGAACGGCGGCATGGTGTATTGCATGAATGACGCCAGAATATTGCGAAGACTCGCATCTGCCGATCTTTGGTCGGTTGATGAGCAAATGACCCGAAGATTAAATTTAAATCCGGTTTTGGACGCTTTTTCCTCGAATTTTTTGATCATCTCCTGCTGCATGGGAGTCAACTGCAGCGGTTTTTTCATGCCGGAATTGTCCATATATCCCTGCTGTTGATGAGCCTGATTTTTTGGGGAAAATAATTGATTCAAAGCGCTCCCTATCAGGCCAAGTGTCCCATTGAGAGCCTTGCTGGCGGTTGAAGAGGTCACCACATCCGGGTTGCGACCCTGCTGGATCTGCAAGGCGTAATGCCTTGGCTTCGATTGCCAGTGATGTGTCGCCGGGCTGATCAAAAGCTGGATGGCGGCTCCCTCGTCCGTGGCCAGTTTCGACAGGCTGTTGGTCAGGGAATTAAGCGGGTCGGTCTCCATAACCTTGTAAGTGCGCAAGGGAAACGAATAGCTTTTTTGCAGCTGCAGCTCCGCTGCCGCAACCGCTGATTTCGGCGAAAAAATATTATACGCCTTTACCAGGTCTATCTGGGCATTCGGATACTGGGCATGAAGTTGTTTTTCCACCAAATTCTGGGAACGTTTCGGGACATTGATATAAAAAGATATCTTTTTTTTGTGGGCCGCGATCTCAAAGCTCATGTATTCGTTAATGCCCAAAAAATGTTTCAGGTCAGTGCCTTCGGTGGTACCGATGGTGGCAAAAAACTGTTCGGCAATGCCGATGATATCTTTTTCCTCTTTCTGCGGTTCCTGTTCCGGATTGGAATTTTCCTTGGAGATCGTGACTTCCAGGAAAACCGAATCCATGATCCTGGGCGCCCAGGTTTTTTTGCGCAATAGATCAATTGCCAAAAAATACAAAATCAGGCCTACCAGGCCCAGGATAGCTATTAGTATGAGTGAGAAAATAATTAGCGAGCTGTTGATCATTTTTTGTTTTGGTATCTAAACTTTAATCTCGGATTTATGCCGATAGCGATTCTGGATGTTCTTTTACCTGGCCCAAAAGTTGGATCGCTTCATCGGGAGGTATTTCTTTTTTTTGCGCGGCGGCAATAACTTCATTCATGATCTTGGTTGCTTCCGCCTGATCTTTGGCTGCCTCAAACCTGTCAACGAATATTTGAGTAGCATCCGAAAATATTGCCTCCGGCTCCTTCTCGGCTCCCGCGGGTTTTTGGTACTCTAAAATTTTCTTTGTCTTGTCGGCAAGCTCTTCGCGTTCAGCCGCAGTACTAAAACCCCGGGTATTGGCCTCGGTTTGATTGGTTTGGGCTGCCTCGTAGAATTCGTTTCCGGCTTCCACTTCAGCCCCTGGTTTTCTGAGTATTTCTGCCATATTTATAAGTTAACTGCTAAGTTTATCACAAAATAGGGATTTTGGCAAGGGGTTTTGATTTCAAGAATCTGTCCCAAAAGTTATCTATATTATACCATAAATTCCAGGACTTTGACGAATAGCCGCTTAAATGGTAAAATTCAGGCAATATCGTCGCTCATCAGAAACAAAATGTCCCTAAAAATCATACACACAAAAAATTTACGCTGGGTGGATATCGTCAATCCTGACGACAAAGATCTTAACTACCTGAAGGAAAATTTCAAATTCCATCCGCTGGATTTTGAGGATATGGTCACTCCAGCCACACAGACAAAGATCGACGAATACGATCAGCACCATTTTGTAATTTTACTGTTCCCTATGGTTACGCGCGAAACCGGTGAAATCAAATCAACGGAAGTTGATTTTCTTATTGGTAAAAACTTTTTGATAACCGTTCATAACAGCACCATGCAGACACTAAGCAATCTCGTCAATAATGTCCAACGATACGACAACGTGCGTGGCGAATATATGACGGATGGACCGGGTAAACTGCTTTGCCTGATCCTTGAATTGTTGTTCAAGCGAAGCGCCCCGATTCTTGACCGGATGAACCAGGACATTTCAAATGCGGAAAAAAACACATATAACCTGAAAATTGAAGCTCTGGACCACTTGGCGGGAGTCAAAAAAAACATTATCATATTCCGCCGCATCATGAAAATGCACGGATATGTTTTGGAAAAACTCAACCGAAGCAAAAAAGAATATCTGAAATTCAAAGATTCCCAAATGTATTTTCAAAATCTGATCGAATACGAGGAAAATATCTGGAACATGCTTAATGCGGACAAAGAAATCGTAGAAAGCTTTGAAGAAACCAACCAGTCTTTGTCCGGCCACAAAATGAACGACATATTGCGCATACTTACGATTTTTTCGGTAATTATATTCCTGCTTACTTTATTGATAAACATTCTGTTGTTCGCGGAAAGCGTATCTAAAATTGATTCCTGGCCCTATCTATTACCCGTAACATTTTTGACTTTGTGCACCATCACTTTGGGCATGCTTATTTACTTCAGAAAAAGAAAATGGCTCTAAAACGCAAATGGCACAATTTGGAAACTGACGAAGCCCTCTCTCAAGCCAAAAGCTCTAAACACGGCCTTACGGAAGAAGAAGTTCTGAACAGGCTAAATAAGTTCGGACCGAATGAACTGCCACAACAAAAACCGTATTCCAAATTACGGCTGTTTTTTAACCAGTTCCGAAATCCGCTGATGTACATTCTGCTTGGAACAGTGGCTATTTCTTTGTTCCTCAGACATTATTCCGATACAGTATTCATTGTCCTGGTCCTCATAAGCAATGTCGCGGTTTCTTATTACCAGGAAAACAAGGCAGGGAACGCCATCCAAAGCCTGAAAAAGATGGTCCGGATCAACGCCAGAGTTATAAGAGATAATAACGAAAAAGAAATAAACAGCCGAGAACTGACTGTGGGCGATATTATAATCCTCCATTCCGGCGACAAAGTGCCGGCTGATGCCAGAATTCTGGAATCACGCGACTTGCAGGTAAATGAGGCCAGCCTGACCGGCGAGTCAAAGGCTGCGAAAAAAAAATCGCTCAAGCTCCCTGCCAACTCGGTAATTGCCGAGCAATCCAATATGCTGTTCATGGGGACCATCGTGGAAGAAGGATGGTCAAAGGCGGTCGTGACGGGCATTGGCTTGAATACCCAAATGGGTGAAATTGTTCATATGCTCTCCGAAACCGAGGAAGCTTTAACTCCCCTGCAAATCCAGATATCGCGCCTGGCCAAATATACGACCGCGTTTATTTTATTCATAATCGCTGTTATCTTCATTATCGGTTCCCTCCGGCATCAAAGCACCAGCGAAATGCTTCTGGCCGCTCTTTCCCTGGCAGTTTCGGCTATTCCCACTGGTCTGATGCCGGCCATTACCATCATTTTGGTATTGGCCATGAGGAGAATATTGCGACAACACGGCCTGGTAAGAAAGCTGGTATCCAACGAAACTCTGGGCAGCGTCTCCGTGATCTGCACCGACAAGACCGGCACGCTTACCGAAGGCAAAATGGAAGTGACTCACTTGTTAGGTGAAAGCCTGGAGCTTTCCGGAAAAAGCATGGCAACTTTAAATATAGACGATCCCGATCCTAAAACCGAGCCGATAAAGCAACTGGTAAAAATTTCCGTTCTCGATAACGACGCTTTTTTGGAAAATCCGCAGGCTAAGCCGGACAAATGGGTGATCCGGGGTAAAGTCACCGAGCAGGCTCTGTTGCGGAAAGCAACTCAGGTAGGATTTGATAAAAAATTACTTGAACAAGAGCATTTGCTGATCGATAAAATCTATTTTTCGTCGGAATTGAAATTCTCAGCCAGTTTGCGCGAAATGGACGCGACAGGACCGACAAGTCTTTTTGTTGTCGGCGCGCCTGAATTTGTTTTTTCCAAATCAAACAAAAATTCAGACAAGTTCGAGGAAAAAATGCAGCGCCTGACAAATCAAGGCCTGCGGGTGGTAGCGGTGGCGATCAGAGAATTCGACCGTCACCCCAAATACAAAAAATTGACTGAGCTGGTAGAGAATCTGACTCTGGTCGGACTAATTGGGCTGGAAGATCCTGTTCGCGGTGAAGTAATCGAGGCTATTAAACTTACAAAAAAAGCAGGCATCCGGACTATTATTGTCACAGGCGACCATAAAATTACAGCAGCCGTTGTGGCCAAAAAAATCGGATTGAAGGTGAATAATAATGAGATCATGGAAGGAAAAGATCTCGATGCAATCACCGACGAAAAATTAAAAGAAAGAGTCAAATCGATCGGGATTTTTGCCCGAGTTTCGCCGAGCCACAAATTCCGGATTGTGGCCGCCTTGCGGGCCCATGGCGAAATTGTGGCCATGGTAGGAGACGGCGTCAATGACGCGCCGGCTCTTAAATCCGCGGATATCGGCGTGGCTGTAAATTCCGGCACGGATGTAGCCAAAGAAGTGGCGGATTTGATTCTGCTTGACAACGGATTCCATACAATCGTCAAAGCCATAGAGCAAGGCCGGGTGATATTTTCAAACATCCGAAAAGTGTTCGTGTATTTGCTTGCGGACGACTTCCAGGAGATCTATATTTTCCTCGCCGCCATGATCATGGGCTTGCCTCTGCCGTTGCTGCCCGCGCAAATTCTTTGGATCAATCTGGTCGAAGACGGTTTGCCCGATATTGCTTTAACCACGGAACAGGAGACCTTATATGTCATGGACCAACCGCCCAGACCGAAAAACGAACCAGTAGTGAACCGGCCGCTCAAATTTTGGCTGGCTTCGGTATTTCTCGTTTCCGGCACTTCAGCCTTGGTTTTGTTCGCGTTCGGACTGCATCTGACAGGTGACCTGGAGCGGATCAGGACCATGGTATTCGTGCTCATGGGCTTGGATTCGCTGGTATTTTCTTTCTCTGTCAGATCATTCAATCAAATAATGTTCCGGAAGGATATTTTCAGCAATAAGTTCCTGGTCGGAGCGGTTACGATCAGCTTTATTCTGCTGATCACGGCGGTTTATCTCCCGGGGCTTCAAAAATTATTGTCCACCCAAAGTCTGACAATCTTTGACTGGATTGTGATCTTTGGGTTCAGTTTCGTTGAAATTATTTTTATCGAAATGTTTAAAACCACATTCTTGTTTAAACCCAAGAGTTCGGCTATGCTATAATCGCTTAATAATATGTTCAAACTATATAATTCACTGTCCCGAAAAATCGAAGAATTCAAGCCTATCAAACCTGGCCGGGCCGGACTTTATATTTGCGGGCCAACGGTCTACAGCAATGCCCACATCGGCAACCTGCGGACCATGATCATGGGCGATGTCCTGCGCCGGGTTTTGGAATACAACAGCTACAAGGTCAACCAGGTCATGAACATCACTGACGTTGGCCACTTAAGCAATGATGAGGATTTTGGCGAAGATAAAATGGAAAAAAACGCCAAGACCAAGGAAGAGTACTTGGCGCTGGCAAAAAAATACACGCAAAATTTTCTCGATGACCTAAAATCTCTAAACATCGAACCGGCTTCAGTCATGCCGAAAGCTTCCGAACATGTGGCTGAACAGATCGAAATGATTGAAATGCTGATCGAAAAAGGATTTGCGTATCAGTCGGACGAAGCGGTGTATTTCGATGTCGCAAAATTTCCCGAATACAACCAGCTGACCGGCCAACGCCTGGTGGATATGAAATTAGGGGCCCGGCAGGATGTGGTCATGGACCTGAAGAAAAAAAATCCTTACGACTTTGTGCTCTGGTTTAATACTACGGGGCGCTATGCCAACCATATCATGCGCTGGGACAGTCCGTGGGGGATCGGATTCCCTGGCTGGCATATCGAATGCTCGGCAATGAGCATCAAATATCTGGGTTCGACATTCGATATCCATGCCGGAGGGATTGATTTGAAATTCCCCCACCATTCCAACGAGATCGCGCAATCCGAAGCCTTCAGTGGCAAAAAATTCGTGAACTACTGGGTTCATGGGGAGCATCTGCTTTTGGATAAAGCCAAAATGGCCAAATCCGAAGGCACGGACCTGATCTTACAAAATTTAACCGACAAAAGCTTCAATCCGCTGGCCTTCCGGTACTTAGCTCTAACCACGCATTACCGCTCCAAACTTAATTTCACTTTCGAAAGCCTGCAGGCCGCACAAAACGCTTTAAATAATTTTTACGAAGAAATTTCAACTTTTGAGTCGCCAGATGGCGGAGCTTCCAAATTCGAAGAACAATTTGAAGAAGCGATCAATAACGATATGGAAACTCCACAGGCATTGGCCGTGGCTCATGACCTTCTGAAATCCGAACAGCCAAGTTCCGCAAAACTGGCAAGTTTGATCAAGTTTGATCAAGTGTTGGGGCTTAAGATCAAAGAAGTCTGGGAAGAGAGCAGGGTCCTTCCCGAAACCGTGCGTCAATTGGTGAACGAACGGGAAATCGCCAGGAAAACCAAAGACTTCGCGCGGTCGGACGAGCTGAGACGCGAAATAGAGTCCAGCGGCTATACTCTAGAAGATACTATCGATGGTTTTCGGATCAAAAAGAAATTTTGACAAAAAACCCGTTTGGGTGTATAATATAAGTAAGTTAATACTTTCAAATCGGCGGCCAAAGAGCCGCTTTTATGTTATCCACTCTGTCCACACAATCCACAGGGTTGCCTGATTGATTTGTATAAATCTATAATAGATTACCCTATAAGACATAAATTATGGCCAAAAAACAATCCGATCCCGAACCATCCCAAAACTTCATCAACCGCATCCCGCCGCAGAACCTGGAAGCCGAACAATCCGTGCTGGGTTCGCTCCTGCTTGACCGTGATGCGGTCATCAAAATTGCCGACCTGATCACTTCCGACGATTTTTATGATCAGCGACACCGGATCATTTATCTGGGGATTCTCAGGCTCTACGACGAACGGGCTTCCATCGACATTCTCACGGTTTCAAACGTTCTGGAAGAAGGTCACAGTTTAGAGAAGATCGGCGGAGTCTCTTATCTCACTACTCTGGTCAATGCCGTGCCGTCCGCGGCCCACATCGTGCACTACGCCAATATCGTCAGGCGAAAAGGCACGCTGCGGCGGCTGATCTCTTCCGCCACCGACATTGTCGGCTTGGGCTATCAGGAAGATGTGGATCTGGAAACTCTGCTCGACCAGGCCGAACAAAAATTGTTCGGGGTCTCGCAAAAATATCTTAAGCAGAACTTCGTTGGGCTGTCGGAAATTTTGCACGAGACTTTTGACCGCATAGACGAACTGCACCGCGAAAAAGGAAAACTGCGCGGTGTTTCCACCGGTTTTTCGGATCTGGACAACAAGCTTGGGGGCCTTCAAAAATCCGACCTGATAATTCTGGCCGCCCGCCCATCCATGGGAAAAACTTCTTTGGCTTTGGATTTCGTGCGCCATGTCGCCATGAACGAACACAAGGCTGTGGGAATTTTCTCGCTGGAAATGAGCAAAGACCAGCTGGTGGACAGGCTGCTGGCTGCGGAAGCCGACGTCGACCTGTGGAAAATGCGCACCGGCAAGCTCAATGACCTCGGGCCTGATAATGATTTCGAACGGATCGGGCACGCTCTGGGCCGCCTTTCCGAAGCGCCGATCTTCATTGACGACTCGGGCTCTGTCAACATTATGGAATTGCGCACAAAAGCGAGGCGCCTGCAATCCGAGCATGATCTGGACCTGATCGTGGTGGACTACCTGCAGCTGATGCAGGGCCGCTCAACAGAAAACCGCGTGCAGGAAGTTTCCGAAATATCCCGCTCGCTGAAAATTTTGGCCAAAGAATTAAACGTGCCGGTGCTGGCTCTGTCTCAGCTTTCCCGCGCCGTGGAACAGCGCGGCGGAGACAAAAAACCGCAGCTCTCCGACCTGCGCGAATCGGGTTCCATCGAGCAGGACGCGGATGTGGTGATGTTCATTTACCGCGACGAAATGTACACCGGCAAAGACTCGCGCAAGCCGCACATCGCCGAGATCCTCATCCGGAAGCACAGAAACGGCCCGACCGGCGACATCGAGCTGTTCTTTGACCAGGAAAAAACATCATTCAAGAACCTGGCCAAACAGCCGCCATCCATGGAAGAAGCGATGATGAATCAGATCATGGAATAAGTTTTCGATTCCACTTATCAGTTTGAGTTTGCTATAATCTATTTAATAATTAATCAAACAAATATGTTCTTGGGACTTTTTCTTGTAATCTTGGGCGGGTTGCTGCTCCTCAAAAACTTGGGCGTGATCGTGCTTCCGGCCTCGGTCTGGTCGGTTCTTTATCCGATAATCTTAATTGTGCTCGGGTTGTGGCTTATCTCGCTCGTCTCGCGCGGAAGGCAATACAAGCACTGGATGATGAACCGCTACTGGGGACGCAGAGACGATGACGAAGAAATATAAACTATTTCACGCTGTGTCCGCCGAACTGCTCGCGCATGGAAGAAACCAGTTTCCCGACAAAACTCTTAGTTTTTTTTGATCTCACCCGGAACCGGAACGACTGTTCGATGATGGCGGCCGGAATTCCCAGCTCTTTGGCGGTTTTGGCGGTCCATTCGCCTTCACCTGTATAACCCACGACCCCGGATATCCCTTTCAGATTCTGGCCTCGGGCCAAAAATGCATCCTTCAGCCAGCCGACCAATCGAGATTCCACCACGCTGCCGTGATTGTATATATCAGCAACGTCGATCAGGTTTAATTTAAACGGCGAGGCTTTCATGATGCCGAACCCTTCCGCGATAGACTGCATCATGCCGTACTCAATGCCGTTATGGACCATTTTCACGAAATGGCCGGCGCCGGCTTTACCGAAATATTTGTAGCCATCAGGAATGGACATGGCATCGAACAACGGCCTGAGTTTTTCAAACAGATTCTCTTTGCCGCCGATCATCAGACAGCCGCCGCGGAGCGCTCCTCCTGGGCCGCCGGAAAAACCCACGTCCATAAAATCAATGCCTTTTTTCGCGAGCAATCCGCCGCGCCGGATGGAATCCTTATAAAACGAATTACCGCTGTCTATCACAATATCGCCCCGTTCCAAATAATCGGCTAACCCGTCCCGGCTAAACAGGACCGCATCGACTTCAGCGTGCGGCACCATCAGCCAAAAAAGTCTTGGGCGCGGCAGGGAAGCCGCGAGTTCCTTCCAGTTATTTACCGGCTTAAAATTTTTAAATCGCGATAATTCCTCGATTGCTTGTTTGGAATGCTGATTAGTCGCGATAATTTGCCAATTTTTTTCCAAAAGCTGTATTGCCAGGTTCTTGCCCATTTTACCCAAACCGATCATGGCAAATTTTTTATGGGCAAAATGGGGTTTGGGCAATTGATCAAACATCTGCAAAATCTTCGTATTTTTTTTATATACAGCCAGCGGCGTTGATTTTTTCTTCCAGTCGGCGATAATCGGATCAATAAATCGCCAGGAAGCGATCGCTTCACGCGAGGAGACAAACAATGTCTGGTCGCCTTCCATGGCATCCCTGATTAGCTTGCGGTATTCGGCCACATAGCGAAGTTTGGACTCGGATTCATAGTCAAACCGCAGCTGGCGCTTTTCTAAAACCATGTCCTGCCCTTGCTTATTCCAAAATTCTATTTCAATTCCCGGGTTTGGCTGTATCCGAAAAATAATCCGGTTTTTGAATTCCACGCCCTTCAATGTCACAACGATTTCTTTTTTCGTTTCATGCAGGTTTTTCCCAGCTTCCAGGTAAATCGGCACGTTTTGCCACCTGGGACTGTTAATGTGAGCCAATAGCTTAAAGTATGTCTCAGTATTTGATGTCCGGGACACTCCTGGCTCTTTCTTGTAACCCTGGTATTGTCCGCGCAAGGTCTGATTTTTGATTTCGTTTTCACCAAGCAGACGCAAATGGCCGATGACCTCGGCGCGCTTGCTGCGAATGATATGCGGATCCGGCGAATTGGGATTATCCATAGTGATCAGAGCCATCATTTGCAGCAAATGATTCTGGCCCATATCCACCAAAGCGCCGGTGGCGTCATAAAACTCGCCGCGGCTCTCGACATCGATTTCCTCCAGGGTGCGGATCTCGATCTTTTCGATGAAATTATGGTTCCAGACGTTCTCTAGCAAATTGTTGGCAAACCTGAACGCCATAATGTCCTGCAGGATATCCTTGGCTAAATAATGGTCTATCCTGTAAATTTGATCGTCGGTGAAAAGTTTGCCCAAGAGCAAATCGAGTTCTTCGGCGTGGCGAAGATCCTTGCCGAACGGTTTTTCCACGATTATCCTGGCCCACAGGCCGGATTTGGCGCGGGTCAAACCCGACTTTGCCAGTTCCCGCAGCAATCCGTCATAAAAAATCGGAGGCGTAGCCAGATAAAATAATTTATTCCCGGCGCCTTTAAGCTTGCCGACAAGCGACTGAAACGCGTCTTTCTGATCGAACATTCCCTGATGATAAGAAAACAATCTCAAAAAAGGGCCAATATTACCCTGGATCTTTACTTTTTTACGCAAAGATTTTTTTAAAAGTTGGCGAAACTGTTCGTCGGAAAAAGGCCGGCGGGCAAAACCAATCACCCGAAATTTCGCGGGCAACTGTTTTTCAAGATACAAATGGTAAAGCGCGGGCAGTAATTTGCGCTCAACCAGATCACCTGTGGCGCCGAAGATCACCAAAACCGTCGGTTCTTTAATGCTCTTGCGTATTGCCATATAAAGTATATTAGCATAAAATGTGTAAGTAATTCATGTCTACACTGCCGAAATCGATCCAGAATCTGATCAACGAATTTTCCAAACTACCGGGCATCGGGCCGAAAACCGCTTCCCGCCTGGCTTTTTATTTGCTCAAAACCCCCAACATCGACCTTCAAAGTTTTGCCCAGGCCGTAGCGGAGTTGCAAAAAAATATTATTTATTGCTCGACCTGCTTTAACATGGCCGAATCAGACCCCTGCAAAATTTGCGCCGATTCAAAGCGCGACCATGATCTGATCTGCGTGGTGGAAGACCCGTTGGATGTGGTGGCCATGGATCAGATCTCCAATTTTAACGGCGTCTACCATGTCTTGGGCGGAGTTATCTCGCCGCTCGACGGCATGGGGCCGGATAATCTTAAAATCACCGAGTTGCTGGCACGATTGTCGGCGCCGGGAGCAAAAGAAATTATCCTGACCACCAATCCTTCGCTGGAAGGCGAAGCCACAGCCATGTACATTGCCAAGCAACTGCGGCAGGCGCAATTTTCGCATATAAAAGTCACTCGCATCGCCAGAGGCCTTCCTTCCGGCGCGGATCTGGAATACACAGACGAATATACTTTGAGCAAAGCCATCGAAGGCCGCCGGGAATATTAGAAATAAAAAAGAGGCTCTGGCTAAAGATAGCCAGGGCCGTGCCGAATCCGGTCATGAGAAACCGAAAATTCGGGCGTATTTCGAGAGAAAAAACATAGTTGTGTTCAAACGACGGCGGATCGCTTCGATCGGGCCTTCAATGTCAAACAAATAACAGAGGATCTCAACCGGTGCCAGCATTATCAGAAACACGTGCCTGGCCGAGGCAAAAGCCAATACAAGTAAGATCGCAAACAAGACCATCGCACCTCAATGTGTGATCCGGAAGTGATCTTACTCGTTCTTGTGGAAACCCTTGACGTGACGTGCGTGATGAGCACGACAATCCACTTCCGTGATTCGCCGCGTGGCAAAGTCCGTCGCTTCTGCCAATAACTTCCTGGCGTCCTCATCGGTGCGAGAACTAAGTTGCTGCGCACTAACCCCGCTGTTGCGCAAGTATTCTTCGAAGTACTGGCGTCTCAGGGCACTGTGCGGATCTTCCATCGGATGCACATCATCAAGACGATCAACCATGAAACCCTCCTTGGTATCTGGCGTTAAATTCTGAAAACAAAAAGAAACTGCAAAAAACCATTCGCAGTTTCCTTTTATTTTAAGTAATGGATTGTATTTCGACGATCGTCTGCGACTGCCTGTGTCCCTGTTTTCTGCGGTAGCGCGATTTGGCGCGGTATTTGAAGACGATCAGCTTCTCACCCCGGCCTTGGGACAAAACTTTGCCGGTAACTTTAGTGCCGGTTATATAAGGCTTGCCCAAATTCACTTTCGAATCATTGGCTACGAGCAAAACCTTATCAAAGGTAACAGAATCCCCTTCATTTGCTATTAGTTTTTCAACTATAACTTTGTCTTTCGGGGCAACCAGATACTGCTTGCCGCCTGTTTCTATTACTGCCTGCATAGATTTTCTTTCATCTTATTCTCCCCTTTCAGGGAGATGTCCGCAAAGCGGACAGAGAGGTATATTCTGGGTCAGTTAATTACCAAAAAAGTTTAGCAAAAAACACTGAACTGGTCAAGGCGGTTATTTAAAAAATACCCAATCCCCGACCTTGATCCCATTTTTCGCACTCCAGCCGGCGTTGACTTCGATTGTCGAATCAACCGGCACAGATGGCATATACCTTATCAGATCAGCGTCCGCGGCATCAGGTTGTGGCAAAACATTTGGGGTAATTTCAACCACTTTTCCATTGCGGACCCAGATGAAATCCAGAGGTATCATGGTATCCTTCATCCAGAAAGCTACTTGGCCCGGGGTTTGGAATATGAAAATCATGCCGTCATTTTCCGGCATCGAAGCGCGACCGCCCAGGCCTTGGGCCTGCTCTTGTGGTGTTCGCGCCACATCAACATTCAGCACATGACCCGCTATTGTTACATTTGGGGTAATTTGTTTGTTGCAGCTCGCTGCCAAAAAAACCAGAGGGATTAAAATTAAAACTATTTTAATTTTACTAAAGCCAATTTTTTTCATAATCTTATTTGTCTTTGCGAGGCTTCCAAAAGCATGAACCAAGGCCGAAGCAATCTCTTTCCCAAAGATTAGATTGCTTCGTCGCCCTGTACCGAGCGCCGGTACAGGGCTCCTCGCAAAGGCGACTTATTAAAAATTATTTATTCAGAACGTTTATTTTTTTCTTTAAACGCGCTGTAAATCGAAGCGATGATCGCCAGCATGACCAGAATTAGAATGACCAGGGCTATGAGCTTGCCGCGGGACTGTAAAAATAATGCCGAAACTCCAAAAATTCCGGTCAAAGCATAGAGAAACAGCACGGCCTGCGGTTCGGATAACCCTACCTCCAGCAGTTTAAAGTGCAAATGCTTGCGGTCTCCGGAAAACGGCGATTGTCCGGCTCGCAATCTTTGGAACACCACCCAGACCATATCCAACAGAGGAATGCCCATGACCAGAAGCGCTGTGGCGATCTTGCCGCCGGAAACGATGGCCAATACTGCCAGCATAAAACCGGCAAAAGTGGATCCCGACTCGCCCAAAAATATTTTGGCCGGATAAAAATTAAGGATCAAAAACCCGGCCAAGCTGCCGGCAAAAGTGACTGCCAACAGAGCGGTCTGCGGCTGATTGACTTGGGGAGTGAGAGAAAGACCAAACAATATCAAAGCTGAGATGGCTGCAACTCCTGTGACCAGCCCGTCTATTCCGTCCAAAAGTTTGGTGGTATAAGTTATGGTCAATGTCCATACAAATACGACCAGACCCGACACCAGAGGCAGGCCAAACAGTTTTAAATTATCCAACAAGATGATGCCGTTATTGAAAGGATTATGCACGCTGACAGCCGTGACACCCGAAGTCACGATCGCTAAACCAGCCAAGGCTGGAAATAAAATCGAGTATTTCGGCGGCAACCGGTAACGCTCGTCCAGATAGCCTCCAAACATCAGTATTGCCCCTCCTGCCCAGATCCCGGCCAAAACCTTCAGCGGAATATTGCCATGCAATAAATATCCGCCAAATATTCCCACTGCCAGCGTAACCAGGAAAAAACTTCCATATACCGCTATTCCGCCCAAAGTCGGAGTTGCCTGCTTATGAAACCGGCGCTCGGTGTCCGGAAAATCCAAAATTTTGCGCCGCACCGCCATGCGGAATACCAAAACCGTGCCGATGAAAGAAACGACAAACGCCGAAGCAAACGAAGCAATATAAATAAAATTCATATTTTCTCGGTTAATGGGACCTCGTGCTTGCGGACCTTTGGCGTGACAAAAAATTCCATATATTTTCCGAGCATCATCCGGGTCTGGGCATCGATCGCGGGCAGGGACCCGAACAACGATGAAACGATCGGGCTTAGGATCCACTGCCAGACCATGGAAAAGGATTTCCACCGGCTGTATTCTTTCGGCCTCGGGGGCAGCAGAACCAAACTGACATACATGGAAAAGATCAGAAAAAAAGTGGCTATGGTCATTATCCCACGGGTCAGCTGAGGCAAATTAAGCGCCAGCACCGTGGTCCCGAAACGCTCCCCGCCAAAGATCAGCGGCAGCCAGCCCAGCACTGCTATCATGATCGAGGCAGTGGCCCAAAAATAATGGCCTTCGACCAGCCTTTCGCCCCAGAGCAATTTTTTCCAAAGCGGAATTTTATGATTTTTTATGAATTCAGGAATGACCATGGGAATTTCCGTACAGCCCCATGCCCAGCGCCGCTTTTGTTTGTACAGGGCAAGCAAGGTGCCTGTGTACGTACTGGCGAGCACGGCGTCCATGGATACGGTGCTGAACAGAGGCTTGCTCCGGTAATCGCCATTAAAATGAAGGAAACACTGCCAGAAAATATGCGAGTCGTCGGGAATAATGTCAGTTCGCCAAAATCCCACATCCACCAAAGTTTTGAAACTCATAGCGTGCGACGAAAAGGTGATCAACCTATCCGGCCTCGATGCTTCCACCAGCTGCCAGAACGAGGACGAACTGGCTATCACTCTTGCCACAGCCGGCGAATCCCAGATGTTGTTGTGGAACATAGGCATGGGTTGGTAGCTTGATTGCAGAGGTTTTGCCGCGGTCAGAAAATCATAGGTCAAATGGGCGAAGTAATTTTTCGAGATCGTGGTATCGGAATCAAAAGCGGAAACTATGACATCTTCATAAGAAATATTCGTCTCATCGATGAATTTTTGCCCGAGCTTGGCCGCATGAGTGATGTTGGCGCCTTTAACCTTGGCTTCCCCGACTACCCCGTCCGGGTGCTTGGAAATGACAAATTTATGAAAACTGTTCTGATATTTCTCAAAAAGTTTTTTGGCTTTTTGTTCGGCTTCAGTGCCGGCCCGCTCCTCGGTGGCCAGAACAAAAATGATCTTCGAATGGTCATACCGAGCCCCGGCGTATGAAGATATCGAGCTATCGAGCAGTTCAAAATTTTCATTAAAAGTCGCCAAAATAACCATATGGTAAATACGGGTAAAATCAAAGTTGCGATCTGAAGGCAAACCATCCAGGCATTCGATCTGTTGACGGTATAGTCCGCGAAGGCTATTTCTCGGATCGGTGATCAAAGCCTGGGACAAATAAGCCTTGAATGTCTCCGGATTTTTCAGCCTATTGATCCAGTCAAACCAGTCGATCTGGTTGTGAGTTTTCAGCTCATTATAAGAGTGCAACAAATGCAAGGCGACATTCGCGCCTTTCAGAAACCAAAAGAGGTCAAACAAAATAATATAAACGGATATCCAAACCGGATGGAAATAAGCCAGTACCGGAGCTCCAAGCAAAGTCGTCCAGGTCAGAACCCCGGGAAATATTTCCAAAAAACGGACCAAGGGCGTCTTTTTAATCGAAGTTGTATTACCGGGCATTTGCATTTATCAAAACTATGCTGGCGACGAGGAAAATCAACTGAATGGCGATAGAAGAAATTACCAGAAAATACGCGGCCAGTTTTTCTTTACGGTAAAAAACGGAAGCCGCGGCCATATTGATCATAAGCAGGATCAGGGCAAGTAAAGGGATCCAGTAAATGTACAAGGCTTTTTGGACCAGATCAGTGCCATAAACCACGCTGTAATGCAACAGGATAGGGGCATCTGAGGTCTTTATCTTGCTCAGCAATATCAACCAATGTATAATATTTAAAAGGCCTGCTATCCCCAAACTGTAATAGTTCATAGGTTCAGCCAGGAATGATTTTATTGGGTCTGAGGACCTGCGAAAAACCGCATTCAATTTGCTCCTCAGCGCTTCGCCAGGTATCGCAAATCTGTTCATGATCTTGATTAAATTACGCTTAAAATCACCGCGTTTTCAGCAACAAACATTAGGGTAATTATACCGCTTTTGCCGTAAACTTTCAATGAAAAATTTCTTCAAATCAAACTGGGTTTTGCTCTTGATTTTGGCTTTGGCTTTGTTCTTCCGTTTTTGGCAGATCGGACATCTGCCCGGTGGCCTGTTCCCGGATGAGGCGGCCAACGGTTTGGACGTCAATTCCATATTACACGGCCACCTCCAGCCTTTTTACGAACGCGGCAACGGACGGGAAGCGCTGTTTTTTTACTTTGAAGCGTTTTCGGTTTTACTCTTCGGCCCGGGGGTATGGCAATTCCATATAGTCTCCGCCGCGTTTGGCTTTGCCGCCGTTCTAGCGGCTTACTTTTTGGCCAAAAAAATGTTCGGAAAAAGGGTGGCTTTGCTGTCCGCATTGTTCATGGCAGTGTCAAGTTATGCTGTGATTATCTCGCGCACGGCTTTTAGGGCAAACGCGGTGCCGCTTTTCAGTACCCTGACCCTTCTGTTTCTGGTAAAATTTTTTTCCGCCCAAGGCGGACAAAACTCCAAAGAAAAATATTGGTCCGCGGCACTGGCCGGAATCTCTTTCGGGTTGGGTTTTTATACTTATATTTCGTTCAGAATGATGCTGCCTTTGGTGGTCGGTTTTCTGATTATATTGGCAATTGGATTTAGGAGCGAACTGCGCGAGAAATGGCGCGAGTATGCCAAATACAAAGCTGCGTTTATAGCCGCTTTCTTGCTGGCGATTTCCTGGATCGCGGTTTATTTCATCCAAAATCCTAAAAGTTTCGTCGGCCGAGCCGGCGGTGTTTCGGTCTTTAATGAAGAACTTAACCATGGAGATCTGATCGGCACAATAATTCTGGTTTTCAAAAAAACTTTTTTGAGCTTTTTTACCCATGGCGATATTATTTGGCGGCATAACGTCTCCGGATTTCCGTTCCTGTCTCCCCTGCTCAGCCCGTTCTTTGCCTTGGCTGTGATCTGGTTTACGATCTCGCTTTTCCGCCTGCTCAAACAGGTCTGGGACCAAAAAATTCAGGAACAGACCGTTTATCAGGCTCTGCTGGCATGCTGGTTTTGGTTCATGCTGGTCCCCGAACTTGCTACCGCCGAAGGCATCCCCCACGGCTTGCGGCTTACGGGTGTCATACCTGTCATATTCATTCTGGCCGCTTGGGGTGTCAATTGGTTTTGGGAAAGAATGCCTCACAAGGATTATCTGAAAGCGGAAAAAACCCTAGTAGCCGTAATTTTTGTTTCGGGATTGATCATCTACAACTTCCTATTATATTTCGGCCTGGCCGCTTCATCTGCCGGATATTACTACGCGTTCCGCTCCGACCTGACCGATGTCAGCAACTATCTCAACCAAAGAAACATGAAAGACAGGACTTATCTGACCCTTGATACATTTTCAGTCCAGACCACGGATTATCTTACGACCGACTTTAACCAGCCGTATATTTTGGTGGATCCGGCCCATGCCTTTGAAGTAAAACTAAAAACGGGCGACCAGGTCGTATTTACAATGAGCACGCTGTTTGACAGCAAGAAATTCTGTGAATCCCATCCGACCGCAAAATTGGTGCAAAAAAACGTAAACCAGTTCGGATTGGTCTCCATGGCTGTTTATGAAGACAGGAATATTTCCGGCGATGTCTGCGAGCCTTCTGGCAATCCCGGATTTAACACCAACCCAAGCTAATGCCGGACATGAATAAAAAAACTTCCTCGATGTGGCTGTATCCAATAATTATTTTGGGCGGAGTTTTGCGCTACTACAACAATACGGCGGTGGCGCTTTGGCATGACGAAGCCTTCTCCGCGCTGTATATCCGTTATCCAATTGGCGAAATGATGCACCGCATCACCCTGGATGTGCACCCGCCGCTTTACTATTGGGTCTTGAGGTTGTGGAGCTATGTTTTCGGCTCAGGCCTTCTGTCCCTGCGCTCGCTTTCGATATTATTCGGGATTCTGACAATTTACGCCTGTTATCTGTTTGTGAAAGAAGCTTTCCAAAACGAAAAATTGGCAATTTTGGCAAGTTTTTTTCTGGCCATCAACCCGTTTCAGATCCAGTATTCGCTTGAGGCCAGAATGTACACTTTAGGAACCTTTCTTATCCTCTTTTCCTCTTATCTTCTGATCCGGGCCCTCAATTCAAATAAAACTTCGGTCTGGGCCGCCTATGCTGTTATTACCGCGGCTTGTTTTTATACGCACTACTTTTTATTTTTCTCAGTTGCCGCCCAAGGCCTTTATTTTCTTTATTGGCTTTGGCAGCAAAAAAGGTTCACTCTCAATTTTAAAAAAGATAATCTGACGCTGAAAGGATTGGGGAGTTATCTGTTGAGCCTGATAATTTTTTTGCCTTGGGTGCCGACTTTGCTGGCCCAGGTACAAAGGGTGGAAAAATCCTTCTGGATCCCGGCTCCGGACCGATGGTCGATTCCCTCAACGATTTGGAAAATGGCCTTCGGCGGCCAGGGCAATGACCATATAACTCTAGCCGTGATAACACTGGTCGCGATAGGGCTGATCATCTATTATTTCAGGGAATCAGCGCCTCCTGCCAGATGGTTTATCATGCTCGGGGTTGCTGTGCCTTTTGTCATATCCCTCTTGCTTTCGTTCAGGCAGGCGATCTATCAGGACCGCTACTTCGTGTTCGCCTCTTTATACTTCACTATCCTGATAGCGGGCACAATCTATGTGGTGCCGAAATACACCACCAGAAGAACGCTGACATTTTTGTTAGCCGCTTTCTCGATCGTGATATTTTTTAAAAACTGGAACGACCTGGGCGTTAAAAATTTATTTATTAACCGCGAAATAAACCACAAGCCCGGCATGGCAGCCGCGGCTTTGGTGATCAACAGCGAAGCCAAGCTTGGGAACAAAATTTATATCGGTTCAAGCTTCGTTTACTTTACCTTCCGCTACTATAATAAAACCTCAATTCATCCCCTGCTTTATTCAAACGAACCGCTGAAAAACCTGCCGCACTTTTCCGGCACCGCGCTTCTCAACGACGACGACCTGATCATGGACTTCGGCCAGGCCAAGAAAAACGACACGGTCTGGCTTCTGTGGACCACCGGTTTCGGCGGATCGAAACCCAATGTCCCCGGCACATGGCTAAAAATTGACGAAAAAAGCTTCGGTGATACACCTGGTTTCAAGGGCGATATTTACGTGACCCAATACCGAGCAGGATAGCTGTAACTATTGCCTGAGTTCCTCGATTCATTATTATAGTATTCAAAAGGTCGATTAAATAACCAGAAACCTCAATAATGTATGAAGAAATTTATTATTTCCGCGGCAGTCGGAACCATGATGTTGGCGGCTCTTCCTGTTTTTGCTGAAAACTCCAATTCCAGGACCCCAACCCAGCTAACTACGGTTGACTTAGCCTGCGCTCAGACTGCTGTAAACACCCGTGAAGCAGCTGTTATTGCAGCCGTATCGGCGCATTCCGGCTCCTGGACCGCGGCTTTGCAGGCACGCCAGACAGCGCTCAACACCGCCTGGGGCCTGTCGGACACCACCGCACGGAGAGCGGCGATCAATGCCGCATTGAAGACATATAAGACAGCGCATAAAGCTACTCAAACCGCTTTCAACAAGGCTCAAAGAGATGCCTGGACTGCTTTCAAAACAGCGGCAAAAACTTGCCATATCAGCTCGAGGGACGACTCATCCGGTTTTAGCTTGGACAATCGGTAATATCTGAAATAAAAAACCGTCCCGGTTAACGGGGCGGTTTTTTAAATTTACTGATCGATTTTGACGCCGAGATGTAATTGCTTTGAGCATAATTATTGGCTTTTATGGTTTGACCGCATCGGTATTGGATCCAGCCACATCGGGCTGGGGCTGTTGGCTGCAGGCGCTGGCCTGGAAGCAATAATAGGCCCATTTCGCCAGTCGAAGGTCTATGTAGGCCAGGCGAGGGCGGTCTTTGGGAGCTATCTGCTTATTTAGCAATACCGATAAATTATTCAGTTGTGTAACCACCGAACGGGTGGTATCAAACATCACTGACCAGCCTTCGGAGGAAATAAACTGCACATCGGTGCTTTTCTTCCCAGGAAATTTTATCTGAGTGATCGGCGTTGAGATCTTACCGTTCCATTGCCGGGTCATAGACAGCACGAATGCGGCCAGTTTGGAATTAGCCAGAACCTCGCCGGACGCAAAGGCTTCGGTCAACTGGTCGTTGACCACTAGTTTGCTGCCCGGAGTATCTATCTGCGAAACTACGGTTCCGTCCTCATCAACCAGAAAATATTTGCCGTTCGATTCGATCACAAACCCCGGCACTCGTTCTTTGATCTCGATTGCGATGCTATTCGGCCAGATCCTCCGATAACCCGTAACTTCTTTGATCGTCGGCAGTGCCTGGGTTAAAAGTTTATTCACGCGGCCCTTGGTTAAAAGAAAAAAAATGTTTTTTCGGATGAGCATTAAACGGGATTGTCCGGCCTGGGAGATGACATCCGCGATTGCCTGTGAGGAAATCTGGACGTTTCCAGAAACAGAAACATTTGTAACGACAAAAGTGGAAGAAATACATAAATAATAAATTATCGCAGCCAAACCAAGAAAGATTACAGCCTGCCATAATTTCGAACCAAGCCCTATTTTGGCCATAAACCTGTTGAAACGGCCCTGAGGATTTGGGGTAAAAACACGCTTGTAATTGGCCGCCTGTTTTATCTTATTCCGAAAACCCCGGCCGCCAAACCGCCGTTTCGGCTCCAATTTTCTTCTGTGGGTGGAAAAAATCATTCTTTATCCAATGCCAGGCCGATTAATTTATCCAAAAACTGCGGGTAAGAGATCCCAGCGGCTTTGGCAGACTTGGGAGTCAATGAATTGGCGGTCATACCGGGAATGGTGTTGATCTCCAAAAAATAAATTTGCCCGTTGTCCTTGACAATAAAATCCGACCGGCTGACCCCGCGGCAACCCAGAAGTTTGTGTATCAAAACTGCCCGCTCTTGAAGATTCTTGGCCAATGATCGGGGAATATGCGCCGGGACTATTTCATCGGAATAATCCGGATTGTATTTTGCGCGAAAATCAAAAAACTCCGAGCCTCGCTTCGGCAAGATTTCAATTACAGGAAGTGCCTGCAATTTTTGGTTCCCCAACACCGGCACGGTCAATTCCCGGCCCGACAGATATTCCTCGATCAATATTTCACTGTCGTGTTCAAAAGCCCGCCGGATCCCTGCTTTAATTTCTTTTTTGCTTTTTGCGATGGTCACGCCCAGGGACGAACCGATGCGATTGGGCTTAATGACCAGTTTCCCGTGCAATTTGTTCAAATATTTTTTAGAGTTTTTCCGATATTCTTCGCTGTTCAAAATAACATGCGGTGCTACCAAAATTCCTTCTGAAGCCACGACTCTTTTGGTTTTAGCTTTATCCATAGCCAGCGCTGAGGCCAAAATTCCTGAACCGGTGTATTTTACCCCCAGAGACTGCAGAACTCCCTGAATGGTGCCGTCTTCGCCTCCTGGCCCGTGCAGGGCCAAGAAAGCGACATCGATCTTTCCCTGTGAATTTTTATCTATCGGCACAATTTCGCGGTTTGATGAGATTTTTTTCGTATACCCTAATTTCTCAATCTGCTTGATTGTCGGACTGCTGATCAACCATTGGCCTTTTTCTGAAATTTCAACCGGGGTCACGTCATATTTTTTTTTGCTGAGATTTTCGGCCACATTTTTTCCCGACTTCAAAGAAATCTCCCTCTCTTGAGAAGTCCCGCCAAAAATCAAGGCGATTCTAAGTTTTTTCTTATGTCTCATTTCAAAATCCTAGGGATCAAGGGATTAATTCTAGCTACAACTTCGTAGTTTATCGTGTCTATTGTTTTAGCCAATTCGTCCGCGCTGATTTCGGCTCCGATCAACTCGACTTTGTCTCCTGCCCTAACTTTCTTGAGATCAGTAACATCAACCATGGTCAGATTCATGCAGACCCGGCCCAAAATTTTACAGCGTTTGCCGTTTATCAAAACTTGGCCGTTGTTGGAAAACCTCCGGTCAAAGCCGTCAAAATAGCCGATCGGCAAAACCGCAAGTTTGGTCGCGCGCCTGGTTTGATAAGTTAAATCATAGCCAACGAAAGCTCCTTTTGGCAATGCTTTCACTTGAATCACTTGGGTTTGCCATGACAGCACCGGCCTCACGGCAAATTTTGCTTTTTTGCGCGTAAAATCCGACGGCCATAGTCCGTACAAACCTATTCCCAGCCTTACCATATCATGCCGGCCTGCTGCGCTGACAATTCCTGCGGCAGTACAGGCAATATGCTTGATCGGAACAATTCCCCGCCATTCCAATTCCTCGATCACCGTGTTAAACCCGAGGTTTTGTTTGTGGGTAAATTCCAAATTTTCTTCGGATGCCGCAAAGTGAGAAAACACTCCTTCGATCTTTAAATTCGGCAATCGGAGCAGTTTGTCCGCAAAAAAAGCAACATCGGCCGGTAGTATTCCAAGCCTGGATGTGCCGGTATCGACTTTCAGATGAATTCTTGCAGTCTTTTTTAATTTTTTGGCCGCAGCCGAAATCAGCCTGGCTTGTTTTATATCGTAAACTGCTAGGGAAACGTTTCTTTTGATTAAATCCGGGATTTCAAACGGGTCATAAAAACTCAAAACCAAGATAGGTTTTTTGATGCCGGTTTGGCGCAAAGACAAGGCCTCGAGGCCCGAAGCCACGCCAAACCAATCTGTTTCTCTTTCGATAGCCGAAGAAACCAAGTCTATTCCGTGGCCATAAGCATTGCTTTTGACCACTGCCATGATCTGAGTATCACCAACAGCACGCCGATAGGCGCGCAGATTGTGAACCAAAGCGGATTTGCTGATTATAACTTTTGAGGACATGGATTAGATCACCACGCGACGGCAAATATCATACCTGCTTAACCGTCGCTCGCGAATTCGCATTTGCGAGGAGCCGCTTTTTTACCTAAAAGGTCAGCTTCGGCGGCAACGAAGCAATCTATTATTTTTTGATCACATCAAACCCCGTGTATTTCTGCAGCACTTCCGGAACTTCCACCGACCCATCGGCTTGCTGGTAATTTTCCAGGATCGCGATCAAAACTCTGGGCATGGCCAGTGCAGTCGCGTCATTCGTATGCACCAGAACATTTTCTCCTTTTTCGGATTTTAGCTTGATGTTCAGCCGCCGGGACTGAAAATCAGTCATCATGTCGGCGGTATGAGTCTCCCGGTAGGTTTTTTGGCTTGGGATCCAGACCTCCATATCAACCCCTCGGGCATTTGGCATGCCGATATCAGCCGTACACTTCAGCAATTTTCTGTACGGCAGATCCAGGGCCTGCAAAATATGCTCTTCGATGGCGATCAGGAACAAGTGCTCTTTAAAAGAATCCGAAGCGGCGGTAAAAGATTCCATTTCCAGCTTGTCGAACTGGTGCACCCTTAGGATTCCTTTCACATCCTTGCCATATGAGCCTGATTCCCGCCTGAAAGAGGTAGAATAGCCGATATATCGCAAAGGCAGATCTGAGGCCTTTAAAACCTCATCCATATGCTTGGAAACCAAAGTATGCTCCGCGCTGCCGATCAAATACAGATCGTCCTTTTGCAGATAATATCTTTCATCTTTATCTTCCTCGCTCAGACGCGAAGTTTTTACGTATACTTCCGGTTTGATCATGAAAGGCGGGATGACCGGGATAAACGGCTTGGCGGGATATCCTTTTTCCACGGAATTTGCGAGTTTCTTAAGTTCGGTTTCGTTCAACAACAGGGTGAAGACATAGTTGATCAGGGCAAATTGCAACTGGACCAAGCCTCCGGTCAAATAACCAAATCTGCTCCCTGCGACTTTGGCCGCGGACTCCGTGTCGATAAGGTTCAGGTCGTGCCCAAGCTGCATATGATCTTTGGGTTCAAAAGCAAATTTCCTAGGGGCACCCCAAGTAAAAACCGTTTGATTCTCTCTCTCGTCCTGGCCCACCGGCACGTCTTTCCACGGAATATTCGGGACTTTCAACATTTCGGCCATCCATTGCCTGTCAATCTCGATAAACTCCAGTTCAAACTTCCCTAGCTCGTCCTTTAAAGCTCTGCTCTGCTCGATCAGCTCGTCTGTTCTGGCTTGTTTCAGCAGCATATTGAGCTCATTTCTTTTCGCGCGTAGGTCTTCGATCCTGACCAGCAATTTTCTCCTTTGCTCGTCCAAAGAAAGCAAGTGGTCGATATTAGCCGAAGCTTTTTTGTGTTCAACCGCTTGTTTTACCTTTTTCGCGTTATCGCGGATAAATTTAATATCGAGCATATTATTTATTCAGATCCTTAAGAATATCGACTAATTTTTCCAATGCGTATTTCCGATGGTTTAAAATTTCTTCCTCTTCGTGTGTCAACTCCACCCAATATTTATTGTAATTCGGCAGAAACAGAACGCTGCGGTAAGGAAATTTATCAAGTCTTTTGTCGGACGGTTTGGCCGGTATCATACCCACAACCTCGCTGTGCGACGTAAAGACTCCCAACGAACTCGAGAATGCGATTACTATCGAATGCTTGGCGCTGCGGTCATACTTTCCTTCCAGCCTTTTGAAAACTTCGGCGATGTTTTGTTCGTCCGTCATCTTGCTTTCATCCCAATTCTTGGATCGGATGCCGGGAGCGCCGCCCAGGGCTTCGATCTCGAACCCGCCGACTTCTACCAAACTGGGCAAGCCGGATTTTTCGGCATAATAATTGGCTTTCCTGACCGCTTCTTCCTCAAAAGAAGTGGCTCTTTCTTCAGGATCCGGAATTTTTAAATCTTGCGCTGAGACAACTTTCAGATCAAGGCCCTTTAGCAAATTGACGTATTCGTTCAATTTGGTCTTATTCTCCATGCTGATCAGTATATTCTTCATCGTAGCAAATATTCCTTTAATTTTTTAGCCGCGGCAGCCCTCATGGAAGTCGCGTATTTCTCATCTCTCTCCATCTCGCCATAAGTTTTGTCAGATCCTCTCGGCTGAAATATCGGACCCCAGCCGAAATCCTTGCCGCCTCGGGGTTCTACGATCTCGCCGTCGTTTCTGCCTTCAAAAAACTCGATCTCATCCTTGCTTTTCGCGTAACCGAAAATTGTCAGACAGAAAGCTTTGGTGTTCCCCATTTTTTTCGCTAAATTGGCTATTCCTTCCGGTTTCAAGCTTTCTAAAAACCATTTTATATATGGACCGGGCAGTTTATCTTTGAGGCATTCCAGATATAAAGAAGTATCTTCCACAATTATATTGGTTTCCGAATTAGTCAGCGCTTCCTGCAGTTTATGGCGTATGATTTTGTGGGCATCCAGGGACTGGATTTCGGCCAGATCCACGTCTAATTGTTCTACTTCGACCGGGGACAGCATTTTTTTCACTTCTTCCAGTTTATTCGCATTGCCGGTGATAAATTTTACTTTCATCAGAGCCCTATCTCCTGAGCATTCTCTTTCATGGCCTGAAGAGAAATTTCCACCAATTCCGGCAGATCCATATTAATGTATTCTTTACAGAGCATTATAATCTCACGGTTGACTCCGGCGGCGAAACTTTTTTGCTTGAATTTTTTCAGGACCGATTCCGCAGAGACAGAGGCCAATTTTTTGTTCGGCTGGACCAGAGCAGCAGCCGTGATCAATCCCGATAATTCCTCCACACAATACAAAGTTTTTTCCAGAAGAGTTTCCGGTTTTATCTCATGGGCCCAGTTGTGGACGTAAATTGCGTTAATAATTTCGGGTTTCAGATCGGTTTTCTCCAAAATTTCTTTAGAAACCTTCGTATGATTCTTAAAATCGTCTTTCGTTTTTTCCCAATCCAAGTCATGGAGCATGCCGGCCAATTCCCAGTCGTCCTGATTTTCGCCAAATTTGCCGGCCAAAGCCCTCATAATAAATCCCACTGCCAGATTGTGCCGGATCAGGTTCTGGTTGGTAATATGCTCGCTTAAAAGCTTAACTGCTTCATTTCTTGTCATCTTCTTCTTTCATAGGAGGAAATACCACTGTTTCGCGCAAAGATTTATCCATCAACACGGCAAACACGCGCTCGCTCATGCCAAAACCCACAGCCGGCGGCATGCCGTATTCCAGAGCTTCGACATAATCCGCGTCCAGCATCTGGGCTTCCTTATCCCCGGCTTCGCGCAATTTCATTTGCTCCATAAAACGCATCAGCTGATATTGCGGGTCATTCACTTCGGAGAAACCATTGCCCAGTTCGGATTTGCCGGCCACAACCTGGAAGCGTAGAACTTTTTTGGGATTTTCGGGGTCCATTTTTGCCAAAGGAGAAATTTCCACGGGGTGTCCTACCAGAAAACACGGCTGAACCAGTTTCTGGCGCACGGTTTTTTTATAGATAGCGTCGATCATACGCCCTTTGCCGTAATTTTTATTGTAAGACACTTTCAATTCCTGGGCTTTTTTTATCACATCTTCAAAAGACGCCGAATTCAAATCCAATCCGGTTTCTTTTTTAAAAACATCGAAATAATCTACGCGCGGCCAGGCCTTGCCCCAGTTGAGCTTGTGCCCTTCATATTCCGTTTCCATGCCGCCCGCCACATTCTTGACAATTTTTTTATAAAGTTTTTCCACCAGTTCCATCCCTTTTTCATGGTCCGAATAAGCCCAATAAAATTCCATGTCATCGTATTCCTGCAGATGCTCGCGGTCGATGCCTTCGTTGCGGAACAGCCGGCCGATCTCGAACACTTTTTCAAATCCGCCGACCAGCATCCGTTTCAGAGGAAGTTCCAGCGAGATCCGCAAATAAAAATCCCTGTCCAGAGCATTGTGGTGAGTGACGAACGGTTCGGCATCAGCTCCTCCCGGGATATTTTCTAAAACCGGCGTCCAAACTTCCAAAAAATCTTCCTCAACCATAAAATTTCTGACTGTCTGCCAAAAAACCGCTTTTTTTCTGAATAATTCGCGAGTGTCCGGATTGGCGATCATATCCAGATATCTTTTGCGCAGTTTGGTCTCAGTATCCTTCAGACCAAAATAATTTTGCGGGACAGGGCGGAGTGATTTGGTCAGCAACGAGCAGTTGGTGGTTTCCAAAGTCTTTTCTCCTGTCTTTGACAACGTCAGGGTGCCTGTGACTTGAATAAAATCGCCGATGTCAATAAGCTCGTTGAATTCTTTAAATGCTTTTTCTCCCAGCGCGTCATTGCGCAATAAAAACTGAATGGCCCCGCTGCCATCTTCAAGGTTGCCGAAAGTCAGTTTTCCGTGCGTGCGGATCGAGCGGATTCTGCCGGCGAGCGTGATTGCCGGCTTGGAACCTGCCAAACTTTCAAACTTTTCAACGGCTTCGGCGATCGTATGAGTCCGCCCCGTGTGGACAGGATACGGGTCAATCCCGTCTTTTTTAAGCTGTTCAAGTTTAAGGATGCGAACTTGCCGTAATTCTTCGATTTTTTCGGTCATTTGATTGCATTTACTAGTCCATATTATACCATAAAAAAGCGCCAAATAAAACTATTTTGACAAATATTCTTTACGCCTTTTTTCCGGAAACCTTTCAATAGCATAACGCAAGGCAGTCCTGGGCATTTGGCGGCGATATTTATCCAAAAATTTCACCAGAACTTTTTCATCTCTTTTGCCGACTTCTCGCAACATCCAGCCTACGGCTTTATGGATCAGGTCGTGCCTGTCTTCCAGAAGCATTTTGGCGATCTCCAAAGTTTTGGCAAATGAATGGCGGTAAATAAACTGATAGGTGGCTACTATCGCGATCCTCCGCTCCCAAATATTTTTCGATCTGGCCAGCTTATTCAAAATATCTTTGGGCTTGTCATGCAAGTACGCCCCGACTATTTTTGGAGCGGACAGGTCCACCAGGTCCCAATTGTTCACAAACCTAGTGGAATTCAAATAAAATCGATAGATCCTGGCCTTCTCGGATTGTTTGGCTTTCTGGAAATTATGAACCAAGATCAGAAGCGCGATCAACCGCTGTTCGTGATATTTTGACTTGAGTAGCAAATTAATCTCTGCCAAACTAGAACCTGCGTGCTTTTTGGCCAAAATCCGGGACGCAGGAACCCTGATCCCCATAAACACATCGCCTTCCGCATATCCCCCTCTCCCGGTCTTGAAATATCGCTGCATAAACTTAGCTTGAGGCGGATCGGCCTGTTTTTTTATTTCCCGGCGAAGGGATGACAGTGACATGGTCACTTTATCCCGCACAATTTTTTGACCGCGGAAATATCATCGGTTGTCAGCTTGTCATTTTTTCCCTGGTTCAGATAGTACATAATCGCCGCGGGATCAGTCACAATATGCTCCAACCCCAAGGCATGACCGAGCTCGTGGGCCAGAACGCGGATCAGTTTATACTGATCGTCGAATTCGTAGATGTCGATCTGCTGGCCTGATGAATCGGACTTGTACAGCCCTTCTTCAAACTCATTCCCCAGCGATGAGCCGACAGTGTTGTATTGCGATACGTTCAAATTCAGCGCGGTCCCAAGCCTGTTAAGCGTGCTGGCCAAGGCATTGATCTGGTCCACTAAAGCGTTGAATTGTTCCTTTTCCCGGTTGAGGGCTACGGCATCGGCGTTGAGCTGGCTGCGCTGCGCGTTTAACTGCGCTACAATGCCGGGGCTCGCACCGCCTTTGCTGTTCCAATAATTCACCTGCTGCTCGTAATTTTTACGGCGCTCCTCATAACTTGCGATATGGGCATCCAGTTGTTTTTTGAGCGAACCGTAATCGGCGCTTAAAGTATCATAGCGCTTCTTCAGGTTTTCGTAAGAGGATTTGGAATCATCAATAGTCAAACCCAGCGCCCTTAGCTTGTCGGTTGCTTCCTGCCGGTAATCATAAATTAAATTAATCTTCAGCCGGCCGTTTGGAGAATACCGGAACAGATCCTTGTCGACCGCTGCGTCCCAAATGCCCGCGGCCTGATTGATGTCGGCCAGAAACTTCTCCTCTGTAACGCCGAACTTTGGGTCAATACTGCCGATTGAATAGGTAATTGGGCTTAAGCAAGGTTTGAAAAACAGGTTTAGGTTCTTTGTTTGGGAGTAAAAAGAAAGACCAGCAATAACAAGCAAGGCAAAAATAGATAATTTGAGAAAATTAGCTTTGGTCAGGTTCATGTCAGGTTAAATATAACGAGGAAAAAACAATAAGGCAATTTTTTGACTTTTGGCCGCCAATTGGATAAAATTTTATCAGAAGCCGAACATCAAGGGGGAGCGAAAATGAAGAGTGAGATCATCAAGCCGACTCTCTCGCACGCGATCTCTGTCGAACGGCACACATTTGAGCGGTTCAGAGAAGTGAGAACCTGGGCCGAGGCGTTTGACCAAGTCGGACTGCTCTTTCTTCAGAAAGAACGCCGTCTGCTCTACATGATATCGCGAAGCGAGATCGGGAAGCGGGAACCGGTCAGATACGAATTGGTGGACATGTGTCAGATCCATGAGCTGGAAGATTCCTGCCAAGATACTGTCACGGCAGTCAAATTCCAGGTCATGGACATAGAAACCAAGGAACAGGTAAGTTCCATCGACCAGACTTTGGTCCGGGCCATCGTCCTGGTCTACATGTGCCACGACGAGTGGTTCACCGATCTGGACCTGGCTCAACTCGAGTTTTGACAAACCGCGTACTATGCCGAATCACCGACCGCAAACAGAGCTTGCGGTCTTTTCTTTTTGCTAAACTGTTTCAGGTTTCAGGAGCGGAGCAAATTTTGCCCGCAATTTGGAAATTTTAGGGTTGATGACAAATTGGCAATAAGCCTTATTTTTATTTTGTTCATAATACCGCTGATGATAGCTTTCCGCCGGCCAAAATTTGTCCAAAGCGGCAACTTCGGTCACGATTGGATCATCAAAAACTTCTTCATCTTCCAATTTTTTGATAAATGCTTCGGCTTCTTTTTTTTGTTCTGCTGTCATATAAAAAACCGCGGAACGATACTGCTCGCCGACATCCTCGCCCTGCCGGTTCAGAGTCGTCGGGTCATGCAAGGCAAAAAAAACATTCAAAAGGTCGGAATATTTTACATTCCCGGGATCAAATTCAACCTTGATCGCTTCCGCATGCCCGGTATTTCCAATGGACACCTGTTCATAAGTGGGATTTTGGGTGTGTCCGCCGGTGTAGCCGGATTCGACCGATTCCACACCTTTCAATCTCACAAAAACCGCCTCCGTGCACCAAAAACAACCACCTCCAAAAACGGCAACCTCAAGTTTATTTTTTTTATCAATCATAATATTTACTTCAGAATCTTAAATAATTATTCCAATAATCATAAAGCTCCTTGGTCGCGAATAGATCTCCCGCGTTGTATTTTGCCAAATCAACAAACTGCTTTTCTTTAAACATCCGGCCGACATCATCGCCGGAAATCCCGTCCGACTTCGGGCTTTTGATGCCGAACGCCCTGGAATATAAATGCAGGCTGCCTTTCCGCCGCGCCGCGCCGTAAAAAGACAGCTGGTCCATGAGGTCGATATGCTGGCTTTTTTTCTGCTGATAGAGGTAGCGCCCTTCCATCAGGTCTCTGGTCGGCTTGATCTTATGAATAGCGGAACGGATGGCCAAGAAAGGAGCATCGAACCCCCGGCCGTTGAAACTTATAAACTCCTGATATTTCAGAGCGCCTTTCCAGAAATTTTCAAGCATCTCTTTTTCGGTCATCTGTTTGTATTTGATCCCGTTTTCTTCAAATTCAGCGATGGTTTCTCCAGGAGCCTGGAAATAGACGCACCCTTGATTTTTATCGAAATCCAAAACCCCGATCGCCACGATCTGGCCGGTAAGAGGAGAAAACCCCAGGCCATTTTTCAGATCTTCAAGTGCTGCCCCGTACTCCGTGTCCGAATCCGATTCTTTTTTTATCCAACGGGTTAAAACTTCTTGCGTCGTCTCGTCAAGCTGGTCAAAATTCTCGCCGACAGTTTCGATATCGAAAATCAATTTAGGCATAGGGTTGTATTGTACGCTGCTTTAATACTATTATTAATAACATTTTAACCGCAATCTAACAAGGTGGAAACCTGGAAACTATTAAACCAGTCTTGCCAGTTCCGGTTTTTTGCGCTATGATATAAGGCTGGTTTTCAATAGGAGGAAGAGAATGGATCGTGAAGTGTTCGGTAAACAGGTTGACATCTACCTCAACGAACGGCCATGTGGCGATGCTGCCTCGGCCAAATTAGCGCTTGTGGCGCTATATGACTTTATCCTGACCAGGGCGCATATCGCTCTGGCACATCCAGGAGACCCGGCAACCTGGGACGAGATGTGTTACTTGGTCCTGCAGACCATGGGACGGTCGCCATTGCGCCTCATCTTGCTGGCGCTAACCAAGGACGATCTGAAGCCGATTCGCGCCGCGGCCAAATACAATCTGGCCCTAACCTCGCAGGGCTTCGAGAATGACCCGGAAGCTCTCATGGGGGACGGGATAAATTTCCGGGTCGTGCAGTCCGGAAAAGCCGAGAAATTACTTTCGGAAATTGCCACAAGCCCGCTGGTGAAGCGCGCGGTGGCCGAATGGGAAAAGTCTAATCCCAATCCCACTCCCACTCTCGGCGAGGAGTAGGAAAAAAATACGGATTCACGAAAAAGTTTAAGCCTTGCAGCAACTGCAAGGCTTTTTTTATTTATTTAACTCTTTTCAAAATTACTAATAATCTCGTTTATTTTTGAATTTCTGTACTACTGTGTATACCGCGATCAATGATAGCAAAAACATGATCGAACCATAAATGCACGGAGACTGCCAGGGGCTGGTAATCACTTTGGAAGTGCAGCCGACAATGCCTTTAGGGCTTTGGCTGAACTGATAAAGCTCATATCCCACATTCACCCAGCCGAATATGGTCGAAGCAAACAGCAGCCACATCAATTTGATGTAGGAACCGGAAATATTTTCGCGGTCAAGCGCGCGGTAAAGATAGATTGCCCAGACCAAGCAGATCAAAAACGCAATGGCCCCGTAAAAACAAGGAGTGGTCACGGGATTTGGGAACAAGCAATTTTGGATTTTAAACAGCGTGCCTTCGTTGTTATAAAACCGGACAAAACTTTGCAGAACCGTGGTCCACGAAATTCCCACACCCACAATCAAAAACGCCATCAAACATAAAATGTATGTTCGAATTGTTCTGGTCATTATTTATTTATTTAATTGCCAAATGGAATAGTTCAGATAAGCGACAAAACAGGTCCATACAAAATACGGGACCAATACTATTGCCGCCAAGACGGAAATCGGGAAGATTAATAGGATCAGCGCCAACACCGATAATGCCAATGCTCCCGCTTCCAACACTGCGTAGCCTACCATGTGCAGAAAGAAAAAAATAAAACTCCAAAACACGTTCATAAGCGCGTTAAGGGTGAACATCACGATGATAAAATTAAAAACCGTTTCTTCGTGAAGAACCGCATTTGTATTCCACACGATCAACACTGAGATCGTGGCCAGGATATAAATAACGGCCCAGACCGTTCCGATCACCTGGCCCGCGGGGCTGAACGACGGAAGCTTAAGGGATTTATACCATTTTTTCAGTCCGGCGCTGGTGAAATAGTCCCCTGTCATGGCCACAAGAAGCGCGATCAAAGGAATAAAGAAATAATTTATTTTCATTTTTGTTATTAGTCTGTCTTGAGTATACTCCGCCGTGTCCACGCGGTCAAAGAATATTTTGCACGCGGCCGACCTGCCCGTCTTCAAGACGGACTTTTATTCCATGCGGATGGGACGCGGAACCGGTTAAAATCTCGGCAACTATGCCGCGGGTCAGCGCTCCGGTTCCCTGGTCTGCTTTCAGTACGATTTCCACTTCTATCCCCGGTTTGATGGCATCCCTATTCTGGCCATTCATAAGCATTACTCATGCATAAAAGAAAGGCGCTGATTTATTTTATATCAGTGATCTCGTACATGGTCTTGCCTGCCGGAGTGTCCACAGGGATCTTATCGCCTTTTTTGGCGCCCAGTATGCTGCGGCCGACGAGTGACTCATTGGAAATTTTACCGGCTGCCGGGTTAGCTTCGTTTGCCCCGACTATCGTATATTTCAGATCGGTGCCATTGACGCGGAGCAAAACCGTGGAGCCGATCGAGACCATGCCGTTGTTTTCGCTGGGGGCGATGATCTGGGCGTTCTTGACCATTTCTTCCAATTCCTGGATGCGGCCTTCGATGAACGCCTGCTCCTCCTTGGCTTGCGCGTAATCCGCGTTTTCCGAAAGATCGCCGTGCGAGACGGCTTCCTGGATGCGCTCAACGACTTCCTTACGCTTGTCTTCTTTCAAAACCTTTAATTCGTCCTGGAGTTTCTTCAGCCCGTCTTTTGTAAGCAATACCGCTTTACTCATGTTTTTATATCTTTATAAAGGTCCAAATTGAACCTTCGATTAATACGCCAGCAATATATTAAGAGATATGGACCGCTTTGTCAACTAGAAAACGTATAACGCATAACGCGAAACGTGTAACGTAAAAAAACATCTTAAAGTTTTACGTTCCAAATTACACGTTACACGATTAAGAACCAAATTACCAGTATACCGGCTACGGTCATCAGGGCCGTGATCAGCCAGCCAAGTATTGTGACAAACGGATGATTGGTCCATTCCTTCATGACCTTGCGGTCGGAAGACAAAAGCACGATCACACCGAGGATAAATGGCGAGATCAGGCCGTTAAGCACTGCCGAATAGATCAGCATCCTGATGACATCCAAATGCAAAAAATTCATGGCAAGGCCGATGATCATGGAAACCGCGATCACTCCGTAAAAAGCATGGGCCTGCTTGAATTTCCGATATAGGCCTTCACGCCAGTGGAAACTTTCGGAAATAGCATATGACGAGGAACCGGCCAGAACCGGAACCGCCAAAAACCCGGTTCCTAGGATCCCCAAAGTAAACAAAAGGTAAGACATCCGGCCGGCCAGTGGCTTGAGAGCGGCTGCCGCTCCTGCCGCATCCTTGATGTCGGTCATTCCGTGAGAAAAAAGCGTGGCCGCGCAGACGGCGATGATAAAAAACATAACAAGGTTGGATAAAAACATTCCTCCCCAGACATCCACGCGCATTCGGCGGATGTCCTCGGGCGAAGTTTCAATTTCGCGTTTTTTTATCGTCGTTTTCCCCTCCATGATCTGCTCTTCCACTTCCTGCGAAGTTTGCCAGAAAAAAAGATATGGTGAAATAGTCGTTCCCAACACCGCGATGAGCAGGATCAAAGATTGTTTGTTAAAGATAATTGTCGGAACAATCAGATGTTTAAGCGCATCTGCCCAGTCAATGCGCACGATCAGTCCGGATAAAACATAAGAAAGCAAAGTTAATGCCAGCCATTTCAAAACTCTGGCATAAGATTTATACGCCGTAAAAATCTGCAGATATAAACTTATGACCGCAAACCCGATCACCAGCACCGAAAAATTTATGGGTACCAACAGCCGCAAAGCTTCGGCCATGATACCCAGATCCGCTCCGATATTGAATGTATTGGCGATGAACAATAACCCGGCGCAGGTATACAAAACCCATTTGGAATTATGCCGGCCAATAGCGCCAGCCAGCCCCCGTCCGGTCACAACCCCGATGCGCGCGCACATCTCCTGAACGATGGCCATCAGCGGAAATGTCAGCAGAGCTGTCCATAAAAAATTAAACCCATACGCGGCCCCCGCCTGTGAATAAGTAGCGATCCCTGACGGGTCATCATCGGCGGCGCCGGTGGTCAACCCAGGCCCGAGCATGTTCCAGTAGTCGTACACGCTCCGCCTGTTCTCACTTTTCGCCATCGATTTTGTTTAATATTTTTATGATCAGGTTATTCTGATTTTCCAGATGCGCCAATATGGCCTCGACTTCGGCTTCTGCTTTGGTATTGACCTGGAAATCGGCTTCCGCGCGGTACTCAGCATGGCGCGACTGTAAATTTTGGCCAATCATCAGAAGCGGCATCAGAAAGATCTGAATCATATTCGAAATAAAAAGCCACAGGACGAATGCCGGCGCAGGATCAAAACGATGTTCGAATGGCCCCATGCTATTCCAGGTCAGCCACAAAATCGTCCAAGAAAAAATAATCATGAAAAAACCCATGGTGCCGACATGGTACGTGATCCAAACCGCAAGTTTTTCCAGGCCGGACAAACTTTCACGGTGGCGTTTATTGGCGTTGACAATCGGTCCGCCAATTTTTTTGATCGCCTCAAGAGAAGGGAGTTTTTTTGATTTCAAAGTGGAAATTTTAAATATGTCCTAATTATACATTATATCCGATTATATGCCCAGGACTTGACAAAATGGCCAAAAAGGAGTATAAATGTATATTTAAATGCCACGAAGAATCTCACCGCTGTCCATTGTAGTCCGCATCAGCGGCCGTGTCCGAAAGCCGCTGCCCGAGTGAAAATTTTCGCTATTTTTTATACCTGTTCTGTGCCCACCAAAGGTACCCAGCCTTAGCCACTGGCCCAGCCACGGCGTAGCCCTCACCTCCGGCTTCCACCAGCACGGTGATGGCGATTTGCGGGTCGTCAGACGGCGCGTAGGAGGTAAACCAGGCGTGATACCGGGTTAAATCTCTTGCGTCAAACTGGGCTGTGCCAGTTTTTGCGGATACCTGGATCGGCAGATCGTTCAGGGAACGGCCGGAGCCTTCTGTCACGGTCTGGCGCATCCCGTCCTGGACAACTTTTATGACTTTCGGGTCAAATATATTTTCCGCCAAAGCTTTGGGCGAACCTTTTGCCAGGACTTTGCCGTTTTGCCCCTGTACTTCATCCAGAATGTACGGCTGCATGATTTTCCCGCCATTGGCGACCGTGGAGGTCCAACTGTTGACCTGCAAAGGTGTGACCAAAACATCGCCCTGACCGATCGATTCATGATAGGTGTCTCCCAGATACCACCTTTCGCCTTTCACCCGCAGTTTCCATTCCGGGTCCGGCACCAGTCCCGGTTTTTCACCGGGCAGGTCTATGCCCAAAGTCCGGCCCAGATTAAATTTCTTAAACCAGGCAGCAATGCGTTCAGGCCCCAGTCCGGCAAATCCTGTCTTCGTATTCCCGCCGCCCACCGTATAAAAATATATATCTGAAGATCTTGCAATCGCGGAATAAATATCCATCAGACCGAGTCCCCCGTGTTCGTAGCCGTAAAAAGTAAATGCCCCGACCCGGATCACTCCGTCATCCAGGATTTTTGTCCGGGTGTTTATCACCCCTTCGGACAAACCGGCGGTGGCCATGACCGGCTTGATGGTGGAGCCGGGCGGATAAGTGCCGCTGACTGCGCGGTTGAGAAGCGGATTGTCGGAGCCGCTGATCAGATGAGAATATTCGTCCACAGTAATGCCGCGGGCAAACATGTTGCTGTCAAATGATGGCATGGAGATGAGTGCCAGGACCTGGCCTGTTTTGGGATCCGTAGCCACCACGGTACCTTTATTTGCGCGTGCCTTGTTCATCTGGACAACCAGACTGTCATACAGAATTTTTTGGAGATCATAATCAATGTTCAGTTTTATATTATTCCCCGGTTGGGCCGGAATTTCGGCAAGCGTCCGCTTGAACAGCCCGTTGGCGTCAATTTCCGCCTGCCTTTTGCCTGGGACGCCGCGCAAGTATTGCTCGTACTGATACTCGAGGCCGGTTTTACCGATGTAATCATTCAAAGCATAATCCGCGTCCTTATGCGAACTCAGCTCGTCAGAGGTGATTTTCCCCGTATATCCGACCAGATGGGTAAACGCCAAGGGGTCTTTATATTCCCGGATAGCGTTATTTTGCACATTAAAGCCCTTCCATTCATCCTGTTTGGCGATCAGGACCAAAGCCTGATCTTTGGTAATATCCTGAACCAGGGTCTGGGCCTGAAAGGAATCCGGATGCATTTTACTGATATCATCCTCGAGCTCAGACTGGTCTTTACCAACCACTGCAGCAATTTGCGTAACCTGCGCCTGAAATTCAGCGGAATCTTTGGGCAGGTCGGATGTCGTCACCACCAATTCAAAGTTCGGAACATTGCCGGCGATGACTTTGCCGTAATGATCAAGCAGCAGCCCGCGGGGCGCCAGAACATCCTGCACGCGAAGCTTGTTGCCCTCAGCCAGTGCTTTATATTCAGCTCCTTTTATCGCTTCCAGATAAAAAATCCGGCCAAATAAAATCACAAGACACACAAAGGCGATTGTGCCCAGCGTCCTGTAATTCAGTTCTTCGCGCTCGTCTTCCAAAACATCCGAGTCTTCGTTTTGCAAATCCATAAACGCCTCTTCGAACGCGAGATTTTTACCGGACTTGATTTTTCGCCCCGGAGAATTATTGACTTCGAATGGGTTGCTTACCCCGCCCGAATTTATTGAAGAATTTTCTTTAAAATTAAACATCGTTTATATTATCCGTTGATGGCTATTTATTCATACAAATTCAGGCGGGGCGAGTGCTTGCCGAACTTTTTTGTTAATTTTTCAGTAAATAGATAATATTTAAAAACAGGGTAGGTAAAAATTAAATTAAACATTAAAGTCAGCGGTAGGTCCACCTTAAAAACATAATTATAGTCCAAAGCAGTACTCAGGCGAAATATGCCGAACAACCGGTTCATTACCAGAAATATTATGAAATAAACGATCGTGGACGCGGCCACCGAAGTGAATAATATGATCTGGCTGGATTCGCGGGCTAAAACCGAATTGACAATAAAATAAAGCAACAAAAATACGCATACCATTGTCATGGTAACCAAGCCGTCAGGGGTTCCGGAGAGGAAATCCAAAAATAATCCTCCGGCAATGGTTAATCCAAGCCCCAGATTAAAACCTGCAAGTAGTGTGCTAACCACTGCCATGATCAAAACCAAATTCACAGGAGACAGGTGTAGGGGCATCAGCACGCCGGCCTGGACGACCAGTAAGATGAATAAAGAAAGTAGCCAAATTGTCGGACGCATACCTTATAAACCTTCAGCGAGGTCTGTTGAAAAATTAGCCTTCACAGGCCGACCTTAGTCGGCCGAGAACGCAGGCTGCGAAATTTAATGAATTTCGACAGCCGATAATTTTTCAATCAGACCGAGCGCATTATTGGATCACAAACAGAAACCTGAGTCCACGGAGGTCGGCTGCCTGCGAGACAAAGGCTTTTTGGAACAATTCCGTTGTGGATGACCTGATGCCGGCCACTTCTCCGATAAATAATCCGCGAGGAAAATCATCAGAAAGCCCGGAAGTGATGACCTCATCGCCGGTTTTGATCAATTCGTTTTGCGTGACCAGGTCCAGGCTTAACCCAAGCCCGTGCTCACCGCGAACCAATCCGCGGGCGCCTGAATCCACCACCTCGGCATTGATCACAACCGAAGGATCCGTGATCAGGGTCACCTGACTTGAGTTCGAATAAAGCTTGGTGACTTTCCCGACCAAAAGCCCCGGAGCCGCCACTATAGGCTGATAAAGGCCAATCCCTTCATTTGAGCCCTTATCAATCGTTATGACCTGAGTAAACCCGGTCGGATCGGAATTCAGGACCTCTACCGGCAAAAGCTTGAACGAAGAGGACTGCTTGAAGTTAAGCGCTTTACGGAGACCGGTATTCTCCTGCTGTGCGGATTTCAGGCGGGCATTTTCAAAAGCCAACTGATCGATTTTTTGGGATAACGCCGAATTTTCAGACGCCAAGTTCTTGATGGTGAACAATGTTTCAAAAATCCCCTTGCCGGCATTCGTAACGTTCTCAACGCGGTTTGTGATTGACCCAAAAACCCTGAAAAACCCATCCTTCAACAAACCAAGGTATCCGCGGGCATCCAGAATAACCAATAGCGCCAGGATGACAAAGATCGTAAATATCTTGGCAAAAGTTTTGGTGTATATAAATCTCATAAAAAGTACATAGAGAGGTAGTACGTAGTAGGTAGTTTTTTCTACCTACTACCTCCCTACGTACTACTCACTACCTCGGTATTTGTTCAAACTCTGTCAGCACCAGAACTTCTTTCAGGCTTTCCAGATCCTCGAGCACAATTCCAGTGCCCCGCACCACCGCAGTCAAAGGATCATCGGCAACCTGGACCGGCATCTGGGTTTCGTCGGCGATCATCCGGTCTAGGCCGCGCAGCAGCGCTCCGCCGCCCGCAAGCGTGATGCCCCGCTCCATGATGTCGGCTACGAGCTCGGGCGGGGTTTCTTCCACCACCGACTTGATGTTATTCACGATCATGCGCACGGAGCGGGACAGTGCAAGCCTGATCTGCTCATCAGACACAATCACTTCTTTCGGAAGTCCTGTGACCAGGTCGCGGCCCCGGATGTGGGTTTTCATCCGCTCTTTGATCGGAATCGCCGAGCCTATCCTGATCTTCACTTCTTCCGCAGTGCGCTCGCCGACCAGCAGATTGAATTCATCGCGGGCAAACTGGATGATATTCTCGTTCATTTCATCACCGGCCACTCGGATACTGCGGGAAACCACTATGCCTCCAAGGGAAATTACCGCTATCTCCGAAGTTCCTCCGCCGATATCCACGATGAAAGAACCTTGAGGGTCCTGCACGGGCAAGCGAGCGCCGATTGCCGCGGCCATGGGCTCTTCGATCAGAAAAGCCATCCGGGCGCCGGCATTAAGCGTGGCGTCCTGCACCGCCCGCTTTTCGACTTCCGTCACCCCTGACGGAATGCCTATCACCACCCGAGGCCGGGAGAGAAATCCCAAAGCCGCCTGGTTTACTTTATCGATAAAATACCTCAGCATCTGCTCGGTGACTTCGAAATCGGAAATAACACCGTCCACTAAAGGCCGGTGGGCCACGATATGCGCGGGGGTGCGGCCGACCATGCGCTTGGCTTCATCGCCGATAGCCAGGATCTGCTTGGTTTTTTGGTTGATCGCCACAACTGACGGCTCATTAATAGCAATACCCTTGCCTTTAACATAAACAAGGGTATTGGCCGTGCCCAGATCAATTCCTATGTCTTTGGAGAACTTGTCGAACACAAAATCGAGGATAGCCATTTGTCATCTTCCTAAATAATTGCAGCTGGAGGGGCAGAGAGGTGGATCAAGAATTAAAGGAATCGGTACGGTTTGTTTTATTTAATTTTTTATGTTTGATTTTCTAAATTGTCGGTTAAATTTTATTTAATTGTAATGAATTTTTATTGACTGTAAATTTTTAATATGATTGCGCGAATAACCATCGCCGTGAGGCATTTTTTCCGCACGCAAAGCATTTTAAATCTTCTTTTTTGTTTATCAATTCTAGTTCCAAAACCCGGGGAGTGGCTTTGGTGTCGGCTTTCACCCTGGCCTCGCAGTCGGGCTGTTCGCACCAGGGTACGCGGATAAAGGCCTTTTTCTCTTCAAGAATTCTTTTAAACTCGTGGATTTCGCTGGCCTCAAATGTCAGGGCTTTTTTGTTGTCATCCGATTTCTTATAGAGATCTTTTTGGATCAAATCCAGCATATCGCTTACCGATTTGTCTATTCCTTCGGCTTTCATCTGCCCTTTTTCAAAGTTATCCCTGCGAACGTATTGGACAGTTCCGGCTTCCAGCTCCTTACCGCCAATCTCTAATCTTAGAGGCACGCCCTTCAGCTCCCAGTCATTGATGCGGAAACCAAGGGAAGACTTAAAATTATCGTCCAGCTCGGCTCTGATATCTTTAGTCATGAGCATGCTCATGACTTTTTGCGCAAACTTAACCACAGCTTCCTGGACTTTGGGGTCTTTATTTGATATCGGCAATATCACTACCTGCACCGGAGCGATCTTCGGCGGCAAAACCAGGCCCGAGTCGTCGCCGTGGGTTAGGATCAATCCGCCCACGGCCCGGGTTGAAAATCCCCAGGAAGTCTGATGCACAAACTGTTTTTCGCCTTTTTCGTCGAGATATTGCACATTGAAAACTTTTCCAAATTTCTCGCCCAGATAATGCGACGTTGCGGCCTGCAAGGCCTTACCATCAGGCATGACAAGTTCTATGGCGTAAGTTTCCACCGCTCCGGCAAAAGTCTCACCCCGGCTTTTCAATCCGACATACAGGGAGATGCCGTAATATTCTTCGTAGAATTTTTTATACCACCCCAGCGCTGTCAAAACCATTTTCATGGCGTCCGCGCGGTCGGCATGAGCAGTGTGCCCCTCCTGCCATAAAAATTCGGAGGTCCGAAGGAACGGGTAGGTCCGCTTTTCCCATCGAACGATATTGCACCATTGGTTCAGTTTCATGGGAAGATCGCGGTGGCTATGTATCCATTCGGCGAATTTTTGCGTGATCACGGTTTCCGAAGTCGGCCTTACAGCCAGAGGCTCGGCTAACTTTTCCCCGCCTCCAATAGTCACCACGGCCAGTTCCGGCGAAAATCCTTCGACGTGTTCCTTTTCTTTCTGAAACAAGCTCATCGGAATAAAGATCGGGAAGTATACGTTTTGCACGCCGCCTTCCTTGAACCACGAATCCAAAACAGCCTGGGCTTTTTCCCAAATCGCATAGCCGCGGGGCCTGATGATCATGCAACCTTTTACATCAGAGTATTCAGCGAGTTCGGCACGCAAAACAACATCATGATACCAATCAGAAATATTTTCTGATTTTTTGGTCAGCCCCTTTTTTTCAAATGATTTGGTCATGTGCCAATTATAGCAGTTCACCGCAGGCTTGACAAAACTGTCAAAAAAGCGTATAGTTGATAGTCAGTAGCAATTCGCACTGGCCCAAAACCAACGTTACAGGAGAATAGCAGGAGAATATATGTCGAGGAAAGGTCATTTCGACGGCAGCAAGCATCTCGGGGTCTTTTTTTTGCCTAAAATATCCTTTCAAACAAATTTTTAAATTGCGTACTATAATGTCCTACGTCTTTTACCGTCACCAAAACCATCAGCAGGAGCAATAATACAAATCCCGCGGTGTTCGCCCACTGCTCGGCCATGATCGGCAATTTTTTTCTGCGGATTTTTTCAATTAACAAAAACAATATCCGCCCGCCGTCCAGCGCCGGGAACGGCACGGCATTGATGATGGCCAAATTCGCTGACAGCACCGCTGTGAATTGCAGGATATAAATGAAACCGAGAGCCGTCACGTCTTTGGTCAGCACCGCGATTCCGACCGGCCCGGAAAGAGCGGCTGTGACAGGCTGACCATGCAAAAATTGTCCGATAATGCCCGCGAAAGCGGTAAGAGTAAAGGACATCAAATTATACGTGGCAACCGCGCCCTTATATGGCGCCTGATACCAAGGATAAGAAACATAAGCTACGCTTCCTAGTGCGATACCGAGCGCGCCTTCTCCCGCTGGAGGGTTAGCCCTGGGCGTGATGATCTTGTCAATTACATCTGTTCCTCTTTTTATAGTAAATGTTGTCGGCTGGCCGGCATCGGCCGAGGTTTGTGTTTGCATATCCTGGATCGAACTCACCGGTTTGCCGTTGATCTTCAGGATCGAATCGCCTGGTTTAAGACCGGCAGCCGCGGCTGGAGTTTTATCCCCAACCTCCAGAATTCCTATGGTCTGATTTTTTATATGCGCGGATGCGGGCAGTTGCTCTCCTTCGTCGATGACTGTCGGTAGCCCCAGGCCCATGCCGATCGAGATCAAAACCCAGGCCAAAATCACGTTCATGGTCACCCCGGCGATCAAAACCGAAAATCTGCGCCAAAAACTTTTGTTGCCGAAACTTTCAGGGTCAATGGAATCTGTGCCGTCCTCGCCCAAAATTTTTACAAATCCGCCCAAAGGGATCCAATTTATCGAGTAAAGCGTCTCGCCTTTTTTTATCCCAAACAGGCGAGGAGGAAATCCAAAACCGAATTCTTCGACCCTCATCCCGGCCCTTTTTGCCATTATGAAATGCCCCAGCTCGTGTACGAACACCAGGAGGCCGAGAATTATTATAAAAACTAAAATTGCTAGTAAAATCATAAATAGATTATAGGTTATAAACTATATTGTTAAAACTTCCTTCTCTTTAGCGTCCGCTATTTTTTTGATCTGTTCGTTATATTTATCGACGACAGCCTGCAGTTCCTCCTTGCCTGAAATCTTATCATCCTCGGAAATCTTTCCGTCTTTTTCAAGTTTCTGGATCTCTTTCCAGATCTCTTCGCGGACATTCCGCACAGCCACGCGGGCTTTCTCGCTCATTTGGGACACGACTTTCACCAGTTCCTTTCTTCTTTCCTCGGTCATTTGAGGAATGATCAGCCGGATAAAACTTCCGTCATTGACGGGATTGATCCCCAAATTGGATGCTTGCACGGCTTTTTCGATATCTTTCAAAGCGTTCTTGTCATAAGGCTGAATCGTGATCATGCGCGGTTCAGGCACCGCGATCTGAGCCATGTGCATCACGGGGGTGGGCACGCCGTATGATTCCACCATTAAATTTTCGACCAGTCCGGCAGAAGCGCGTCCGGTGCGGAGCGAAGACAGTTCGTTTTTCATATATTCCAAGGCTTTGGCAAAGTCCGGTTCTTTTTTACTGACTATATCTGTATCCATATAATTATTGGCCGGATGCCGATTGAGCAGGCCCCATTCCGGCATAAATATTATTATTGCTTTGCGGGTCCACTAAAATTGACCGGATACCGGCGTTTGTCGGCAAAACTTTGGTTTCCCAGCTCACTCCGCCGTTCAAACTTTTAAAAATAGTGGATGAGACGGCGACGAACAGATTGTTTGAGTTGCTCGGATTCACTGCCACCGCGTGAACTCTGGTCGAGGAACTCCGTACCGGCAGGCTTAAAAAAGCCCAGCTGGCGCCGTCATTTACGGTCCGGAATAGTCCTTGATCCGTGCCTAAATATAGCACTCCTGACTGTCTTTTATCCAGAGCCAGATCATAGAACGCGCCGGCTGAGACAGATGTTCGGTTGCGACTGCCCAAATTGTCGGTGGTGAAAGAGTTAGAGACGGAACTCCAACTCGAACCCTGGTCGGAACTTTTTTCCACACCTTTGCGGGCAGTTAAGGCATAAACCGTCCCAGACGAACTGAATTTAATTTGAATGATCCGGTCCGCAAAATCCGTGGTTGCCTGCCAAGCGTGGCCGCCGTCGGTGGATCTGATGATTTGACCCGAATTAAGGCCGGCCAGCACCAGCGACGGGTTGGTTTGCGAAACTGCGATTGCCAAAACCGTATTGTTTTTCGACGGTTCGGTATAAATGTCAACCCAGGAAGTTCCGCCGTCCAGGCTTTTTATGATCTTGCCGTTGGTGCCGACAATCCCCGAAGCGTAGAGATTATTAGCCTGAAACGGGTCGATGGCAATGTCCGCCGCAGCGATGCCTGATAAAATATAGCGCCAGGTTTTCGCGCCGTCATCCGATTTATATATCCCGCTTGATGCTGCCAGGTATAAAACGCTTGAATTGCCGGTGTCAAAAACCAGGGCATTGGCCGTAACTGTGCTGATGTCCCCTTTCTTTGCCATGACTTCAGCCGGCCTGAATGTTTCGCCGCTGTCCTCAGATTTAAAAACTCCCTGAGCTCCGCCGCCGCCAAAATCAAAAATACCGTTTACCAGATCACAGCTGGCCGCGGTCAGAGAAAGTCCCAAGATTAGGATTAAAAATTTTTTTCCGGCGAAGCCGGACCCCGCTTCGCGGGACATTTCCTTTTTCATGTATTCAACATTAAATTGGTCAGCAAAAGCTTGGCGTTCGCGTTCTGGTCCAGGAATCTGCGGGCCTGGGCGACCTGCGAAATCCTGTCAGCCAAAGCTTTTCCGGCTTTGGTCTGCAAAACAGCTTGCAGCTTTACCAGCCAGGTCTCAAGCAGGTTTTTTATTTCCGGGGTTTCCATATCCGCGATCTCATAGGCGGCTATCAATTTTTCCGGAAGGGTTGAACCTATGAAGGTTCGGTAAAAATTTTCACTTGTTACGTAAGTCTCCAAAAACTCCTTGTCGTCCGCCATTTTACGCGCCAACCCCGGTTTGCCGCCGGCTTTTTCAAATTCAGGGCCCGCTACCAAGCCAAAATTAATTTTCTGCGTGCGGGAAATAATAGTTTTCGGCAGGCGATTGGAATTGCCGGTGATGAGAATGATTATCGTGGAAGGCTTTGGTTCTTCCAGACACTTAAGCAACGCGTTAGCCGCTTCTTCATTCAGATCCTCGGCATTGTCTATCAGCGCGACTTTGTATTTCGCCTGATAGGGCAGAAGCGATAATTTATAAACCAGCTCGCGTATTTGCTCGATAACGATTACTTTCTTATCTTCCGGACGTTCGATTATCAATAAATCGGGATGAAAGTTATTCCCGTCTGCCTGCAGCAATTCCTGCGCCAGTCTTAAGGCCACGGTTCTTTTTCCCACCGAATCGGGCCCGGCAAAAGTGTAGGCGTGGGCAAGCCTATCTCGCTTGATCGCGTTTTCGAGGAATTCAAGTTGCTTTTTGTGTCCGGAAATATCTTCAAACATGCTCAAATTATAGCACATATGGTACTCCGACGCTTCGGTCGAAGGCCCGACTTCCTTGAATATTAATAGTAGACGTCGGGGGCGGGGTTGACAAGAAGGCCTGCATAGCATACTATTACAAGTTGCACATTCCGTGCTAACTAAGGAGGAGATACGCTTGGCCAAAGCCAATTTCGCTATCAATGGCAAGGAAGTGACAGTTCTCTTTCACATCCAAGATGGTAGCGACTCGGACTGTTTCTACTGTCATCTCGATGGGGCTGTCGAACAGCACGCAGTCACCGAGGAAGTTCACATGGAAGGCGTTAAGCTCAATCGAACCTCAAAACTGTACCATGAAGCTGAGACCAAGCTCAAACAGCTCATGTTCTCTGGCCGTTCGCTCCACGTGGGCAAATCCTGCGAAGACAAGTGGATCGAAGAATTTCATTCGCATCCGGGGATAATGATTAATACTCCCTAAGTTTCAGCCTCCGAATCCGTTAGCAAAACGGGAAAATGAGTGAATTCACTCAAGAGCAAATTGTTTTGTCAAAGCAACTGCTCAAGACTGAGTCGCTCAAGCGGTAACGCCTTATCAGCGTTCCCCCGGATACAGCTGTCGCTGTGTTCCGATTCCCGTTCGCTGACGCGAACAGGAGGTGCTCCATGGCCGATCAGCATCACGTCCCCGCCAACCTGAATATGTTCAGGATGGATCTGAGTACAGCTCGTATCATCTCCATGGAATCGTTCCATAGAAATGGTGCCGGTCCGCTCTCAGATTACTATCCGCAGGGTCGCGACGACATCCGCTTGGTTCTCGAACCAAGCATTGTCATAGCCACTCCTTCGGAACGGGGACGCGCCCACGTTCGTACGGTTGCTCTCAGCGAAGCAATTCGCTTTGAAACCAACCGTGGACTCTCTGACTCAATCGCCTGGGTCAGGGATCCGAACGGGTTGTGGTGCCGTCTGAGGCTTCTCTAAGCCCAGGCCGGCGCTTCACGCGCAAACTGACCGATTGGGCAGTCACCCGATCACCCCGACAACACTCTGTGTTGTTGGGTTTTTCTTTTGTCTGAATAAACAAAAATCAGCAAGTCTTTTCGAGTTGATCGTGCAACAGATTTGCGACGTTTCAACTGGACTTACTGATTCTTTTCTAAACGTTTAGTAGGCCCAGTATATCAACTTCGATAAATGGCCGTTTCGCTTTTGCGCTTAAGTAAAATTAAACTCACAATTTTATGGTGGCAGACGATCTAGCTTTGATCGAGTCGGCCATTTGAACGCAAATGCGATCGAAGTTGTATTACTGGGTAGGCTTAACCTCAATCATCTTAAGATGTCCTAAAATTTGCGTCAAAAAAAATAAAAATCCGCGTAAATGCTCGGGTTTATTATCGGATAGTGGACAATGTGTGGTTAATGCGGGGAGAAGCTGTTATATTTAATCAATTAATTTAAATACAAACGTAAAAACCACCTTGCGGTGATTTTTATTGAACCGGTGTGCTGTCGGATCCGCTAACTTCACCCTTACGGATTCCATTAGCCTGGGAATTGGTCCGAGAGGTTGCCCTTGCTCGTTCTTAACCGGAGTCGTTTCTTACTCCAGCGTACCAATTCGGATTCAACAGTGCCTGATCCTTCGAGCAGCCTTTTAGAGCCGTCCGCTTGATGAGGATTGCTCCTCACCAAGACCATGGTGAAAGCATTATAGAAATAGAAATTATTCCGGTCAAGCAAAATAAAAAATCTCTGAAAACCTAAGCAATCTTAATGATTTTATATAAATTGTGAATAACCTGTGTCTAACCTGCGGATTATCTGTTGAAGTAAAAAAGGCTAATCAGTTTTTAAAATCTACTTGCTGGCCAAAATGCTTTTTTTATAGCTTTCCAGATTATCCAAAGCCACGCCTGTGCCTTTGACCACGCAGAGAATCGCGTCGTCGGCCACATATGCCGGAACACCAGTCGCCTGGCCGATCAATTTATCCAAATTCTTGAGCAGAGCCGTGCCGCCGGTCAGGACCATGCCTTTGTCTATGATGTCGGCAGCGAGCTCGGGCGGTGTCTCCTGGAGCACTGATCTTATGGCTTTGATAATTTCCCGCAGTTCTTCCTGGATCGCTTCCACGATCTCGTTGGTGGAAACCTGTATAGTCTTCGGCAGACCCTGGATCATGTCCCGGCCGCGGATCTCTATCGTGGTCTCTTTCTCCACCGGTAGGGCGGACCCGATCTTGATTTTTATCTCTTCGGCCGTCCTGTCTCCCACAGCCAGACCGTGTTTTTTCTTAATGTAATCCGCTATCGCCTGGTCCATTTTGTTCCCGGCCACCCGAACCGAGGTCTGGGTGACAATCCCGCCCAGCGACAAGATCGCGACGTCCGTGGTCCCTCCGCCCATATCAATGACCATGTTGCCGGACGGTGTGGCGATGTCAATGCCGGCGCCAATCGCCGCCGCCACGGTTTCTTTTATCACAAAGGCGGCTTTTGCACCCGCTGCCTGGGCCGCGTCGATCACCGCGCGCCTTTCGGTAGAGGTAATGCCGCCCGGCACCGAAATCATGACTTCCGGCCGAAAAAACCGGACATTGCCCACGGTTTTATTTATAAAATAACGGAGCATGGCTTCGGTCACGCGGTAATCGGCGATCACTCCGTCCTTCATCGGCCTGTGCGCCACGATCGTATCGGGTGTGCGCCCGAGCATTTCTTTGGCCTCAGCTCCCACTGCCATGATCCGGTTATCAATAACCGAAATAGCCACGACTGTCGGCTCGTTGATGACAATGCCTTTTTTGGGAACATATACCAAAGTATTGGCTGTGCCCAGATCAATTCCGATTTTTTTTAAAAACATAAAATTAGTAGATAGTTAGATAGTAGGTAGGGAGGTAGACATCTACGTACTACCTATCTACGTACTACTTACTTGTTATTCTATTCTCTTAATCTCCGCTCCCAATTTACTTAATCTTTCTTCCAATTTCTCATACCCGCGGTCAATGTGATGGATGTCCGAAATTTCAGACTGGCCGGAAGCTGCCAACGCCGCAATGACCATGGTCATGCCCATTCGGATGTCGTAGCTTGTCATTTTAGCACCTTTCAGGGCTGTCGGGCCAATAATTTTTACCCGGTGCGGGTCCAGGATCTCGGCATTGGCCCCCATTTTTTTCAGCTGCTCTACGTAGCCCAGGCGGTTTTCGTAAAGCCACTCATAGATCAGGGATTCGCCTGAAGCCTGTGTCGCCAGCACTGCCAGGGTCGGCATGTCATCGGACGCAAGCTTGGGATAAAGCCCGCACTGAATTTTGGCCCCGACATATTCGTCTGTGGGCGGCAAAACATGGACAAAATCCGGACCGATTTCAAAATTTACATTCATTTTGGTAAGTTTAAGCAAAAAATCATCCATAAAATCCGGATTAAGCCCGCTGACTTTTATATCACTCTTTGTGGAGGCGGCCAGAGTGATAAAACCCGCGGCTTCGTTGGAATCGGGAATGAGGGAGATTTCCGCGCCATGTAGTTTTTTGACGCCCTCGACAACTACCGTCGTTGTTCCGATTCCTGTGATTTTCCCGCCCATCTTGTTAATGAATTCGCAAAGCTGTTGGACATGCGGCTCCATCGCTGCCAATTTGATCGTCGTTGTCCCCTCTGCCATACTTGCTGCCAAAATCGTGTTTTCGGTGGCAGTGACCGAGGATTCCTCCAAAACGATTTTATTGCCTACCAATTCCTGGGCCTGAAGCTCAATAAACCCATCCGTATGTGCGGATGCTCCGAGAGCTTCAAATGCCTTCAAATGAGCATCCACAGGCCTGCTGCCTATCAAATCCCCTCCGGGAAAAGTCATGCGGGCTTTATGTTTTCGGGCAAGCAAAGCACCCAGCAAAACAATCGAACCCCGCATTTTGGATGTGAACTCGGAGTTAAGCTCGCTTTTTTTTAAATTGCCGGCTGTAATAGAGACCGAATGATCGGAAGCTTTCACTTCTGCTCCAAGTTCTTTGATCAGCTCGAGCATTACTTCTTTGTCCTTGATTTCCGGAACATTGGTAAACCGGCAAGCTTCTTCGGTAAGAAGCGCTGCCGCAAAAAGCGGAAACACCGCGTTCTTTGAACCGGATACCTTGATTTCTCCGGTTAATTTTCTTCCGCCGTTGATAACAAATTTCATATAGTCAAGCTAAAATAATTTTCCAGTTCTTCTTTGCCGAAACCCACCAGCTCCGGCTCAGGCATGATCTCCATGCCGGTTTTTGCGTAAACTTTCTGGCGCACGAACTTAAATAATCCGGCCACATCGGTGGCTTTGGCCTGGCCTTGATTAACTATAACCAAAGCTTGCCTCTCCCACAACCTTACCCCTCCCAAAACCTTGCCCTTGAGGCCGCAAATATCTATTAAATATGCCGTAGGGATCTTTATTCCGCCAACCTGAGGAAATTTATCTTTTATCTCGGCCAGACGGGCCGCGGTCGCCGCTGAAAAATTCTTCCTGACGTTTTCTTCCAGCAGATCGTATTGATCTTCCGTAATCAGCAAATTTTTGAAAAATGAACCTGCCGTGCCGAGTGCTGACAGATCGGGAAACTTATTTTTCCGGATCTCGATAATCGCATTCCGAATTTCCAAAAGGCCGGGGTTTGGATGAGCCACCCGCTCAAAATATTTTTTTACGTCAAAATAAGTAAGATTCGGCAGGCCGTTTTTACTCAGCGCCAAGGTCACGCTTAGGATAGCAAAACGATTTTTCCAAACCGTATTGAAATAACTTTGCCTATAGGCGAAACCACACTGGTTCTTTGCGAAATTCATAACTTTTCCGGTTTGCACATCCAAAACCTCAACGCTTTTTATCGTTTGGGAAACCTCCTGCCCGTACGCTCCGATATTTTGGACCGGAGCAGCGCCCATACTTCCCGGAATATCGGAAAGATTTTCAATCCCCCACAAATTCATGGATATGGACCTCTCCACTACCGCGTCCCAATTTTCCCCGGCGCCGATCTTTAGTTCTGCTCCCCCTGCGGTTTCCGTAACCTCAAAACTCTTAATATCAAGACTGATGACCAATCCGCGGAAACCTTGATCCGAAACCAGCAGGTTGCTGCCGCCGCCCAAAATAAAAACGCTAAGTTTGCCTGACTTGGCAAAATCCAAAGCAATCCTTAGCTCTGCCAAATTAGGGACAGAAACATAATATTCAGCAGGCCCGCCGATGCGGAAAGTGGTGAGTTCTGACAGCAATTTGTTGGGAATTGGATTCATAGGTCTTGTGGTATTCTAGCAAAAAGCAGCAGGCTTGAAAACGCCTCAAATCTGTAGTAAAATGATGGCTATGACATTGAAATTTCGTTTTTCGCTGATTGGCTTTGGAATCATTTTATTCATGTTTATAACCCCTGTGCTGGTACTGTACGCCAGGGGGTTTCAGTTTGATTGGCATACTCATAAAATTGTAAAAACCGGGGCAATTGTTATCAAAACCGATCCTAGCGGAGCCGAGGTTTATCTTAGCGATAAAAAACAATCCGATACAACCCCGGACAGTATCCGATTTTTGCTGCCTGGGGACTATAATCTTCGGATCGAAAAAGACGGCTATCAACCCTGGGCTAAAAGATTGACTGTCCGGGAACAATTCGTGACCAAGGCAGCCGAGGACCAAAATTTAATAACACTGTTTTTCAAAGACCCGAAACCCGAGGAGCCTCGTGCCGCCAGCCAAATCTCGCTTTCAAAAACCGGGCAAGAAATATTTTATTTTGATGGCAAACAAAACGCTGCCAGCATTAATACCTCAAATGGAAGCCTTACTCTCCAAGGCAACAAGGCCGACGCAAAACTTCCGTCTGTTCTGCCGGCCGCGATATTCAAATGGCAGAATGCCGCCCAATTTTTTGAACTTTTACAAAGCCGGGGCAAATGGGGACTGACCGACGAACAAATCGGCAAAGTCCAGGAGGCGGAGACCACAGGAGCGCACAGTGCTGCTAAAATCGGGCCCGATCTGTATTCTCTGGACAATACCACTCCCGGACTTTTGGCAAAAAGTATAACCGCATTCACCCTGGATGGCGAAAATATTTGGTATATTCAAGGAAGCGACCTTAAGCGCTTTGATTATTCCACAAACACTTCGGAAACAATCAATCAAATTGCCCCACTAGCCTCTACCGCGAGAATTATCCGCGCGGATAATCAAATCTACGCAATTTTGGACAACAGTTTGTACGTGTTGAACGATACCTTTGAAAAAATCTACAGCCCGGTTTCTATGGCTTCTTATGACCCGGTTTCGAAACAAATGCTGTTCGGGAACAACAACGAGATTTTGATATACAAACCGGCTCAAAAAAATACTGTCCTGATCCAGCGCAGTTCAAGCGTCATAGGCAATCCGGTCCTGAATGCCGAAACCGGTTTTGTGTTTTTCCGCAATCAGGGCAAGATAAAAGCCGTCGAACTCGACGGCCGTGATCATAGAAATCTTTATACGATCGCGGACGATTTAGGAAATTTTGCAATTTCACCTGACGGCAAAACATTATACACATTCAACGATAAGCAGCTAAAAAAATATACAATTCGTTAGAATCCTGCCTCATCTAGCGCTTCATTGACCAACTGGTCGGCGAGCTTGTTTTTTTCGCGCGGCACGTTCCTGAATTCAACATTTTTAATCTGGTTTTTTAACCTTATGACCTGCATCATCGGTTCCTTCAGGCTTTGTTCCCGCACTTTATATTTACCCTGTATTTGCCGGACCACCAACTCGGAATCCAAATAACAGACAACTTCTTTTGCTCCCAGCGATACTACCGCTTCTAGTCCTGCTATCAAGGCCCTGTACTCGGCCTGATTGTTGGTTGTAAAGTCGATGACGCGTCCAAAACGCTTTAATTCCTTGCCGGAATCATCATAAACCACAACGCCGATCGCGGCAGGGCCCGGATTCCCCCGAGCTCCGCCGTCCGTATAAACGATCAGTTTATTCATTAAGCTTAATATCCAAAATTTTTAATTGCATTTGTTTATTTCCGTTCCATTCGTTGGCCGCAAGCTCAAAAACAACATCAATTTTTTTTCCCGGTACCAGGCTGCCCCCAAAAAATCCCTGGCCAAAGGCAATCGCTTCCAGCATATGGACTCCAAAGCGAACCCGCAGTTTTAGGTGCTGGCCGGTGGCTCCCACCAGACGAGAGTCCAAAACCTCCATGCCGCGCCCAACAAATTTAGGCTTGGAGTTGCCAAATCCGAAAGGACCGAATCTTTCCAAATAGTTCAAATTATCCCAGGTTATATCCGAAACCTCGGCCTCGGCATCTATTTCAAGCACAGGATCACTTATCGGCATTTCCTTCAGGTCGGCATACTCCAAAAGCTTTTGATGAAACCCGGGGATATTATCGTGGGCCAGAGTAAAACCCGCTGCCTGGGTATGGCCGCCGTATTTTTGCAAAAAATCCTTGGAAAAATTCAAAGCCGCCACCAGGTCAAAGTCGATAACTGACCTGCCCGAACCGGTTGCAACTCCGTCCACGGTGCTTAATGCCACCACCGGCCGGTTGTATTCTTCCGCCAGCCTTCCTGCCACCAGACCGACTACCCCTTTGGGCCAATCCTGGCCGACCGCCAATAAAACTTTTTTATCGCTGATCAATTCGATCTGAGACCTGGCCTCACTGGTGATTTGTTCGGTCAACATCTGCCTGTGTTTGTTCAGGTCATTCAATTGACCGGCTAAACCCTCGGCTTCGTCGGGAGAACCGGAGATCAACAATTTAAAAGCAATGTCCGCGTGTTTGATCCGGCCCGCGGCGTTGATCCGGGGTGCTAAAATAAAACCTAAAGTGAACGCGTCATACTTATCAGACCTGACCTGGGCTGTGGCAAGCAAAGCTTTTAGGCCCGGCCATTTGGTTTTTGCCAGAACTTTCAGCCCAAAACTTACCAGGATCCGGTTTTCTGATGTTAAGCTCTGGCAATCAGCCACAGTGCCTAAGGCTACCAGATCAAGAAGCCATTTCTCCCAACCGGCGGCAGCCGGTTGCCCCGAGCGAGCGGAAGCGAGCCGAGGGGCCGTAAAAAGTGCCTGAACCAGTTTAAACGCCACGCCGACACCGGTCAAATAGAGAAAAGGATATTCGTCGTTGGGATTTTTAGGATTAATGATTGCCAGAACCCGAGGCAGCTTGCCGGTCAATTCATGATGATCGGTTATTATCAGATCAACGCCGCAGGCAGCAGCAAGCTCAGCTTCGTCCACGGCATTCATGCCGCAATCAACAGTAATAATCAGTCCGCGTTTTTCCGCGTCTTCGTTCCGCGTTTTTTCCGCGATCGATTTTATGGCTTCCTGATTTAATCCATAGCCTTCGGTAAACCGGTCCGGAATATAATAGTCGGCTTTTGCGCCGAGTTTTCTCAAGGCCAAATATAAAACCGCGCATGCGGTTATGGCATCGGCATCATAATCCGCAAAGATCGTTATCTTTTCCTCATATTCGATCGCTTTCCAAATTCTGGTGACTGCCGTCTGCATTTGTTTGAACAGAAACGGGTCATGAAGCTTATTAAAGTCGGGATCCAGAAAATCCCCGATACCTTCCTCTGACGCGATTCCCCGCAAACTTAAAAGCTTAAGGATCAAATTCGGGTACTGAGGCAGGTTTGGCAGAATTTTTGCGTCAAAATTCTTGACTTTCCACTGCTTCTTCATATTTAAAGGATCGTAAAGCCTTGCCTGTCGTCTTCGTCAGGATTCAGCGCCGGCGTTTGAGGGTTGCGCGTCAGGAGCATGTCCTGGGCCTTATGCAAAATATCCACTGGCCTGTCTTGGCCCTTCACCACAAATTCGACAAACGGATAGCTTTTGGCTTTTGCACGATCCTCGGGACGTCCCAGATGCGAAAAAATAATTACAGGTGTCGTTTTGGTTGATTTGTTTGCGCGCAGTTTTTCGACCAGTTCAAATCCGGACATATGGGGCATCTGGATACCTGTGCCGATAATATCCGGCGTGTTTTTCTGAATTTTTTCCCAGCCGTCAAGACCATCCGTGGCCGTTGTCACTTCGAAACCGGCGGTGTGGAATATCTCCCGGTACAGATCTCTCTGCACAAAATCATCATCAATAATTATTATCTTTTTGGCCATATTTAGCTTTCCGTTTGTTTAATCATCTGTGGCAGAAGGCTGATGCCCGTCATTTCGGGGGGCTGCTCAATTCCCAGTAATTCTAGCATAGTCGGCGCCGCGTCCGAAAGAACGCCGATCGGAACCAGGCCCGCCAGAGAAACCAGCCCGATTTCTTTCGGATGCCTCCTCTTGAACTGTTTGCCGATGAGCATGAATGGCACGGGGTTGGTTGAATGCTCCTTGTTGATAGCTCCCGAGCGCACATCCAGAAGTTCCTCAATGTTGCCGTGGTCTGCCGTGATGATCAGGCAGATATCCAGCGATAGGCAAGCTTCGGAGACTTTTTTTAGGCATTCATCCACGACTTTTATCGCCTGGATCGAAGCGCTCATGTCCCCTGTATGCCCGACCATATCGGGATTGGCATAATTGACCAGCAAAAAAGTATAGCTTTCTTTTAGTTTGGACAGAAGAACTTCAGTGATCTTAAAGGCCGACATTTCAGGCACATCCGCGTAATTCTGGTAATTCGAGGCAGGCGAAGTTACGATCTCGCGGTCTTCGCCGGGAAAAGGTTTAATCACCCAGCCATTGAAAAACACCGAAACGTGGGCATATTTTTCCGATTCTGCCAGATGATACTGCCGCAACCCCTTTTTGCTGATAACCTCAGCCATGCTGTTTTGCACTTCCAGCGGAGGGTAGGCGATTTTCACCGGCAGATCTTTGGCGAACTCGGTCATGGTCACGAACAGCAAATTTTTAAGTTCCTTTCGCGGCTTGGCAAACTTGGTGAAATCCGGTTCGGTAAGGGCCCGTACAATCTGCAGAGCCCTGTCAGGCCGGAAATTAAAATGGATCACAGCGTCATTATCCTCAATTTTGGCGGTTGTACCGTCAGTTTGAGTTATCACGGTCGGCGGGATCATCTCATCAAAAATATGCCGGTCATAATTATCCTGGATAGCGTCTTGCGCGGAAGCCGCCTGTTTGCCTTCTCCAAAAACCATGGCCCGGTAAGTCTGTTCCGTCTGGTTCCAGTGATCTGCCCGGTCCATAGCATAAAACCGGCCCGTCACAGTGGCAATGTTGCCGACCCCGAAATTGCTGATTTTCTTGGTCAGTTTGGCCAGGCTTTCTAGCGCGATCTGGGGCGGCGTGTCCCGCCCGTCCAGGAACATCTGGATATACACTTTCGGAAGCTTGTATTCCGAGGCAAGGCCCAGGAGCGCGTAAACATGCTCATCGTAACTGTGAACTCCGCCCGGACTGATCAAGCCTACTAGGTGAAGAGCTGAATTATTTTTTTTTACGTGTTCGATAGCTTCCAAAAAAACAGGATTTTGAAAAAAACTCCTGTCTTCTATGGCAAGCGTGATCCGCGACAGGTCTTGTCCCACGATCCTGCCGGCGCCCAAATTCAGGTGGCCGACTTCCGAGTTGCCCATTTCGCCCCAGGGCAGTCCCACCGACGGCCCCGAGGCCTGAAGCGTCGTGGCAGGAAAGTTCTCGATCATTGAATCAATGGTGGCCGGTTCGGCCATGGTCACGGGGTTTCCCTGCGACGCGGTGGCAATGCCAAAACCGTCGAGGACGACCAGAACCAATTTTTTATAAGGCTTGAAGTCCATTTGTTAGAATATCTAAATATTAGAGTCTCTAATTAATTCAGTTTCCTCAATTTTTCAGCTCTTCCTCGATCTGCATCAGCCGGTTATATTTCGCCACTCGTTCTCCCCGAGCAACACTGCCGGCTTTGATATATTCTGCTCCTATGCCTACGGCGAAATCCGCGATAAAATCATCGGTCGTTTCACCGCTACGGTGGGAGGCAACGATTTTATAATTATTTTTTTGGGCCAATGCCGCTGTAGCCAGAGTTTCCGTGATCGTTCCCACCTGGTTGGGTTTGATAATGATCGCGTTCGCGACTCCCATGTCAATCCCCTTTTTCAGCCGATCGGCGCGTGTGGCGAACAGATCATCTCCGACCAGCATCAATTTATCGCCAAGCCGGCTCTGCATCATCAACCATCCTTCCCAGTCTTCTTCCGCCAACCCGTCTTCAATCGAAATGATCGAATATTTTTCCGCCCATTCTTTCAATAACGACACCAGCCGTTCGGCCGACAGGCTTGTGTGGTCCGCGGATAAAACATACTGGCTGTCATGCGCTTTAAACAACCCGGACGCCGCGATATCAGTGGCAATTGAAATGTCTTTCCCCAGCGCGAAACCCGCCTCTTTTGCCGCTTCGGCTATGAAATCCAGGGCCTGGCGGTTGGATTCCACGTGCGGCGAAAAACCGCCTTCATTGCCGAGATTGGTGTTCAGGCGGCGGCCTTTCAGGACTTTTTCCAGGAAATGGAAAATTTCCGAAGCCACGCGGACATTTTCGGCCATGGAATCGAATTTGGGCACCAGCATAAATTCCTGAACATCGAGATTGGTATCCCCGTGCTGGCCGCCGTTGATGACATTGAACATCGGCTTCGGCAGTTTCAATTTCTTTTTCTTGGCCAGTGATCCAACGTACTTATATATGGGAATTTTTTTGGCCGCCGCCGCGGCTTTTACCACTGCTCCTGAAACTCCCAGAATGGCATTGGCGCCGAGCTTTTTTTTATTTGGCGTGCCGTCCATCCCGATCATCGCTTCGTCGACGGCTTCCTGGTCAAATACGTTCATGCCTCTGATATTTTTGGCGATAACAGCATTGACGTTTGCGACAGCCTTCAGAACGCCGAGACCTCCATAATCTTTTCCTCCGTCGCGCAATTCCAAAGCTTCGGCGCTGCCTGTCGATGCTCCAGAAGGAACCCCGAAAGTCCCGCGGCCGCTTCCCGCTTCCACGGTCACTTCAACAGTCGGGTTGCCCCGAGAATCAAGTATCTGCCGAGCGAATATATTTTTGATGGGAGTGTTTGACATTATTTGGATGTTTCCAGAGCTTTAATTGCCGGCAATGGCTTTCCTGCCAGGAATTCTAGCATGGCTCCGCCTCCCGTGGAAACGTGGTCAATAAACTGCGATACTTTCGCCTGATCCAAGACCTCAACGGTTTCGCCGCCGCCGACCACGCCGAAAGCCGGACCTTTTGACCTTGAAGCAAAAGTCAGGGCAATTGCCTTGCTGCCGAACCGGTATCGCGGATCCTCTATCAGGCCGAAAGGCCCGTTCCACGCCAGAGACCTTGCCAGTTTTATGAGGGCCGAAAATTTTCTTATGCTTTCCGGGCCTATGTCCAACATCAGATCGTTTGGCCTGACTTTATCAATATTTACCAATCTTGGCCGCGCCTTCAGGTCGGTTGCCACCACCACATCCACAGGCATAACCAGTTTCTGCTTATAATGGCGGAGCAGATCTCTGGCCGCGGGCACATCCGAAATTTTTGACCTGCCAACCTCATAACCCAAAGCCTTCAAAAAAGTATTGGCTACGCCGCCGCCCACAATAATATTCGAAGCGTGCTTCGCCAGGTTATGGATAGTATGAACCTTATCCTCAATTTTGATCCCGCCGATCAGAATCACTAGAGGCGGGCGGGGATTTTTTGTGATCTTCGAAAGCGACCGGAGCTCTTTCATGAAAGAAATTCCGGCATAGGCCGGCAATTTCTTGGCCAGACCGAAAGTTGATGCTTCTTGCCTGTGCGCTACGGAAAAAGCCTCGTTGGCATAAACATCGCCGAAGCCCGCGAGAAGATCAATAAATTTTAGGTCGTTTTCTTCTTCTTCCTTATAAAAACGCAAATTTTCCAAAAATAAAATGCTGCCTGCCGGCAAATCCCGGCTGAGGCCGGAGTAATCTTTCTTCCTGATATCCGCCGGTAAAAAATTTATGGTCGGAACTTTATATCCGGAAAACTTGCTCACGATCCTGACCAGCTTATAATCTACCAGTTCGGCCAATTTAACAGCCACCGGCCACAGGCTTTTGGCTTTTTTCCAACCCTCGGGGCGGTCCAGATGCGCGATAATCACGATCTTGGCTCCTTGTTTGATCAAATACCGAAGCGTAGGCAAAATGTCTTTGACCCTGTTGTCATCCGCCACTTCCCACTCCTCGGTATGGATATTCTGCTTCAGCGGCACGTCAAATCCCGCGCGCAAAATCACGCGCCGGCCGGTAACCCTTACTGATGTGATCGATTTGATCATCTGCTGACACCTTCCACTTTCACCCAGCCTGGAGGAAGATCGCACGGTGTAGGGAAAGTTTTAACTTCCCCAGTCGCAGGATTCATTCCCGTCGTGATCACTTGGATGCAAGCAATAGGATTTTTCGGGTCAGAGATTGGGGTGATTTGTTTGGTACAATTTATTCCTGCGTCAGGGAACGAACCTTCCGAAACGCAGGTGTAGCCGGTCGTCGGGCAAGGCATACCGGCAATTCCTCCGCAAAAAACTGTGTTGGCAACTGTGAACTTGAAAGTGGAAAGGATTTGTTGAAAAATTTTAATCGCTTCTCCTTGATCCTTTACACTGAATAGCAATTCAATATCTATGCCCTCATTTAAGAGATCAACATTTTTCAAAAGTGACGCTGGTATTATTAATATGGCTATTCTTGCGGTATTATTTGGATCTATTGCAGTGGCTCCCAAATTCTCCCCATATCCGTACAGTCTATATCCCAAATTTTTGCCGTCTACAAGAACCGGAAATTCTTGATACTTTATAGTACCTTCTCGACAGCAATTGCTCTCGATTTGCAACTTGAATCTATTGGAAGGATCTTTAAAAGACACTACCGGAATAGAAGAAGTTGGACTGGCTTCAGACGACATAGTACTATCATTTGGATACTTAAAACTAAATCCATACTGATCATTCGTATAAGTTTTCCAATTTGCCATTGTGTCAACTTTTTCGTGATGCACGGGAGGAATAATAACAGGCTCTGACTGGGAGACCTGGTAATAGTACGCTCCGGCAGCGATGGCGCCAAAAAGCAGGATTCCCAAAATCTCGGACATAATATGCCTGGCAAACCAGCTTTTGTGAGGTCCGAGTTCGAGTGGAGGCGGTTGTGAATTTCCTATTTCGGTCATGGGGTGAATTTAAAGGTGGAAAGGATTTGATCCAAAACCTTTTCATCAAAATATTCTTTATCCAGAATTTTACTATTTAAAATATAAAATTCATTACTTCCAGTTTTAAAATGGTAAACAATGAGACCGCAATAATCTGACCTTGACATCATTATTCCGTTGACTAGTTTTGAGCTAGTCTTTATATCAAGACATCCCTCACCGAATCCAAATCCAGGATTATTTATCTTGATATTAAATCCATTGCTGCTTTTATTTGCATCCTCAAAGCTTATGTCCCCCCATCCGCTAGAAGAGGATTTATCTTGATAGGTTATTGACGGAGGATATTGAAACTCAAACCCGTACTGGCTGTTTGTGTAAGTTTTCCAAGTCGAGGTATCCAGAACTGAACTTGGCGTTGTGAACTTGAAGGTGGAAAGGATTTGGTTAATATAAGCAACGCTTGGCATTGTTTTCGGGTCTCCGGGGCAGTGTTCTTCATCCATAAAACTAACATCAATCAAATCTAGTCCGTCTTTAGTAATTGTCTGGAACGAGGCCTGGTCACAACCAGGAGCCCCTCCGGCAGGATTATAAAAAATATGCCAGGTCACGCCATTGATAACTTTTGAAGCAATAGAGGAAGGTGGATTTCCATAAGGATCAGTCGCAACGTCCGTGTAGCCTTTAATAATTTTTATGTCTGGTACAATATTATTTATCAATTGAATTGTCTGGTAAGTTTTTCCTGCAGTTGTCACGCTTCCAGTACCTGTAGTAGCGTCAAGAGGCATTAATTCCACTGGAGTTTTTAACTCAAACCCATACTGATCATTCGTATAAGTTTTCCAATTTGCCATTGTGTCAACTTTTTCGTGATGCACGGGAGGAATAATAACAGGCTCTGACTGGGAGACCTGGTAATAGTACGCTCCGGCAGCGATGGCGCCAAAAAGCAGGATTCCCAAAATCTCGGACATAATATGCCTGGCAAACCAGCTTTTGTGAGGTCCGAGTTCGAGTGGAGGCGGTTGTGAATTTCCTATTTCGGTCATGAGGTGAATTTAAAGGTGGAAAGGATTTGATTAGTTATTTCTTCGGTGCCCGACACTTCATAAACTTTGCCGTTTTTCTCGACATAGTAATCCGATCCGTTTGGAGTACTAAAATGCTGCCAGGATATACCCGCGACTGTCGCATTCCCTAGCTTCTTTTCATTTTTTAGAAAAGGATCATCTTTCAAAACAGTGGCCAATGTAACACTGTATATATCCACACGCCCGCTAAAATCTTGCGCGGGGTAACTAGTACGATAGATGGCTGCGAACATCCGGGAAACCGGCAAATAATCAGTTGAGCTGGCTTGTGAATCAACTACCTTTACCCATGTTTGAGGATATTGAAACTCAAACCCATACTGGCTGTTTGTGTAAGTTTTCCAAGTCGAAGTGTCGGCAGTGGAACTTGGCGTGGTAAACTTGAAAGTAGAAAGGATCAACTCGGCTGTTTTTTGATTGGAATCAAAATTCGGATCGGACGTAGGTGTAGCGAAATAATCACGAGATCCAAAATAAACATATGTATCGTATAAATCTGGAATAACGCCTGAATCTGGACTCTCGAAATAATCCACACCAGCTTTATTAAAACTGTATCTGATGTAATGAAAAGTTTTCCCATCCCCTCGATATACCGGGTGTTTGTAAATCTTAATTCCGCTGGAATTCGGGATAATTGACCTGGTTTTCAAAACATCAGCTTGAACACTGGCAACAGAAGTGGAATCTTGCTTCAAAAGCGCGGAGCCAGGCTCATTTATTCCCAATATTATTTGTTGTGCGCCGTCGCGGCTCAGATATACTTCATCTCCGTGACATGCAACGGCTGCCAGTGGGTCTGTTGTGGCGCAATTGTCATCAGCTGTTGTCAAAGCCAAGGCCGGGGGATATTTAAACTCCAATCCGTACTTTGTGTTGGAATACGCCTTCCAGTCAGCCATAAAATCTTTATGCGCCGGTACTTGTAAAAATGCAGGAATCTGGCGCACGGTTTGCCAATAGTAAATTCCCGACACGATCGCGCCGACCGCGGCCAGCAAAAAAACAACGCCAAGAATCATATGCCGTGAAAACCAATTTTTATGCAGAGTATCTGTCATCGGAGTCGGGGGAACTTTGTAGGTTGGATCTGTTGGATTTTGATTTGGTTGTGGTGTATCCATAAAATTTATTTAATTATTTTCTTTTCCAATTAATATCGCCTGTTCCACAAATCGGTTGGCGTAGCCGAACTCATTGTCATACCAGGCGACTACTTTGACCATGTCGCCATCCACGACTTGGGTCAGGCTCAAATCCACGATGGCAGAATGCGGATTACCAATGATGTCAGTGGATACGATCGGATCGGTCGTGACCTCCAATACGTTTTGCCACATCGGATGCTTGGACATTTCGATAAAAGCTTTATTCACCTCTTCGACCGTGGTTTTTTTATTCAAGATCAATGTAAAATCAGAGACTGAACCCACAGCGGTAGGTACGCGAAAAGCCATAGCGGTTAAAAGTCCCTTTAACTCCGGGATCACTTCAGTAGCGGAAATTGACGCGCCGCTGCTTGTGGGGATGATATTAACCGCTGCCGCTCTTGCGCGGCGCAAATCGCCTGACTTGCCGCCAGGCGGCGGTCCGTCCACCAAATTTTGTTCGGCAGTATAAGAATGGAGCGTGGACATCATCATTTTTTTCACGCCAAACTTCGAATGCAACACAGCGATGACGGGAGTAATGCAATTAGTTGTGCAGGAAGCATTGGAAATAATTTTCTCGCCTTTATACTTTTCGTGATTGACCCCGATGATAAAAGTCGGGGTAACCCCATCGTCTTTGGCCGGGGCCGAAATGATGACTTTTTTAGCCCCTGCCCGCAGGTGCGCTGAAGAAGCTTCAGTGGTGATGAATCTGCCGGTGGATTCCAAAACCACATCCACTCCCAGATCTTTCCACGGCAGCATGGCAGGGTCTTTTTCGGCAAATATCGGGTATTTTTGTCCGCCAGCCGGCGGATCGACAATAATATTACCCGACGAAGAGATGATCGGATTGGCCTTGGCTTTGACATTGTCAAAACCGACCTTTTTCTCATAGGGACCGTAGTTTGAATCATACCTCAGCAGCTGCGCCAGAACTTGCGGCTCGGTCAGATCATTGACCGCCGCAACTTCCAGTTCGGGCTTGGTTAAGGCGATTTTAAAAGCCTGCCTTCCGATGCGGCCGAAACCATTTATCGCGATTCTGATCTTATCCATTTATTTTTAACAATGATACGAGAAAAGCTACCACAAACAATCCCCATACCAAAAAAATAATAAATTCCTCGGTGTTATGAAATTTAAGCTGTTCGTGTATGTGCTGATCGAGTGTTTTTCTTGTTTTGTGCTTGGCCATATTTTTTTAATTATTTTTTATTTAATGATATTGATTATTTATTTTACCTTATTTTACCCGCCTTCCCATTGCACTTCAGCAATTTGATTTTGAATTCTGCCATTTGCTGCAAAGCATCGGTAGCCGGCCCCAGAAGTTTTCTGGGATCGTAGATCTGCGGGTTGTTTTTCAAGTTCGACCGAAGCGCTTTATTAAAAACCACTCGCAAATCGGTATCAATATTAAATATAGCCACGCCAAATTTTATTGCCGCCCGGATCTGCCTATCCGGCACTCCCGAGGCTCCGTGGACCACCAGCGGAATTTTGACTTTCTGGCGGATCTCTTTCAGCCGTTTCAGATCGATGTGCTCAACGAGAGTTGACATTATTTTTTTTATCTTGGGATTGACCGGGATTCCGTGGACAGAACCCAAAGCCACGGCCAAAGTATCGATCCTGGTTTCAGCTACGAAACTGGCTGCCTGGTCCGGATCGGTCATGAGGTCATCCCCGGTTTTCACGGTCTGCCAATCCTCGCTGCCCAGAATTCTGCCTAATTCCGCCTGGACCCATACTCCCCGCTTATGCGCGTAAGCAACCACCTGTTTCGTTAATTTCAAATTGTCCTTATATTCCATTTGGGATGCATCCAGCATCACCGAAGAATAACCGAGGTTGATCAGCTTTTTTATCAAACCAAAATCGTGGCAGTGGTCCTGGTGCAGGGCGATGGGGACCTTGGCCTTCCTGGCGTGTGTTTTTATCAGACCCACCAACTCTTCCATGCCAGCGTATTCCAAAGCGCCGACTGAAGTTTGGATGACGATCGGGGCTTTTTGCTTTTCCGCTGCCCGAACTATTCCAAGCGTGGTCTCCAGATCTTGCGTATTGAAAGCGGGTAAAGCGTACTTCCCCAGCATGTTCTTATTTATGATCCGGCCGATGTGAACTAGCATAATAAAAAAATCCTAATATCTAAACTCTAAATCCTAAATAATATCCAAGCGCCAATTTTTCGAATTTTTAAAACCTTGGGATTTGTCATTTATTTAGAGTTTAGGATTTATGATTTAAAACTTCACACCCGCTGTTAATATATCCCACAGGCCCGGCAATTGCGCTTTGTTGTTTTTGAGGGTGCAAAGCGCGTAGGCTAGATGGTAATTACAACTCATTCCGCCTTTGGCCGTGATATTTTTCAGGCCGTGCCAATATAAAAATCCCAATACGACTACTACGGCCAAAATAATTTTTGTACCCCATTTTTTCCGAAAACGCATATCAATTTTTATCTAATGCCTGTATCAATGCTGAAATCAAGTTTCACGCTCTGGCCCGCCTTGATAGTCACAGGCCGTGGAGCCGGACTGGTCCGAAACATGCCTACTGAACTTTTGTAAGTCACCAAATACGAGCCTGCGGGTAAATTCAAACTGTAATCACCCGATGAATCCAAAGCGGCTGAGGCAGCCACTGTCTTGGCATCATTTTTGTAAACAATAATTTGAGTGCCCGCATAAGCCTGGGGGGACGGCGGACACGGCATGCCGACCCTTTCCACCGGACAATTCGGCCCGATTGTGACATGGCCCGTGAGAGTTCCATTGCCGATTTGGACGACGGATGTAGGTGGATTATACGCTTTCAATTTATGGACGAGCTGATCAACTTCCTCCCATCCTGTTTTAAAATCATAATTATACCGGGCCGGCAGGGCTATTATATACTGCGAATTTTGGGCTAGAATACCGGGTGCGATCGGGGCTGCGCCCAGCGACATTTTTTCTTGCTGAACTAGCGTCCATTGCGAAGGTGTGAACACCATCACCGGCATATCCTCGCGAGGATCGGCCGCGGTCCAGAGTGGATGGCGCAGGGTTATCAGCGGGCCGTGGTCGAGAATTTTTCCGCTTGCCACGCTTCGCCCTTCCCATTGACTTGACTGGACCATAAATCCTTTCCAGCTGTTCGGCAAAGCAATAGAAAATCCATACTGATCATTTTTATAGGTTTGCAAATTTGCTGTTAAGCTTTCATGGATGAAAAAATAGGGCATCGACTGAGAAGCAACTTGCCAATAATAGATCAAGCTAACCGCGGCAGCGACAGCCAATACAGCAAACAGAATTCCTAAAGCGTTATATTTATTGTTTTTTTTCATAAGATTTTCTCCTTATTAAATTTCTTTTGCCCTGAACTTAGGATGGGTTTTCAGATAATGCTCAATCTGAGACTTTGTGCGCAACCCGGCGTGAGGGCCGACAAACTGCACCACGTAGCCGCCGTTAACCGTGCCCCAGGCGGCAGCTTCCTGGATCGGCTTGCCGTAAAACATGGCTGAAGTAAATGCCGTGCCGTAAGCGTCGCCTGCTCCCGTGGATTCCACGTGTGGGCCGACAAACTCATCCATATACCAAATTTTCAAAGACCCGTCGGAAGCGTATGAACCTTCCCTGCCGTCCGTGATCACTGCGACCCGTGCCCCCAACTTATGCATGCCTGCAAGCAATGTTTTGACATTGCGGGTTTGTTGCTTCAGCACCAGCTGGGCTTCTTCGCGGTTCAGAAATAAAATTTCCGTCCTCTTATAAATCCCTCTTAACGTGCTGGTGGCCATGCGCATCTGAAAAGTTCCGGGATTGAAAGCCAGCTTGATTTTTGGATTTTTCGCAAGCAATCCGCCAAGCTCCTTATGAAATTTTTCCGTTCCCTGGGCCATGGACGAAAAATAGATCCATTGAGTGTCCAGCTTACGCGGAAGTTTGTACGCAAACTTATTGTGCTTGATCAAAATCGTCCGCTCGCCCTGAAATGACAGAACGAAGTGAAAATTCGTCTGGACGTTTTTGTTGATATGGACAAACTGCGTGTCTATTCCCTCACGTGTCAATTCCCGGATGATTTTTTGACCGCTTTCATCGTCTCCGACCGCGGACACGAACGCATCTTTCATGCCGAGCCGGGATGAGCCCACCGCATTATTGGTGGAATTGCCAGCCGGCAGTAAGGTCAGATGTTCGTAAGGGATCTTATCAGCGAAAGACATGCATAATTGGCAGTTGGTATGATCTACGCCGCAGTGGATCGAAGCTTCATGCAATTGTATAAAAGCGTCAATGGTCGTGTCGCCGATCGATACAATATCGTATTTGCTCATACTTTTGGTTTCAAATAAGTTACTTTACAGCATTATTATAATGAATTATTAAATAAATGGCAAATATTTGCCATTTATTTAAGTTATGTTTTAGAGCATTTCAGGCATTATGTCTTGGGAAGTTTTATGGCATAATCATAAACTTTTAAATAAACTTTGTGGATGTCGGGCTTGTCAGTTGCGGCCAGGCTAGTTTTGGCGTAGTCAAATACTTTTTTTGCCGCATCCGGTGTTTGGCCAATTATAAAGCTCTTGGAGTTAATAGACGCATCCTCTGCTGCTTTTCCAAAAGGTATAATTTGCGGAAATAAAATTTTGTATTCCCCAAGTTCTTCATCCCATCTGACGCTGAAAATACTTTCTCCATTCTCTGTAAACTCTTCATGATATGACTTATCTGGACCCAGTTCCTTTTTTTCCTCCTCCGGTTGTTCTTTTTTCCGCGCTCCTAACAACTCTAGTTTTAGCTCTACTTTCAGTTCTGCCATTAATTCAGCTTTCAACTCTGTTTTCAGCTCATATTTTAGTTCTTTTTTTAATTCAGCTCTCAACTCTGCTTTCATCTGTTCTTTTACCCCTTGGCCCGATTCCTTTACTTCCTGAATCCTTAATTCGTATCCTTCTTTTTGTCCTGTCCTTCTAGCCTGGGCTATGCTTTCTTCAACCCCATCCTCCGGAACCTCAGCAATATTCATTTCTTCCGGCGACGGTTCATTTTTTTCTGCCATAAATATTTAATTAATTATTAAATATTGAACATGTTCATTTTATTTTTTTGCTTGCCTATTTTTTACGGCGATGATGTTGCCGTGTACACATAAACCGATTGTAGAGTAAAACCGGGCTTATCTTTCAATTGATTTATTTTCCGCCAGATTTTAATGTTAATTTCCTACACAATAATTCAAGGTCCATCCTCTTCCCCAGAGATTGCCGATGATATGATAATCTTGATCCGCGGTGTTTTCCAATTTTGAACAGATGATGTAGTTATCCACGCTCGCGGCAGTCACTCCATTGATTCCATCATATTTGTACCCGATCCCGAAATAATACCAATACCCGTCAGCTGCAACACAAAAAGGAGGCAGACCTGGGCTTAAAGGATCATCCGGCATAGAAGCGAAATATTTAGGAACCAGCGTGCTTGTCAGACCCGAAGAACAAGGATTATTCAGATGGATCCACGTACCCGCATCGTTTGGAGGCCATCCGTTATCGGATATCATCAGCTCAAAAGCTTTTTGGATTTGGTTTACGTCTACCTTGCGTCTGGCATCGCGCGCCTTGGCGCGGCCGCCACTGAGGGAAACCAAAATAATACTGGCAAGCATGCCGATTACGGAGATAACAACCAGAAGTTCTATTAAAGTAAATCCTTTTTGATTCATTAATTTATTATGGATCCCCGCTTTCGTGGACGGTCAAGCTTTACGCTTGACCGCTTTTTTTACTGCCGCAATTATCGCTTTTGCATCCATTCCCCATTTGGCGATCAGTTCTTTTTGTTCCCCGGATTCCCCGAAATGATCGGGCATGCCCACAAACTCCTGAGGCACCGGAAAATTTCTTCCCAAAACCTCCGCCACCGCGCTACCCACGCCGCCTGTGATCTGATGTTCCTCGGCCGAAACCGCGCAGCCGGTTTTTTTGACCGACGCTACCAGAGTTTGTCCATCAAACGGTTTGACTGACGCGACGTTTATCACTTCGCATTCAATTCCGACTTTACTGAGTTGATTGGCCGCATCCAAGGCATAATATACTTGCGGGCCGGCAGCCGCGATGGTACAGTCTTTTCCTTCACGATAAACGTAGGCTTTACCGATCTCAAACGGCGTTTCGTCCGTGGTGAATTGAGGGGTTTTTTCCCGGGCCAGCCTCAGATACACCGGACCTATGATTTTCGCCGCGGCCAAAGTCGCTTTTCGGGCTTCCAAAGCATCGCATGGCACCAAAACTGTCATTCTCGGCAAAACACGCGTGATCGCGATATCTTCCATGGCCTGATGCGTAGCCCCATCCGGCCCGACCGAAATGCCGGCGTGAGAGCCCACGATCTTCACATTATTTCCGCTGTAACAGATTGAAACCCGAATCTGGTCCCAGTTCCGTCCCGGAGAGAAGGTAGCATAGGAAGTGATGAAAGGGATCTTGCCTTCATGGGCCATGCCCGCGCCCAAACCCGCCAAATTTTGCTCCGCAACCCCCACTTCCACGAACCGCTCCGGGTACGCTTCGGCAAATTCCTGCGAACGGGTCGATTCCGTAAGATCGCAGCACAAAACCACGACTTCGGGGTTTTCCTTGCCCAAGATCATCAGTCCCTCGCCGTAACCGTTGCGGATCGGGATGTGTTTGATGTCAGGCTCGAACAAATTGTCGATTAATTTTACGGGCATTAATTCACTGCACCTTTTTCAAAATCTTTTTTTAATTTTTCTTGAGTTAAACTATCTGCTTCATTTATCAAATCCGATTCAACATCAATTTCTTTTTGTCTTTTCATCATTTCCAAAGTCATCTTATTTGGACTCCGCATTTCACTTTGTAGTTTAGCGAATTTGTTGATTACTTCTTTTTTCGTAATCTCTTCCGCGCCTTTTGGCATTTCACTTTCGCTTTGATTCATAATTATTCCTTTCTTTTTAATTAACGAGGATACTGCGACTATTCATGTTCGCTCCTGATCTTCCCTCCCAAAGTTCTTAATTCTTTCAGGGCAATTTCGGCTTGCTGGTCTTTCGGCGGCGAACCGGACGGCTCGATCGTACCCGGCGGATTGCCGTGCCATTCAAAGCGGTATTCCATAAAATCCACTCCCTTTCCGGGAATGGTATGGCAAATTATCACGGTCGGTTTTTCGTAAATCGCTTTGGCTTCGTTGCAGGCATCGATAATTTCCCGGATATTATGGCCGTCTATTTCCAGAACATGCCAGCCGAAGGCTTTCCATTTGTCCACAAACGGTTCCAACGGCATAATGTCTTCCGTATAACCGTCGATCTGAATATTATTGCGGTCAATAATGCCGGTCAGATTTCGCAATTTATTTTTGGCGGCAAACATGGCAGCTTCCCAGATCTGCCCCTCTTCCTGTTCGCCGTCCGACATAACGCAATATACTCTCCACGGTTCTTTTTTCATTTTAAGGCCGACATAAGCCATGCCGGCGGCCTGCGAAAGGCCCTGGCCCAGAGGTCCCGAGCTATTTTCGGCGCCGGGCAACTCTTCACCGTGAGGGTGCCCTTGTAGTCTGGTTCCTAATTTTCTTAAAGTCGATAACTCCGTCATCGGAAAAAAACCGGCCTCCGCGAGCGTGGCGTACCAGACGGGACAAATATGCCCGCAGGACAAAACAAACCGGTCGCGGCTTTCTAATGCCGGATTTTTCGGGTCGACGTTCATCACCGCGAAATACAGCGCGGTAAAAACATCTGTCATGCCCAAGGGTCCGGCCGAGTGGCCGGATTTAGCCGCGACAAGCATTTTGATAATGTCCTGCCTGATGTCGTTGGCTTTTTCTTCGAGTTGTTGGATCGAGAATTCCATTATGCGTTTTCAATATCAATTTTAAGCGCTTCGACTGCCATGGCTTCATCTTCCGATTTGAGAATGGCGGAACCGGTGACCAAAATATCAGCGCCGGCCTTGGCGCAGGCGCCGGCAATGCCGATTTTTATCCCTCCGTCAACCGCAATTATGACACTTTTGGAAAGCTGCCGCAATTCACGGATTTTTCCGATTGTCGCAGGGATAAAAGGACGGCCCTGAAAACCCGGCTGAATACCCATCAGCTGGATCAGCGGCACGATGTTGATAAATTTTCCGATGTCATAGAGCGGCGTTTCCGGACTCACCGACAAACCCACTTTCAGGTCCAATTTTTCCGCCTGATCGATCACCGGGGTAATCTGCGCAATATTTCCGAACGCTTCAAACTGTAAAATTACCCACTTAAATCCGGCTTCTTTTGCGTCAATAAAATATTTTTGCGGTTCCAAGGTCATGAAATGCGCCATCAAGGTCATGGGCGATGATTTCAAAAAACCCAGATCAGCCGGCATCACGGTTTTGTTTTCGATAAACTTGCCGTCAATAAAGTCTATGTGCAGTTTCGTGAAATAGTGGCTTACCGCAAAAAGTTCCGCGTATCTTAGGCGGAAATCCGCAACATCATTGGTTAAAATCGCAGGGGAAATTTCGGTCATGAATACTACAAATTTACGTCTATTTTCTTAACTTTATTTACCCTTCTGACAAACCGCTCCTCCTTCTCATCAAAAGGCGTGGTCAAAAACATATGGACCATGGCTTTGGCGCTGCCCAAAGTCACATAATCCGCAGGCAGGCACAGAATATTAGCATCGTCGTCGTTGCGCGCTGCCGCTGCCGAGTGTTCGGTCCAGGCAAGCGCGGCCCGCGCTCCTTTAGCTTTGTTGGCGACAATCGATTCGCCTTGCCCTGACCGGCAGGCCAAAATTCCGAACGCCCCTTCCGCATTACCGACTTTCACCGCGACCGGCCAGGCATAATCCGGATAGTCATCATCGGATTTAAATTCTTTCGCGCCTAGGTCCTCAAATTCAATATGCCACTCGGCCAGCCAGTTTTTTATTTCTTCTTTCAGTTTAAATCCGCCGTGGTCGGCGCCTAAATATACTTTCATGTGCGATGTATCGCCTCCCGGCCGAACTCTTGCACTATTTTCCAGAAATTTTCCGCGTCCAAACTGGCGGCACCGACCAGCGCTCCGCCGATTATCGGATATTTAGCATATTCATGGACATTGGCTTGATTTACCGTGCCGCCGTATAAAACTCTGACATTCAAGGATACTTTGCCGATCCGGTGTTCCAGGAGCTGAAAAATATGCCTGACCAGCTCATGAGCGTGCTCGCCGGTGGCTGGCTCGGATTTTTTCATGCTCGAAATGGCCCAAACCGGTTCGTAAACAAACACAATTTTTTCCAGTTGTTTTTTATCCAGATCTTTTGTGGTTTTAATGAACTGCTTCGTCACCAAATTTTTCATTTCAGCCTTTATCGCTCCTTCTTCACCGCCCAGGCAGACGATGGGAGTGATTTTATGTTTTAAGGCCGCAATAATTTTCGCGTTGACCACGGAATCGGTCTCGCCTAAGAAAAGCCTTCTTTCGGAATGTCCTAAAATAACATAGTTTACATTCCAAAGTTTCAACTGAACCGCGGATATTTCACCGGTCAAAGCGCCCTTGTCGGCCCAGCTCATATTCTGCGCTCCCATAAAAACCCGATGCGTATAGTGCAACAACGCCGGAAGATACACAAAAGGCGCGCATATCGCGACCTCGGCATCGGCTGTAGTGGTGTGCAAACGGTGCTCGAGCGAAGCCGCCAGACGCCGAGTTTCTTCTATGGTCTGAGGGTTCATTTTCCAATTGGCAATAATCAATTTTTTCATATTAGGGTTGCCTGTAAATATCAGCTGCTGTTTCCGGCAAAATTGTATTCACGTATACATCCGAGCCAAGTTCAAACCCGCCCCAGACGTTCAGGCGCGGCAAAATTTCCAGATGCCAATGATAACTGCGCACGTCATACCGGGTGTGGAGAGAGTGGGAAACAGGCAAAGTATGAATATAAAAATTGTAAGCCGGGTTTTTCAGCTTAAAATAAATTTTCTGCAAAATCAGCTTCAATACCCGGGCCAGTGATCGTCTTTCGCCATCGGTCATTTCAAAAAAATTGGCCTGGTGTCTTTTTGGGATTATACGCAAGGCAAAAGGCACCCGGGCGGCAAAAGGCGAAGAAACAAAAAAATCCTTTTCATCCAAAACCACCCGCACCTGGTCGGATAATTCCTTCAAAATAACTTCACAATAAATACAGGCCCCGCTTGCCAAAAAAGAGTGATAACTGCTGACAACCTCGCCATGCAGATGCTCCGGCACGAATGGCGTGGCAAAGATCTGGGAATGGGGATGCAAAATAGAAGCGCCGCCGGCGTGACCGTGATTTTGTATGACATGGACATACTCGACTTCAGGATGGTTGGAAAGCTCTACCATGCGGTCCTGATACACCTTAAGCGAGGTGTCTAAGATGTCATCCGTCAAAAAACCGGTCAGGATATTATGCGGTCTGGTGATGATCACTTCGTGGTCGCCAATACCTTCACGGACGCGGTAAAAATCGTGCCGCTCCGAGCTTCCACCGAGATGGCCTAAGGCCTCAAATTTATTCGGAATGACGCGCACTTGCCAGTTCCGGCCGTTGGGGACCGAGCAAATTTCCTGATTTTTCTCTTCATTACCGGGACAAAAAGCGCAGGATTTGTCTACCTCAGGAAGCTGGTCTGAAGGCGGTGTTGACGGTTCAAGCTTAAAATCCTCAGGTTTTGAGGCCCGGTTGGGCGCAAACAGCACCCAATGTTTGGAGACAATGTCCTGCCGGAATTCACTCATCTAAACTGGAAAGTTAAAACCAGCTTCATGACCAGATTGTCCGTGCCCCGCAATTCATAAAGCTTGTTATTGTGCTGGGCTAAGACGACAGTTTCCGAATGGCCGCCGCCGAGATCATTTATGATTTTCTGGGCCGGACTGCCGTCCACTCGAATCGTGTTTTCCTGGACAATCTTCAGAGTTTTGCGGATGGCATTTTCCGAGGCAGGCGGCACCACCAGCACCGATACGCCTTCGTCCGAGATGGTGCTGGGGAAAATATTTATCATCGAACTGTTGACAGCCTCAATCGACCAGTCCGCCGGAAAATGGACCCTGAATCCTAATCGGATATCTTGGAACGTATGCCATGGCTGAAATGTATTTTCTGCAATTTGAGATTCAAAGTTGACTTCCGTAACTTGAATATATCCGACCAGAGCAATTGTCACAAAAATTCCGTAAACTATTGCCCAAACCAGCCACCTGTTAGGGTGGACTATTATTTGATGGAACTTATGTAGTTTTTTTGCCATATTTGTTTTTTAATTTTATTTGAATGCTTTATTCTGCCGTTCTTGCTTTTTTTGTATCGAGGTATTGCTGGAGCATGATCTGGGCTGCAATGTTATCTTTAACCCCCCTCTGCTCTTTTTCTTTGATTCCGAGCTCTCTCAGTCTGTTCGTTGCTTCCACTGAAGTAAACCGTTCGTCTATCAGGGTTATCGGGACTTTCACAGCCTTGGAAAGATTATCTACAAAAACCTTAAGTTTCACGGCGGATTTTTCTTCTTTGCCGGCCAAATTCTTAGGCAGTCCAACCAATACCAAGCTGATTCCGAGTTCATTAATTATTTTTATTATTTCAGCTATTGCATTTTGTGTTTCGAAGAACTGTTCCAGGGGAAAAGCGATTTTTCCTTCTTCATCCGAAACCGCCGCCCCGACCCGGGCTTCTCCCCAATCAATCGCCAAAACCCTCATTTACCCCCACACCAAAAGAGCTTTTGTTTCGGCAAAGCCGAAACAGTTGGCTCTTGAATTATCGCTGTTGGACTATATTCAATCATTTTATATTCATAATTATTTTACTAAATAAGCTCGTTATGGTGTGGGGGTTTATTTGCTCTCCCCTAAGGTCACCGTCAGATCTTTGGTTTTGCCGCCGCTGAAAACGGTCATTTTCACAACATCTCCCGGATTAAAATCTTTCAGGTAGGAAGCCAAGCTATGGTCTTGATTTAAATCCTTCCCATTGATCTGCTGGATTATGTCATGTTCCTTAAGCCCGGCTTTATCCGCGGCCGAACCCGGTAAAACTGCCGGCGAGCTGATCAAGTCTCCCGAAACGATCAGCGCGCCATGGTCGACGCTTAAATTATTTTGCTGCTGGATGCTTTGGTTGATCATGACATACCTCACTCCAAGGAACGGCTTGACGATCCTGCCGACTTTTTGGAAGCTGCTGATATCTTTTTTGATGTCATTTACCGGAATGGCAAATCCGATCAATTGTCCCTGGGAATCCATGGCGGTGTTAATGCCTATCACCGAACCGCCTATATCCAGAAGCGGACCGCCTGAATTGCCCGGATTGATCGCCGCGTCGGTCTGGATCACGCCTTCCAGTTGTTCGGAATCCGAACCGGTCTCACCGCCGGCCGTTATCGTCCGGCCGATGCCGGAAACAATGCCTTTGGTGACAGTATTGCTATATTGGCCCAAGGAATTCCCGATCGCTATGACAGTCTGGCCGATCCGGAGACCGGAGGAATCACCCAAAGGTAAAGTTGGCAATTGACTGGCGCTTATTTTCACCAAAGCCAGATCATTGACCGGGTCGCGCGACAATACTGTCGCGTCATATTTCTTGCCGTCATTGGTCAGTACTGTATAAGTGGCGGTTGTGTCTGCAACCACATGCTTGTTGGTCATGATCAGCCCATCGGAAGATACGATAAATCCGGAACCGCCTCCTATCTGCTGGATATTCGGCGTATTGTTTTTTTGGTTCTGCTGATTGCGGTTCTGAAAAAACGGGTCAAACGAAAAGGGGCCAAAGTCAAAAGGCGAGGTAGAATATCCGGGAATTTTATTAAGATCTTTGGAAATTATGATCGAAACAACCGCCGGACTGGCATTCTTGACCACGTCAACAATCCCCGACTGTTCGTTCACGGAAACGGTTTTTATATCGCTGCCGATGCCGGAGCCAAATGAAACGCCATTATGCAATAAAAACGTTGAACCAAAAACAGCTCCTCCGATGCCAAAAAGAAAACTGAGCAAAACCACCAAAGTAATCAGCTTAATACTGGATTCCCCTGCTTCGGGCAAATCCGAAGTCAGAGCTTTTTCATTATTTAACTTTGTCATATTTTTATTGTGATTTCAAAGTATGCGCTATGTACAGAACCATTAGATTATAACATATTTATGCTCAAAGGCAAAATTAGACCGATGTAAGGATCTCGCAGCCGGCTTCAGTGACCAAAACCGTATGTTCAGAATGCGCCGACCACCCGCCATCCACGGTTTTTATGGTCCAATTGTCATTTGTAAAATAAACCTTCCAGCCGCCTTCATTTACCATTGGTTCCACCGCGATGACCATGCCTTTTACGAGTTTGGTCCCTGTTTTGGTTCGGCCAAAGCAAGGCACTTCCGGTTCTTCATGGACCGCTTTGCCGACGCCGTGGCCGACAAGCTGACGCACTACCTGAAAATCATTTTCCTGGACCTTTGTCTCGATCGCAAACCCGACGTCACCCGTATAATTGCCGGCTTTGACCGCGGAAAGTCCGGCGGCCAAAGATTCTTTTGCGGCTTCGATCAGCTTGCGGTGCTTCTCGGTCACATCTCCGACCGGCACCGTGATAGCGGCGTCGGTGAACAATCCTTTGTATTGAACGCCCAAATCCAGGCCCACGATATCGCCGTCCTTTAAAATTTTATCCTTGTGAGGAATGCCATGAACGACTTCGTCATTGACAGACACACAAAGGCTGGCCGGAAAAGGCGGGTCGCCCGGTTCCGACCGGTAATTTTTAAAAGCCGGAATTCCGCCTCTCTTCCTGATTTCCATTTCCGCCAGTTTATCCAAATCAAAGGCCGACACTCCCGGTTTCACCTGACTAGCCGCCAAGTTTAAAACTTCGGCTAGAATCTTGCCGCCTTTGCGCAAAATTTCAATTTCTTTTGGATCGCTTGTAATCATCAATTTTCTTTTTCATATCCAGGGCCACTTTTATGATGTCTTGGTTGCCATTGATAAACTTGACCTTGTTGAATTTCTGAAAATATTTAATGGTTTCCATAACTTGTTTTTTGTGATACTTGATCCTCGACTTGATATAGCCCATGTCCAAATCGCTTTTTTCACGGTCCCGGTGGAATGAGCGTTTTTTTATTAACGCATCAGGGAGCCTTATATAAAGAGCGAAAAAATCGCGTTTTTTCTTATCCAACATTTTTTTCAACAAAATAGCTTCGTTTTTCAGCCGCGGATTGCCGACAAACAATAAATTTTTACTTTTCGGGGCGCGCTCAACCGCCTTTTTTATAAAATCATCAATAATTTTTGAAGGCACCGGCAAGCCCTTATCATAAGTCTGCTTAAATATTTTTTTATACCGGGGATTTTCACGCAACCGCCGCAAATACTCTCCTGATCTGATCGGTTTCAGATCATAATAGTTCATAAGCAAATCAGCCTGGGTATCTTTGCCTGAGGCGGGTGATCCTAAGATAATTAAATCAAATCCTAATCGCTTCATTTCAGTTTCTCCATAATGTCTTTATGGACATTCTCTACGGTCTGGTCGCCGTTTATATGGATGAGCATGCCTTTTAATTCATAAAAATCCCGGATCTTGGCGGTTTTCTTTTGAAATTCGTCAAAGCGCCTCTCCACCGCCAATGTGCTCACATCATCCGCGCGGCCTTCAGTTTTACTCCGAAGCGCCAAACGGCCGAGGAGTTTCTTTTTATCGACATCCAACAGCATAATTTTTTGATCCGTCACTTTATGCTCGGCAAGAACTCCATTAAGCATTTCCACTTGTCCCGGGGTTCTTGGAAATCCATCAACCACTAAACCTGATTTACCCATAACCTTTGATATGAATTGATCAAACACTTGCCGCGTTAATTCATCGGAAACAATTAACCCCTGTTCGATCGGGGCCTTGATTTGCGTTCCCAACGGCGTATCCTGCCTGGCAACTTCCCGCAAAGTATCCCCCATGCTGAAATAACCGTATCCGAGTTTATCGATCAGCAATTTGCTTTGCGTGCCTTTGCCGCTCCCCGGCGGCCCCATGAGAATAATAATCTGCTTCATGTCACTATTATAACCTAAAATCTTGGTTTAACAAAAAGCCGCCTTTCGGCGGCTTCTACTTTCTATTTTCTACTTGCTATTTTCTAATTAAAAATCCTCGTAATCTCTCATTACCATCTGGGCCTGGACCTGCTTCATAACTTCGATCACCACGGATACCACGATCAGAAGAGATGTTCCGCCCAATGTCAGCGATTGGCTGTGGGTAAATGCCTGGACAATGTTCGGCAGAACCGCGATCAGGCCCAGGAAAATGGCGCCAACCAAGGTGATGCGGTTCAGAACTTTATACAAAAATTCCGCGGTCTGAAACCCGGGGCGCAGTCCCGGAATAAATCCGCCTTGTTTCTGGATATTTTCGGAGATTTCTTCGGGATTGAATACGATGGCGGTATAGAAGTAAGTGAAAGCCACGACCAAAATAAAATATATGATGCCCTGGTAGGTCTGGTTCTGGAAAAAATTATTGATGGCGGTAGCGGCGTGGGCGACAAACTCAGTCTTGGCATTGGAAAAGAAATTGGCGATAAGACCCGGAAAAAGCAAAATGGAAATGGCAAAAATTATAGGGATCACCCCGGCTTGGTTTACTCTCAGCGGCAAATGAGTATTCACTCCGCCGTACATTTTATTGCCTCGGATCCTTTTCGCATAAGATACGGGGATATTCCTTTGAGCTTCGGTGATCAGTACAACTCCGCCGATGACCACCGCGGCCAACGCCACATAAGATAGCGCTGTGATCAGATTCTGAGGGCTGATGGCCGAACCCGAGCCAGATAGGCTCAAATACGCCTGTTGCACCACGGTCGGAAGCCGAGCTACTATCCCGGCAAAAATGATCAGGGAAATACCGTTGCCGATTTTGAATTCGGAAATCATCTCGCCCAGCCAGAGCAGGATCATGGTACCAGTGGTAACGGAAAGCAAAGTCACAAACCATTGAAATGGCGAAAAACCAGACGTAATATCGATGTTGCTGGTGCGAGAAAGCAAAATAATCGTGCCATATGCCTGGATCGGGGTCAAAGGAACTGTCAAATAACGCATGTACTGGTTGATCTTCATGCGTCCGGCCTCTCCCCCTTCTTTGGACAGCTCACCGAGCTTCGGAATGATGATCGTCAGCAGCTGGATGATGATCGAAGCGGTGATGTATGGTCCCACGCCGAGCATGACAATGGAAAAATTACGCAGTCCGCCTCCGGAAAAAATATCGAATAATCCCAGCAGCTGGTTGGTGTTCAGCAAAGCCCGTAAATTCGTCACGTCTATCCCGGGGATCGGAATGTGGGCAAGAACTCTGGTCGCGACCAAAAGCAGAGCCACGAAGATGATCCTGTTGCGAAGCTCTTTAACTTTCCAGATTTGAGAAATCCTAGACATAAATTAGGTTATAGGTTATAGGTTATAGGTTGTAGCCGGTTGAGCTATAACCTATCACCTAAAACCTAGTTACTGATCTTTCCTCCGGCTTTCTGCACTTTCTCCAGCGCCGAAGCTGAAAACTTGATCTTTTCAAAATTCAAGGCTTTTTTAATTTCACCTGAAGCCAGAATTTTCACTTCAAGGCTTGCGGATTTGATAAGTCCTAAATTATATAAAACTTTCGGATTGACCTTATCGCCTGCCTTAAATTTATTGTTCAGATCATCAAGGCCCAAAACTGTAAGTTTGGTATTTCTGGAAGTAAAACCCCGGCGCTTCGGCAATTGGCGCTGCAACGGCATACGGCCGCCTTCGAACCCGACCGGGATCGAAGAGCCTGAACGGGCTTTTTGGCCTTTGGCGCCGCGGCCCGAATACGTTCCGTGGCCCGAACCAACACCGCGCCCGACAACTTTGCGGCGTTTGGTGGCTCCTCTATATGGTTTAAGCTCCGATAACTTCAACATATATTACTCCGTTACTTTCTGGACAGCCTTACGGCTGGCAATTTCTTCTTTTGACCGCAGTTTAGACAAAGCCAAATATGTGGCCATGACATTATTCACTTTATTCGAAGAACCGAGCATTTTTGACAGGACGTTTCTGACACCGACCAAGTCCAGCACTTGCCTGATCGCCCCGCCGGCAATCACTCCGGTGCCGGGCTGGGCGGGCTTAAGGAATACCACCGAGGATTTATATTTGAACTTGATTTCGTGAGGGATCGTGTCATTCACTATTTTGATCGGGATCATTGTTTTCTTGGCAGCAGTCACGGCCTTATTCACGGCTTCCGAAACATCCGCCCCTTTCTTGAGTCCGATGCCGACCCGGCCTTTCTTGTCGCCGATCACGACCAGAGCTCGAAAACGCATGCGCTTGCCGCCGGCAACCACGCGAGTGACGCGCTTGATCTCTACGATCTTCTGTTCAAAATCTTTCTTTCCGCCGTCGCCCTGTCCCCGGCCGCGGCCTTGTCTTTTAAATGCCATAGGTTTAAAACTCCAATCCAGCGGCTCTCGCCGCTTCCGCTAATTCTTTCACACGGCCATGGTATTGATAGCCGCCTCGGTCAAATACGATTTTTTTGATGCCTAGGGCCTTAGCTTTTTCCGCGGCCAATTTACCCACAGCGGCGGCGATTTCCGATTTCTTGCCCTTGCTTTTAACTTCAGAGCTTGAAGCAGCAGCCAGGGTTTTACCGGTTTCGTCGTCGATCAGCTGGATATAAATGTGCGAAAGTGAGCGAAAAACATTCAGCCTTGGCTTGGATGAACTGCCGATGACTTTAGCGCGAACCCTTCTCTGGCGCATTTTTCGTTGTGCTTGTCTGGTATTCATATTTACCCCCACACCAAACGAGCTTTTCTTCCGGCAAAGCCGAAACAATTTTCCCGTGATGTGTTAATTTCTTCGTAATCTACTAATATTCTTATAATCATAATTATTTTACTAAATAAGCTCGTTATGGTGTGGGGGTTTATTTCGCTCCCACGGCCTTCACGACTTTGCCGGCTTTGCGTCTGATGACCTCATCCGAATATTTAATACCTTTGCCTTTATAAGGCTCCGGTTGCCGGTGAGAACGCACAACCGCGGCAAATTGCCCGACCGCCTGGCGGTCAGAGCCCGTGATGGTAATCGTGTTTTTCTCGACTTTCGCTTCCAGCCCCTGCGGCACTTCCATTTCGATCGGGTGAGAATAACCCAGATTTAAAACCAATTTTTTTCCGGAAATCGCCGCCTTATACCCCACACCGTTGATCTCCAAAATTTTTGTAAACCCGGTGGTGACCCCGACGATCATATTGTTGATCAGTGCCCGGAACAGTCCCCACAAGGCACGCTGCTGTTTATTCTCACTATCGCCTACGCTAACCAGCACTTCCGAGTCTTTTTGTTCGACTTTAACTTTCGGATGCAACGCCAAACTCAGCTCTCCTTTAGGTCCTTTGACTTGCAGGATTGAGTCCTTTCCGCCGGAGGCGGATCCGCCTTCGGCGGAGATGTCAACTGTGACACCCGCGGGCACTGGAATTGGTTTTTTTCCTATTCTGGACATAGTTTTTTAATCTTTAATCTAAAATCTTTAATCCTCTACCACACCTGGCAGACAACCTCGCCGCCAATCTTGTTTTGGCGCGCTTCCTTATCCGTCATTAATCCTTTCGAGGTTGAAATGATCGTGGTGCCGATGCCTCCCATGACTTTCGGGATCTCGGTTCTGGCGGAGTAAATCCTCTGTCCGGGTTTGCTGACACGCTTGATCCCTGAAATCACAGGCAGTCCGGTCTCGTCATATTTGAGTTCCAACAACAAGCTTTTGAAACCATCGGTCTCCTTGACTTCCACTTTCTTGATATAACCTTCAGAATGCAAAACCTTGGCCAAATTATGCTTAAAATTCGAATAGGGCAAAACCACGTCCGGTTTGCGTGCCATCAGGCCGTTGCGGATGCGGGTCAACATATCGGAAATTGTATCGGTCATGGTCATATTTACCCCCACACCAAACGAGCTTCTGTTTCGGCAAAGCCGAAACAGTTTGCTCTTGAATTATTTTCTTCTCTGTTATATTCGATCATTCTTGTAGTCATAAATATTATTACTAAATAAGCTCGTTATGGTGTGGGGATTTACCAAGAAGCCTTAAATACGCCGGGGATCTCGCCGTTGGATGCTAGTTCCCGAAAACAAATGCGGCAAATATCAAAATCACGCATATAGCCGCGCTTGCGGCCGCAGCGCCAACAGCGTCTGACCACGCGCGTCGAATACTTCGGGTTGGTGCGCGAACGGAATGATTTAATTGTCTGTGCTTTGGTTGCCATATCTTTGTAATTCTATTCTTTTTGAAACGGGAACCCCAGAGACTTTAATAATGCCAGCGCTTTCTTGTCGTCGTTGGTCGAGGTCTGGATATTGACTTCAAGACCAAATACATATTCCAAATGTTCGCGGGTAGTTTCCGGAAAAACAATCTGCTCCCGAATACCGACATTATAATTGCCGTGGCCGTCAAATTTTTTCGGGGCAAGGCCCCGGAAGTCCCTCACGCGGGGCAATGAGACATTCACGAACTTATCCAAAAAATCATACATCCGGCGGCCCCTAAGTGTGACCATCAGCCCCACGACCTGGTTTTCGCGGATCTTGAATCCGGCAATTGATTTTTTCGCCATGGTCTTCACAGGTGCCTGTCCGGCGATATTTTTTACATCTTCGATGATCGCCTCAAGCATTTTCGGATCTTTCAGCGTTTTGCCGACACCGACATTGATCACCACTTTCTTCACCATTGGCACAGCCATGGGATTGGTCAATCCGAAAGCTTTTTTCAGATCCGGCACCGATTTTTCTTTATAAATAGTCTTTAAATTCATAAGTGTTATCCTATGACCTTTCCGCATTGCTTACATTTGCGCATATTCCCGGCAGCGGTCAGTTCATGACCGATCCTGGTCGGTTTACCACAATTAGAACAAATTAGCATAACTTTGGAAACATTCAAAGGAGCGGGGAGTTCCAGGCGCTGTCCTTTTTCACCTTGTTTTTTTGGCCGGGAAAAACGCACATGGATGTTCATACCCTCCACTGACAGGCGGCTTGTTTTCGGGAACACTTCCAAAACCTTGCCGGATTTGCCTTTTTCCTTGCCGGCCAAGACTTTGACCATATCGCCTTTTTTAATGCTCATATATCGCGCCATATTATATTACCTCTTCCGCCAGTGAAATTATCTTAGTGAAACCCATATCACGCAATTCGCGGGGAATCGGCCCAAAAATACGCGTACCGCGCGGTTCCTGGCTGTCCTTGCTGACAAGCACAGCGGCGTTATCGTCAAAACGGATATAAGAACCATCCGCGCGTCGGACCTCTTTATGGGTACGCACGATCACAGCATAAACTTTCTCGCCTTTTTTCACTTGGCCCTTAGGGCTGGCGATCTTTACTGAAGCTACGATCACATCACCCAAACCAGCGAAACGACGTTTATTTTTTCCATTCACGCTGAAAGCCGCGATTTCTTTCGCGCCAGTGTTATCCGCAACTTTTAATCTGGTTCTTAACTGTATCATAAGGGTGGAATATAGAATATGGAATGTGGATTATGGATTTTTAAATCCTATATTCCAAATTCTAAATTCTACATTCTATTAATTACTTTCCAGCTAACTGTCTTACTATAGGGCTTTGATTCTTCGATTACAACTTTGTCGCCAACGGAGAATTCCGTATCAGCGTGAGCCGGAAATTTTTTGAAAACCTTATAGCGCTTGTGATATTTCGGGTGGACTTTTACAATTTCAACCTTAACTACCACAGTCTTGTTCATCTTGTTGGAGGTTACGGTGCCGGTTAATTTTCTCTTGATAGTTTCCATGATTACTGTTCGTTGATTAAGGTTAAAATCCGGGCGATGTCGCGCTTGACCACTTTCAAACTATGCGTATTCTTCACTTCCCTGGAATGAAGCTTAAAAGCTAGATCACGCAGCTGTTCGCGCATCGTGGCCAGCTGCCTGACCTGTTCCGCCCGATTCATAGTTTTTAGTTCTTTAAACTTCATAAAAATTAAATCTGATCCCTTAACACAAATCTGGTCTTGATCGGCAATTTATGAGAGGCCAGCCTCATGGCTTCTGCCGCCTGCTCCGCAGTTACGCCGTCCATTTCAAACAGTACGCGTCCTTTTTGGACCACAGCCACAAAGTGGTCGACAGCGCCTTTTCCGCCGCCCATGGGCGATTCATTGCCGTGGGAAGTGATCGGCTTATCAGGAAAAATTCGGATCCAAACTTTACCGCCGCGCTGAATATAGCGGGTCATGGCGCGCCTGGCAGCTTCGATCTGCCGGCTGGTGACCCAGCTATTTTCCATGGCCTTCAGGCCGAAGCTTCCGAATGCCACGAAATTGCCCGACATGGCTTTGCCGCTGGACCGTCCGCGATGATGCTTTCTATGTTTTACTTTTTTGGGAATTAACATATATTAATTAAATTTTCAGCTTAGCTTTGCCGCCAGCGAAGACTTCCCCTTTATTGATCCAGACTTTCACCCCGATCGTGCCGTAAGTGGTAAACGCCGTGGCGCGGGCAAAATCAATGTTGGCTCTCAGGGTATGCAACGGCAGTTTTCCTTTGAACAATCTTTCGCTTCTGGCGATCTCTGCACCTCCCAGACGCCCGGCGCATTCGATTTTGACGCCCAACGCTCCGGCTTCCATGACCTGCTCGATCGAGCCTTTCATGGCGCGCCTGAAAGCAATGCGCTTTTCGATCTGGTCCACGATGTTTTGCGCGACCACCTGGGACTGCAAATTTACTTCCTTGACTTCCTCAATATTGATCTTCAGGTCAAGCTTCTTCAGTCCCAAATTTTTCAAGATCTTTTTCTTCAGATCTTCAATTCCAGCGCCGCCTTTACCGATGATCATCCCTGGTTTGGTGGTTTTCACTGTCACCACGAGATTTTGGCCGAAACGCTCGATATCAACGCGGACCAAGCCCGCTTTGCGCAGCTCATGCATCAAGAAGGCCCGGATCCTGGTATCCTGCTCAAGCCAAGCCGCAAAACCGGTTTTGGAAAGCCATTTCGACTTCCAAGTATCGGTAATGTTCAGTCTTAAACTGCTGGCGTTTATCTTATTTCCCATAAAATTAAGGCCCGCTTCTCCGGTTGAATAATCGTCTCTTCAAATTAACCAAATTCTGCTTGATCTTCTGGCTGGACCTCGGCGCCTGCGCCGGTTTTACTTTATTCGCGGCTACTTCACCCGCTTTTGGTTCCACGATCCCGGCTTTATGCTCGGCTTCTTTGTTTATTTTCTCATCCGCGGTAAGCTTCGGCCTGATAGCAAAAATTGAGCGGGTTTTCTTATTTGTCCGTTCACGTATTCCCAAAACTACATTAATATGGCTGGTTCTTTTCCGCTCCACGAAAGCGCGTCCCTGCGCTCTTGGCGCATAGCTTTTGAAAACCGGTCCCTGGTCTATCGTCACAGCTTTCACATACAAATTTTCTTTCTTCATTTCAAAATTATGCACCGCATTGGCCACTGCCGAGTTTATGGCTTTGGCCAGAGGCTCTGCAGCATTTTTTGAAGAAAAGCGAAGCTGTTCCAGTGCGGTGTCAACCGGAGTTTGGCGGATCAAATTCGCCACCAGACGCAGTTTTTGCGGAGAGACGTGGATGTAGCGGGCGAATGCCTTAACCTCTATAACTTTTGATTTATCGATTGCCATATTTATTTTTTCGCCCCTTCAGCCGGTGCCTTAGCCGCTTCCAATGTCCGCTTCTCGGCTTCCTGGGCCGCGATGGCTTCATCTTTCGCCATACGTCCGCCGTGGCGGTTAAATTTACGTGATGGAGAAAATTCGCCTAATTTGTGCCCGACCATATTTTCGGAGCAGTTCACGGTAATAAAATTCTTGCCATTGTGGACGAGAAAAGTCAGCCCGACCATTTCCGGGAAAATTGTGGAATCCCTGCTCCAGGTCTTGATCTCTCCCTTTTGGCCAGGTTTAACCTTCTGGATCTTCTCCAGCAATTTCGGGTCTATAAACGGTCCTTTTTTCAGTGATCGTGACATAAATTAGTTAAGATTCTTATCAACCAACAAAATTCCAATTGTAGCGACAAAAATCTTTTTCATATTATTTCCTTCGCTTTACTATAAACTTGCTCGATGCTCTCTTCGGGTCGCGGGTTTTCACGCCCAAAGCATGCTTGCCCCATGGGGTTTTCGGATATTTCAACCCAATTGGGTTATGTCCTTCACCTCCGCCGTGCGGATGGTCGATCGGGTTCATGGCTTTGCCTCTGACAGATGGGCGGATGCCGCGGTGTCGCTGACGGCCAGCCTTACCGATTCTAACATACATCCAGTCAATATTGGAAACCTGTCCAATCGTGCCATAGGCCTTGACCGGCACTTTGCGCAGTTCGCCTGAAGGAAGTTTCAAGGTCGTATACTCCGGTTCTTGCGCGGCAATGATGGCATATGTACCCGCACTGCGGGCAATCTGCCCGCCTGAATTGCCCAAAATCTCTATAGCATGGACGTTTGTGCCGATGGGAACGTTCTTCAGCATCATGCGGTTACCGGACTTCAGTTCGGCGCGTTCTGAGGTCAGTAAAATTTCCCCTACTTTCACGCCATCGGGAGCCAAAATATACCGTCTTTCACCGTCCTTGTAAGCCAAAAGAGAAATAAAAGCGCTTCGTCCGGGATCGTATTCCAAAGTTTGAACTTTAGCCGGTATATCGAGTTTGTCTCGCTTAAAATCAATCAATCTGGAGATTTGTTTATGGCCTCCGCCCTGATGGCGGATTGTGATCTTACCTTGATTGTTGCGACCTGCCGTGCGGCCGAAAGACTTCATCGAAGGCTTATGGGGCTTTACATTTTTCGTCAAAACCGAATAATCGGTCACCGAGTGGATGCGCCGACCTGCGGAAGTTGGTTTGTAAATTTTGATCGCCATATTAGACTCCTTCGCTCAATCCTGCGATCCGCTCGCCTGACTTTAATGTTACGATCGCTTTCTTCCAATCCTGGGTCCGGCCTACTGATTTTCCTTGTCGACGGTTTTTACCTGAGACATTAATCATATTGACCGCCATAACGTGCACATCATATACTGCCTCGATCGCTTTTTTTACTTCGATCTTATTAGTAGATTTGGCGACTTTGAATACATAGCGGCCTATGGCTGAAAGCTGGTTGGTTTTTTCCGACAAATGATGGCGAAGCAGGATATGGTGGGCCCGGCCGGTGTTTTCCTTAAGAATTGCTTTTTGTTCAGCAGTTTTTTCCTCAGCCGGTTCTTTGACCATATCTAAAACATTCTCTTCCTTAGGAGCTTTTTTTCCGGCGGAGCCGGATCCGGCTTTGCCGGACTTTTCATCTTTCTGTTTAAATCTGTCTAGGATTCCCATATTCTATATTCCAAATTCTATATTCTACTTTAAATATGTCTTCTCGATCACCGGCAGGGCGTCTTTCAAAATCATTGTATCGTGATTCAATAAATCCAGAACATTCAGCTGGTTGGCCGGCAAAATCTTGACATGCTTTAGGTTTCTGGCGGCGCGAACCAAATCTTGATTGTGAGTCGATAAAACCAATATATATTTCTCACCCAAACCGGCCTTGGTGGCAAGTATTGCCAGTTTGACGGCCAAATCTTTGGTTTTGGCCGTCGTATCAAAACTTTCAACGATAACCAATTTATGATTATTGACCTTGTCGGTTAAAATGCTGAATAACGCTTTTCTTACTGCCGACTTATTCATTTTAAGCGACCAATTACGGGCAGAAGTCGGACCAAATGTAATTCCTCCATGCCGCCAAAGCGGCGAGCGGACCGATCCCGCGCGGGCGCGTCCGGTGCCTTTTTGCTTCCAGGGTTTTTTGCCCGAGCCGGCAACTTCCCCTCGATTTTTCGTATGGGCGATCGAAGGACGGGCGTTGTTTCTCTGCGTCCTGACCGCGGCGTGGACGAGGCTGGCGTCGATTCTATCAATGCCAAAAATCTTCGGGTTCAGGTCAAGTTCCGTGACTATTTCGCCTGTTTGATTGTAGACTGCTGTCTTGGTCATGTTAGTTTAATTTGGAAACAATATCTGGGTAATCCGTAAAGATTCCATCAACACCATAATTTTTTAACCGATAGAATTCTTCAGGAGTATTAATTGTGTATACATATACTCTCCAGCCCAATTCCCTAAATTTGGACATCCGATTTTCATTGACCAATTCCGGCGTGACCGAGATGGAAAAAATATTTACCTTTTTTAAAAAACTTATTACCAATGGAAGGAGAATTCCGTATCGGGTGGCAATCACCAGACCTAGTTGGATATTTCCGTCCAAAGCCCTGATCTTCTTTAATACTAGTGGGTTCCAAGAAGTGATCAAAACCTTGTGCGCAAATCCTTTTATTGACTCTAAAACCTCGTTTTCAAACCCGCTTTCCTTGATCTCCAAATCCAGGGGCAAGGTTGCCATATGCAGTAGTTCGTCCAAACCCGTTGAATCGGAATAATCGTTTTTGCGATCATGCGATAAAACTATTTTACCGTCGGAGGTGCGTCGCAAATCGCATTCAAGCATTTGCGCGCCGCTATCCTGAGCTTTTTTAAAAGAACGAATCGTATTCTCCGGCTCCAACCCCGCTGCTCCCCGATGCCCGATGATCAGCATATACCCTCACACCAAACGAGTTTAATTGCCCTGTTTGATAACATATTCGAGATTATTTAGTTTATTAAGTTAACTGCTTTTAAATAACCAATCCCGAATCGTATTTTTTATCTAAAAAATACAATTCGAAACTCGTTCTGGTGTAGGGGTTTAGACAGCCTGAATCTTTACGATCCCGCCATTGGCCCCGGGTACTGCTCCCTTCACAGCGATAAGATTGCGCTTTACATCCACATCAACAACTTCCAAATTGGTAACTGTCCGCACTCCGCCCATTCTTCCGGCCATACGCAAGCCTTTTCTGACATGCTGTGGAAATCGTCCGCCGATGGCCCCTACCGCTCTTGGATGATCATGGCCGTGGGATGCCGGAGCTCCTTTAAATCCGTAACGCTTGATCGGGCCTGCGAATCCCCGCCCTTTCATTTCCGCAGTAACTTTAACCTTGTCGCCGACCATAAAAGCATCGACTTTGATCTCCTGGCCGGGCATAAACACGTCTTTGGCGTCAGTCCGGAATTCCGTCAGATTCATAAGCGCACCTGCAATTTTCCCATGGCCGAGTTCAGCCTGATTTGGTTTTGTTTTCTTGCCGAATCCGACCTGTACCGCTGAGTACTTGTCTTTTGCCATGGTCTTGACCTGGACAACTTTTATCGGGCCTGCCTTAAGGATGGTCACAGGCACGACTTTGCCGTCTTTGGCGAACATTTGCGACATATTCAGTTTTTCGGCAAGGATAAACTTGGTCATAATTTTGGCTAAAGAAAAGCCGCTTAGATCTCGGAAAGCTTCAGAAACCTAAGCGGTTCTTCTTTCGTGATCGTCGTTGTCCTTTCGGACCTGCACAATCTTAACTATTGATTTTTTTCTATAACCTACAACCTACCACCTACAACCTGTTTCTACATCTTTATCTCGATATCGACTCCAGCCGGAAGATTGAGGTTTGATAACGCGTCTATCGTCTTCGGGGTTGGGGAAGCGATATCAACCAAACGCTTATGGATGCGCATCTCAAACTGTTCGCGGGCGTTCTTATGCACGAACGTCGAACGGTTGACGGTATATTTCGTCTTTTCTGTCGGAAGAGGAACCGGCCCGATGACCGCAGCGCCAGTACGCTTGGCTGTCTCTACAATCTGCTTGGCAGACTGGTCGATCAGCTTATGGTCATAAGCTCGTATCTTGATTCGAATTCTTCCTTTATTCTCTTCGCTGTCTTGCGGCATTGGGTTTGTAAAGAATTAGGCTAAAGTCTTGCTTTTATTGGGTATTTACAACTTTCCGTGTAACTTGCATATATTAAAGGATTTTGGGCATTAGGTCAAGAGTAACAAAAGCCCAGCCCTCCTAAGGGCTGGGCGATCATATTTACTTTGTAATCTTCAGCACCACGCCTGCCCCTACGGTGTGTCCACCTTCGCGGATAGCAAAGCGCATCTTTTCTTCCATGGCTACCGGGGTAATCAGCTTAATATTCAGGGTAACTGTATCGCCGGGCATGACCATTTCCTGGCCTGCCGGCAATTCAACCTCGCCGGTCACGTCAGTAGTTCTGATGTAGAATTGTGGCTTGTAACCTTTGAAGAACGGTGTATGCCGTCCGCCTTCTTCTTTGGTCAAAATATAAACTTCGGCTTCGAATTCAGTGTGAGGAGTGACAGATCCCGGCTTAGCCAGGACCTGGCCTCGTTCAACTTCTTCTTTCTTGGTTCCGCGAAGCAAGATGCCGGCGTTATCACCAGCCCGGCCTTCGTCCAGTTGCTTGTTGAACATTTCAATACCGGTAACCACGGTTTTGATTGTCGGGCGGATACCGACGATTTCAACTTCTTCGCCGATCTTTACCATACCGCGTTCGATCCTGCCTGTAACCACCGTGCCGCGGCCTTCGATGGAGAAGATGTCTTCAATAGGCATGAGGTAAGGCTTATCGGTTTCGCGGACCGGTTCAGGGATATATGTATCCAAAGCTTCGACCAGTTTCAGGATCGACGGCTCGCCAAGCTCCGATTGGTCGCCTTCCAAGGCTTTCAAAGCAGAACCCCGGATGATCGGAGTGTTTTTTCCATCAAATTTGTATTTGGTCAAAAGATCACGGATCTCTTCCTCAACCAGATCGAGCAATTCTTTATCATCTACCGTATCGCATTTGTTCATATAAACCACGATGTAAGGAACGCCGACCTGTTTTGCCAGCAAGATGTGCTCCCGGGTTTGGGGCATCGGACCGTCAGCCGCGGACACTACCAAGATAGCGCCATCCATTTGGGCGGCGCCGGTGATCATGTTTTTAATGTAGTCAGCGTGTCCAGGACAGTCCACGTGGGCATAGTGGCGCTTGTCGGATTCGTATTCCACGTGGGTGGTGTTGATCGTAATACCACGGGCTTTTTCTTCCGGAGATTTATCGATATCGTCATAAGCTCTGGCCTTGGCCTTGCCGGTCTTGGCCAGAACGTTGGTGATAGCCGCGGTTAAAGTGGTCTTGCCATGGTCGACGTGGCCGATGGTGCCGATATTGATGTGCGGTTTGGAACGGTCAAATTTCTCTGCCATACAAAAATTGCCTTTATTTATTAAGGTTAAAGCGTCCTATTCATTCTGATGCTGGCCAAACTCCCCATATTTGAGATGCTTGGCCAAGTTCAGGATGATGGGCTAAAACCTGTGAATTAATTATATTCCTTGCGTATTATATAGGTTTTAGAGAATCTTGGCAAGCCCCTCATTCCTGTTGATAAATCAGGTAAAATAGTGTATTATTACCGAAAACAAGGAGGAGAATTCGGATGCTCAGGAAGAAATCGATACCGCCGGACGCCAGCGCCAATTGCGTCGATCGCATCAACCTCAAACAGCGCGGGGAAGCTCTGGATAAATTAAGAAAAAAAATATCGGCCGAGCTTCCGGACCGTAAAGACCTGAAAAACGATCCCGACATTCAGACCATCGCACGGGCAATTTCTGACTTGTGGGTATCTTTACATCGCGATCCTGACGAGGATCCAAATAAAGTTCGAGCCAGGGAACTGGTGCGCGAATTCCTACGCATCTACCCGCGCGATCGGATGCGAGGCTTGTTAAAATCCGCCGAACTGACGAGCTTCTCCGATGATTGAATGCCTAACGAAGACTTTGGAGATGACCTTAACCGCCCAATTATCCAAGGCGGTCTTTTTTTATTCGAAAAAACAGGCTTTCGCCTGCTTTTTTTTCTATAACCTATCACCTACAACCCATAACGCTTTTTACTTGCCTACTTGACCGACTCTTATCTTCCCAGTCTCGCCGATGATCTTCTCGGCCACATGTTTCGGCACTTCTTCATATTTGAGAAATTCCATAGTATATGAAGCCTGGCCCTGGGACATGGACCGGATCTGCGTGGCATAGCCGAACATTTCAGCAAGAGGCACTTCGGCATCCACGACTTTGATATTGCCGCGCTCCGTCATTTCCAGGATCTTGCCTCGCTTGGAATTCAGATCTCCGATGACATCGCCTAAAGATGTCTCAGGCGTCAAAACTTCCACTTTCATGATAGGCTCAAGCAAGATCGGCTGGGCTTTCCGGACAGCTTCCTGGAAAGCCATACTGCCTGCGATCTTGAAAGCGATTTCCGAGGAATCAACTTCATGGTAGGAACCGTCGTAAACCGTGGTTTTGACATTCAGCACCGGAAAGCCGGCGATGACGCCGCGGTCTTCGGCTTCTTCAATGCCTTTTTCGATCGGCTTGATGTATTCTTTCGGAATTGTGCCGCCCACGATCTCATTGATAAATTCGTTGCCTTTGGCCGGATCGTCCTGCGGCTCGATGCGGATATAAACGTGACCGTACTGGCCGCGGCCGCCGGTCTGCCGGATATATTTGCCTTCGGCTTCGGATTTGCCTTTGATGGTTTCCTTGTACGCCACCTGCGGCCGGCCGACGTTTGCTTCAACTTTGAACTCGCGTTTCATGCGGTCAACGATAATTTCCAAATGCAGCTCGCCCATGCCCGAGATGAGGGTCTGGTTGGTTTCTTCATCAGTCCGGATGCGGAAGGTCGGATCTTCTTCGGCCAGCTTCTGCATGGCCAGACCCATCTTCTCCTGGTCCTGTTTGGTCTTGGGTTCAATTGCCACCGAAATCACCGGTTCCGGGAATTTAATCCGTTCAAGCAAAACCGGAAGATCCGCATCACAAAGCGTATCCCCCGTAAACGTATCTTTCGGGCCGACCAACGCGGCTATATCTCCTGAATAAACTTCTTTCACTTCTTCTCTTGAGTCGGCATGCAAGCGGACCAGACGCCCGACTCGTTCTTTGTTGCCGGACCTCGCGTTCAGAACATACGATCCGGTTTGCAGCACCCCGGTATATACCCGGAAGAAAGCCAGTTTTCCCACGAACGGGTCGGTTGCGATCTTGAACGCCAAGGCCACAAATTTAGCTGAATCGTCGGGAGTCAGCAATAATTCTTCTTTTGTCTTGAGTTGCGTCGCTTTTATAGGCGGCTTATCCAGAGGAGATGGCAGGTAATTTACAACCGCATCCAAAATTGTGGTCACGATCAATCCGCGGCCGTCGCCGCCTAAAACAGGGTAAAATTTTCCGGTCAGCGTGGATTTGCGGATGGCGGTAATAAATTCCGCTTCGGTCAATTCATGCCCGGCCAAATATTTTTCCATAAGCGCATCATCCGCTTCAACGACTTTTTCCATCAATTGATGGCGGTATTCTTTGGCCTTTTCCAGCATATCCGCCGGCACTTCTCCTTCGGTAAAACCCTTATCTTTAAATTCTTTATACGTGTAGGATTTCATTTTCACCAGATCAACTACGCCGACAATGTCTTTTTCAAACCCAATGGGCAGTTGGATCGGAAAAGCATTCGGACTAAGCCTTTTGTGAATGGCATCCAGGGATTTATAAAAGTCGCCGCCCGTCTGGTTGATCTTATTTATAAAGCACATTCTGGGCACGGAGTATTTGTCCGCCTGGCGCCAGACGGTTTCCGACTGCGGCTCGACGCCCATTTTGCCGTCAAAAACCACAACCGCGCCGTCCAGCACGCGCAATGACCGCTCCACTTCCACGGTAAAATCCACGTGTCCGGGCGTGTCGATAATGTTTATCCGGTTGGTATCATCCGCCTTGCCGCCGTTTTGCAGGCTTGGGGACCAGAAAGCTGTGGTGGCCGCGGCTGTGATAGTAATGCCTCGCTCGCGTTCTTGTTCCATCCAGTCCATGGCAGTGTTGCCTTCGTGCACTTCGCCGATCTTGTGAATTTTTCCCGTATAAAACAAAATCGCCTCGGTAGTGGTGGTCTTACCGGCGTCAATGTGGGCAATAATCCCGATGTTTCTAGTTTTTTCTAAAGAGTATTCTCTGGGCATAAAAATAGCGTTTAGCGGGTAGGGTTGAGCGTGTAGATCTATACGCTACACGCTGTACGCTATACGCTCTTATCTTCTCTGAAATCTCGCAAAGTGCGCGAACGCCTTGTTTGCCTCAGCCATTCGATGAACATCTTCGCGCTTTTTTATCGCAGCACCCTGCTTATTGTAGGCTTCCATCAATTCCGAAGCTAATTTCTCGGCCATTGGCTTGCCTTTTTTGTTTCTGGCCGCGTCAATCACCCATTTCATCCCCAGAGTGGTCTTGCGCGGTTCCTGCACTTCCATAGGCACCTGATAATTGGCGCCGCCGATGCGCCGCCCTTTCACTTCCACCATTGGCGAGACATTCCGGATCGCCTGTTCGAAAACTGTTTTGGCGTCAGCTTTACCAGCTGTTGCTTTTGCGCCAGCAGTGGGCTGGTCAGCTTTGGGCGCAGATCCGGTTTCCGCGGGCATTCCCTTCTCAATAATATCTAAAGCGCCATAAACCACTTTGCTGGCAATAGTTTTCTTGCCGCGGGTCATGACATAGTTGATAAACTTGGCGATTTTAACGCTGTTGTATTTATTATCCGCAATGACGGGATGTTTTTTATAAGACCTGGCTTTACGTGGCATAAGGTTTAAAATTTCTAATTATTCTAATTTCTAATTGATCTAAATAATTACCAAATCCCAAGTTTTAAATTTTAGAAATTAGTTCAATTAGACCAATTAGGCTGATTTATTCCGTTCTTTTCGCTCCATACTTGCTTCTTCCTTGTTTTCTACCTTCCACTCCAGAAGCATCCAATTTTCCACGCACAATGTGGTATCGCACTCCCGGCAGATCTTTCACTCGGCCGCCGCGGATCATGACCACGCTGTGTTCCTGCAGGTTATGTCCGATACCCGGAATGTAGGCGGAAACTTCCATGCCGTTCGATAGTCGGACCCTGGCGTATTTTCTTAAAGCCGAGTTGGGTTTTTTCGGGGTCATGGTCGTGACTTTAATGCAGACGCCGCGCTTAAACGGACTGCCTTTCGCAACTTCGTACGGCCTTCCCTTGAGCAAGTTAAAACCGCGGTCTAAGGCCGGTGTTTTAGATTTATATACAGTTTTTGTTCGTCCTTGCCGAACTAATTGATTGACTGTGGGCATAATGAAGGGTGAGGATTTATTTAAGCAAATAAAAACGGTCTTCTTGACCGCGTGCAACTCAAAAACGCAGTTAATGACTGGACTCTGATAAATTCTTAATTACTGGACAATCTTATCAAAATCGAGGCTTTGTGTCAACTGTTGACAAGCCCTGCGAAAAGCGCTATAATTTAATGTCGATAATCAGTATCGGCATCGGTGCTATCTGGCACTGATTTCATCAATCCATCAGGAGGAGTCTTTTATGACTCTAAATTTCGCCCGTGTAAATTGGTTCGATTCCAAGAAGAACTTCGGTGTGGCCGGACTGCTTATCAACGGCTCACCAATAGGAATACACAAGGACCGCGGCCGGATCTTCTATCGCGGCACAAATAAACCCGAACTTCGGCCTGGCGGCCGTCGGCTCACTACAGATCCGAAAGAGGGAGACGAAATCTGCCTGATCGTGGGCGGCAAGAGCCGCAAGGGCAATCCATTCGCGGAACTCTGGGGCATGGCCGAGGACTGGGAACTCGCGGGACACGAAATCTGCGAGCGCTACATCAAACTGGAAAACTTCGATCGTCACCGTCAGACGCTTGAAGCAGACCTCAATCGCGCTCGTGAGGACCATCGGCTTCGATCGCCAGCATCGAAGCTGCCCTGGGGTTTCGAAGAAGCTTGCTTCGCAATCCAAGGAGCAGATATCCGACGAGCGTCTTGGCACATGGTCAGCATCGGATTTCTGTGGCTCAAAGGCGGCCGCGAGATGGCGCGGGGTTGCTCCGACAAAGTTCAGATGCTCGAAACGGAGACCCAGGGCTCTGCCGTGTTCACGGCCGGCGAAGCCGAATACTTGTGGGAACAAGCAGACAAGTCAAATCTCGGCTCGGCATGACTGAATAATCACTAGGACGGGATTGCGTAGCAATCCCGTCCTTTTCTTTTGCCTACAAACCCATCGACAAATTCGGCCCGACCAAAATTTTCAGCAAGATTGTCAATGGAGGAAAAATAATTGTCTGCAGCAAACCCAGATATAAAACTATGATCAGCAAAAAAAATCCGTATCTTTCCATTGACAGCACCCAGTACATCCATTCCCGGTCAAAATATCCCAATATGCTCGCCAAAACCTTTGATCCGTCCAGCGGCGGGATGGGCACCAGATTAAACAAACCCAAAACCAAATTTAAAGTAATTGTCTCAAACAACAGGTTCTGACCCATGGCCGACAAATTCGGCGCCAGCCTCAATACCACGGCGGCAATAATGGCCAGCAAAAAATTGGTGGCGACCCCGGCCAAAGAAACCAGGATCGTATCTCGCTTGAGGTTCCTGAAATTCCTGAAATCCACCGGCACCGGTTTGGCCGCCCCAAAAATAATCGGAGAATGGATCAGGATCAAAAAAGCGGGCAAGAGGATCGACCCGAACAGATCTATGTGCGGAATGGGATTTAAAGTCAGCCTTCCCGCTTCGCGGGCAGTAGGATCTCCCAGTCTTTCCGCCATCAGACCATGCGCTATCTCGTGAAAGATCACCGAAAACAGCAGAATGAAAACAAAAATTATGACTGAAACCGGGTCCATGGTAGTTATTCTCCAACACTTGCTCTTGCCATAAAAGCAAATTTATGATAATCTTTACCAGTGCCTATAATTGTACTTTAACTATGAAAGAATAACAATATGCGCAAATGTTCAATTTGCGGCAAAGGCTATCTGGCCACGTTCACGCGTTCCCACTCCATGCGCAAGACCAAAGTCAGGCTCTACCCTAACCTGCAAATGCTGAAACTTGATCATGGTAAACGGGTAAAAGCCTGCGCCAAGTGCATGAAAACGCATTACCGGAAGCTGGCAGCAGTGACTGCCTAAAAATCCCTATCGATTGATAGGGATTTTTTATTTCAGTTTTGAATATTATCCTGACCTTAGAAATTTAAAGGCCAAGCTGGATTGTCTGGGTCCAGTCGGAATGCTCATCCGCCGCAAACGGCCGCCCTTGAACATCCATAAAGAAAAAACTGGTCGGATGCTGCAAGTCGGTCCAAAAATATTTATTAGGTTCCTGACCCATAAACTGTCCGGGGCATTGATCGGAATTTAATTCGGCTCTGACAATATTCGCTCTTTGCGAATCATTTTCGGTTTGGATGAGGCATTTTTTGTTCGAAGCAGAGGCCAATATCTGTTTTTCAATGGCGGTTTGTAAATCTTGCGATGCCGGCTTCGTAAAAACGGTCATCTGCTGTGTTTGCTTGTTGTGAACTTCAGCAAGTTTAACGACAGGGCCGATCTGGCTTATAAATACATCCGGAATACCGTCGCCGTTTTGATCAGGTAAATACTTGAATTTTAAACCCAAATTTGACCGAAAAACCGTTGGTGTTTGAACTATATCTGAGCTGGTAATCGGAATTCCGGTTTTAGGGAACTGGACCTTATGCTGGGGCCAAATCAAAACGACAGCCAAAACCACAACTGCAACCAGTAAAATAACGGACTTGCGATCATGTTGGGTCATATTTTATATTTAATAGGAGTGGCTGTCTGTATATATCCATATTATAACTCAATTTCCATTTCAGCAAAAGCCAGCTAATTCAACAGTGATATGCGTGCCTGGCAGCGAGTGGCTTCCTGTGAGGTCGCGGTCCTGCAAAAATGGCACTGCCTTCGCAGTTTAAACCGTCCTAGCTTCTGATTCGGCGGTCTTTTCTTGAATGTCACTTTCATTCACAATCGTCAGCTTCGTGATCGCGAAAAGCAATACCGCCCCGCCCAAAATTTGCATCCATGACAGCGTCGCGCCCAAAAACTTCCAGTTCACTATCACCGCCGCGAACGGGAACGCCAGCTCGCAGAGCGTTGCAATCGAAGCTTTTGTGGAGCGCAGACCATAGTAGTAGATCATCAGGGAAATAAATCCGGCAATGATCGCGGTCATGAACACGAATAACCAGTCCTTCCCGGTCGCCAAAGACAGTTCGGGAAGGGTTTTATAATAACCGTTAAGAATCACCAAAAATAAAAGGGCTGACAAAAATCTAAGTGAAGTCATCATCTGGAAACTTACTTTTCTCAGGACAAATCTGCCGAACACCGTGGACCCGCCCCAAAAAAACGCCGCGCCCAAGGCGAGAGCCACACCCAGCAAATTAGAATTAAGCGCGAATCCCGCCGGCGTTAGATCCGGGAAAGAAATTACGTAAGCGCCGAAGATGGCCACGATCGTCCACAGCCAAAAATTTTTGGATAATTTTTCTTCCAAGACCCAGGCAGCCAGGCCGATTGCGATCAAGGGCTGCAGTTTCTGCAGGAGTATCGCCACGGTGGGATTCAAATAATGGAAACTTTCGGTGAACAGCACGGTAGCAAGCGCCGACCCGCCAAACCCTATAAATAAAACCGACACCCATTCGCGCCAGGAAAGATGCTTTAGTTCATGCAATCGGGGCAAAAAAATTACCAGAACAAGAACCACGATCAACAGATGCTCCATCAGGACGATTGTTGTGGAGGATAATTGAGTCGTTAGGTATTTCCTGAACGGCGCGTCCATGGCCCACAAAACCGCGGCCAGCGTTACGAACCAAGGACCAAAATTATCTTTTTTTAACATAAATAAAACCCTTTTTTCAGGGCATGTGCAAAAAAGCACATCTTCTTACATCCCGACTTTACGGTCGGCCCTGGAATTCCACCAGATCGTAGTCTTTTCAGACTTCGTGGGCTATACCACCGATCACCGAATTACACGGTGCCCTGAAGATGATTAATTACTTAGATTATATCCCTTGAAAAAATCTCTTGCAACCCGTTCGTCTTCTTTCATTTGGAGGACCAAAGCCTCGGGCGTGTCGAATTTTTCCACATCCCTGATCCGTTTCAACGGCTCAACTTCAATTTCCTTATCGTAAATATCCTGTTTAAAATCCAACAAATATACTTCCGCCCGCCTAAACGATTCATTAAAAGTCGGGTTTGTGCCGATAAAAATCAGTGACGGGATTTTTTCACCCGCTTCAATCTTTGTCCACCCGACATACAGCCCGTCTTCCAATTCTGCCGGCGGGACGATATTGGCCGTGGGGAATCCCAATATTTTTCCCCGGCCGACATGTTTTTTCACGATTCCCAAAAATTTCATAATTAAGCCCTCAAACCATTGCGAGAAGCCGCTTTTACTCTAAGTATTAGCCTGGGCGGCGACGAAGCAATCTAACCCTTGGTTTAAGATCGCCACGCGACTGCCCATGTTTGCGCTAATTGATAAAAGCAGTCGCTCGCGATGGTTAATATTTTCTCTTTAATCTAATTTTCGAGCTTTTAAAAATATTTGTACGAAATGGTTTCAGCCTTACAACTATAGTCTTAAGATTTCGCTTCCGCAATTCTTTCGGCAGGTTTCCCACGAAAGAACCCTGGTCATAGCCGAGCGCGATCAGGTCAGGTTTTTCTTTGACGATGTGCGGCCACGGATCTTTCAACCCACCCAAAACTACTTTGCCTGCAAGCTTGAGCTGTTTAACGTGTACTACCCGTTTTTTTTCATCAAAAACAGGGGATTTTCCTTTGATTTTTTTTACATTGGTATCCCTCGCCACCGAAACTATCAAAAAAGATCCGAGTTTCTTCGCCTGTTTTAAAAAACTAATATGTCCGGGGTGGAGCAAATCAAACACCCCAAAGACCATGACTTTCTTCATTTAATTTTCCTCACAGTTCCTTTATCAGCATTAGCTTCGACCATTTCCCATCTTCAATCTCCGAATCCAAATCCGTTTCTTCAAGGAAATGGTCAAACGCGGAAGCCAAAACTACATATCCGGGCGGCACCGGAATTTTCGCTTTCGCCATCTCGCCGAGCGACGCCCCCTTGCCACCTGCTTCCGAAACGCTATTCTTATTCAATTGCTTGAAAACTTTAATATACATAAACAAATCATAGCAAAAATCGAACTGGTAGGCTATAATAGATTAGCTAAAAAATATACGGGCTGTAGTATAGTGGTAGTACACGCTCATGGGGTGGGTGTAGTCTGGGTTCGATTCCCAGCAGCCCGACCAAGAAAAAATCTCATCGAGTTGATGGGATTTTTTCTTTGCATAAAAAAAAGCCCGGATCGAATTGCTCGATTTCGGGCTAGATCGTGTTCATCCTCTTACGTTCTGATTGGGCTGTTTAGGCCGATGGCGCCCGGTGACATACCCGATTGGATCGCAGCCATACAGGATCCGATGGGTAAGCGCCTGCCGCCTTGTAATGATTCCTTTCCTGACCGGCCGCTCGGTGTTAGTCGCCGGATCAGTCTGAGCGGTGTCTGCGGTTTCCTTGGATTTTTTCTTTGCCATCATTCATCCTTGTCCGGCTGATTCAACGAACGGAAGAAACAACACTTCCTGTCCGTCTGCTTCCCCGACGATTCGAGCTTCCACTCGGCCGTCATCATAGAGATCTCGATCTGCCGCAAAGACTATCAAGCCAGGCCCTAGATCGGCCAGCTTTTTCTGATCAACTGGGGCCATCTGAATGATGATGCCCAGCTGCCTAACTGCGCGCCAAACATCCTTGCGCAGTTCGATGCGATTCACATGAGTCATAGACATGCTCACGATTACACGCCGTGGCCGTAACCGGCTTCAGTCGGCGTATGGTGAGTCTTGGTCTCGTCTTCGACGACGAGTTCGATGTGGTCTTCTTGCCGCGGGAACCCCACTTTCAAGTGAAGATCCTCGGACCGTCGAATGCGCCAATCCTGCGCAGCAGTCGCGGGTTTGGCCTGAATGTCGGCCTCGGCTTTCATCGTGCTCATTATTGTCCCCCTTCGCTTTTTTTGCTTGCTGTTGTTCCGACTTCTGAATTCACGCCTCGTAATCCTATTGTGACAAAGCCTGAATTCAGCGATAAAAATCCGACCCATTCGGTCGGTTCAATATGTTTTACGTTTTTCGCTTTACTATTTACGTTTTCATATATGAACCGACTTTACTGGCGCCAAAACAATATTAAGGTCCGCCAAAAGAATTTGGCTGACTTGCTTAATTGAATTAGTGAGCATTTGTCGCTTCATATTTATCCACAATAGTATAAACGAATTTAATATTTGGGTCAAATCTCCAAAAAGAAAAGACCGAAGAACTGGTCTTCGGCCCGTAATGGGGTGTGGTGGGGGCGGCAGATCCATTGCCCTTACTCGAGCATACACTCGACATAGCCGTTCCCGTAGCTTGTGTTACATGAATATCCGGTCGCTCGGATGTTTGACAGACAAGTACCGCGACGACGGTCCGCGATGCATGTGGTTGAGCTGTTCGAGGCGCAACGCTTCGGTCAGCTTCTGCTGGCCGAGTTCGACGTCGCCGCGGCTGATGAGCTTCTTGGCGCTGTGCACGAGACCCTTGATCTGGCGCTGGCGGGCCGCAATCACCCGCGCCACGGACGGGGACGGGACTTCGATCGGTTCCGGGTCCTTGGGGCCGGGTGGCGGCTGCGGCGAAGCAGGCGCAGGTGAGTCATTGATTGGTTCTTCACATGCAAATATCTTAACGCCGAATTGACTTGCGGTTCGCATCCTTCCACCTCTTGTTCATCTTCGAACGGCAGTTGATTCTGGCCAGTATTTCTTTGGTGGTTGCGCTGGCAACGCAAATTTTGCACTCGTATACCAGGTGGTCACCGTGAGACGTGGTGACAACCATTGTATGCGGCCCGACTGTCAAATACCCGACTTTTTCCACTCACAATCCTCCTTACGATTTGCCGCAAAAAAAAATCCGACCTTGGTGGCCGGGTTCACGTTTGTGGATACTTACACAAACTTAACCAACCACCGTTTGACGGCTAAACCAATACTTGCAAATTTGGTTTCTAGTGGCTAAGTTCATATACAAAACATTATACATATATAATTTTTAACTGTCAAGCCTGCCCAGGCGATTACTGTTCCAATCTTTTCACTTTATCCAAAAAATTATTCAGTTCTTCCTGAGAGAAAAACTCTATGGTAATTTTACCGGACTCCCCGGATTTCTGAACTTTTACTTTTGTACCCAGCTTGCCCCGAAGCTCGGATTCTATTGCCGCCACTTCAGGATCAGACGGACTGCGGGTTGCGGTAATTTTTTTAGGGCGCTCAAGCAGTTCGCGGACCTTATCTTCCACTTGCCTGACCGTCAAATTTTCTTTCACGATCAATTCCATGAAGGCTATTTGTTTCTCCATGCCGGGCATGGCCAAAATCGAGCGGGCATGGCCTTCGGAAATAGTCCCCTCAACTACGGCATTCTGCACTATCAGCGGAAGTTGCAGCAGTCGAAGAATATTCGTGATCGTGGTCCGGCCTTTACCGACTTTTTTCGCCACTTGATCCTGTGTCAGATTATATAAATCAACCATCTGCTGGTAAGCCATGGCTTCCTCGATAGGATCCAGGTTATGCCGCTGAATATTTTCTATCAACGCAAGTTCCAGCTTCTTTTGCTCTTCCAAAAAATCCCGAATGACCACCGGAACTTTGGCCAGGCCCGCCATTTTTGATGCCCGCAACCGCCGCTCGCCGACGATCAATTGGTAAGTCCCGTCATTCAGCGGGACCACGACCAGAGGCTGTAAAATTCCGTGCTCCTTGATAGAGTCCGATAGTTCCTGGAGGGCTTGTTCGTTAAACACGCGCCTGGGCTGCCAGGGATTGGGCTTGATCAGATCCACCGAGATCTCCGCCAGATTTAAAGTCGGCAAATTTTCCGGCGGCGGGATAAACTTTACTTCGGGTTGTAATTCTGTTTCTTCCATAAATAAAAAGGCGCCACAATAACCAAAAAAGCGGCTGCCAAATGAAGCCTGGAATTATAAATTTTCATCCTGAATTTTGAATTTCGGTTCATGATTGATATCTATTTTATAGACAAATTATACCATAAAAAACAAAAAAACGCTTTTTGCGCTATCAATTTGGTGCCGAAAGAGGAGAGTCGAACTCTCATGGGGTTACCCCCCGCGATTTTGCCTGCCCCGTACCGAACGCGAAGCGTTCTGGTGCGGGGAGTCGCTCATTATTATTAAGTGGTGCGCCCCGCACAAGAGGTTCGGAAATAATATAATAATTTGGTGCCGCGGGAGAGAGTCGAACTCTCATGACCTTGCGGTCGATCGATTTTGAGTCGATTGCGTCTGCCATTCCGCCACCGCGGCCTAAAATAAATCCGAACCACTATGCGGGGTAAATCTGCCATTCCGCCACTCCGGCATGGGATTCAGTTTAGCTTAAAAAATGTTTTTTGAAAAGCCATGAACCAGTCGGCAAGGCCTCCGGTTCATGGCAAGCCTTTATGTCTGGTTCATGCCCTGAACCCGAACAGACGTGAGTGGTTCAGGGCTTTTTTTATTACCCAAACAGTGAGCAAAGCTATCACGGCGCTGGTGACGATGTCTGCGGGGTAGTGCACTCCCACAAACACTCGGGCCAGTGAACCTAACGTAGCAGCGACGAAAAATGGCCAGAAATATTCCGTTTTCCAAAATCCGAAGGCCAGGGAGAAATAAATTACGGCATGGCCCGAAGGAAATGACATCCCATGCTCGTTATCCGCCAGTAGCTGGTGGATGTTTTGCAAAATTTCATAAGGCCGTGGATGGTTAATGATCCTTTTTAGGATCTCTACAATGATTCCGCGGGCGATCAGCGCCGAACCCAAGGCCAGATAGACATTCGGTCTGAGTTTCCTGCTCAGCCACAGCCCTATGACAATCGCAAAAAAAACATACAAAAACTTGTCGGCTAAAAATATCCCAAGCGCGTCGAGCACGTGCGACTTGCCGGCAAGGTTATTTATTACATGGAATAATGCTTCGTTCATAATAAATATAGGACTTTGCGAGGAGGCCGTTTACTTAGGATTGGTCTTGCGGCCGACGAAGCAATCTCTTATCGTGAGATTGCTTCGCGACGGCTTAAATAAACTCTTAAATAACCGTCGCTCGCAAAGACGGTTATTTTTACAATCCAGGAGCCAGAAAATTCTTGGTAAACCTTTTGATCTCCATCCGCACCTTTTCCGCGATACTTCGGTCTGTGATCACAGCCGCGATCCAGGATGCGATTTTGCTCATTTCTTTTTCTTTCATTCCCCTGCTGGTCACGGCAGCGGTCCCAAGCCTGATGCCGGATGGGTCAAAAGGAGAACGCTTATCGAAAGGCACCATATTCATATTCAGGACGATTCCCGCCGACTCTAGAAGTTTTTGCGCGTCTTTACCGCCGATATTTTTGTTGCTCAGGTCGATCAGCATCAGATGATTATCCGTGCCGTCGGAAACCAGCTTGAAACCAAAATCCTGCAACGCTCCAGCCAAAGCCTTGCAGTTCTTGACGATCTGCCCGGCATATTTTTTGAAAGCAACAGATTTTACTTCTTTCATGGCCACGGCAATAGCGGCGATTGCGTTCTCGTGCGGGCCGCCCTGCATGCCAGGGAACACCGCCTTATCGATTGCGGCGGCAAATTTATCCTTGCACATGATTATAGCTCCTCTGGGTCCGCGAAGAGTTTTATGTGTCGTAGTGGTTACAACGTCAAAAATCGGGATTGGAGAGGAATGAACGCCGGCGGCCACCAAACCCCCGATATGCGAAATGTCAGCCATAGTCATGGCTTTGACTTTATCCGCGATCTCTTTGAATTTTCTAAAATCGATCTCGCGAGGATAAGCGGTAAACCCCGCCACTATCAGCTTCGGGTTCACCCGGTCGGCCATTTTCAGGATATCCATGTAATCCAGCATTCCGTTCTTGGCCGATACTCCGTAATGGACAAAGTTATATAATTTACCGGAAGCGTTGACTTTCGATCCGTGGGTCAAATGCCCGCCGTGCGCCAGGTCCATAGCCATGACCGTATTTCCCGGCTCTAGCAGGGCTGAGTAAACTTCCAGATTGGCCGGGCTTCCCGAATACGGCTGGACATTTATGTGCCAATCCAAGGGCAGATCAAAAGCCGCCCTTGTCCGCTCAATAGCCAGTTCTTCCACCTGATCAATGACCTGGTTGCCCGCGTAATACCGCTTTCGCGGATAACCTTCGGCGTATTTATTTGTCAGGACCGAACCGAGTGCTTCCAAAACTTCATCGGAAACATAATTTTCGGAGGCAATCAATTCCAAAACTTCCGCTTGCCGGCGCCGCTCCTTATCGATCAAATCGCGCACTTCCGGATCTTTTTGCTTTAAAGACATATTGTTAAATTAATTTAATTGCATAAGTGCCAAAAAAAATCCCGCATTTAAACAAAATAGTTTGTGTAATTGGAATTAATTAGGATGTTCATGTTTTTATTTCCTTAAAGAATTGGGTTTCAATAATCCGTAAAACAACGTTAATGCCCCGACCCCTGCAAACACAATAAAGATATTGTTAGTATAGTATAAAATCACGATTGCACCCAATGCGGTCAGGATTTTGCCGATTGCCAGGCTCAACTCATAAAATACGCTGTAAGCGATCGCGTAATCTGTCCCTTTGGATCCGGCGATCTCATAAGTCAAAGCCACCATCGGGATGTTCAGCATGCCTTTGGCCACTTTGGTCAGAACGTCAAATAATAAAACTACGGGCACGCTTCGGGCCAAAAACTTCAGCAGCCAAGTGGCGGAATAAATCAGTGACATTTTTTGGATTATTATCCGTTTATTTCCTGTATCCGCGCGGCTCCCCACATATAGCATGAGGACTGTTGCGATCAGCATGGCAACGGTACTGATCAAACCGACTGCCGCCACCTGCGGTACTATGATAAAAATATACACCGGCCAAAGGCTCATGATCATCAAATCTTCCGCATAACCCCAGTAGCCGAAGAAATTGGACGGATATTCCCTGAAGATTTTCCATAAATCGCCAAATTTAAACTGATGAGTTCCGTAAACATCCTTAGTGAGGAATAGCGGCCATGCCGAGACGACCATCAGCACCGAAGCCGAAACAAAGAGCAGAAAGAATCCTAACTCCGAAGATATCAGCCCGCCGATAAGCGGGCTGATGATCAAGGTCACCTGAACGATGGAAAACAAGGCTCCGACCTCCCTGCCGCGCTGCTGTTTTCCATCATGGATAGCCACGTCGGCGTCAAATGCCGGCCAAAAGAACGATTTTTGTAATGCAAAAAATATTGGGGCGATAAAGAATAATTTGGGATGGAACCGGATCGAATAAAGCAATATCCAATAGGCCACGTAGATGAAATTCGAAATCAAGATAGAATGCTTGTAGCCGATCTTACTTATGATTTTCGCTCCGAATCCGATAAAAGCCGCAAAGCAGGCGTAAACCAAGACATAAAACCACATTATACTTATTAAAGAATAACCCAAAGTATAAAGGTAAATCGGCTCGAATATGAAAACCAGGGAAATCGCGAGGTTGGAAATAAAAGTTTGCCAGTAAACTTCCTTGACTTCCCTGTTTACTTTATGCGAAAAATAGTGGAAGTAGTTTTGCATATTTTCTTGATTTGTTTTTCGCTGATAGGCCCTTGTCTTAATATTCTAACACGGCCGTCGCCTATAGACACCACGGTAGAGGGTTTGGTTTGTTTTAATTTCCCCCCATCCAGATAAAAATCGGGTTTCAGGCCCTCTTTAAATTGCTCTTGAACTTCTTTGATCGTATAGGTATTTGCTCCGCCGCTTTTATTGGCCGAGGTCGCGGTGATCGGGTTGCCGAGTTTTTTAGCTAAAGCCAGAGCCAGCCTGTTTTTCGGCCTTCGGATGCCGATGGTTTCGGTTCGGGCCGAAAGTAATTGCCACGAGCGCCCCTTTGCCCTTAATGGCAGAACAACCGTAATCGGTCCTGGCATTAGTTTTTTTATCAGTTTTTGCGCAAACGGAGTCACTGCCGCGAATGAACGAATGTCGTTCGTTGGAGGGATTACATGTATAGGCTTGCTGAAATTACGACCTTTTAGCCTGTATAATTTTTTTACGGCCTCAAAATTGGCTGCATCCACGGCCAAACCATAGGCAGTGTCCGTAGGATAAACCACAACACCGCCTGACTTCAATATTCTTACGGCTTGGTCGATTTGTTTCATTTAATCACGAAGTTGATCAGTTTATCCTGGACGAAAACCTCCCTTACGATCTCTTTGCCTTCCAAATTCTTCTTGACCTTGGCATCTGCCAAGGCCAGTTTTTTGACAACTGTTTGATCAGAACCGCTTGGGACCTGCAGTGTGGCCCGTACACGGCCTAAAACCTGAACTACGACTGCAACCATTTTTTCTTTGGTCAATTTTTCATCAAACTTCGGCCAAACTTGCTTATGGATCGACTCCTTATGACCGAGCTGTTGCCATAATTCTTCAGTAATGTGCGGAGCGAACGGAGCTAAAAGAATCAAAAAAGTTTCCCAATTCTCTTTCGACATTATTTTATTCTCATTGAGGAATTCCATAAACGCGGCAACTGCGGTGTTAAACTTGAAATTTTCAATGTCCGAAGTTATTTTTTTGACCAATTTATGGATCTGTTTGTTATCGGGCCCTGCTTCGAATACCTGCTGGTATCGCCAGACTTTGTCCAAAAACCTTTTCACTCCCACAATTCCCGTTGTGCTCCAGGGCTTGGCATCTTCAAAAGGCCCCATAAACATCTCGTACATGCGTAATGAGTCGGCGCCGTATTGGTCCACGACCTCGTCAGGATTTACGATATTCCCACGGCTCTTGCTCATTTTAGTCCCATCAGGTCCCAATATATTTCCTTGATTTCTCAATTTCAAAAAAGGCTCTTCAAAACCAACAATTTTCAAATCAAATAAAGCCTTGGTAAAAAACCTGGCGTAGAGAAGATGCAAAACCGCATGATCGGCTCCACCCACGTAAGTATCCACAGGCAACCATTCCTTCACTTTTTTCTTGTCGGCAAAAACTTTATCGTTATGCGGGTCAGTGAAGCGGAAGAAATACCATCCCGAATCCACAAAAGTGTCCATAGTGTCATGGTCGCGTCTCGCAGGCCCATTGCATTTGGGGCATTTTACCTGGTTGAATTTTTTCGACCGGGCCAAAGGGGATTCGCCGGTCGGCAAAAAATCCACGTCTGTCGGCAACAATACAGGTAGATCTTCTTCGGGTACCGGGATCATCTGTCCGCCGGAGGCGGATCCGGCTTCGCCGGACATCCCGCAATTTTCACAATAAATTATCGGGATCGGCGCGCCCCAATATCGCTGGCGGGATATCAGCCAGTCGCGTAGTTTATATTGCACTTTCGCTCTGCCGAATTTCTTTATCGCTTCCGCAACTGACAGAAGCGGCTTGTCTGTTATAGGAAGTTTATATTTTTCGGCAAATTCTCTGTCCCGCTGGTCATGCGCGGGCACTGCCATGATCGCGCCTGTGCCATAAGTGGCCAGCACATAATCCGCGATCCAAACAGGGATTTTTTCTTTCGTCGCCGGGTTGACAGTAAATGCTCCGGTAAAAACTCCGGTTTTAATTTTTTCCAAAGCTGTCCTTTGCAGCTCCGTTTTTTTCTTCGTCTCAATTACGTAATTAATTACGTAATTCTTTTGTTCCGGTGTTGTGATTTGTTCTACCAGCGGATGTTCCGGCGCCAGAACCATATACGTCGCGCCGAACAAAGTATCGGGCCTGGTGGTAAAAACTTTGATCGACGGCAAGATCGCATCCATCACCGCCGGTTCCATTCTGCCTTGAAAATGACTTTTCTGAGCGGCAGTTTCCACCAAATCCCCAGACAAATCTTTCGCCAAAAGCCGGCCTTGCTCGGCCGGCACAACTTCATCGTTTAAATCGCTGATAACCTTGCGAAATCCGGTGTTGGCCTTGATCTTATTAAAGTCGAAATTCCACTTGAAACTATTTTCAAAAATTCGCGGATGATCTTTGAACTTAGGCTCAAGAAATCCCCCCACCGCCACGTATCCCGCAATTTTTACACGCAACTTCTCGATCACTTTCAAACCCACCACACTACCCAGGCTGTGGCCGACGATCACCGTATTTTCGTCAAACTGGGCATTGCGCAGAACAAACCCGACCTGCTCTTCTTCGGTCGGGTTGTTGGTGTTGGGCAGGTCAAATATCAAGGACTGGATTTTTTTATTTTCCAATTCATTGATCAGCCACGGCCAAAAAGAACCTTTAGAACTGCCGTCAAATCCGTGTAAAAAAACATATTTAAATTTCCTCTCCAGCAAAAAATCGATCTCCGCGCCCTCAGATCTGCCGATCCAATTTTTTTGCATCAATTTAATCGGCTTCGGCCAGTCCAATTTTTCCAGACCTTCCAGCAGTCTGTCGGCGTAATCCGTGATCTTAAAAAACCATTGGGACAAAAGCTTCTGCACAACAACCGTACCACAGCGTTCGCATTTGCCGTCGATCACCTGCTCATTAGCCAAAACCGTCTGGTCTTTCGGACACCAGTTCACATACGCCTCTTTTTTGTATGCCAGGCCTTTTTTGTAAAACTGCAAAAATAGCCACTGCGTCCAGCGATAATATTCCGGGTCTGAAGCGTTAATTTCATGAGACCAGTCGTACGAAAGCCCGATCATCTTCAGCTGCTCCCGAAATCGATCGGTGTTTTGCCGGGTAGTAATCCGCGGATGAACCTTGGATTGAATAGCATAATTCTCCGCGGGCAAACCGAACGCATCCCATCCCATCGGGTGTAAAACATCATAGCCGGACATCCGGGTGAACCGCGATAGTATGTCAGTCGCAATATATCCAATCGGATGTCCTACATGCAGGCCTGCGCCAGACGGATACGGGAACATATCCAAAATATATTGCTTCTTTTTTGGGTGCTCGGGTGTCTTGTAAAGCTGATCTTTATCCCATTGCTTTTGCCATTTTTCTTCGATGTCTTTGCTATTATACATATTTCTTGTAGTCGAACGTTTCCATATAGTCTGCTTTAGTATACAATTTACTTGTATTGGAGTCCAAGGAGGTCACATGAATGGCCAAACTACTGGCTTGGCTGATCCGACAGCAAAACCGAACCTCGAACTGGATCGCGAGAAATTGGCGCTTGAGTTCGGCAGATTCCTACTGCGGGCTCAGCGGCACTGGGACGTCAAGCCCGAGATCAAAGCCGCGGCCAGCAACAAGTTCAAGGAGCCGATAATCATTGTCTTCACTTACCTAAAGGATGAAGAACTGGTTCAAAAAAATCGACTCAGCGACCGAAGTTTCGACGTTCTTAGGGTTCGGCTGACACAGATCAGTCAAAATCACAAGGACTTCGCGAAACACCTGATTGAAGTTCAAACACGCTGGCCGGACCTGAAGGTGGGCATGTACGTGACCAGCCGTCCACGCTCCATTCTGAGATTTGACAAAGCCCCTCCGCTTTCAGCCGGCGACCGCCGATTTCTGAAATCGCTCGGGATCGAGACTTATTAGTCAGTCATGTTTGCCGGATATTTGCCGATGCGCTCACGGTGAGTTCGTCGGCTTTTTTTTTATCTTGAACAACGCGCGGGCATTTTCAAAAGTCTGCTCGCCGACCACCTCCACATCCATTTTTTTTATTTCCGCGATTTTTGCCGCGACATATTGGACATAGGATGGTTCGTTCCTTTTACCCCTGAAAGGCGGCGGGGTCAGATAAGGAGCGTCGGTTTCGGTAAGCAGTTTCTCGAACGGGACTTTCTCCACCACTTCGGCGAGTCTGCCGGTTTTATCAAAAGTCAGAATACCGTTTAAGGCGATATAAAACCCCAGGTCCAAAAACTGTCTCGCCGTATCCCAACTATCAGTGAACGAATGGACCACGCCTTGAAACCCGGAATATTCCTTTTTTAATATTTCCAATAAGTCCGGGTAAGCGTCTCGGCAATGGATGATCACAGGCAGTCCGTGCTTTTTGGCAAAATCAAGCTGCTTCACAAATTCTGTTTTCTGTTTTCTTATCGCCGCTTCCCGTCCTTCCTCGGGCAATCTGAAATAATCCAACCCACATTCCCCGACCGCCACGACTTTCTCCGAAAGCCCGGTCTCATAGCCGGAATCGTCAAAAATTTCTGATTCTGTCGGATGCAGTCCTACCGAAGCAAAAACACCCTCTGGGTATTTGTCGGCCATGTCCACAGCTATTTTGGAGCTTGCCGAATCAGTTCCGACATTGATCATCCAAGTCTGAGCATCCAGCGACCGTTTAACCGTATCATCGCGATCATCCTTGAACGCCTCAAGGTTGACGTGAGCATGGGTATCAAAAAATGGCATAAATTTTTTAGGTTTCGTCTTTGCGAGCGACTGCTTTAACTCTGAGAATTGACTTTGGCAGTCGCGAAGCAATCTCTTCCTTAGGTTAAAAGATTGCTTCGTCGGCCGCTAGGCTAACCCAAATCGGAACACCCGGCCTCCTCGCAAAGACAATTTTTTAGTCTATTTTCGCGAACAACGGTTCGGGTTTTTTTACCTCGCCTGATTCCAAAACCTGATTGATCCGCTGCGCGGTCTCCGGCATGATCGGCGCTAATTTTTTGGCGATATCATAAAGCAGGGCGGACAGGTTCAAAAGCAGTTCTTTTACTTTATCCGGTTCGGTTTTTACCAGCTCCCAGGGCTTGGAGCGGTCGATCAGCTGGTTGGCCCAGGCAATTTCTTTCCAGATCAGCACCAGCCCTTCCGAAAAATCAAAATTATAAAAAGCATCAGAGGCCGCCGACAGATCTTTGGGAGATTTGATGAAATCACCGATGTCGCCATCCAGATATTTTTCGATCATATTCGTGACGCGCGAAAACAAGTTGCCCAGACCGTTGGCCAGGTCGCCGTTGTATCGCAGTTTCAGTTTTTCTTCGCTGACGTCCCCGTCCTGGCCGAACGGCACTTCGCGAAGTAAGAAATACCTGACCGCGTCCGCGCCATACTTCGCCACCCAGTCGTTCGGGTCAATCACATTGCCGATAGTTTTGCTCATCTTCTGCCCGTCTACGGTAAAAAATCCATGAGCTACGATTTTCTTAGGAATTTCTTCTCCGATCGCCAAAAGCAACGCTGGCCAGATGACGCAATGAAACTTGATAATGTCCTTGCCCATCAGTTGCGCGTCGGCAGGCCAATATTTGTGAAATCTTTCCTGATCTGCGCCGTACCCGATGGCCGAGCAATAATTAAACAATTCATCCATCCAAACGTAAATGCGCTGATTTTCGTCCCAGGGCAAAGGAATTGCAAATTTGGCTTTTTGGCGTGAAATTGAAATATCTTCCAAGCCATGTTTTAGAAAAGATAAAATTTCATTTTTCCGCTCGTGAGGCCTGATGCTTAATTCGTCGTTCTCGATCTTTTCTATTAAAACCCCCTGATAATCAGAAAGTTTAAAAAACCAATTTTTTTCCTTGATCTTATCGGGCTTGGTCTTGTGGTCCGGACAAAGACCATTAACCAGATCCGATTCCTTGATAAATGCTTCGTGGGCCACGCAATACAAACCTTCATATTCGCCTTCATAAATTTTTCCCGATTCCTTGAGTTTTTTGAAAAACAAAACTACGGCATCCACGTGACGCTGCTCCGTAGTCCGGATGAAATCATCGGGCGCTATCCCCAGCTGGTCCCAGGCAAAAGAAAATTTAGCGGACATTTCGTCCACAAATTTCTGGACCTCTTTTCCGGCCTTATCGGCGCTTCCGGCAATTTTATCGCCATGTTCAGCCGTACCGGTCAAAAAGAAAACATCTTCGCCGAGCTGGCGATGAAGGCGGGCAATCACGTCCGCCGCAATGGTAGTATACGCAGATCCGATATGCGGTTTATCGTTCACATAATAGATAGGCGTCGTGATATAAAATTTTCTTGGTTCGTCTGACATATTTTTCATCAAAAAAGGCCTTACTCAGGCCTGTTTATTATAGCCCAGCCTCGACTCGCCGTCGAGAGCGAGGCGGGCACAAACAAGCCTCAGGTTTTATCGGATTCCGCTTCCATCATGTCGCCGACAAATACCGAAATGCCGCTGACGACAGGAATGGCGATCAGCGCCCCGATAACTCCGCCCAGTGTCAGGCCGACCAAAACAGACAAAATCACCAGCACCGGGTTCAAGCCGACGCTTCTGCTCATCACGACCGGGACCAAAACATGATTTTCTACTTGTTGGATGATAATCCACATGATCAAAACAGCCAAGGCCAAAGGCGGACTTTGCAAAAAAGCAAAGAACATGGTGATTACCCCGGAGACAAAAGGCCCGATTAGCGGCACAACTTCCAGCAGTCCGGCGATCAATGCCAGAACCAGCGCATACTTCACCCCCAGCACAGATAGGCCGATGAAACCCAAGCCAAAAATTATCGCGGACAAAATTATCTGCCCCAGGACCCAGGAGCCTACCTTTCCCTGAATTTTTGTGGTTAATCCCGAGATGTAAGCCTGATGCTTGTACGGAGCCAGATGTTTGATAAAATTCTTCATTCCGTTTTCTTCAATGGTCAGGTAAAACGAAATGACCAGAATAGTAATGCTCGAAAATATTCCGGTCAGGACTCCTTTGGTGGTGTCAAAAATCGTGCCGCCGAAACTTTTCACAAATTCCTGCAGGCTGTTGTTAATTGCCTGCCCAAAAGCCGAATGGCTCAGACCCTCCCGGAAAACTCCGATCCTGGAAACAAAAGCCTGGTAGACATCCGCGTTTTTGATCGCTTCGTACTCCGTACCCAAAGGGGGGACGATCAAAAAACCCACCAGCACGATTAAGCTTAAAAACAGAACGTAAACGGTCAAAACGCTAAGGAATCGAGGGACTTTATGCCTGGACAAAAAATCCGCGACCGGGTCAATTGCGGAAGAAATGATTATTGAAATCAGAAAAATCAGAAGCACCGCTCGGACCTGCCAAAAAAACCAGAGCAAAAGCAGGATGAATACCGCCTTCAGCAAGGTCACTGTCGAAATATTAACTGTGGTGGATTTCTCGCTCATGGGTTTAATATATACGATTTAATTTGGCTTGTCGAGGACGATCAACGGAGCTTTTTCAATATCGCGATGTTTTTCGGGTCATCTTTTGGATCATCTTTGGGCGTTTCCAAAATCCAATCCAATTTCGATAAAGCTTTGTGTCCGGCCAGGGCTTTAAATCCTTCCAATCCAATATACCCCTGACCGATATTTTCATGCCGGTCCATATGCTGGCCCAGATCGAATTTGGAATCATTGGCATGGACCATAACCAATTTTTCAAATCCTATGACTTTATCAAACTGCCGCATAGTCGCGTCAACTTCCTGCTTGGTCCTGATATCATATCCCGCGGTAAACGCGTGGCAGGTGTCAAAACAGACGCCGATATCCAAACCCTTGAGAAGTTTATTGTCCAAAATCGAGGCAATCTCCTCAAAAGTATCCCCCACGATCCTCCCGGCGCCGGCCGAGATCTCCAGAAGCAGCTGGGTTGATCCTTTGTATCCTTCCATGATCTTGCTGATGGCTTTGGCGACTTTTTCCAAACCTTCCTTGTCGGTCAGGTCGCCAAAACTTCCCAGATGCGTCATCGCGGCTTTGCATCCCAGCAAACTGCCTCGTTCCAGCTCTTCCCGCACCACCGAGATCGAACCGTAATAAATATTATTTTTGACGGAGGATAAATTGATGAAGTAAGGCGTATGGATATAAAAAGCATCCGGCTTGTGCTTTTTTCCGGCGGAGCCGGATCCCGCTTCGCGGGACATTTCCTCCTTAAATTTAGCGACTACATCTGGCGTGATCGGTTTCACCGACCCGCCGTGAGGCGAGCGTGAAAAAATCTGGAAGCACTCGGCTCCGACCTTGGCCGCGTTGCCCGGAGCCTTCCATATCCCGCCGGCGATTGAAACATGTGTCCCTATTCGCATTTTATATATGTAATTTTTTTTCAAATACCGATTTATCGGCGAACGGGCCGATGACAGATGCCGTAAGTGTTTTACCAACGAATAGTTGTCGAGCTAAGGCTTGGATCTCTTCGGCGGTGACTTTATCCAGCTTCGCGAATGCTTCTTTCGGCGATTCGGTTTTTTTCATAAACGCGATCTGGGTCAGATACCAATCCAGAGTTCCATGGGAATCCTCCATGGCCAGCACGGTTTTACCTTTAACGTATTCCTTGGCCTTTTTCAGCTCCTTCGGGGCAACCGGCTGATCACAGATTTTTTTCAGTTCCGACAAGATCAATTCCAGCGCTTCCGGGGCGGAGCCGACTTTCAGTCCGGCCCGGACATAAAAATTGCCGCTGTCCAAATAATTATTCAGAGAACTGCCGACATAATAAGCCAACCCGCGGCGTTCGCGGATCTGGATGAAAAGTCTTGAGCTCATGCCCCCGCCCAGCACTGTGGACAAAAGTTGCAACTGCGAATTTTTATTGCTGTTATAATCCAGCGCCTTAAACCCCACCATCATATGCGCCTGCTCCGAAGGTTTGTTCTGGACCGACAAAAATGGCCTGGATTGTTTATCATTGGCCGGGACAATTGAACCTGTTTTGACACCCGAATGACGGCCCCAGGCGTTTTCGATCATTTCTTCCAATTTTTTTTGGTCAAAATTACCGGCAACCGCGATTATGGTGTTGGCCGGCTGGTACCATTTTTTCCGATAGCCAATTATGTCCGCCCGTTTGATCGAACGGATCACGTCCGCGGTTCCCGCGATATCCCAGCCAAGAGGTGTCTTTGGCCACATCGTTTCCTCGAACAGCGACTCAATGTGGATCTGGGGATTATCTTTATACATATTGATCTCCTCGATGATCACGCCCTTTTCTCTCTCAATTTCTTTTTCGTCAAACAGCGGATTTTGTACCAAATCGGTCAACACGTCCGCGATCAAATTCAGGTGTTCGCTGGCCGCGCGTATATAATATTGCGTGTGCTCCTTGCCGGTGTTGGCATTGAATTCCCCGCCGATCGAATCCACGACCTCCGAAAGTTTTTTCGCGGTTGGAAATTTTTTTGTGCCTTTGAAATGCAGATGCTCGAGGAAATGCGAAATGCCGTTGACCCGTTTTTCTTCGTAGCGGCTCCCGGCTTTCACAAACACCGACATGATCACAGACAAAGCATTCGGGATCGGCACGGTCAGGAGGGTCACGCCGTTTTTCAGAATTTTTTTATTATACATAAAAATATTCCCATCCCAGCGGAAGCTGGGATCCACTACATTAATTATCACCAAATGGTTTTAATAGTTGAAGTGGACCCCGGATCAAGTCCGGGGTGGTTCCTATCAACTTAATTTTTCCTTAAAATAATTAAACAATTCATCGGTTAATACCCTGTCTTGCGCCATTGTGTCGCGGTCGCGGACTGTCACTGATTTGTCATTCGCGGTCTCAAAGTCTACGGTCACGCAATAAGGCGTGCCGATCTCATCCTGCCTGCGGTAACGCTTGCCGATGGAAGCCGTCTCATCATACTGGCACATCCAATGTTTATTGAGAGTATGCAATATCTCCTGAGCCGGTTTGATAAGTTCTTCTTTTCGCGAGAGCGGCAAAATCGCAATTTTGATCGGCGCTAATTCTTTCGGCAAGCGTAAAGTGACTTCGGTCTCATGCACCGCGTCTTCCTTGCCGGAGCGGGCTTCGGATTCGGAGTAAGCATCCACTAAAACCGCCAGCATCACGCGGTCAAGGCCAAAAGTCGGCTCTACCACAAAAGGGATATATTCTTCTTTTGCCGCTTCATCTTTAAATTGAAGATTGGCTCCGGACAGTTCGATATGGTTTTTCAGATCATAATCTGTTCTATTGGCAATTCCAGCAATTTCGTCCCATCCAAACGGAAATTTATAATAAGTATCAACTGTGCGTTTCGAATAGTGCGCCAGCTCTTCTTTCGGCAGTTCAACTGTCTTGAAATTTTCTTTTTTCAAACCAATTTCCGTAAAAAATTCCTGCTGGTAGACAAGCCACTCGTCAAAGGCCCGTTCATCTTCCCCCGGTTTAACGAAATATTCCAGCTCAGCGATAGTAAATTCCTTCATACGAAAAATCAAATTGCCGGTCGTAATCTCATTTCGGAAAGACCGTCCGATTTGAGCGATGCCAAGAGGCAATTTCCGCCGCATTGTTTCCAAGACAAGTTTGAAATCCGTAAACATAGTCTGGGCGGTTTCGCCGCGCAAATAAACCGTGGACTTGCTGTCTTCAGTCGTACCGATAAAAGTTTTAAATAATAAATTGAAATTTTTTGGGTCAGTCCACTCAACTATTTTTCCTTTGTGGGTGGCTTCATGTTCCTTGATTTCATCAGGCTTGTCCGCGCGGAAACGCATATGGCAGATCTTGCATTCAACCAGGGGATCCGTAAAATTTTTCACATGCCCAGAAGCTTCCCAAACTTTCGGGTTCATGATTATCGGGCCTCGCAAGCCGACCATATCTGCCCGCTGCTGAACAAATTTTTTCCACCACAAATTCCGGATATTATTGAACAGTTCGGTTCCCAGAGGGCCGTAGTCATAGCTATTCGCCAAACCGCCGTAAATTTCCGACCCGGGAAATATAAAACCCCGCCTTTTGGCCAGGGAAATAATTTTATCCATTAGATTAGTTTGCTGTTTCATAAACTTAAATTAAATAAACTTGCCCAGTAGTGAAGTTCGATAATTTTTTCGCGTGAGCGAATCGAACTTCTACTACTGGGTCCATTAAATCATTTTCTTTTTTCTTCATGTATTTGTGCGGCGCTGGATGCTTGGGACCTGCCTGCCGGCAGGCAGGCTAACCCCAAACTGGATGCGTCACCCTTTCTGTATCATTACTTTATCATATTCGTCCGATCCTTGTAAACTTTTAAAAGCCCGGCGAATTTCTCCGATCCAATACTCTCACGTACGCGCGCCATCAGGTCCAAATAAAACCTTAAGTTGTGCATGGTCGCCAGGCGGATGCCGAGCGGCTCTTCGGACTTAAACAAATGGCGAATGTAGGCGCGCGTGTAATTTTGGCATCCGTAGCAAGGGCAGTTATTGTCTATGGGTTCGAAATCTTCTTTAAACTTTTCGTTCAAAATATTCATGGTCAAATAGCCATCGCCGTCTTGAGGTTTGAGATTAACGTAAAACCTTCCGTGGCGGGCTTCCCGAGTCGGGATGACGCAATCAAAACTGTCAACGCCCAAAGCCACAGCGCCGATGATCTGCTCCGGTGTTCCCACGCCCAACAAATGCTTGGGCTTTTCTTCCTCGAGGTGCGGCATGGAAAAATTCACCGCCTCATACATCAGTTCCTCCGATTCTCCGCCATTAGCCACGCCACCTATACAGTAGCCGGGGAATTCTAATTCTCTTATTTCTTCCGCGCTCTGTTTGCGCAAATCCTTAAAAATCGCGCCCTGAACAATTCCCCACTGCAGTTGTCCTGGGTTGATTGAACCTGATAATAATTTTTTATGCTCAGCCACAGCCCGCTTGGCCCACATGGTCGTGCGCGCCACCATGCCTTTCACAATTTTTTTGCCTGTTTCAGCAGCAGGAAACTCATCTAACACGAGTGCTATGTCCGAACCCAAATTAAGCTGGATCTGCACGGATGATTCGGGCGTCAGGACAAAAGTCGTACCATCCAGGTCGGATTGGAACCGCACTCCTAAGTCTGTCACTTTCACCATTTTTCCCAAAGAAAAAACCTGAAACCCGCCTGAGTCGGTAAATATCGCGCCTTTCCAGTTCATAAATTTATGCAGGCCTCCGGCTTTGGCTATAAGGCCGTCTCCCGGCCGCTGCCAGAGATGATACGTATTAGCCAAGATCATTTCCGCGCCCCAGAACCGCAATTCCTCCGCGGCAATCGATTTGATCGCGCCTTTGGTGCCGATCGGCAAAAACACCGGCGTGTGCACCTGCCCGTGCGCGGTCTGAATTATTCCGCTGCGGGCTTTGGTTCTGGCATCTTTTTTCAATATAGTAAACATGAGGTTATCTTATCACAACATCCGGACAAAAAAGAAAAGCCCAAGAACTTACGTTTCTTGGGCTTCGGCGGCGGGAACAGGCTGCGGTATTTTGAGCGTTCGCCGCAGTTCAGACAATCTGAGATCGCATAACACATTCCACCCGGCGACCAAGCTGTGGATGCCTTCGACATTCACAGCCCCGGTCCTAATGTCTTTGATCGAATCCAGATTGGTCTTGATCTCGACGACGGTCCGTTTGGCTCGTTCGAGTTCGGAAAATTCCAGCGCCAGCTCCAATTCGCGATCGGGGGCCATCACTCCTCCTTGAACAAAAAACGTGGTAAAAAACAAAAAACCAGCCTTGCGGCCGGCGAAAGGTTGCTTGAACTTGAAGCTTATCCTTGAATGCCAACCGCAAAGCGCCGGATAATAATCCGGCTAATGCTGTTGATAATCTCAAAGAAGCTCAAATTCATGAATACAGGTTAACAAATCAATAAAAATTGCGCAAATG
>JBDTSL010000002.1:0-140710 GCA_039931165.1 Candidatus Doudnaibacteriota bacterium
TGGCGCAGTTCTGGTTATTGTTACTTACCGCCGCCAAGCGGTTGAACTTCCTCCTACTTGTACTTGTCGAACTGATCGTCGACACCGAAAATTTTGTTCTCGGCATCAGATACCCGGCTCTGACACTGCCCACACTTCATGTGGTGCTCGCGCATCGTTCGAACTTCAGGATGATGTTTGTCAGATGCGCAGATATATCGATCGATTTCCTCGGGAGTAAAACATCGTCCGCCTTCGTACATTACTGTCTGTGGCGGCTCGACAAGATACTCATCGTCATAACCCCCGTGGACTGGTTCGCGGTCGAACGGTTTGCCGTTCTTCGTTTCGTCAGCCATCGTTCACTTCTCCCTGGAAATAATCGGGAATTTGAGTTCAGAAACCCGACCACCGCGCACCGAAAATTGCTCGGGCAATACTATCGATGAACTTCAATGCTGCCTTCTTGAGGAGGTAAACGAATATCCCCCAGGCCACGATCGCCACGCTGGCGACTGCGAAGCAGATGCGAACGACAGTGCGATCGGTCAGGATCGCGAGTGCGATCGTCAGAATCGTGGGAACAAACTTTCTCCCCTCTCCCCTTAGGTGAGGGCATCCGCTTTGAGGACAATTGCGAACGGCTTTCCAATGCCGTGAGCATTAGTCCGCCTCAGCGGACGTGTCCGAAAAGCGGATGCCCGAACCTTTTCTTCCCACAACTCTGGGGACTTATCTGATTGCTAGAGGGAAATTGTAAAATTGCCCCGCGGAATCGGATAACCCTCCCAGAATTGTAGAAATAAAAAAGGGTCCTTTTCAGGACCATTTAATAGCATTAATCGCGCGCGTCTATTCGGTCCTGAACGAATAGATACGGTTTTGATACGATTATTCATTATGAGGTAACAGCTAATAGTACACCTAAATGCCCGGTTTGTCAATAGATAAGGCCAAATATTGGCTAATATAAGCCAAAAAGAAATTGGTTTTGGCTAAAATAAGCCAAAAAAAGTATAAAGGAATTAGTATAAAGTATTAAGGAAAAAAGACCTGGGTCTAGCCAGGTCCTTTATACTTTATAATTGCCCCTTAATACTTAGTAGTCCATTCCGCCCATGCCGCCCATTCCACCCATACCACCGCCCATTGGGGCTGGAGTTTTCGCTTCCGGCTTGTCGACCACTATAGCTTCCGTGGTCAGCAATTCGCCGGCGATAGAAGCGGCGTTCTGCAGGGCGGTTCTTGTGACTTTGACCGGATCAATTACGCCTGCGCTGATCAAATTTTTAATTCCTGATTTCCAATTGTTCGGATCAAATGTTCCGAAATCAAATCCAATCGTGTCATCGCCTTTCTGAACTTCAGCCAGGACCGAAGCTTCGTTCAGTCCGGCATTGGTCGCGATTTGTTTTAATGGCGCTTCGATAGCCCTCCGAATAATCATAACTCCGATTTTTTCCGCTGGGGTGACTGAATTGGCGAACTCTTCCAGTCTCGGCGCGATTTTGGCCAGGGCCGCGCCTCCGCCCACGACAATTCCTTCCTCAACAGCCGCTTTCGTGGCATTGAGCGCGTCTTCAATTTTAAATTTCTTTTCTTTCATCTCGGTCTCGGTAGCAGCGCCAACTTTGATCACCGCTACTCCCCCGGCCAGTCTAGCCAGCCTCTCCTGCAGTTTTTCTTTCTCGTAGTCCGAGGTCGAGCTCTTCAGCTCGGATTTGATCTGGTTAATTCTGTTCTCGATAGATTTTTTATCTCCGGCGCCATCCACGAGCGTGGTATTTTCTTTTGTAGCGATGACTTTACGCGCGCTTCCGAGCTGTTCGAGAGTGGTCGTGTCCAGTTTCAGCCCGAGCTCTTCCGTGATGACGACAGCGCCGATCAGCACTGCGATGTCAGAGAGCATTTCTTTGCGGCGGTCGCCGAAACCCGGAGCTTTAACTGCCAGAACATTGAAAGTCCCACGCAGTTTATTCAGCACAAAAGTGGTCAACGCTTCGCCTTCAATATCATCCGCGATGATCACGAGCTCTTTTTTCCCGCTTTGGGCGATTTTTTCCAGCAAAGGCAGAATTTCCTGAATCGAAGAAATTTTCTTGTCAGTTATCAAAACCCGCGGGCTGTCCCAAATAGCTTCCATCCGTTCCGGATTAGTCACCATGTAAGCGGAAACATAACCTTTGTCGAACCGCATTCCTTTCACAACTTCTTTTTCCAAACCCATGGTCTGGCCTTCTTCGACCGTGATCACGCCGTCTTTACCGACTTCATTCATGGCTTCAGAAATGAGCTTGCCGACTTCCGGGTCCAAAGATGAGATTGTCGCGACTTGCGCGATTTCTTCATTGGTCTTCACGTCTTTCTTGACCTTTTTCAATTCATCAACTACAAATTTCACGGCTTTATCAATACCTCGCTTGATGGCGAGTACGTCAGCTTGATTGCGGAATTCTTTCCATTGGTTGAGAATAGCTTGAGCCAAAACTGTGGCCGTGGTTGTGCCGTCGCCGGCGACGTCATTGGTTTTTTCCGCCACTTCCTGCAGCAGACTGGCGCCGACGTTTTCGTATTTGTCTTCCAAAGAAATTTCTTTGGCGATGGTGACGCCGTCATTGGTGATGGTCGGACTGCCGTAGCCTTTATCGAGGATGACGTTGCGGCCCTTCGGGCCCAATGTGACTTTTACGATGTTGGCCAGTTTGTCCACCCCGGCCATGATCTTTTCTCTGGCTTCGTTTGAGCTTAAAATAAGTTTTGACATGAATTACTCCACTATGCCGAGGATGTCCTCGTCTTTAAGAAATTTGTAATCGACTTTATCTATCTCTACCTCGTCGCCCGAGTATTTGCCGAACATGACCTTATCCCCGACTCTAAGGTTCAATTTCCGGATCTTATCTCCTTCACCTACGGCGACGACCTCGCCCTGTTCTTTTTTTTCTTTTTCGGCAGTATCCGGCAGGACCAAACCGAACTTCGTGACTTCCTCGACGGTCAGGGGTTTGATCAGCACCCGGTCGCCCAATGGCTTGATATTCATTTGCTTTCCTTCCGCTTAGAACTCCCCTCTCCTCCCAGGAGAGGGGTCGGGGGAGAGGTGGCTAAGACTTTAATTAATCTGGGTTAAAAAAATCCCTCAAGGGATTTTTGTTTTTTTGGTACGCCTTATTATATAACTATGCCCCGAGCTTTGCAAGAGTTAGCGAAAAGCATACAAATAACCATTATTTATGGTGACTTTAAAATTATTTTCGGTTAAATGCTTTTTTATTTGGCTATGATGGTGGCTGTCAAAATCATGGATTTCCATGGCTATCTTTTTGATCATCCGTATCACCCTGACCGGCAATGTCAGCAATATATCATACTCCGCTCCTTCGCAATCAAGCTTCAAAAAATCAATGCTGTCTATTTGATTAGTGTCACAAAAATCTTCCAGCGTGAACGACTGGACTTTTACCGTTTCGATGGAAGAAGGCTTGGGCCGCACGCTACTCCCTCCGCTGTTGCTTGAGACATAAAGGTCGATCGGACCGGGCTTGCTCCAAACCGCGGCATTATTAACCACGATATTGGCCAGTTTATTAATCCGGGAGTTGGCGGTAATAAATTGCGACAGGCGTGGCAAGGGTTCGAAACTATAAACTTTTCCTCGCCCGGCCTTTTTTGCCGCGTAAACGGAAAAGTATCCTTTATGCGCGCCTATATCGACAACGGCGTCAGATTCTCCGATCGGCAAAAAATCCGGGTCATAAATATGCCGCTGCCAAATATCGGCCAAAATCGCCAGTTCGGCTTTTTCAATCCTGTTTTTCACCAAAAATTTAATGCCGGACCGCAACTCGATTGCGGCAAGTGGCTTGGCCCATATTCGATTTGCCAAAACCGCGATCCAATTTTTACAAACCCTGATAAGATCAAGCAACCTGACTAGCTTACTCATTCCGGAATTGATTTACGGCTTCTTCATAACGGTAAGCGATCTCGGCCCTGACGTCATAGCCATGCAGTTTCAGCATGTCCGCGTGAGCGATAGTGGTCGAGGTAACCGATTTATTTTCAGCCAGTCTAAAAGTGTGGCGAATATGAACGCGGCGAAGTATCGGCTCGGCGATCAGGCTCGGCGCCCAAAGACATATTTCCAAAGCAATCTTAATTACTTGAATCAAAATGCCCGGGCGCCTGATCGTGTTTTGCCGCGCGGTGGGATCAAAATTCGGAAAATAAGTTTTGATCCAGGAATTCTGCGCCATGAACTCCTGATATTCCCCTGCACCCAAAAGGGGGCGCATTCCGGCAAGCCAAAAAACCAGATATGGGTCTGATGGTTTGATCAACAAATGATATAAATCGCGGTTTTTTTGCGAAACAAAGAACCCGAAGCAGAAACGATCTTTGATCCGCTGTCTTGTTTTATAAACTCCCAAAAGGCGGAACAAAACAATGATCATTGACCGGACAAAGTAGAGACGGTTTGGCTTTGTGACCACAAAAAAATCAATGTCCGAATCGCTGTCCGCCGTGCCCAGGGCTAGGCTATTGATGACGCTGATGTTGCGGACAAACGGCAGAATAGCCAGCCAGTTAAAATAACGGTCTATCTTTTGCCATTTTTTGGTCAATTCCAACTGATTGGCGTTATATACGGCGGCATCCCAAATTTTGAGGCCAAACAAATTGCCTTCGCGGATGATCCGGCTGTCCAAAACCAGATTTGCCAGCATCCGGTCAACTTCATCCTGGGTCGATCTCATGCCCAAAAGCAATTCGTAAACTCTTTTGGCGGAAAGCGGCAGATTGTACAAACTGAAAAAAGCCAAAGTGGAAATGACCGCTTCGGCCAATTTAAGCTTTGATTGTTCTTTAATTTCCAAATGACGCGGCATCGATTTCTTTCCAATCGTCGTTATAATCATCCCATTTATAAGCTTTGATCTTGTGGGAAAATTCCGTGTCGGAAAATTTATATTCAACCCGGGCGGCTTTGCCCTGCTGATGGGAATAAAATTCTTTTTTGTCCAAAACCACGGGTTTGGATTCGCGCGTGAGTTTGATCTTGCCGATCGGCGTCGGCAAGATCAAAACTTCAATCTTGCCGGTCACGACCGGCCCGTCCGAAGTTTCCATGATCAAATCCTCAAAGTGTTCGTCCTCGACTTTGAATTTGCGATGCAATTCTTCTTTTAGCGCTTCCCAGCGGTCGTTATTCATATAAAGTGATTTGTGGTTAGTGGGCAGCGGAAGACTTCAGCCTTCCATTTTTCCGCAATGTTGGAGGTCTAAAGACCTCCGCTACAATTAGGGCTGATAAATCAGCCGACTACTTCTGGCATTTCGGGCAATACGAGCCGGTTCTCCCACCCAATTTCATGCTTTTTATTATAGTACCACAAACTTTGCATTTTTCTCCAGCCCTGCCGTAAACTTTATGAAGCAGGCCATAAGTGCCCCAATCTCCCGAGGGCCTGACAAAATCCCCGACTGACGAGCCGTAATGATTAACCGCGCCGGTCAAAATCTTTTTAATTCCCTTGAAAACCAAAATTCTTTCTTTATCTTTCAAGCTTTTGACTTTGCGAGAAGGCAAGACTTTGGCGAAAAATAAAATTTCATCGGAATAAATATTGCCGATTCCGGCAACGACGGTTGGATCCATGAGCCAGGATTTGACCGGGGCATTCGTTCTTTTGCCCAAAAGCTTTTCAAATTCCTTATAAGTAAATTTTCTGTCCAAAGGTTCAGGCCCGAATTCCCGAAGCTCTTTGACATCAGCCAGTTCTTTATCAGTGACCAGTTTCAGATAGCCGAATTGGCGGAAGTCGTTATAAAATAGCCGTGAACCGTCGGTGAAATCAAAAATAACGTGCGTGGATTTAGCCGGCAGCCGGACCGGCGTATAGTTTTCAATATTTAAAAGTTTAATTTGTTTGCTAAGATGTTTCTTATCCAAAAAAATCAGCTGGCCGGTCATTTTCAGATGAACCAAAATCGCGTACTTGCCCGATAAATCTATTATTATTAATTTAGCACGCCTTGTAACATTTCGTACTTTTAAACCTTTTAACGCTTTTGTGAATTCTTCGCTGACTTTCTCTCCGGGTTTTCGAAGGTTCGACAAAGTCGCCGGTCCCATTGCCACCATTTTCGGCATCAGCACCCGGACGTCTTTGATTTTCTTGTTTTTCAATTTCGGCCGCAGTTCCCTGACCACGGTCTCAACTTCAGGTAATTCCGGCATAAAAAGTTTAAAACTTAAAGTGCAAAAAGGCAAAGCAAAATCTGTTCATTTTGACCTTCTCGCTTTACATTTTAACCTTTCTATTATAGCAAACTTGCTCATGAGCATGCTCATGACTAAACTCAAAACAAAAACAGCCACTTTCGCGGAGTTGCCCAAAGTATTATTCTTCTAGGTGCAGTTCGCCTTGAGCTATTTTAAACAGGCGGACTTCTAAATCAAACAGTTCTTGCTGCATTGCTTTAAATTGAGCAAATTGATCCGGTGTAAATTTGGTGTTCGGATCGCTAAGGAATTGCTCGATATATCCGTCGTATTCTTTGTTCAGTCTTGTCCAGTCGGAACTAAGTTTTTCAAACTCCGCTTTGCTTACAATGTTCTTGGGACCAAGTTCTTTTTCTTTCATATTATTCATCCATCCGTTTGTACTCGTGGATCTTTTTCTTCATCTTCCAATGTTCGATCTCATGGGCGGCTTCTTCTGGAGTTTCTGAAGCATGAGCAAGATTGTAAATCGCCCGTTTATCTTTATTGGCAGCGGCAGCTGAATCAGCCGAAAAATCTCCTGTGATAGTTCCCATTTCCGATAAAACCGGTTGGGTGTTCCCTCGAATTTTTCGAACCATATCTACCGCATGGATTCCCTGCACAACAATTTTAACAACAGGACCGGAGCACATATAGTCAATCAGCCAGTTGCGAACATGAGGCCCGATCTCTTCCGCTTTCGATGTTCCCATTTCTTCCATTGGATCATAGCCATATTTTTCATAAGTTGATAAAGTTTTATGGCCTAATCGAGTGATCCAGGCTTCTTCTTTGGGATAGTGCGTATCCATTTCGTCCTTTGTGGCCTGATACATTTCAATCGCCACAATTTTAAGTCCCGCGCGCTCAATTCGACGGATTATTTCACCGATCAACCCGCGCTTAACTCCATCCGGTTTGACCATGACAAATGTCAATTCTTCTTTTGGGTGAGCTTTGGCCATGTTTACCCCCTCACTAAATGCCCAAACGATAAAATTGTTTGCGGCATATTAATTTTTTTTGATCTTATCATATTTCCTAGTTTATCCGCCACAATTTGGTGTGGGGGTTTATTGTATCGTGATCTTATTGATAATCACCGGCTGTAAAGGCACTGACTGCTCGCCGCTGGCAGGATTTACGTCTGTAGGCACGGCCCCGATCTTGGTCACGACATCCATACCGGAAGTAACATAGCCAAAAACGGTATATTGGCCATCCAAACTTGTCTGAGGCGCTAAAGTCACGTAGAACTGGCTGCCGGAAGAATCTTTGGTCGGATTGACCGCATCGCCGGTTCTCGCCATGGCGATAGCGCCAAGGGTATGTTTGAGCCCGATTTCCGCCGGAATGGTGTAACCGGGGCCGCCTGTGCCGTCGCCTTTCGGATCGCCGCCCTGGATCATGAATCCCTCTACAATGCGGTGGAACTTCAGCCCGTTATAAAATCCGTTTTTTGCGAGTTTAATAAAATTAGCAACCGTCTGAGGCGCTGCTTTGCCGTTCAGGGTCACCTGGAAACTGCCCATGTTAGTGTCAACACTCGCGATCGCTGAGACCGGCACTGCCGCAATTTCTGCTGCGGTGGGCGGGGTTAGAGTAGTCGTGTTGGCGGCTGGAGGCGGGGTTTGTTTGGGAACTGGTGCCGGAGTTTGTATCTGATCATTGGTCGGGGCTTGGGCTTTGTTTGCCCGGAAGTAAAAATATCCTCCGACCAAAATTACCATGACAACGACCACAAGAATTATCATTAACGTTTTATTGTTCATATTTTTAATCAATTAATTTTCTTAAGTCTAGCAAAAATTTAACTTTTTGTAAACCCCGTATATCAACATCGATAATGGTTTTTGGTTCCGCTTTTGCCTAAAAGATAAATTTACTAGATTATTTACAAGTCATTTATAGCTTGAAATTTTACTTCTCAAAAACCATTACAGGCAAAAGCATCGATGTTGTATTACGGGGTAAACACCCGAGACCGGCGCCAGTACCAAGCTGACAAAAAGGAGCACAAAACTAAATAATAAAGCCATACAACATAAAAATCAGCGCGCCAGGAAACGGCGGCAAAAGGCAAACTCGAAAACAACCCCACTATCCTGATGATGAAACTCAAAAGAAACCAGGTCATGCCTGATACCGGAATTGTCAGCGGGACCCAGACCAGTCCCATCAGGCCGGTTATAAATCCGAACAGCATCGTGACCGGGACCAAGGGCAGAATTAAAATGTTCGGCAGAATTGCGACCAAAGATAATTGCCCGAAATTATAGAGCAGGATCGGCAGGGTAAAAATCTGCGCGGCCAGCGTGGCCAAAAAATATTTGCGCAAGAGCTCGGGCAGCCACAAAAAATACGGCTCCATCAGAGGGCTTAAGTAAACTATGCCGAGAAGAGCTGCGAAAGATAACTGGAAACCCACGTCAAACGCCAAAATCTGCGGATTGATCAGGAGCATCAACGCTGCGGTAAATGCCAGTGAGTTTGCAGCCACGCTGACGCGGCCGGTATTAAGCGCCAACAACAGCAGTCCTCCCATGAACCCTGCTCTCACTGCCGAGGCCGACGCTCCGGTCATGATCACGAATACAACAATGGCAAAAAGCGAAACCCAGAACGAAAATCTTTTTCGCATGCCCAGCCACTGCAGGATCCAAGCCACGGCCGCGGCAATGATCGTAATATTGTAGCCGGAGATGGCGACAATGTGCGAGGTCCCGGTCCGGTTGAACTGATCGGTCAGGACTTGAGGAATGGAATGTTTGGCTCCCAAAAGCAAGCCGCCTAAAAAAGAGCTTTGAGGCTCTGGTAAAACCTGATTGATCACGTCCACGAATTTTTCTTTGATCTTAAAGATCCGGACTTTCACCGGGTTGCCAAAATTGCCGGGAACAATGGTTATTTTTGGCTGGTAAACCACCGCGTCTATGCCGAACCTGGACAAATAATTTTTATAGGAAAAATCCGGATATTCTTTCGGAAATTTTTTCTTCGAACTTGAGCTTATCTCCGTATTCATACGGCGGATAGAGGAAGGTCGAAACCAAAATTTTTGATTTTATGGTTTTTCCGTTGACTATTAAGCCTGACAAGGTCAGATAAGTTTTATCCGAGCGCACATCCGGCTCTTCCGTAATCACTCCCGTGACTTGGGTGTTCTGGCCGTAAAATTGGGCGATATCATTTTGGGCAAAATCCTGTTTAAATCTTACTGCTCCTAAAAGTATAATTAGACCGGTCAGGCCGATCACTACGGCCAGCTTTTTGTGCCAGCCAATTGTCGCGACAATTATAAAAACCATGGCCAGGATGGCCATGGTTTCGTAATTTATATATTGACCCAAAAATATTCCGAATATGAAGCCCAAACAAAGGATCAAAAAAATTTTGGGCTTAGTCAGGGTCATGCAGAAGAAAGACTACCACAACATAGATTTCACTTCAGTGATCAAATCATCCAAATCCACGGTTCGCTGTTCTTTTTCCCTCAGATTCTTTAAATTGACTTTTTTCTCTTTCGCTTCTTCAGTTCCATAAATCACCGCTACCTGCATATTTTTTGCCTGCGCGTATTTGAACTGCTTATCGAGCTTGACCGTTTCGTAGAAAAATTCCGTATCAATACCAGCATTACGAAGATTCGTAGCCATGTTCAAGTAATCCGCGGCTAAATTCTTATCAAGGTTAAAAACAATAACTTCAGTCGCGGTCTGTGGCGCGACCACATCCATTTCCTCGAGGGCGGCTAATAGCCGATCAAGGCCGATGGAACCGCCAACAGCCGGAGTTTTGACCCCAGTAATATTTTCAATCAAATTATCGTATCGTCCACCACTACCCACGCTTCCAAACTCCGGTTTTTCAAGTAATGTAAATTCAAAAACGATGCCCGTGTAATAATCCAAGCCTCGCATTAAATATTTATCAAAACGCTTTTGAGTGACACCAGCGCTAGCAAGTAACTCTTCAATTTCTATCACGTATGCTTTGCTGGATTCATCCATAAGCTTTGTGTATTCAGCCCAAATGTTTTTACCAAAGCCTTGTTCTCGCAGACTGGCAATAACTTTTTCTTCGCCGATTTTATCAAGCTTATCCATCGTGCGCATAAACTTCACAATTTCTTCTTTGGAAAGTTTGAGTTGGGTTAAAACTTCATCCACGAGTTTGCGATCATTATATTTAACTTCAAATGTTCCGATTTCCAAACTTTTATAAGCCGCGATCAGGGCGGCAACTACTTCTGTATCAGCATTAATTGAACTTGATCCGATTACGTCTATATCGCACTGCATAAATTCCCGAAATCGGCCCTTCTGCGGTTTATCGGCCCGCCAAACATTTCCAATTTGGTATCGTTTAAACGGCATCGGTAAATCCCGATACTGCCCAAATACCCGGGCCAGCGGCACAGTCAAATCATATCTTAAAGCCACCTCACGGCCACCGAGATCTGTGAATTTATACATCAACTTTTCATCTTCACCTAATTTTCCTTGGAATAATTCGTAAGGCTCTAACGCCGGCGTATCCAATGGTGAAAAGCCGAAGCGCTCGAACACTTCAGATACCTTCGAGATAATTTTCTTTCGCGCCAGCGCGTCCTGTGGCAGATAGTCGCGAAAACCTTTTAATAACTGGGGGATTTCCATAGTCACTTTCAGATTATTCTCCCCTTTTAGGGGAGATGTCGCGTACTCGCGACAGAGAGGTTGAATTAAATCTGAGTTTAGTTTAGCATAAGCAAAACAATAAAAAAACAGGTTCTAACCACGATACTTGGAAAAATTTAGTCGGAATTTGAGCGAATTAGCGTTAAAAAACTTGCCTTGTCAGAATGACAACTGCAAGTTTTAGCGAATGAGCGATAAATTTCGGTAAATTTTTCCCGTGTCGCCAGCTTTTGGCGCCACCTTTTTGTCTGCACAAAAGGTGGCGAATTCTATTCTATCTCGATCAATTTATGCCTGCTTTTGTGTCCGGAACGAATTCTGATCTTGGACGGTGAAACGTCAAAAAAATCCGAGAGAATATCAATCAGAGCTTCGTTGGCCTGGTTGTCTGCCGGGGCGGCTGTGGTCCAAACTTTATATTCGTCCAAACCAACCTCTTCAACCCGCTCGAATGACGCCCGAGTTTGGACTTTTACTTTAATTATCATGTTTTAATGTAGCGGAAGGCTTCAGCCTTCCAAGTCTGGAGGTCTAAAGACCTCCGCTACATACAGACTGGTAGATCTCAGCCGACTACTCAGTCAACCGATTTACCGGCTTTAAATTACGATTTTTTTGCCAAAAAGCTACTAACTCATAGGAACCGAATAATACTCCGACGTAAAATAAGTCGCCCAATAAAGTGCTTCTGAAAAAAGGCAAAGCATTGATGTAAGATGCTATTTGCCCGGGCAAGGTGTGCGGATACATTTTGGTTGAATAAAAAAGTACGCAATTCGTGATCAAATAAAACAAAATCGAACCGCCAAGGCTGGCGCCGACCACCGTAAAAATATTTTTATGGTTCCGGATCATGAGTCCCAGCAAGCCGATCAGAACAAAACTGCCGTAAATAAGCAGGCGTGACTGCAATGAATCAAACCCGATAAAAATATCGGATAAAAACATAGCGGCCAGAGGCACGATCAGCGCGTAGCGCTTGTTCAAATATACCCCGCCGAACAGGGCCACGGCGCCAATTGGCGTGAAATTCGCCGCATGTGGCATGACGCGCAGGAGAGCGCCAAATAAAATAAAAAAGTAGGCTAGCATTATTTTGTGGTATCAACAGCATCAATTTCCCATTTGATCATATCGGTTGATTTCGTCACGTATGCCGATGCGCCGACTTGTGAAAATTGTCCATTAACATACATGGCCCAGAAATGTTTGCTGTCAGGAGATACGCCATCAATGCCAGACACCATATCGCCGAACGAATAATGCGTGGCTTCTACCCGATGACTCGCCTTCAGCAGTTCCAAGGCATTTTGCCCGTCTACTCCCGGGTATTCTATGATATTCGAAGGCACCAAGGGAGCCGGATTGACTGAAGTTTGGCCGGAAGGAGAAGTGGCGTCATTCTGAATAACATTTGCATTATCCGCGACTGGTGCCGGCAGCGGTTTTTGTTTGAACGCGTAAATAATGCCTATCGTAGCGATAATCACAACGATTACAAATAGTTCAAGTTTTCTTCCTATATTTTCCATAAAAAAATATTAATTATTTTCGCCTATCAATCTTAGCAAGGAATACAACTAATAATCAATACCCCGTTGAGCCAGGATTCCCTTATAATAAGGATGTTTGATCATTTTCATTTCAGTCACCAGATCCGCCATGTCAATTAATTTCTTGAACTTTTTATGCCCGGTCAGGCACAGATGAATTTCCGCGGGCTTGGATTTGATAATTTTTACTACATCTTCAATCGACAGGAGCTTTGATTCAATGGCCGAGATCGCTTCGTCCAAAATCACCAGATTATATTTTTTGCTTTTCATAGCTTTAATACTTTCCTTCATGGCGTTCTTCGCGGCCTTGATATGCGCCGCGATCGGCTTCCTGTCACCCAGAATGCCGACAAACCCTAGGCCCATCAATTTCACATCCACATTTTTCAGTTTCGATAAAATTTCCCGTTCACCGCTCGGCCAGTCGCCTTTCACAAACTGCAGATACAAAACTTTCATCCCGGTGCCCGCGGCGCGCACAGCCAATCCGGCGGCGGCCGAAGTTTTGCCTTTACCGTTGCCGATATAAACTATGGTCAGGCCTTTTTTCGGTGAGTTCATATTGACTTAAAACAATACCTTTGTTATTTTTTAAATGTTGAAAGGAGGATGAATTTGGGAGCTGAAATCAAATCAATTTCGGATGACCTGACAGAACTGGGAATAGTAATTCCAAAAACCTCCCATGCGCGCGTTGTGATCTGGAATTTTCTTTTGGGCCCCATGGTTCCGCCCGAAGTAAGATCCCGACGCCTCCAAGAGTTCACGGCTTTCCAGGATTCGTATCTGGGGAAAAAAATCCGGCGGAAACTTGAACCAGATGTTGTCGGCATTGTTGACCATATCAGGCCGATCACAGGCAGCAGCTTCGGAAGGTCCGCCTCCAATCAGTCCCAGCTATTATCCGCCCATGAAGCCTACGTCAAATGGGTGGGTAAAAAAACTGGAGCGATGCTGCGGCTAGACCAGATCGAACTTCTCCTCGACCCCTAAGGCGCTCCGGCGTCTTTTTTTATTTATTTTTATACTTCTTCTTTTTTGGATTCAGTTTTTGCTGCTAATTTATCTTTCAGCTTGGCAATCGCCCGGTCCAGCGCAGCTATGTCAAGAACGCTCATCCCGGGCTCCAGCTTGGCTTTTTCCAACCCCGCGATCCTGTAAGGAAGGTTTTCTGCGTTCCCATTTTTTGGGCCATCATCTTTCTTACGTGTTGTATATGCAGGCCTGTGATCTGAAGAAGTCATAAATTATTTCCTTTTTTCCATTGAGCGAGGGCAGCCGCTTCCTTTTTCTGCTCTAGCGAGGTACAGTTGTAAAATTAGCCTTCGGAGGCCGCATCAGCGGCCGAGAACGCAGGCTGCAAAATTCGGTAGAATTTTGACAGCCGGTAATTTTCAACTGTACCGAGCGATTTAACATTTACTAAACCCGCACATCTCACACTTTGCGCAGCCTTCTGCCAAAACCATCATGTTGCCGCATTCCGGACAGCCGGGAGCCAGGCCGTGATTGGCCATGGAAATTTTCTGGCTGGTGAATTCCATGCTGCTGGTGTGAACTTCTTGCGTGACGGCCTGAAACACCGGTACCTGTTCCGTTTTCGGGATTTCCATCTTTTCCGCGACGGAAAAATCCAATTGCAATTCTTTCTGTCCGCGCTTGAGATGATTTTCCAAGACATTGGCTATAGCATCGGGCAGAGAAAGAATTTTTTCGCCGTTATGGAACATCGGGTCCGGGCCGCGGATGCCTTTCAGCTGTTCGGTCACGTCTTGCAAAGAAATTCCGGAGCGGAGCGCCAGAGAAATCATGCGGCAGATCGCTTCGGTCTGAGCGCCAAAAAATCCGCCGGCTTTGCCGAGCTGGGAGAAAACCTCAAACGGCCCGTATTCATCCTCGTTGACCGTGACATATAGATTGCCATAAGCGGTCGCTACTTTATATGTGGAACCCTCCATGACATCCGGACGCTTGCGCGGTGAGACATGGGTCATTTGAGGCGTAGGTTGTGAAGTTGGCATAAATTGCGGGGTTAGTTGTGGTGTTAAAACCTCGTCTTTGCGAGCCGTAGGCGAAGCAATCTCTTTTTCTAAAGCTTGGTTACTTAATAGATCTGCCGCGATTTTATTTTCCACTTGATCCGACGCGTCTTTGCCCAGTTTTTTATGATCCGTGGCCAGGATCTGTTCATCGCGGCTGCCGTCGCGGTAGATCGTGCCGCCTTTACAACCGAGGTCGTACATCAGTTCGTAAAGTTTTTTCGTCTGCTCGATCGTGTAGTCTTCCGGCGCGTTCACGGTTTTGGAAATTGCCGAATCAGTCCATCTCTGCACCGCGGCCTGGACCTGGACGTGTTCTTCGGGAGTCAGTTCCATGGCGGTGACAAAGTAATCCGGCAGCTGCTCGCCCGGATGCGCGTCCAGCCAGTCTTTCGCCAGCTTGATATGCTCCTTGTGCACGCCTAATCTGGATTTGCGGAAATATATCCAGGAGAAGAACGGCTCAATGCCGGTGGAAGTGCCGACCATGGTGCCGATCGTGCCGGTCGGGGCTTGGGTCAGGATGGTGACGTTGCGGATGCCGTATTGCCTGACCAGGTGGCGGATATATTCCGGCATGCGCTGCATAAATCCCGATTGTAAAAATTTATCGGCTTCGAATTTCGAAAACGTCCCTTTCTCTCTTGCCAAGTCCACCGAAGTTTCGTAAGCGGTGATGGAAATAAACTGATAAAGCTTGTCGATGAACTCCACTCCCTGAGGACTGCCGTAACGAAGGCGCAACTGGATCAGCATTTCCGCGAGCCCAATGGTGCCCATGCCGACCCTTCTCTCGCTCATCTGTTGCTGGTAATTCTCGTCGAAGAAATACGGTGTCGCGTCTATGACATTATCCTGAAACCGCACCGCATCCTGCACCGTCCGTTTCAGTTTGTTCCAGTCAACGTCGCCCGCTTGCCCATCCACGTGCTTGGCCAGATTTATGTGGCCGAGGTTGCAAACTCCCCATGCCGGCAGAGGCTGCTCGCCACAAGGGTTCGTGCACGGCAGATCGGCGAAATAATGGGAATTAGAATAATAATTGGCCCGATCAATAAAATACATGCCCGGTTCGGCGGACGAGTGGGCGGAAGAAATGATATTGTCCCAAATATCGCGGGCCCGGACGGTCTTGTGTTTGACCACTTTTCCGCCGATCTCGCGCCAGCGGTTGAGGTTGCCGTCCCATCGGTCGCGGTAAAGCACATCCGAGGTGTCGGGAAAAACCAGGTCCCACGGCTGGTCGTTTTTTACGGCCGTCATAAAATCATCGGTAATGCCCACGGAAATATTGGCATTGGTTATCTTGCCGGCTTCTTTTTTCGAATTGATGAAATCGATCACATCAGGATGCCAAACATTCAGGATAAGCATCAAGGCACCGCGCCGGCTTCCGCCCTGTTCGATGAGGCCGGTCACAAAACTGTAAAGCGAAGCCCAAGAGACGGAGCCGGAAGAGCGGCCATTTACACCTTTGACGTAAGCGTAACGGGGCCGAAGCGTCGAAACATTGATGCCGACACCGCCGCCGCGGGACATGATCTCAGCCATCTGGCTGAGAGTTTCAAAAATTCCGCCTCTGGAATCTTTCGGGGACGGTATTACGTAACAATTATAATAGGTCAGATTCTGTCCCGTGCCCGCTCCGGTAAAAATCCTGCCGGCCGGCACGTATTTCCAGTCATCCATCAGGTCGCGGAACCGTCCTTGCCATTCGGCCTGTAATTCCGGAGTGGCTTCCACCGAGGCGATGTGACGGGCGATGCGTTCGAACATTTGTTCGGGAACCGTTTCCAAAGGCTTGTCCACATGTTCAATAGCCCGCGTTTCCAAAGTGCCATCGCGGAGCTTTACCACCACTTCCCGCACATCCTGATTGATCTTCTCCACGACTCCGATCTCCCGCTGGCCGGTTTTCAGATTAACACAGACAACCACCGTATCACCCACGGCCATAGTTTCTTTTTTGGCGTCTTTAATGGCGTAGCGGTCCAGGAAAATTTTTTCTCCAAGTTCGGCCAAGGCATTGGTTTTTCGGGCTTGCAGGTTCTCTTTGGGTTGCATGGTTGATTCTTAGTTTAATTACTTTTAAATCGATCTTTATTCTAGAGCTTCTTGGCTTCCTTTACAAACTCTTCTACATCGGCAAACTTTCTGTAAACTGACGCGAATCTGATATACGCCACCTGGTCTTTGCCTTTTATCCTCTTCATCACGATATTGCCGATATCGCGGGAAGGGATCTGGGCTTTGCCTGTTTTCTGGATATCCTGCTCGATGCCGGCGACCAGGGAGTGAAAATCATCGCGGGACAAGGGCCTTTTCTCAAAAGCCTTGCGGATGCCCGATTCGATCTTCTCCCGCATATAGGCTTCGGTGCTGCCATCGCGCTTGATCACGGCCAGGTCCAGAATTTCCATCTCTTCATGGGTGGAAAACCTGGTTTCGCATTTGATACACTCCCGCCGGCGCCGAATTGCCATCCCATCGGAAATGGGCCGCGAGTCTAAAACCTTGGTATCGTCATTTGAGCAGTTGGGGCAGCGCATTTTTTAGGTCAAAAAAAATAAGAGAAATTGCTTAGGATAAGCCTCTCGGATTGTTATCAAAAGAAGCGAAGTTTGTGTTTTATTTAGTTTTTGTCTCCTAATAGAGCTTTATTTGTGCTCTCAAACACTATATGTAGTATTGACCACAGTTACTATAGCCCCATATGTAGAAACCTGTCAAAGACCAAATTTTGGCTATATATTGCTCAAGCAAACTAGATGTAGTAAAACTTATCAACACAATTTTTAATTTTCGGAACGCTTTGTCAAATGACAAAAATTGACAAAAAAATTCGCAAACTGTAAACTATAAGCAACATTAATTTTGCAAAAATTATGTTGCTCGGACACTAAAATACAGTTGACAAAACGCCCCAAAAGGGCGTTTTTGTTTTTTGGAGTATAATATGCTCATGAGTAAATGCATATATTGCGGCAATAATCCCATTCCCCACCGGATCCATAAATTTTATTCGTCGATCGACATATGTCTTGAGCCGATCCGAAGAAATTTCAGCCAAAGCCGGTTTGGACGCGCTACTGATAAACTGACCACATGGATTGCTTTGGGCTTATTTCATCTGCTGCGGCCTTTGGGGCTGATAAAGATCAACCGGGATATAAATCTAGTGCCTTTCCCCCGCGCAAAAGCTCTTTGGCAGGAAGCTGTTGACCGCGGCATCGAACTGGAGGAAATCAAACTTTTCAATCGCTCAATAGATCTTTACCGGACAAAAATCAGGGGCAAACAAATGTATTTTATGAATCTGCCTCGGAAGCAGGATGTGGCGACTTCCAATTTGGCTTGGATAGACGATAAGTATTTGCTTAAAAAAAGACTTTTGGACAATCGTTTTCCGGTACCTGCGGGCGGCGCTTACACAAACTTATCGGATGCCGTCAAAACTTTTCAAGCGCTGGACAAACCGGTAATAGTCAAGCCGCGCTCCGGATCCCGCGGCCGGCATACCACTACTAACATTTATTCTGAGGATGATTTTATCCAGGCCTTCAAGATCGCCAAACAGCTCTGTTATTGGGTCATTGTGGAAGAACATTTATTCGGCGATGTCCAGCGAGGAACCGTGATCGGCGGAAAACTGGTCGGCGTCTTAGGCGGCTCTCCACCGCGCGTGACAGGCGATGGCCGGCAGACAATTGCCGAACTGATAAAAATCAAAGATGCCGGCCGGCCGGACAAGGTCAAAGAGACAAAAGTCAATCCATATTTTATGCAGCGCGCGAATCTGACTATGGAGACCGTACCGGAAAACGGCAAAGCAGTGGATTTGTCGGAGAAGATCGGGGTCAATTACGGCGGCACGTCCTATGATTGCACCCCAGAAACCCACCCCGAAACCAAACAAATGCTTCAGCACGCGGCTACGGTTCTGGATGTTTCAATCGTCGGCTTTGATTTTATCGTACCGGACATCACCAGAACCTATAAAGAACAAAAATCCGGCATCATCGAAGCCAACGGCGCGCCTTTCATCCAGCTCCATCACGATCCGCTGTATGGCCAATCCATCAACGCCGCGAAATATGTTTGGGACCTTATTACGTAATTAATTACGTAATTAAATATATATTGATGTATATACAAGCGTATACATTTTTTTGGCAAAAAAAATGCCGGAACCTAAATTGCTTAAGTTTCGGCCAAACGCTTCGATCTGAGTCAGGCGGTCATGACTTTTTCTATCTTCATGACGCTCCTCTGGAAGTCCGAAAGCTCACGGGACACCAGTCGTTGAGTGATTTTCAGATATCTGCCCGTGCATGCCTCCAACACTTCCGCGGGAACAAGGATGTTGCCAACCTGTTGCTGGCTATGAACCGATTTCGCATCGAGTTTCCCGATGTTCACGGTTACATTGTCCGGGTATACGCGAGCCTGCTTGCCCCACTCCCGGACCGGCTGCTTGTCGTAGCCGCCCGGAGCTTTGCCCAAAGCCTGGGCAGCTCGGTACTCGTCCGCGTCCCAGTAACGGGATGAGTCCGGGGTCGCTATCTCATCGCAGATCATCAGTCCCATGTCGAACTCGAACTTCGTATCGGCGAAGATGATCCCTTTCTCCCGGGCGTGTTTCCGGATCTGATCGAACAGATGAACCGAAAATATCTCAACACCCAACCCGTAGTTGTCCACCACGTACTCTCGCGTCACTGGCTCGTCGTGCCCGGATTCAGCTTTGTCCGTGGGGGTGTACATCGGCTGCTCAAGCCATGCGCCGTCGATGAGCCCGTCCGGAAGCTGATACCCCCAGAGGTTTCGAGAACCGGATTTGTATTTCTCCCAGGCCGACCCTGTGAGCACCCCGCGAACCACGCACTCGACGGGCATCATATCCCGTTTAATGACCACGAGCGCGCGAACCTGAAGTTCAGGCCGGTTGCGCAAACGCAGCGGCAGATATTCATCGATCCCGCTGCCGAAGGCGACGAGATGATGAGCGTGCTTGGCCAATACTTCTGTCAGGAAGTAGACGGTCAAGGCCGTCAATACTTCGCCTTTTTTCGGCACCAGCGCCCCGAGCACGAAGTCGAAAATTGAGATTCGGTCGGTCGCGACCACCAGCAGATGGTCCGGATAACCTTCCACTGCGTATGTGTCACGGACCTTGCCTTGGTGGACACGCTTGAGTCCGGCCTGCGCCAGTTCTTCTGAGATCGCGGATTCGGCAACCGACGGCGGAATGTACGGCATACCAGCTCCTTATAGTGAATGCCAAAGCAAAAAAGTTAACAAACCTGCCAACATCAGGAGAAGTGGCCAATTCACTCGCAGTGAATGAAAGCCCAAAAAACTCATGAGTTCCTCCTCGAAACTCGAAATATACGATAGTCAATATTACTACGGAAACGGCTTTAAGAGCAAATGCCCAATAAAAAAGAGTTGAGCGACTTGTTAGTCACCCAACCCATTGTGCGTTCCAAACACCTGGTCGAAAATGTGATCTATGTACTTGAGTTTCTCGTCAAGCACAAAGCACGACTCGATGTCGGAAGGCGAAACAAGACTTGCGATGCGCGGATTGTCGAGCAGCGCCTGCTTGAAATCAGCGCCCGTCTCCCAGCAGGCCTGCGCGATGTCATAGGCCAGAGCGTGTGCTTCCTGCCTGGGCAGTCCGCTTTTGTCGGCAAGCAAGGCCTGCACGTCTTGTGAAAAGATCAAGCCTTTCGTCAGGCTGAGATTATAGAGCATCCTGTCCGGAAACACACTCCATCCCTTCACGATCCTGGTGAACCTGGCCAGAATATAGTCGATGAGAATGGACGCATCCGGCAGAATGATCCGTTCGGAGCCGGAGTTCGAGATGTCCCGTTCGTGAAGTGTCAGCTGATTTTCGTATGCCGCGTGAGTATATCCCTGGATCACCGCGGCAAGTCCTGAGACGTTCTCCGCCCCGATCGAGTTGCGCTTGTGGGGCATGGCCGATGAACCCTTCTGTCCTTTCCGGAACGCTTCCTGTAGTTCGCGGACCTCCGTCTGCTGCATCAGCCTTCCGGCCATGGCAAACTTGCGGATCGAACCGGCGATGAGACCGAGCACTGTGACGTACTCGGCGATGATGTCGCGGGAGATGACCTGTGTTGTGATCGTCGGCACCAGGCCCAACCGCTGACAGACGATCTGTTCGACATTCGGAGGCAGCGTGTACATTCCGACCGCGCCGGAGAGCTTGCCCACGGTCAATCTCTTCATCAACTGCTGTGTGCGCTCGAAGTGACGGCCCATCTCATCGTGCCAGTTGGCGAGCTTCACGCCGAAAGTGATGGGCTCGGCATGCACGGTGTGAGTCCGCCCGATCATCGGCGTGTATTTGAATTCATGCGCGCGTGCCCTGAGGGTGAGCATGAACGCGATGATATCTTCCTGGATCAGCGTCAGGCTTTCCACCAGCTGTAGCATCAGGCCAGTATCGCCGCAATCCATGCTCGTCATATAGTAATGCCAGTGAGGCCGGAGTGCGGGCGGCAGTTGCGGCGACGTGTAGTCGAGAAACGCCATCACATCATGTCCGGTGCCGCCCTCCTTGGTCTCCAGTTCTTCAATCGCACCAGCATCGATGTTGATAGTATGCTGAAGATCATCGGGGATGGCAACCGAAATTTCTCCCAGTTGCGCGCGGGCGCGCATGGCTTCGACGTCGACCCTGACCCAGTTGCGCAGCCTCTGGTCTTCGCTCCAGATCTTTCCCATTGGTCCGCGTGTATAACGGTTAATCACAGTCTCCTCCGATCAAAGAAACGAAAAGTGCTTAACGCAGTATAGCAAAAATTGGCAATAAAAAAAGGCGGAGACGAAAGCGTCAACGCCGGTTAAATAAATCCGTCCACTTGCCATTCCAGAGTTTGACCGGCCATATATGGCCGGACTGCACCGATCATCTCCGGCACTTGCCAGGGCTTTCGGATCAAGACCAGTTTCTCCTTGTTCCTCGGCAACCGGTAGAAGTCAGCTCCGAAAACCGAAGTGAAGTTGGCCAGGGCATCCGGGTTCGCGTGAACCTGAAATAGCCTGACGAGCTCGGGCATGAGCACGGGAGCCGTGAAGCCGCCGTTCGCAACCTTGATCGGGCCTTTGTTCGCTGCCGGATGCGGCGCCGAGTCGCTGCCAAAAAATACATTCGGTGGACGACTCTCGTACACGAGCTCCATGATCGCTTTTTGATCCGCAAACCCCTGGATCTCCGGCTTCATGATCAGCTGTGGTTCAAGTTCGCCGCCGCGAACGTCGTTCTTGTTGTGCTTCAGGTGCGCCAGAGTCACTGTGGCCGCGACTGGCCGGGTCTTCTCGTGCATGCGACGAACGAACTCTACGGTCTCGCGACAACTGATATGTTCGACGACGATCCTCAAAGTAGGAAAATCGTCGGAGAGTTGTTCGACCTTAGGCAAGCAGCTGCGCTCGCGCTGATCACAGTCTACGGCCGGATCCGCATCTTCGGCGTGGATCTGCAGAACCATATCGCAATCCTGCATCACTTCCAAGCAAGAATAAAGCGGACGAAAATCAACAAGTCCGCCTTTCGAACCGGTTGTAATTCCGGCATACAACTTCAACCGGCCAAAGTACGACCGGGAAAATTCCTTGACCATGTATGGGGTCGTTGTTGGTATGAGTTTCGGCGAAACCAGAGTGGTGCAGCCGAATTTCTGAGACTGATCGTTGCATTCGTCATCATAGGCTTGCGCCTCTGCAACTGTTTCGATCGGGGGTACGTTACCCATGGCGATACATCGGCGGAATTGCTTTGCTGACCACGGAACCACGTCCTTCAGCATCTCGCCGAAACGAAAGTGGGCGTGCCAGTCGTCCGGCGCGGGAAGGGTAATTTCGTTTTTCACAACTGCCTCCAGTTTGGAAACCGAAAAGGGCTTAACGCAGTATAGCAAAAATTACCAATAAAAAAAGACGGTCACGCAAACGTGCCCGTCCAAACCAACTCATCCTCCTATTTCTTCCTGTACTCTTCGTACGTCGCCCGCAAGGTCCGAAACTCCGCCTTGGGCTTCCAGGCGACGTTTCCCGCCAGAATATCTGTCACCACCGCGGCGTCATCCTGCTGATACTGCGCCATCTGTCGGTGAAGCAGGCTTTCGACGGACAATGCCCCATGATTCGTGTCCTGATCGGCATAGCTCGTCTGCGCCGACCGGTTCCACCACGAACAGATGACCACGACCTGACCGCCGCTGTCTTTGACCAGCTTGATCAGCTGGCCTGTCGTTGAGAAATTGTTCGTGACGTCTTCGCCGATCGCCACGCGCTCACCCGGATTGATGAAGTGACGGTTGAACACGAATTTCTCCTCGCCTCTCTCCTGGCCGATGCCGGCCGCTACCTGGACCTTCTCCGGGTAAACATAGCGGCAGCTCATCTCGCAAGCCAGGGCTTGCGCGACAGCCAATCCGCCCATGGGCGCGCCGAGCACGACATTGATGCAGTATTCATCAAGGTCACAAAGCTCACGCATCCGCTGCGCCCAGATGGCGTAGATCTCCGGATACTGTTCGGCGTAGGCGAAATCGGCGTAGTAGTCGCCGACTTTCTGCTTCATCGCGCCGCGGCTATCCTCGTACTTGCCCGCATACCCCACGAGCTTCCCGATGCGCGTCCCATCGGGGCGCTTCGGGCAATCATATGTCCCGCCGACAAGATCTAGTGTCACGTCCGGGCTGTCCCCCATCGCGCTTCTCAGAAATGTTTTGGGAATCTGCATTCGGCCTCCTTCAGGCTGTCTGAATTTCGGCGACCAGGCTTTTCCACGCTTCGGCCGGATCTGAGGCCTCGATCACCTGACTTGCGATCACCAGATGGTGAGCGCCGGCTGCCAACGTTGCCGCCGGTGTTGCCACGCGTTTCTGATCACCTGCTGCGACTCCGACAGAACGCGTGCCCGGCACGACTCTTTTGAACACGCCGTGCATGTGAATCAGAGACTCCACTTCGAGAGGCGAACAAACGAATCCAGACGTGCCGCCACTCGCCGCGAGCTCCGCGAAGTAAGCCACAGCCTCTGCCGGAGTTCGGCCGTACATGTCGTGAATTTGCATCGAAGTCAGTGAGGTGAGGACCGTGATACTCAATACCTCTAGCCCAGACTCCACCGCCGCCTTGACCATGTCCCTGCCGCCCTGTGCGTGAACCGTGATAATGTCGGCTCCGGCTTTCCTGAGCGCCGTCGCGCGGCGGCCCACGGTCTTCGGAATGTCATGAAGCTTACAGTCGACCCAGACCCGAGCCGCGCCGTTGTCTTTCAATCGCTGAATGATCTCGGGCTGATCACTCCCGTCAAGCAGGTCGTGGACCTTCACGCAGTACGCGTACTGGCCCAAAAGTTGGGTCAGCTCAATCGCCCTAGACTCCTTCAGACCGTCCAATGCCAGGATCAAACGTTCGTCTCGCATTGTTCTACCCTCGGTTCAACTGTCATTTGTACTGCCAAGCAGTTTGCTTAGTCGCTATATACTAGCAAATCCCCCAATCGCGAGGCAAATAAAAAGAGGCGTTTCTGAAAGACAACGCCCCGCTGACTTCTTGAACCTAGCGCTCATAAAACGCACCCGCACGGCCAAGTTTGTTTGCTCGATTGATGATGCGCTGGACCCGCCACGGACGCAAAAATGCGACAGAACCGATTGCGACGGCCGATGCTCCTGCCTCCGCCAGCCGATTGACGTCCCGCGGCTTCAGTATCCCGCCGCCGGCGATGATTGGTTTTTTTATGCCTGCTACGCGAGCTTCTCTTACCCACTTCACCACCTGCGGCAAGAGATATGCGCCTGACAGTCCGCCGCCGCCAGCTCCTTTAATGTGATTAAGCGGCGATAAAGTGGTCCCAAACATCTTTACGCGGTCAGCTTCCGGAATCTCCAACCACGGAATCGTATTCGAGCTGCAGAAGCCGGCGCAGTTGTCATCCTGGGAGATCTCAAATGCCGCTATGATCGGGAAGTTGGTATTGATCTTCACGATCACCGGTGCGCGAAGCGAGTGCAGGATGGCGGCACTGGCTTTGGTCTCCCGTACTTTCTCGGCGATGATCTGGTCTTCGTGCTCGACGTTTGGGCAACTGATGTTAAGCTGGATGCCAAACGGGACCTGGAAAGGCCGGAATTGACGAATCATCCAGACCATGTCCCGCAATTCCTGCAGTCGTTCGTGCATGGTCCCGGCCACCGACATGACCGAAATCTGGAACGGTTTCTCAAGCTTGTGCCAGATTCCTTTATGAAGGAGTTCCGTAAGTCCGGGCCCTGAAAGCCCGACCGCATTCAGCGCAACGCCGAGCAGAAAACTGCGCGGGCTTACGAATATGCACTTGGGTTTGAGTTCCCGAGGCGTCATTCCGTCTGACCGCAGCGGCATGTTGCCGCCTTCACAGTAAGCCGGTCCCCGGCGCGGATCGAGAGTTGTAGTCTTGGCGACGAAGGAACAATTATCGAAGCTGAAACCGCTCCCTTTCAAGTAGCGATGATAAGGGTAGCCATTGCCGTCGAAATTGCGGATCCCGCTCTGGTCGATGGCGTAGTTGAACCGAATATTTCCAAGCAGCATCTCACTCCTCCATGAAAGCTGAAAAAAGGACTTCGAAATATTATAGCACACCCAGCAGTAGAAATTCGATTCGCTTCGTGGTAAAAAAATCGAATTTCACTGCTGGGCAAGAAAAAGCCGCGGCAATTGCCGCGGCTTTCGTCAAAATTTATTTAATTTTTTTCCGTATAAACGCGGGGATCTCCAGTTCGTCCTGCTCTTGCGGAAGTTCCGGTTCTTCTTCTATCACTTTCGGAGTAAAAAAAGATTTTCTCGGCTCGCTTTTCACCGGCTCTTCCCGCCGCTGTGCCGGTTCGGCCCTGCGTAAAGTCTCGTCAAACCCGGTGGCCACGACGATGATCTTGACCTCCTCATCCATTTCCTCGTCGATCACGGCGCCAAAAATAATTTTTGCTTCAGGATCAACCGATTTGGTGATGAACTTGGCAGCTTCCTCGACTTCATACATTCCCAGATCCTTGCCGCCGGTAATGTTGAACAAGACCCCGCGCGCTCCGTCGATCGAAAGCTCCAAAAGCGGAGAATCAATCGCGGATCGGGCCGCATCCATGGCCCGGTTCTCTCCGGTGCCGCGTCCTATGCCCATCAGGGCCGAGCCGGCGTTTTGCATCACGGCTTTTACGTCCGCGAAATCCACATTGATCATTCCCGGGGTGGTGATCAGGTCGGAAATGCCTGCAACCCCCTGGCGCAGCACATCATCGACGGTGCGGAAAGCGTCGAGCAAAGAAGTTTTCTTGTCGATTATCTGTAATATCCGGTCATTGGGAATGACAATGATCGTATCCACGTGCTGTTTGAGCGATTCCAGCCCTTTCTCCGCCAATTCCTTGCGCTTGGCGCCCTCAAAAGCAAACGGCTTGGTCACTACCCCGACGGTCAAAATCCCGGTTTTTTTCGCCAGCTCCGCCACCACGGGCGCGGCTCCGGTGCCGGTGCCGCCGCCGAGGCCGCAAGTGATAAATACCATATCGGCGTTTCTTATCACGTCCAATATCTGATCCTTGCTTTCTTCCGCGGCCGCCCGGCCGATATCCGGGTTCATGCCCGCGCCCAAACCTCTGGTGATGGTCTGGCCGATGTGGATCTTGTGGTCGGCCGCCGAGTTATGCAAAGCCTGCGCATCGGTATTGATGGCCACAAACTCAACGCCTCTGATGCCGGTCTCCATCATGCGATGAATGGCATTGTGCCCCGAGCCTCCGACGCCGATGACTTTTATCCGGGCAAAGGTTTCAATTTTCGGTTTAACTTCCGAAGATCTAAATTTCATAATTATGGCAAAAAAGATTTAAACCACTTGCGCAAATTAGTCACAGTAGTGTTTTCCAAAACAGTGCGGGTAAATTTATTCACTGTGCGGGTGGAGCCTAGCAAAAATTCATTGGCCCAAAGCACCAGCCCGACTGCGGTGGCATACGACGGATCATCCACTCGGTCGATAACCGTGGTCACCGAACCGGGAGCTCCGGCGATTACAGGCAGGCGGAGCTGCTTTTTTGCTAATTCTACCACTCCGGGGAGCTTTGCGCCACCGCCTGTCAAGACGACTCCGGCCGGCAGTTGTCCGTCTTTATTTATTCTTTTCAATTCTTTGTTGATCAGATCAAAAGTTTCTTCCAAACGAGCTTCAATGATCTCCGCAATGTGCTTGGTCGAAACTTTGCCCTCTTCTTGCTTGTCGATTTTACTTAAATCCACATCCACGTCTTTTTTTACCTCACGCATCTCGGCCTGGCCGTATTGCAGTTTTACTTTTTCCGCGGTATCCACCGATGTGCGCAGGCCGATCGCCAGGTCATTGGTGATATGCATGCCGCCGACAGGCAAAATTGTCGAGGAAACCAGATCTCCTTCTTCAAAAACCACCAATCCGGTGGTTCCTCCGCCCAGATCGATCACAGCCACGCCCAGTTCTTTCTGTTTTTTTGACAAAACAGCCTGCGCCGCCGCCAGCGGGGCCAGGACCAGATCATCGATCTCTAATCCCGCCTGCTGAATGCATTTGGTCAGATTTTTTATGAACGGCACCGAGGCCTGGATGATCTGACTGTCCACTTCCATGCGGATGCCTGACATTCCGACGGGATCTTTAATGCCGGTCTGGCCGTCGACGGTAAAATTTTTGGGGATGACATGCAGGATCTCGCGGTTGGCAGGTATAGAAATAGCCTGCGATGCATCCACTACCCTCACTACGTCATTTTCCGTTATTTCACCATCAGCCCTGGATACTGCCACTACTCCATGGCTTTCCTGGGAGGATATTTGCGCGCCGCCCACAGACACTACGGCGTGGTCGATCGTCAATCCGGTCATGCGTTCGGTTTTTTCCAAAGCTTCGGAGATCGAAGATACGGCTTCATCAATATCCACGATAACGCCGCGGCGGATGCCTTGCGATACGGCTTCACCCACGCCAATAATGCTGGGCGAGCCCAGTTCCGATTCCTGTTTGCCTACGACCACCCGGATCATTGAGGACCCGATATCGAGGCCGACAAATATGCGTTCTTTTGGCATACTTATTTCAAATTTTCTTTAACAATTTTTGAGATCATGCCGCCGTCCGCCTGGCCTTTTACTTTTGCCATAACTTCTTTCATGACCTTGCCGAAATCAGCAGGTGTGGCATTCATGCCCATAACGACATTTTTTACGATCGAGGAAAGTTCGGTTTCATCCATTTGCTTCGGCAGATATTTTTGCAAGACTTTCATTTGTGCTTGCTCATGCTGTGCCAGGTCTGCTCTGGCGCCGGCAGTGAAACTCTCTATAGAATCCTTATGCTGTTTTACTTTCTTTGCCGAGACAGCCAAGATATCTTCATCGGCAAGGGGCTTGCCCTTTTCAATTTCCGCATTTTTCAAGGCAGCCTTCAAGTTCCGCAATGAGGAAACAGCCACTTCATTTTTCTCTTTTTGGGCTGTTTTCAGGTCTTCGTCTATTTGTTGGGCAATAGTCATTTCGATCAGCGTCTTTTAAATCTAGTTGTGGGCGGGAGTTTGCCCTGGCGTTTTAACTCTTCGCGTTTTTCACGGTTGACTGCGCGTCTGGCCGCGTCTTCCCGCAATAAATTGCGGGACCGGTTCGGTTCATAAAACCGGATTCTGCGAGCCCGCACCAAAACACCGCTCTGCTGGATCTTGCGGTTGAATCGCCTGAGCAAACTTTCAAATGATTCGTTATCTTTACGTTTAACTTCTACCAAAAAACTCACCCCTTTCTAATAAGCTGGCCGGCCTAGACTCGTAATCGAGAATAACGTAGGCGAGGCTGGCCCAAATATAACATAAAATTCATAATTAATCAATCTGTCCACAGTTTGAACTACTTCCCCAGCCTTTTTTTGACTTCCTCAATAATTCTTTCGTATGTAAACAGTTCCTGCATGCCGCTTCTTACATCGCGGAGGATGACTGTGCCGTCGCGCGCTTCTTTTTGGCCGATGATCAGGGCGATCGCGACTTTATTGGATTCGGCCAGCTTGAGCTGGGTCTTGATCGAGCCGGGTCCGACGAACTCGGAAGCCATGATGTGATGGTTCCAGAGCTCGGTGAACAATCGCAAGGTTTTTTTCGCGGCCAGATCGCCCAAAGGGACCAAAAAAACATCAACTTTGTTCTTGCTGACGAATTTCAGCTGCGCAAGTTCGAACGCCGCCAAGATCGAATCCAGGGTTCCCGAAAATCCCAAGGCCTGGGTCGGCAATCCGCCCAAACTTTGGATCAGATCATCGGCGTGTCCGCCCTGCCCTAAAGCCAAGCCGCCCGCAGGTGAATGGAAGCGGATCTCAAAAACAGTCCGTTTCGACCAGGGCTTGCCGATGACTTTTTGGTTCAGATTGTAAACTATTCCCAGCTCATCAAGGCCTTCAAGAACACCGATAAAATGCCGGCGGCAATTTTCGCACAGATAATCGATCAGAGCCGGCGCATCAGCGGCAGCGGTCGAGCAGGACAAATTGGCGCAGGCCAAAATTTGCAGTGACTGGTTATTTTCCAGGTAGTCCAGGCAGTTTTCGCACAAATCGTATTTTTTATCTTTGAAATAACTTTTCAGCTGCTCCTGGTACGTCGGCAGACATTCGATACAGCCGATATTGTTGATCTCCAGCGACAGGTCATTTAGCCCGATCTCGGTGAACAATTTCAGGATGAGGTTGATCATCTGGGCATCGGCGATCGGAGCTGTTTGTCCGAAGAGCTGAAAACCGTATTCATGGGTCTGTTTTATATCATCGCCCGAGACAAAAGCTATCGGCGACGAATAATACCACTTGCTGACTCTTTCTCTTTCGGGAAAATGATATTCCAAATAAGCTCTGACCAAACCGAAAATATTGGCTGGCTTGGCCGCTATTGGATTTCCTTTCCGGTCAGCGAGAGTCAATAGACGGTCTTTACCGTTTGACCAAAAGCCGAACAAATGGGCATCCTCGAACATCGGCGTGTCGATTTTGACATAGCCGAAATTATGCGCCAGAGTCACCAGTTTTTCTAAAAAAACATCCCAAGACAAATGATGCTCAGGCAAAAGATCCGCAGATCCTGTAAGCCTGGGCGGAGCTTTTTCGATTGTCGGGGTGATTTTGCGCGGTCGTCCCATAAAATTTCGAAGAAATTTTACCCCGAGTGAGTCCCGATTCATCGGGACGAACCGAGGGGTAATTAAATAAAAGCTAAAAGCGAAAAAGAAAGATGTTTTACTTTTTAGCTTTTAGTTTTTACTTTTATAAATTATATGCCGGCAAACGGCTGGTCACTTCGTATGCATTTAACGGCAGTACCCTGACCAAAACCCTGCCGACCATGTATTTGCGTTCAAGCGGCCCCCAGTCGCGCGAATCGGAAGAAGCTAGCCGGTTATCTCCCATCATAAAATATTCATCGCTGGCCAAAGTTAGAATTTTTTTGCCGCCCACGATAGCCGCATCGTGCGGATAACTTAAGCTCTGGTTCGGCAGGTACGGCTCATCTATAGTAACTCCTTCCGGGTGCTGGTCGTTAAATACGATAACTTTGCCGTTGTCGACCCCGATTTTCTCCCCTGGCAGGCCGATTACGCGCTTGATGAAAAACTGTTTCGGGTCTTTAGGGTAATGCAGGACCACGATCTGGCCGCGCTGTGGGGAACCCAAACGATATGACAGTTCATCAATGATCAAATATTGCCCGTTTGAAAAATTCGGTTCCATCGAGGAGCCGGAAACGATAAACGGCTGGAACACGAAATATCGGATCGGTACTATGATCAAAAGCGCCACCAGTATAATCTTCAAAAAATCCCAAACCAAAAGCAGCCCTGAGGACAGACCGTGGAAAAAATTTTTGTTGGGTTCTTGGTTTTCTGGTTGGTCCATACAAATTTTATGGTGGGCGGTACAGGATTCGAACCTGTGGCCCCTGCAATGTGAATGCAATGCTCTACCGCTGAGCTAACCGCCCGAATATTAAAAATTAGTAATTAGAAATTAAAAATTCTTTTTAGTAGCTTTATTAGCTTACCAGATAACAGATGAATTAATCAACCTTTCGTTTTGGTATGGATTAATCGCGATTTTTCGCCTATAATTACAGGGTATTTAATATTCCTATGGCAAATTTCGACATCGTAAGACCCAAGCTTGCGCAAGCCAACCATAACCCAACCCATGAAATCGTCCAAAAGCCCCGCAGGCGTGGACGATTTGGTAAATGGGTGATTGTAATTTTAATTATCATCGCCTTGGCCGGATTCGGAGGCTTTAAATTATTATCCAAGACCAATCAAATATTTACCGGCCAAGGAAATATATTTAGCCGCTTCAGCAGTTTGATCTTAAGCCCGGACAAACCTTTGATCGGCGAGGACGAAGGCCTGGTCAACGTCTTACTTATGGGTGTCGGGGGCAGCGGCCACGAAGGCGCGTATCTGACCGACACTATGATCGTGGCCAGCATCAATACTAATACCTCGGAAGTTGTATTGGTTTCCATTCCCCGCGATTTCGCCCTGGATCTGGCGAATGTTGGCTACAACAAGATCAACGCCGCCTATGCTTATGCTTACCGCGACAATCCGCAGACCGCCGGCGATGCGGCCATTGCCGCCGCACAGCAGGTTACCGGATATAAAATTCCGTATTATGCCGTAATTGACTTCAAGGGCTTTGTTCAGGCAGTGGATCACGTCGGTGGAGTGAACGTCACGGTTGATCACGCGTTTACCGACAGTACTTTCCCCAATGATTTTCCTTACGATACGAAGGGATACCTGGCGCCAGTGACCTTTGCCAAAGGGCAGCAGTACATGGACGGACACCGGGCGCTGATATTTGCCCGCTCGCGCCACAGCGGCGATGCCAATGAAGGCTCGGATTTCGCCCGCTCCGAACGCCAGAAAAAAATAATAGTCGCCATTCGGACCAAAATTCTTAAATTAAACCTTACCAACCTTGCAACCATCAATAATTTGCTGACCGACTTTACCGAAAACTTCCGGACCAACCTCGAACCTTTCGAACTGAAGCGACTGGGCGATATTTCAAAAAAAATCGATCCGAACAGCATTTATTCTTTAACCCTTGAGCCGACCGCTAATCTGATCTGTTCAGCATTGGTTGATCCGAAAACCGGCAAAAGAGTGCCTGATGCGCCGATAAATCCTCCTGCCCCGGAACCGACTTTGGTTCCTCAAACCCCAGCGACCCCAACCAATGCTGCAGTACCTGAACCGGCGCCTGAAATTCAAAAGATGTATGTAGTGCATCCATGTGAAGGAAAAACATTAGCAGACATTCATGACTATTTAGTCAACACCGCGACTCTGGCCAAATATATAAAAGAGGGGGCAGTGGTCGAGATCCAAAGTTCAACCGGCAAAACCATCTCGCCTTCGAAATTCAATAAACTCATTGATCTGGGAATTAATGTGCAATATGTGAAGTTCCTCGGAAAATCTACATATGAACAGACGATTTTGTATGATAATTCCCGCGCTACCAAGCCCGTTACGCTGGAAGCGATCAAAACCAATTATAACTACCCGGTTTCGGATGTCAATTTCCCGGGATCAACAGCGGACTTTGTGATCATATTAGGTAAAGACGCATTTTAAAAAATTAGTAGTACGTAGTAGGTAGTAGATAGAAACTCAACAATTCTACCTCCCTACCTACTACGTCCCTACTTACTATCTATTATTTCTTTATGAAAATTCCACTGGTCGCAATCATCGGACTTCCAAACAGCGGCAAATCCACTTTTTTTAATAAAGTTCTGGAACGCCGCACCGCTTTAACTTACCATGAGGCCGGCACTACGCGCGACCGTGCCTACGGTCTTGCCGCTTGGAATGGATTGTCTTTTTATTTAATCGATACCGCCGGGATTATCAAGCGGCCAAATTCGGATTTGGAAATAAATATCCAGAAACAAACCGCCATCGCCCGCGATGAAGCGGATCTGATCGTGCTTTTGGTGGACGGCAAGACCAATCCCTCTTCGGAAGACCTGCGCGTAGCATCGCTTTTAACACAATCCGGCAAACCCGTTGTTTTGGGCGTGAACAAAATTGACGTACGCAACACCAAAACCCAAACCGCCGGGGAAGTCTATCAAAAACTGGGTCTGGGCCAGCCTTTCATGCTTTCATCCGTAAACGGTTCCGGCGTCGGCGATATTTTGGATGAAATAGTCAGAAAACTCAGCTCTGAGCGCTCAGCGCTGAGCGCTGACGAGGGGCGTCTGAAAATCGCCTTCGTCGGCAAGCCGAATGTCGGCAAATCATCCTTGATCAACGCATTGATCAAGCAAGAACGCCTGCTGGTGCACGAAAAAGCAGGGACTACGCGGTCAACGGTCGAAGTTCCTTTCTCCGCCAAAGGCCAAAAATTTTTATTACTTGATACAGCCGGCATAAAAAAGAAGTGGGACCAGGAGGCTGATGTCGAAGCCGCCGCCGCCTTCCAATCGATCCGCACCATCACCCAGACCGACGTGGCACTATTCGTCGTTGACGCCTCGGCCGGAATCGAAGTTGCCGATCAGAATATTGCTCACCAGATCCTGGAACAAGGCAAGGCTACTGTCATATTGTTGAACAAAATCGACAAGCTCGATAAAAAAAGCCAGGACGATCTGCTGGATATCCTCCCTAGTTACTTGCCGCAAATGTGGTTTTTACCGGTTCTGTTTACGTCGGCCAAAACCGGGCAAGGCCTGGATCTTTTGCTAAAATTCGCCCAAAACGCGTTTGGCTCAAGCAAGCGCGAAGTTGATCCGGATGAATTGGATAAGTTTTTGGAAAAAATCCTTATTGAAAAAATGCCGGGAAAAATGGAGGACCAAAGAGCGCCTAAAATTTATAATCTTAAACAAATTGGTGTCAATCCGCCAACATTCAAAATGACCGTCAACTTCCCGGCGGCTGTGGCCGAGGCCTGGAAAAAATGGTTTGAAAAACAATTCCGCCTGAAATTCGGTTTCGAAGGCACACCTATAGAAATTAAATATATTAAAAGAATTTAAAGCACTTTTTGCCATTTGGTCAAGGCTGAGATAAGATAACCTTATATGTATCTCATTGTGGGTTTAGGCAATCCCGGCAAACAATATCAAAACTCCAGGCACAATTTCGGGTTCCGCGTATTGGACCTAATGGCCGGCGGTGAAGAATGGGAAAATAAATACGATTGCCAGTTTATCAGGCTGGATGATTTGATTTTGGCCAAACCACAGCTATTTATGAATTTATCCGGCAAGGCCGTGGCCCAAATTTTAAAATATCACCCTGCCGCGGAACTTATTGTGATCCATGATGAGTTGGACCTGCCTCTGGGCACGCTAAAAATTGTCAAAAATATTTCTGCAGCCGGGCATAAGGGCGTGCAATCCATCATCGACGAGACCGGCACCAAAGATTTTATTCGCATCAGGCTGGGCATCGATAACCCAGAAACCAGAAATGGAATTGCTGGCGATGATTTTGTATTGCAAAAGTTCACAATGCAAGAAGAAACCATTGTCGCGGAAATCCTGAAAAAGACCAGTGATGCCTTAGAAGCCCTGCAAACTCAGGGGTTTGAAATCGCCCGATCAAAGTATAACGGATAAAAAAAGTGACTACGCAAATCAAAAAGGCCGCTCGAAGTTTAAACTGAAGTTTAAACAATCGATGGCCTTTTGAATTTTGATTTTTGCCTGTTTCGGCGAGAGCCAAGCCTGGGCAAAACTTACCCGATTACTATCGGGTGGGGAAGGGAATACGGCTATTGCTTGCGTTTCGGACCGAGATCCAGAGGTCCGTTTGCGAACAATTTGTCGAACTGCCGTTCGGCCTCAGCTCGAGGTGCTGCGTGCAACTGTCTCTCGGGTGCGTCCGATGCCTTGACAGGTAACGCGGATGGTTCCGAAGCCACTTGCCTTTTCTCCTTTTTCACCAACCGCGGTGGACCGAGCGGACCGAGTGGACCGAGTGAATGCATAGAAATTATCCCTCCTTTTCCTCCAAACCTGGTTAGGATATAACCACGAATATCACGCCTCCTTCCCTAAAACTTTTCCTCCTGAAAATGAAAAAAACCCGCGCTGATCCTGACCGATCAAATTTTTGACCAACCAAAACCAGCGCGAATTTTTAATATACTTAACCCTACCCACGAGCGCAGGACATATACGGAAAACCGCACCTGCCCTGACTTGTGGTTACTCGCAAACAATAGGAGGGATGCTGCCTGCTTTCGCCGCTCGCAAGGTAGGATGAAAAATACAAAATTCGTCTAGGAATCAAAACCGGGATATGATATTGTTAAACAACACCCGACCACATAGCTTAACAGAAAATCCGCCTTATGTCAACCCCTGCTAATGTGCTTGAAGCCAAAATTTACGCCAATGCCTTTAACCTGATCCCTGAGATCGGTCCGGTCACTTTGCAAAAAATATATAATCATTTCGGCGATTGGCACCGGGCCTGGATCGGCAGCCCGACAGACTACATCGACGCCGGTCTGTCTGCCAAAACTATCAGTCAAATTATAGCAAAAAAACCTAAAATCAAGCCAGAGCAGTCATTTGCCGAACTGACCCGCAAGCAGATCGAAGTTGTGCTGATATCAGAAGCCGAATATCCCAAACTGTTGAAAGAGATCCATGCCGCGCCCCCGATCATTTACGTCCGCGGCGAAAAACAAGCCTTAAATAAACTCTCCCTGGCTGTGGTGGGCACTCGCAAAATGTCCAATTATGGCGCCCTGGCTGCGGAGGAAATTGTCCTGGGACTGGTGAACAATGGAGTAACCATCGTTTCAGGGCTGGCGTTCGGCATAGACGCGCAGGCTCTAACTACTGCTGTTGCCAACCATGGCAGCACCGTAGCTGTATTGGCATCGGACCTGAACGATACCAGCATTTCTCCCCGCTCAAACTTTAATTTATCTCAAAAAATAATAGAATCAGGCGCGCTGGTTTCCGAATACCCCCTGGGCATGGCGGTGCAAAAACAAAATTTCCCTATCCGCAACCGGATCATTTCGGGCATGAGCTTGGGAATTTTGGTGGTTGAGGCAGATGATAAGTCCGGCGCTTTGATCACGGCCAACTTTGCTCTGGAGCAAAACAGGGAAGTGTTTGCTGTGCCGGGGTCGATCTTCTCCCCTACCAGCCGCGGCACCAATCAACTGATCAAAAAAGGGGCCAAGCTCGTGAACACGGCATTCGACATTCTGGAGGAACTGAACCTGGACGCAAGCACCTTAAGCCAACCGGTGCTGATGGAAGTAAACCTGTCCGAAGAATTAATTTTAAAACACCTCAGCCGCGAAGGCTTGCATATCAATGAGCTTATCAAAGCCGTGAAGCTTACAGCAAGCTTGGTTGCTTCCAATCTGACTCTGCTGGAGATGAAAGGCCGGATAAAAAATCTGGGAGCGGGAATATATGCCAAAATCAGATAAACCCCCTCAACAAACGAAGTTCTGGTGTGGGGGTAAATATATAATAAATATTTGGATCGGGCTCGTGGTCTTCGTCCTCATCTTGAGCTTGGGGCTAATTTTAATGACGAAAAAATCATCAACAGAGCCAATCCGCCTGCCTTCACAAACGCAAACGAATGGGAAGGCAAAAGGGCTGACTATTCCTCCAAGCTCTAACCTCAAACCTACCACCTTGTTCTTGGCCGGCGACATAATGCTTTCAAGAAATGTTGGCAAAAAAATGTCGGAAGCCAAAGATTTTAGCCTGCCTTTTAAAAATGTCGCCGATGCAATAAAAAACGCGGACATCGCTTTTGCAAATCTCGAGTCGCCTTTCAATGATTCAGGCGCCCATTTTATCGATCGCAGTTTGGTCTTTAATGCTGACCCTCAAACTGTCGCGGGTCTGACAGACGCCGGATTTGACGTTCTGTCCACGGCCAACAATCATACTTTGGATCAGGGCACAAAAGGATTGCAATATACTTATAATTTTTTAAAGCAAAATTACATTGAGCCCATCGGCACTACTGCCAGCTGCCATGACGGTGTGATTATCACAAAAAATGATACTAAATTCGGTTTTCTCGCCTACTCCTACGCCGCCCACAATGACGGCGGTAAAAAACCGGAACCCCAGGTCTGTGACGCCAATAATTCCGCGCGGGTGGCCGAAGACGCAGAGCAACTGCGGCCGAATGTTGATTTTCTGATCGTCTCCATGCACATGGGTATTGAGTACACGCGCAAACCGACCTTAGCACAAACCAATTTTGCCCACACCGCGATTGATTCAGGGGCTGATTTCGTGGTTGGCGCGCATCCGCATTGGGTCCAAACTCCGGAGCAATACAAAGGAAAATGGATATTCTATTCTCTCGGAAATTTTGTATTCGACCAGATGTGGAGCCAGGAGACCAGAGAGGGCCTGACACTAAAATTATCCGTGGAAGATAAAAAATTAACAAAAATTGAACTTCGGCCCGTGATTATTGACGATTTCTGCTGTGTCCGATCCGCAAATCCGGATGAAGCCTCGGCTATTTTAACCAAAGTACACCCCCACACCAATACAAACGTTATTTTTGATAATGACAATATTTCAGACGATTGGAAAGATGTGATTTATCCCAAATAATCTATATTTGGTGTGGGGGTAAACTTGACAAGTCCAATCTTTATGAATAACAATTAAAAAGTTCTCGTCTTCGCGAGCGACTGCTTTACTCAGAAGAATTAGTTTTGGCAGTCGCGTGGAGATCTCTTTATTAAGAGATTGCTTCGTCGCCCCATCAAGTCGGAGCTCCTCGCAAAGACGATATATTTTTATAAACAGATTATGTCTAAATCCCTAGTAATAGTTGAGTCGCCAACCAAAGCCAAAACGATCAGCCGATTCCTCAAAGGCGAATACAAAGTGGAGGCTTCTTTTGGCCATGTCCGCGATCTGCCTTCCAGCAAAATGGGAATTGATATTGAACATGATTTTGAGCCAACTTATGTAATTCCGCCGAAATCAAAAAAGCGCGTGGCTGATCTGAAAAAACTGGCCAAAGACGCTGCCGAAGTCATCCTGGCCACTGACGAGGACCGCGAAGGCGAGGCAATTGCCTGGCACTTGATCTCCGCTTTGGACCTGAAGAAAAATATCAAACGCATCGCCTTCCATGAGATCACCAAAACCGCGATTGATGAAGCGCTCTTAAATCCTCGTCAGCTCGATTTGCATCTGGTGGATGCCCAGCAGGCCCGCCGCGTGCTCGACCGGCTGGTCGGCTATGAACTGTCCCCTTTCCTGTGGAAAAAAGTCAGGCGCGGCCTCTCCGCCGGCCGCGTGCAGTCGGTAGCGCTGCGCCTGATAGTTGAGCGTGAGCGGGAGGTCCAAAAATTCAAGCCTCAAGAATACTGGAGCATTGAGACCACTTTCAATAAGGATGGCCAATTTATTGGCAGGCTCGCCAAAATTGACGGCAAAACCCTGGACAAGCTGGGCATAAAAAATGAAGCTGCGGCGCATAAGATCGTGGCGGACCTGGCTAACCGAACGGCGGTTGTTTCCGAGGTTACAAAAAAGGAAGTCCGCAGAAACCCGGCTGCTCCTTTCACCACCTCCACACTCCAGCAGGAAGCCGCGCGAAAACTGGGATTTTCCGCCAAGCAAACAATGATGTACGCCCAACAGTTGTATGAAGGCGTGGAACTCGGCGAAGATAATGCCACCGGTTTGATCACCTACATGCGTACGGATTCGGTCAACCTCGCGGACCAGGCGCTGCAATCCGCTCACGACGCCATTTTGGCAAAATACGGCAAGAATTACCTTTTGGACCAGCCTCGCAAATACGCTTCCAAGCAAAAAAACGCGCAGGAAGCCCACGAAGCCGTGCGCCCGACCGAGCTGACCCGCGATCCGGACAGCGTCAAGGATTTCTTGGATAAAAACCAGCTTCGCCTATATGATCTGATCTGGAAGCGCACGATCGCCACCCAAATGCCCGAAGCCGTGTTCGACGCCACCAGCGTAGATATCGATATGGCCGGCCAGACAAAGAAGTATATTTTCCGCGCCACGGGCCAGGTCATCAAATTCGACGGCTTCATGAAGGTCTATTTGGAAGGCACTGATGATGAGGAAGCGGAAGAAGAAGGGTTGCTGCCAGATCTGGCCAAAGGCGATCAGCCGAAAGTGCTGAAAACCATTCCCAAACAGCACTTTACCCAGCCGCCGCCCCGTTTTACCGACGCTTCGTTGATCAAGGCCTTGGAAGAATTTGGCATCGGGCGCCCGTCAACTTACGCTCCGACCATTTCGACCATTCAGGAACGCGGTTATGTCAACAAGATCGACAAAAAATTCCACCCTACCGATATCGGATTCGTCGTCAACGATATTTTGGTTGAACATTTCCCCGCGGTCGTAGACCTGCAATTCACGGCAAAAATGGAAGAAGAACTGGATGAGATCGCCGAAGGGACCAAGCAATGGGTGCCGGTCATCCGGGAATTCTATGAGCCCTTCCACAAAAATTTGAAGCTCAAAGAAACGGAAGTTGAAAAGCATGTGGAAATGCTGGAGGAAAAATGCCCTTTATCCGGCCATCCCCTACAGATCAAATTCGGCCGGTTCGGAAAATTCATAGCCTGCTCCAATTATCCGGAATGCAAATACACCCGGCCTATGCCCGAGGAGCAAAAGATCATTGATGAAAATTCCGGCGTGATCTGCGACGTCTGCGGCCGGCCGATGGTGGTCAAATTTGGCAGATTTGGATCCTTCCTCGGCTGCTCCGGCTATCCTGAATGCAAGAACATAAAAAAAATCGAGAAAAGCACGGGCGTGGTCTGTCCGCTGTGCGGCGAAGGAGAATTGGTCGAGCGCCGGAGCAAACGCGGAATTTTTTATTCCTGCTCCAAATACCCTCAATGTAAATTCCTCCTCAACGGCAAACCTACGGGCGAAAAATGTCCGAAATCCGGAGATTTATTGATGGAAACGAAAGACGGCGGCCTGAAGTGTTCGAACAAAGAATGTGATTATGCGCGGGAGCCGGTCATAGAGCCGGAAAAAAAAGAAGCCAAAATTTAATATATAATTAATTACGTAATTAAAAACATATGGAAACAACACAATCGGTTCCCAAAAGTCTGGAAGAGCTGAAAAAAGAACAAAGCGAGGTCGCCAGTCAGATCATGGGCCTGGATGCCAAAGGCGATAAGGGAGAAGCTTGGCAGAAGCTTAAAGCCCACCACGAAGAACTCACTGCCATGATCGAAGATATGCCGAACGAAGATGAGCTTCACAAAAAAACATAGTTTTGCCAATAAAGCCGGGAGTGATTCCCGGCTTTATGTTTACCAAAGAATCTTGGATCCCGGCTTTTCAAAAACGTTTTGAAAGTGTAAACTATAAATTATATATATGAAAATCTCATTTTTCGAAACCAAAGAAGAATATCAAAAAGTTCTGCAACCCTTGTTGCCGGATATGACCGTCGAATATTCAACAGAGCCTCTGTCACCGAAAAATGTCGCGAATTTTAAAGATAGCGAAGCCATAGCGATATTTGTGGGATCCAAAATCGACAAAAATATCATCGATTCCCTGCCGAAGCTGAAAGCCATTATGACCATGTCGACCGGTTATGACCATATCGATACCAAATATGCCAAACAAAAAGGGATCGCGGTATGCAATGTTGCCGGTTACGGCTCGGTCTGCGTGGCTGAATTTGCTTTTGGCCTGATTCTGTCCCTTTCGCGGAAGATCACCCAGGCCAACCGGCATCTGCGGGATACAAATGAATTCAGCTTTGAAAACCTGCAGGGATTCGATTTGAACGGAAAAATTCTGGGCATTATCGGGACCGGCCGGATCGGCCAGCACGTCGCGCAAATCGCAAATGCGTTCGGGATGAAAATTTTGGGGTTTGACGCTAAGCCAAACCCGGCCTTGGCCGAAAAATTCCAATACGTCAGTCTGGATGAACTGTTAAAACAATCGGACGTCATCACCATTCACGTTCCCTATCTGCCCAGCACTCATCACTTGATCAATAAAGACAACTTGCGGTTTGTCAAAAAAGGAGCGATATTGGTCAACACCGCGCGCGGGGAGATCATAGAAACGGAAGCATTAGTAGCGGTACTCACCGAAGGCCGGCTGGCGGGCGCGGGCTTGGATGTGCTGGAAGGCGAACACGAAATGAAAGACGAACTCCATATTTTAGCCAACCCTGCTTCCACCGTGGCGGATTTCAGAAAACTCTACGTCAATCACATGCTGATAGATTTCCCCCAGGTCATCGTGACTCCGCATATGGCTTTTTATTCCCGTGAAGCGCTGAATGAGATTATGGTCACGACCGCGGAGAACATAAAAAGTTTTCTGCAAGGAACGCCCAAAAATCTGGTTTAATCATGGAATCACATACGATAAAAAATTACGACAAACTGGCCACAAGCAAACTCCGCCAAGATATTTTGGCCATGGGCGAGGCCGGTTTGACCGCCATCGATACGGCCAAGGTCATCGAAGCCCAAATTCAGCTCAAAGGCCGGACCCTGACCATAAGAAACAAGAGTTTCGACCTGGATAAATTCAAAAACATAAAAGTCATCGGATTCGGCAAGGCCTCCTGCAAAGCCGCCGAGGCATTAGAAAAAAAATTGGGCAAATTAATTGAGTCCGGAGTGGCCATTGGCCTGACTGCCACCGCATGCGAGATCATCAAAACTTATGGAGGCACTCATCCCGAGCCTTCGTACCACAATGTTGATATCTCCCGGCAAATTTTTGAAATTGGCAAGACCGCTACAGCCGATGATCTGGTCATCGTCATAGTGTCCGGAGGCGGGTCGTCTCTGCTCTGCTGGCCGAAAACAGAATGCGATCAGGGGCAGATCTTGTATCATCAGTTCCTGAAGACCGGCGGCACCATAAAAGAGCTGAATACGGTGCGCAAGCACATTTCACTGCTGAAAGGCGGAGGTCTGGCAAAAATCCTTTACCCGGCAACCGTGATCGGCCTGATCTTTTCCGACATTCCGGGTGATCATTTCGACATGGTCGCTTCGGGGCCGACTTACAAAGACAGCAGCACCGTCAAAGACGCGGAGGCGATCATAGATAAATATAATCTGACGAAATTCGATCTGGTCGAAACCCCGAAGGACGACAAATATTTCGCCAATGTCTCCAATATCCACCTGGTGGACAATATTCAGGCTCTTGAAGGCATAAAAAAATGCGCGCAAGATCTGGGTTACAATCCCGTAGTACTTTCAAACGAAGTCTACGAACAAGCTCCTGTGGTTGTCAAAAAAATGCGTGACCTGCTGGATAATTACGATCTGATCTTGGCCGGCGGGGAACCGGCGATGAAGGTCGCAGAAGGAGGAAATGGCGGCCGCAATCTTTATGTCGCCATGATCGCTCTGGATTTGATCGGGCCGGACGAATGTTTTTTGGCTCTGGCTTCCGACGGCATGGATAATTCGGACGCGGCCGGAGCAGTGGTAGATGCTAAAACCAAAAAAACTCTGAATGATCTGAAAATCAACCTGGCTGATTCCATCGCCAAATTCAACGGATATAAATTATTCGAACAATTGGGCGAACTGGTTTTCACCGGGCCGACCGAGGCCAACGTTTCGGACTTATTCATTTTGGTAAAAAATAAGCTCTAAAATTTAGTCATGAGCATGCTCATGACTAAACAAAGATTTTTTGCGCGATCAGGAACTTCTCGACCAGCTCTTCAGCTTCTTGGGAAGTCTCGGCTTCCATCAGATTCATCCGCAGTTCTTTAGCGCCGTCGAACCCATTGACGTAGGCTTTATAATGTTTTTTCATGACGGCAAAATCTTTTATTCCGGCAAATTTCCGTTCAAATAGTTTTGTGTGTTCTATCATGGCTAGCATGCGCTTGTGGACCGGAACTTTTTCTATCGAGGTTTCGCGGTTAAACAGCCACGGGTTGCCGAAAATCCCCCGGCCGATCATGACGCCATCGGCGCCGGTTTCCAGCACTTTCTGTTCCGCGTCGGCAAGACTTAAAACATCACCGTTTCCGAGGATCAATGGTCTGGTTTCTTGATTTCCTGATCTCAAAATTTCTACAATCTTTGAAATCAACTCCCAATGCGCCGGCACTAAAGATAATTCTTTCACAGTCCGCAAATGGGCCGTTATCGCGGCCAACTCCTGTGCGGCCAGAAAACCAAACCATTCCTCAAGCATGGGCTTGCTAACCCCAATTCTGGTCTTCACCGAAACAGGCAATTCAGGGGCGCCTTCTTTGGTCGCCAAGATAATTTCCCGGGCCAGTTCAGGATTTTTGATCAAAGCTCCGCCTGCTCCCTGTTTCAGAACCGCCCTGTCCGGACAGCCCATATTGATATCTATGCCGTCAAAGCCCAACTGCTTTATCATTTGTGCGACTTTATAAAAATTCTCGGGCTTAGCGCCAAAAATCTGCGCCACGATCGGATGCTCATTTTCTGAATGCCAAAAATCAACCAACAATTTTTCTTTTCCGGCCGAGCAAAGTCCATCCACTGAGACAAATTCCGTCCATGTCACGTCCGGCTTGCCGTAATTACTGATCAAAAATCGAAAAGCGGCATCCGTGACATTGGCCATAGGCGCCAAAACAAAAATCGGTTTTTTAAGTTTGCTCCAGAAGCCTTTAATCATTTTTCATGAAGATTTTATTTTCAAACAGCCAATAAGCCAAAGCCTTATACAGCGGCAATACCGAAAAAAAGTACTGCAAATCAGCAAACTTTCTGATCACCCATCCCCAAAATCCGGCAACAATCAAATTCGGGCTGTACAATACCGCGAACTTCCCACTGGCGGGAATTATATATCTGATCGGTCCAGGAATATAGCTTGCCGCGGGCTTGCCTCTGATCTGGCGGTAAATATTTCTGGCCACCGTTTTCGCCTGATTTATCGCCTCTTGCGCAGTTTGGGGAACTGATTTTTTCGTTTTCGGATCAATGAAGCCCAAATTATCACCCGCTATAAATATGCGCGGATAATTTTCAAGATTCAAGACGGAACGGGTGAGCGTGCGATCTTTACTATCCTGGACGAGCTCGCAATCAAGAGGCAGCCGGACCGACCTGACCCCGCCGGTCCAGATCAATAAATCGCAATCAAGCTTTTCTTTCATATTCAACACTACATGATCACCGGCGGCCTCCGTGATCCGGGTCGCAAACTTCGATTCAACTCCCATTTGGATCATACGGTTGCCGACTATTGCCGAAACCTTCTCGGAAAGCCCGGGCAAAAACCCGGTGGCTGCTTCCACCAGAGTGATTTTGAAATTGTCAGGATTTTTTTCGTGTTGCCGGCATTCTTGCTTCAATAGATTATGCAATTCTCCGGCAAACTCCGTACCCGCAAAACCCGCGCCCCCGACCACGATCCGGGCTTCGTCTTTTTTTGTCACGATTTCCTCGATCCGGTTTCTGATCATCATTGCATCCTCCAAAGTTTTGAGAGTGAATCCGAATTTATCCAGATTCTTGATATCATAAAAATCGGCAACGCTACCCATCGCGATCACCAGATATTCAAAAGGGACAATTCTCGCGTCAGTGATAACCCTGCCGGATTTGGTATCAATTCTGTCGATATAGGCTTCCAGTACTTTAACCCTGGTTTTACCGAAAATGTCTGAAAAAGGAATAGCCACGGTCCGTTTTACTTTTTTTGCACCCACAAATGCGTGTTCAGTGGTGGCGGCTTCATATAACCCGGACTGATAAGTCTGGTAATTCTTGCGGTCAATCAAAATAATCTCGTAATCCCGGTTATCATGCAGATAGTTGTCCAGATCAAGAGCCGCCCGCACCCCGGCAAACCCGCCGCCTGCGATGACAATATTCTTTTTTTCTTGGTTGGTGGATTTCATACAAAATCAAAAAACAGCATCTTAATTATACCATAGACGCTGTTTCTTCTTTTTAGGATCTTTGTTCTCGTTTTAGTCTGCAAGATTATGATGTATGGAATCTATCCTGTCAACGTATCTCTAATCTGCGGATTATTCTTCAATTTTCTTCAAATCCACTTCAATCTGTTTTAATTCGTTCACCAGCTCTCTGGCTCGCGTATTTTTTATCTCATCCATCTGAATTAAAGGCGATATCCGATCCAATTCTTCCTGTAGTTGAGATCTAAGTGACTGCAATCGCTTCTTTTTCAATTCAATATCTTCCATTAATCCTCTTCCTTCAGGTACTGCTCTTTCGGTTGATTCAGGTCCCATTAAATAATCTCCTTACTGCCAATAATCTTACATTGCCCTAATTGTAAATCATTCAGGGTTAATTTGCCAATCCGGATGCGCTTAAGGTTTCTGACGGTATAACCCAACGAACCGAACATTTTGCGCACCTGGCGGTTCATTCCTTCGTGGATGGTGATGTAGACAGTGGTTCCGCTGATCTTAAGCTTGGCGGGCGAGGTCTTTTTGCCGTCGATAATCATGCCATTTTTGATTTTTTCTATTCGTCCCGCCGATAATTCCTTGTCCAAAATCACTTCATATTCTTTTTCGTGCTCTTTTGATGGATGGGTCAGGAGCTGGGTCAGTCCGCCGTCATTGGTAAAGATCAAAAGCCCTTCGGTATTAAAATCAAGGCGGCCGACTGGCCAGACAACATTCCGCAAATTTAGGGGCAATAATTCGTACACGGTTTTACGGTGCTCCGGATCATGCCGGGTCGTCATATAGCGTTTGGGTTTGTTCAAAACCAGGTAAACCAGTTTTTGCGATCCGATTTTTTTGCCGTTGACCTCAACTTTATCTTTTTCGGGATCGATCTTCGTTCCCAGTTCGGTCACGACCTTGCCGTTTACTTTCACTTTCCTGTTCACGATCAAATCTTCGGCATGCCGGCGGGAAGCCACTCCTGCTTGTGAAATAAATTTTTGTAATCGTTCCAGCATCAGCTTGATCCGATCAAATAGCCGGCCAGGAAAACCAAGGCACCCCCGACCACCACTTGGAGTATCGAAACAAAAAAGTTCATTTTCATATACCTGTAGCGGATAAACGCGATGACAAACAACTCAACTCCCACGATCAAATATGCCCAAAACAAAGCGCTGTTAAAATTATGCGACAAGAACGGCAAAGTATGGAAAATTCCTCCCAAAAAAGTCATCAGGCCGGTGATGAATCCCCGCATCACCGGATGCCCTCTTCCGGTCAGTTCGCCCGTATCGGATAGCCCTTCGGCAAAAGCCATGCTGATGGCAGCGCCAGCGGCGGCCGAGAAGCCGATCAAAAATGCGATGTGGTTGCTGCGGGTGGCGAATGCCGCGGCGAACAGCGGCGCCAGAGTGGACACCGAGCCGTCCATCAGCCCCAGCAAACCGGGTTGAATTATGCGGCGCAAAAAATGCGCTTCTTGTTCAGTGTGCATTAAAATCTTACTTTGAATTACATTAATTTAAAGTTATACTTAAACGGTCTCGGGTTTTGAAGGAGGAAACATGGAAATCTTAATTGCTGCCTTGGTAGTGAGCACTGGCATCGTGGCTTGTGTCAAACGTTTCAGGGAAGCGCAAAGAGAACGCTTCGACAACATCGGTCCCACCGTCATGATCCAAGCGATAGCGCTGGCAGTAAGTTTGGTCTGCCTGGTTTTTGCAGGCGAGTCGGTAATTCTTGCTGTCTGGTCAATCGGTTTTTCAGGACTGGTCATCAGCAGCTACGTGGTGCATCTCTTCGTACTCGCGGTTAGCAGTGCCAACCCGCCCTGTTAGTTTTTGAGAACCTTCATGCCGCGGTGAACTACACCTTGCGGCTTTTTTTTTGGTGGGTGTGGCGCGGATCGAACGCGCGACCCTCTGCTTAAAAGGCAGGTGCTCTACCACTGAGCTACACACCCAAAAATTGCCAAGCAATTTTTGCCTCGAGCCTGCCGAGAGGCTCAGACAATAAAAGCCTACTTATTATACAGATTTTGGGAGATTTTTCAACCTTCTCGACACCGCTCGAGGTTGACCCTGAGCGATAGCCGAACGGGTCAAGACTTGAACCCAGTATATCAACTTTTGATAATGGCCTTCAAAAATTACTTTAGCAGTGATCTAAATTCACTGTTCACGGCCATTTGAACCGCAAAAGCATCAAAGTTGTATTACTGGGTGAACTTTCCCCAAAAACCTTCGTCCACATCTACGGCTTCGCCTTTTTCTCCGGCCATTTGCTTGAACAATTCTTTTTCTTTCTTGGTAAGCTTCGTCGGAGTCACAACATGGACTGTCACAAAATGATCTCCCCGTCCCGAACCGTTGAGGATGGGCACGCCCTTGCCTTTCAGCCGGAAAACTTTTTCGGTCTGGGTTCCGGCCGGGATTTTCATTTTTGCTGTGCCATCCACCGTCATCACCTCAATCGTGGTGCCCAGCGCCGCCTGATAAAAGCTAACCGGGAGCTCTGAAAAAACATTGCTGCCTTCCCTCTTAAATCCGGATTTTTCGGAAACATGGATCCGCAAATAAAGGTCGCCGAAATTTGATCCTTTGTAGCCCACTTCTCCTTCGTTGGCCACACGAATCCTCTGCCCTTCCTCAATCCCCGCCGGAATTTTTACCTTTAAAGTTTTTCTTGCCCTGACTGAACCCGATCCTTTACAGACCGAACACGCCCGCTCCGGGACTTTGCCCGTGCCATCGCACTCATCGCACGTTGCGGTTGATGCGATGGAACCGAATATGGTGCGGCGGTTGGTCCGGATCTGGCCTGTGCCATGGCATTTCGGGCAGGTCAGAATCTTGCTCCCGGGCTCTCCTCCCGAACCTTTACAATGCGCGCAGGTGTCGGTTTTCTCCAAGGTTATTTCTTTTTCTACCCCAAAAACAGCCTCATCGAAAGTCAGATAAATTTCCATCTCCAGATCCACTCCGCGTTCGCGCCGGGCTCGCCTGGTGGCGGTAGGCCCGCCAAAAATATCCGAGAACATATCAAAGGCATCGTCAAATTCAATGCCACCATTAAATCCCTGAGTGAAATTGGAAAAATCAAACCCCTCGAAACCGGTCCCTGTCGCCCCCGCTCCCGCCCTATTCTGGTAATTCGAGCCAAACCGGTCGAACTGCTGACGCTTTTCGGGATTGGACAGAACCTGATAAGCCTCATTTATTTCCTTAAACTTGGCCTCATTGCCTTTGTCCTTGTCCGGATGATGCTCATGGGCCAATTTCCGGTACGCCTTCTTGATCTCTTCCGGACTGGCATTTTTTGCCACACCGAGTGTGGAATAATAATCAGCTGCCATAAATTATACGGTTAGTCTCTCCACTTCAACCTGGATTTTGGCTAATTTGAAAAACTTCACCGCCAATAATATCCTGAACAATACCCAGCATATCAATTGAGTGGTCCAATTGAGCAAAAACGCGAATGTCAGCAGCAAGCCGGTAACAATGATCGCGAAAACAAACGGGAAATATCCCTCGTAATTGAGCGAGGCCTGACGTAGCTTGTCGGTGGCGATCTGGGCGAAGACGTCAGCCAGGGACTGATTGCCGGACACAGCCTTGATCTGAAACTGTTTAAAAAAATCGGCGCGGTATTGTCTGATGACCGAAGGATTTGTGGTCTTGGCCTGGTTTGATAAAAATTGGTCAAGCGTCTGGTTAAAATCAACCCCGGCCGGCAGGTCCTTGGTAAAATATGGCACGGTTTTGGCCGCGGCCTGTCCCAGACGCTGATAATAAGCATCGGGGTTAGCCAGAAAATCAGCTTGCGTATTGTAGTAGACGATGCACCCGATCAAAAGCAAAATGGCGTAGATCATGACCGAGACGCTGTTACTGATCACTCGCCGCATAGAAAAATCCACGGAGTTTTTTTCTTCGGACCTGATGCGCCATTCGAACAAAAACATTAAGATCAGAAAAAGCCCGCCGCCCAAAATCACTGCCGGGTCTTTGGGCATGACCAGAACATAACCGGCGATGGTCAAAATTTCCACAACCAGAGCAGTCCGGCGGCTCTTATTGGTCAGATAAAAAAAGGTCAAAAACGAAATAGCCGTGATCGATGCAAGCACTGCCCAAAGCCAAAAAATCGGGGACTTGCCGTCAATAATTCCCTGCCGCAACAAAAACCAGTCAGCTGTCCATAGAACCACCGAAACCAGGCCCAAAACATCAACTTTAATATTTTTCATTTGTTTTTTATTTACTGCCGAACCCGAATGGCCGGTCAGAGCTTGACGTTTGGCCTCCGGCTTGGGGTTTCTGCTCCTCAATTTTCCCGAACTGTTCTTCGTATTTTTTCAGATTATCGTTGATCGCCGCAGCCATCCGCTTGAAATGCCCGGGACTGGTGATGACTTTCGCCGTGGCGATGCCTTGTCCCGGCGGCGGAAAAAACGCGAGGTTGATAAAATCCAAAACAAATTCTTCCTTGGAATGCGACACGAACATATTGTTGGCATAAGAGCCTTTCAGGACATCATCGGGAATTTTTATATTGATGTTTTGACCTTGTTGTTGATCCATATTGATTATCTACGAAAGTACGAATTTTTCGAAATTACGAAGCGGGCTAACTCTTTTCGTAATTTCGTTTTCTTTCGTACTTTCGTAGCAAGTTAATTATTTCTTAGTTTCATCGACAACTTCGGCATCCACTGGACCCTGTTTGGCATCCGGCTCAGTCTTTTCTGTTCCCTGGGCGCTGGCGCCTGGCCCCTGCTCTTTATACATAGCCGCGCCGACTTTTTGGATGGCAGCAGATAACTCATCCATGGCTTTTTTTATCGGATCCAATTCCGGTTTATCTTTGATCGCTTTAAGGGCGTCAATCTTGGTTTGGACTTCTTTTTTATCGGCTTCGGAAGCCTTTCCCTCCGCGTCTTTCAGCGTTCGTTCTGAAACGGAGATCAAAGTGTCGGCGTTATTCCGAGTCTCAATCACTTCCTTATTCTTGCGGTCTTCCTCGGCATGAGCTTCCGCTTCCTTTTTCATGCGCTCCACTTCTTCTTTTGACAGGTTGGATGAACCGGTCACGGTAATGTTCTGGGATTTTCCGGTCCCTTTGTCTTTGGCCGTAACTTTCAGGATGCCGTTGGCATCAATGTCGAAAGTCACTTCTATCTGGGGCACGCCCCGGGGCGCAGGCGGCAAGCCGTCCAAGTGGAAGCTGCCGAGCGACTTGTTATCTTTGGCGAATGGCCTCTCGCCCTGCACGATATTTATTTCCACAGAGGTCTGGTTGTCCGCCGCGGTTGAGAAAGTCTGGCTTTTTGAGGTCGGAATCGTGGTGTTCCGTTCGATGAGAGGCGTGGCTACCCCGCCCAGAGTTTCCAGGCCCAGGGTCAGCGGTGTCACATCCAGCAGAAGAATTTCTTTTCCGGCAACATCGCCGGACAGCACACCGGCCTGCACTGCGGCGCCCTTAGCCACGGCTTCCATCGGATCAATGCCGCGCTCCACCTGCTTGCCGATGTATTCTTCCACGAATTTGGCAACTACCGGCATGCGGGTCGGGCCTCCGATCAAAATAATTTTGGCGATGTCGGCAGGAGTGAGTTTTGCGTCTGTCAGAGCCTGCTCGACCGGCTGCTTCATCCGCGCCACGATCGGTTTAACCAAATCTTCCAGTTTCGAGCGTGTCAATTTCATGTTTAGATGTTTTGGACCGGCAGCGTCCGCGGAGATGAACGGCAGGTTCAGATCGGTTTCGAGAGTGGTGGATAGTTCAATTTTGGCTTTTTCCACGGCCTCGCGCACGCGGTTCATGGCCATTTTGTCTTGTGTCAGATCCAAGCCGGTTTCGCGTTTGAATTCGGACGCCACAAAATCAATCAGAGTCTGGTCCATGTCCTTGCCGCCGAGCTGGGTGTCGCCTGACGTCGACAAAACCTCGAAAGTCGCCTGTCCTCCCGCTTCGCCGAAATCCATGATCGTCACATCCAGCGTACCGCCGCCCAGATCGAACACCAGGATCTTCTGGTCTTTGCCCGATTTATCCAGGCCGTAGGCGAAAGCCGCGGCAGTCGGCTCATTGATCACGCGCACCACATCCAAGCCCGCGATTACGCCGGCATTTTTCGTGGCCGTTCTTTGGCTGTCGTCAAAGTATGCGGGAACCGTGATCACAGCCTTGGCCACAGGCTCGCCCAAAAACGCTTCCGCGTCTTTTTTGATCTTTTGCAGCAAAAACGCGGAAAGCTGCTCCGGCGTATACTCCTTGCCAATAAGTTTATACTTGAAATTGGTGCCCATTTTGCGTTTAAATTCAAACGCTGTGCCTTCCGGATTGGTCACAGCCTGCCGTCTGGCCGGCTCGCCGACCAGAAGCTGACCGTCCTTCGTGAACGCGACATATGATGGGAAGGCTTTGCCTGACATGGTCTGGCCTTCGGCCGACGGAATGATCACCGGCTTCCCGGCTTCCATCACCGAGGCGGCGCTATTTGATGTTCCCAAATCTATTCCTATAATTTTTGGCATACTATTTATCCTTTCCCACTCCGACTTTCGCCGGAATAATTACTTTATTGTTCAATAAAAATCCGGGCTGAATTTCTTTCACGATCTTGCCTGGCTCCGATCCCTCAATTTGTTCAACCGCTTCATGCCTGGTCGGATCAAACTTTTCGCCAACTGTCTTGATCTTCACCACTCCCAGTTCTTCCATGCTTTTTTCCAGTTGCTGTATAGTGGCGCGCAATCCCGTCAGCCAATCTTTATACTTTTCGTCTTCCGGCGCGTAAAACAGAACCTGTTCCAGGCTCTGCAAACTCGGCATCAATCTGATGACCGCCATTTCTTTGGCGAATTCAAACAGTTCTTTCGATTCCGCTTCCTTGCGCTTCCGGTAGTTCTCAAAATCCGCCGCGGTGCGCTTCCAGTTCGCGGTCAGTTCCGCGATCTGTTCTTCGGGACTGACTATTTTCGGTTCGTCTTGTTGCTGATCTGTCATATTATTTCTTGCCTCCTCTAGCGTCTTTGCGAGGAGGCCGATTAATTAAGCCTTCGTCTTGCGGCCGACGAAGCAATCTCTTTCCTGTGAAAAGATTGCTTCGCTCCTGCCAAAATTTAACCCCTAAGCAGCAGTCGCTCGCAAAGACATTATATTTTTATAAGTAAAACTATAATAGCGGTTCCGGCAATCAGTTTGGCTAAATAATTGATAATCGACAAATTCTTCGCGTACGACATCCGTTTCGGGCCGATTATCCCGATCACGCCTTTTTTTCCGTCCTTCAGCTTGACGTTTGAAACTATCAAGCTCAGATTTTTTGGCACCGGCACAGGCGATTCACCGCCGATTATGGCTTCGGCATTCAGGTCCGATTTCTTCACAAGCTTATTCGCGGTCTGGTCAATGTTCTCCAGAAGCTGGGCGACCTGTTTCATGGTTTTGGGATCCGCGAATTCAGGATCACCAATAATGTGGGACAGTCCGGTAGAGGACGATTGGTTCGGCAGAAGCGCAAACGCGGCCTGTCCCGAAACCTGCGAAAGAAGATTGGAAATGGACCGTCCCAGCTGTTCGTGGGCAGCAGTTAGCTTGATCAGTTCGGATTTCAGCATCTTTCTTTCCTTTTCCGACAATTCAAACCTGCGCATCAGCTCATTCACGAAAAATCGATAGCCTTTATCAGTCGGCACGCGGCCGGCGGATTTATGCGGCTGCATGATATAGCCCTGCTCTTCCAGTTGTGCCATGTCATTGCGGATGGTGGCCGAACTGACGCGCAAGCCATAGCGATCCTCGATTTCCTTGGATCCCACAGGATTAGCGGATTCCGAGTATTCTTTGACTATTGCGGCTAGTATCTTTTGATGGCGGATATCCATTTTCTGGCTTACTTAGCACTATTAGAACTTTGGTGCTAACCTTATTTAATATTTTAATATTAGCACTCCACCTTGTCAAGTGCCAGCTCAACAAAAAAGCCGCTCTGCCAGCTGGCGGATAAGCGGCTCTTTTGTTGCCTCCGGTTTTTACTGAAGCGGCTGAGGTCTAGGTAGAGGCGGGGATGACTTGTTATACAATTGCGGGTCTATGGTCCTCTCGAAGCAAACCCGGCCGTAGTCATGATTCCAATTGTCATAAGGATAGATCATGGGGATTGCTTTTCCCTGATCCAAACTTGGGAGATTGAAATTGGCGCAGAGCTGAAAAGCCAAGTTTCCGGTGATTGCATATTCATAAGGATTATTTGTTTCAGGATCGACAGGCGAGCTGAATCCCGAAATACTGTCCTTCAGATCGTTCAGAGTCGGAGGCAGGCTGTCTTTTTGCTGCCAGTAATTGACCACCTGGCCTTGAATGGTCTGCAGGTCCGAAACTTTACGGGAATCAAAGTTAAGCTGGCGTTGGCGGGCAGGACTGCCAACCGCTATAAATCCGCCAATGGCGCTTGCCAGAACCAAAAGTGAAACACCCCACGCCAGAACTTTAATATTTTTAATGCTTCCCAGGCGCAGATCGTAATAATAATAGAGGAAGACCGCGGCCGCGGTTATCAGCACTACGAGAATTTTCAGAAAAAATCTCAGCGTCACCTCGCCGCCGAACAAGTTATAAACCAGAGTTATCACATCTATGATCACGGTCAGGGCCGAAATAAACAATGTCAGGTACACCAACCATTTACGCACCCGGATTTCGCGCAGCGCAGGGTCCGAACCAAACTCCCGGTTGATCAGCCAGGTCATCAGGACATATACCGGATACATAACGACCAAAACAGAGGCTGACCAGCGGATGCTGTTAAGAATGGAAGTATAATAGTAGTTAAGCGGGTCCGGGAACCAGATATTGATAAACTGCCAAAGCAGCGCTATAAAACTTACCACCGATGCATAGAGCGTGACAATGGCCAAAAGGTGCATAAATACATCTTTCGGAGTGCTCCTGGGAGCCGTAATTAATTGTGCCATGAAAAAAATTGGTTAATAACTTAATCTAATTATAGGACAAATGACGCATACGTTCAAGAATCGCTAATTCTATTTCACTTTTTCCTTTACTTGTTTTAAGACCTTTGCCAAGTATTGGCCGGTGTAAGAGCGCTTAACTTTTGCAACCTCCTCGGGTGTGCCGATGGCCACCACTTCCCCGCCCTTATTTCCGCCTTCGGGCCCGAGATCAATCACCCAATCAGCGGATTTGATGACGTCCAGGTTGTGTTCGATGACCAACACGGTATTTCCTTTTTCCACCAGACGGGCCAAGACAGCCATCAGTCTTTTCACATCATCAAAGTGCAGGCCGGTGGTTGGCTCGTCCAAAATATAAAGCGTGCGGCCGGTCGAGGCGCGGGACAGTTCGGAAGAAAGTTTGATGCGCTGGGCTTCGCCGCCGGACAATGTGGTTGCTTGCTGACCCAAGTGCATGTAGCCCAGGCCGACCAGGGACAAAGTTTCCAGTTTGCGGGCGATCAGCGGCACGTTTCGGAAAAATACATGCGCTTCATCCACGGTCATTTCCAAAACATCGGAAATATTCTTGGATTTATAGTGAATATCCAAAGCTTCCTTATTGTACCGCTTGCCTTTGCATTCCTCGCAGGCCACATAGACGTCCGGCAGGAAATGCATTTCGATCTTGATCACGCCATCGCCGCCGCAAACCTCGCAGCGGCCGCCTTTGACATTAAAACTGAACCGGCCGGCCCTGTAGCCGCGCATCCTGGCTTCCTGGGTTGCCGCAAATAAATCTCTAACGTAGGTAAAAACACCGGTGTATGTCGCGGGGTTGGACCTCGGCGTGCGGCCGATGGGCGATTGATCGATGTTGATGACCTTATCGATATTTTCTATGCCCAAAATTTTCTTGTGCTCTCCAGGAGAGTCTTTTGCATTGTAAAAATATGCTGATAGTGCTTTGGCCAAAATTTCATTGAGCAGAGTGGATTTGCCGCTGCCGGATACACCGGTTAGAACCACGAACTTGCCCAGAGGAATTTCCACGTCAATATTTTTCAGATTGAATTCGGACGCGCCGACGATCTTCAGCGTCTTGCCATTGCCTTTTTTCCGGTGCGCCGGCACGGCCACGATCTCTGTGCCGGCCAAATATCTGCCGGTCAGAGAGTGCTTATCTTTCGCCACTTGCGCGGGTGTTCCTTGCGATACCACTTCGCCGCCGTGTTTGCCGGCTCCGGGTCCGATGTCCACGACCCAATCAGATTCCCAAATCGTCTCCTCATCGTGCTCGACCACGATCACAGTATTTCCCAGGTCACGCAAATTTTTCAGGGTTTTCAGCAGACGCGCGTTATCGCGCTGATGCAAGCCGATGGACGGCTCATCCAAAATATACAGAACTCCGGTCAAGCCGGAGCCGATCTGAGTGGCCAGGCGGATCCTTTGCGCTTCTCCGCCGGACAGTGTGTCGGCCCCACGGTCCAAAGTCAGGTAATCCAACCCCACATCCTGCAAAAATTTCAATCTAGCTACGATCTCTTTAAATATCTGGCGTGCGATCTTCATATCTTTTTCCGACATTTTTTTCGGCAGATCTTCGGTGAAATCCACCGCTTCATCAATAGAAAAATTCGAAACATCGACAATGGATTTTCCTTGAATGGTCACGGCCAAGAACTCGGGCTTCAGGCGCTTGCCTTTGCAGGTCGGACATTTGCGGATGCGCATGTACTGCTCGATCTCTCCGCGCATATAATCCGAATCGGTTTCTTTGTACTTCCGCTCCAGGTTGTTGATCACGCCCTCAAAAGTCGTGGTCCGCTCGGGCCCGCCCGCCTGTCCGGTAGGCAGGGTTGCATATTCATCGCCAAAGTCAGATTCCCTTTCGCCGGAAATTTTTATCTTGCGGTCTCCGGTGCCGTACAGCACCACCTCCAAAGCTTTCTTCGGCAGATCTTTGACCGGAGTATGCACCGAAAACCCATATTCGCGGGCAACAGCTTCCAGCACCCTGGAATACCATGACAACCTGGAAGTTGTTTTGCTCCACGGCCAAATCGCCCCTTCTGCCAAAGTCAGCTTGTGATTCGGGATGACCAGTTCGGCATCGATCTCAAGCCGAGTACCCAGTCCCGTGCAGTCGGGACAGGCGCCATGGGGGGAATTAAAAGAAAAGTTCCGGGGATTCAGTTCCGGCAGATTCATGTGGCCATCCGGACAGGCAAAATTGGACGAAAGAGTAAATTCTTCTCCGTCAGCCGGCGGATCGCCTTTCTGAATGATCACTGAATCATCTCCCAGGTCCAAAGCAGTCTCCAAGGAGTCGGCGATTCTTGCCCGGTCTCCGGAGTCCAGTGAAATGCGGTCAACCACTACGTCAATCGTATGTTTCTTTTTCTTGTCCACGTTGAGTTGCATGGCTTCGCTCAAATCCATGATCGTGCCATCGAACCGGATGCGCTGATAGCCCGAGCGCCTGGCCTCTTCCAGAAGATGCTTGTGCTCGCCTTTTTGGTCTTTTATCATCGGCGCCATGATCACGACTTTAGTATCCTGCGGCATGCTCATGATCTGGTCGACCATCTGGGTCACGGTTTGGCCGGAAATTTTCTTGCCGCAGACTGGACAATGCGGCACGCCTACGCGCGCAAACAGCAAACGCAGGTAATCATAAATCTCCGTCACGGTGCCGACAGTCGAACGCGGGTTGTGGGATGCGGATTTTTGGTCAATCGAGATGGCCGGGGACAATCCTTCGATCTTGTCCACGTCCGGCTTGTCCATCAAACCCAAAAACTGCCTGGCATAAGCCGACAGGCTTTCGACGTACCTGCGCTGGCCTTCCGCATAGATGGTGTCAAAGGCCAGAGAGGATTTTCCGCTACCCGAAAGACCGGTGATGACCACCAGTTTATTTCGGGGAATATCGAGGTTGATATTTTTCAGGTTGTGGACCCGCGCGCCGCGAATGACTATTTTGTCCGACATAAGGGGGTCACTTTCGGATTTGAAAAATTTAGACGACCAGACAGCCCTCGAATTGAGGGCTTAAATAAGCCCACGCAGTATATATAAAAAAAATCCCCTTGGCAAGAGCTAAGAGGAAGTACGTTTCGTACTACGGCGGGCGCGAGCTTTATCTCCCAGGTAAATCACCATGGATTCGACTTTCATCACGGCGAGATACCACAAGGAATTACCGGCTGTGATAACCACAGCGCATGCGCAAATCATCCCCCAGATGATAATCGGAGCGCCACGCAGATAGTACAGCGTGGGATGGCTTCCGAGCAGTGTGAGTAGCACGGGGACGATGAAGCAGCCAGCGCCGAAGAAAAAAACGCGCTGAGAGTCCACATCCTCCGGTTGGGATTGCCAGACGTCGAAGAAAAAATACGTCACGAGAATCATGCAGAGCAGCGCGAATCCAAAAATCGGTTCCTTCAACGCCGGCATATCTGTCAGTTCAGCGTAGCCAGCCGTGAGCGCGATGAGGATCAGCACGGCCAAGGTGGCCATGAACAGAATACGAAAGGCCTTACTCATTGGAAACCTCCTAACGCAGTGGACGTGGATCGCAAGACAGCTTTTCGTGTATCAAGTATAATGTTTTTATGCCGAAAACACTAGCAGACAAACTTAACGATCTCCCCCAGAAACCCGGTGTCTATATTTTCAAAGACGCCAAGGGGTTGGTTTTGTATGTGGGGAAAGCGATCAAACTCAAAAACCGCGTTTCGTCATACTTCAAAAAAGGCGGCGGCGATAACCGGGGGCCCAGGATTGAGCTCATGATCTCGCAAATCGCCGACCTTGACTACACGATCACGGACAACGAACTCGAAAGCCTGATCCTGGAAAAAAATTTCATCAAACAGCTCAAACCCAAATACAATGTGGATTTGCGGGATGACAAAAATTATCTGTTCCTGAAGATAAACATTAAAGACGAGATCCCGACCATCGGCTATGAACGGAAGGCCTCAGATAAATCGGCACGGTACTTCGGGCCTTATAGTTCCGGACTCGCGATAAAAGACACTCTGCGCCTGGTGCGTAAAATTTTTCCGTATTGCGCGGCCAAAAAAATTTCCACCAAACCTTGCTTTTATTATCATATCGGCAAATGTCCAGGGGTCTGCTTCGGTAAGATCAGTCTCGAAGAATACCGCGAAAATTATATCAAAAAAATCATCCAGTTCCTGGAAGGGCGCCAAACCGAGATCCTCAAGGATTTACAGCTTCAAATGAAAACTTATGCCGCTCACAGGCAGTTCGAGAAAGCGGCCAAAGTCCGCAACCAGATTTTTGCGCTTAACCGCGTGCTGGAGCGGCAAAAATTGGTTTATCCGAAAAAACTGGACCAGGATGTGGTTTCCGTCCATACGGACGGAGTAGCGGCCATCAATTTGTTCATTATCCGGGAAGGAAAATTGATCCAAAAAGAAAATTTCATTTTGGACAACACCAAACAGATGCCGGAAGGCGAAATCCTGCAAAGTTTCCTGGAAAGGTATTACCTTGACACTACCAGCATCCCCAAAGAAATATTGCTGCCGGCCCAGATCAACCAGGATGAATTTTATCCGGTGTTTATCGGCCGCAGAATCCCGAAAATAATCATTCCCACGCGAGGTCAAAAACTGCAGTTGATGAAATTGGGAACACTGAACGCCCGGCAATATTTGGAATCCACTTCCGATAAGCATCTGCTGGAAGAAGCCCGGCTTTTAAGCTCATTGAAAGAACTACAGCGGGTACTGGACCTGCCTATTCTTCCGGGAAGAATCGAGGCTTATGACATTTCAAACTTCCAGGGGACCAATCCGGTCGGGTCCATGATCGTCTTTGATTTTGCCCGGCCGAAAAAAGACCAATACCGCAAATTTAAGATCAACAAAAAACAGACACCTGACGACTTCGCCATGATGCGCGAGCTGCTCGAACGAAGATTTCGGCATTCTAACTGGCCTCTGCCCGATCTTATCCTGATCGACGGCGGCAAAGGACAACTATCCAGCGCGGTCAAAATATTAAAGCAATATAATTTAAATATTCCAATTATCGGATTAGCCAAAAGAATTGAGGAAATTTTTAAACCACTACAACCTACCCCTTACAACCTACCGCCTAATTCCCAAGCGTTATACTTGTTACAACTCATCCGCGACGAAGCGCACCGCTTCGCCGTGACCTATCACCGCAAACTCCGCTCCCGCTCAGCGGTTTCTTCAGTTCTGGACAAAATTTCCGGCATCGGCCCGGCCAAAAAAAAATTGCTTCTTCAAAAATACGGTTCCGCCGCATCGGTCCGCTCCGCATCCCTGACCGACTTGGCAAACATCATCGGCTCCAAGGCCGCGGAAAAGGTCAAGGCCAGCCTGCCTGCTCGGTAGGCAAGTCTTTGACACCCGCGCTGTTATCTGGCAATATACTTGGGCGAATTCTACTACTATGAAAATCCCTCAAAACATTTTAATTTTTGCCCTGATCGCGGTTGATGTATTATTGATCGTCAGCATTCTTCTGCAGCAACGGGAAGGCGGCCTATCTACGGTTTTCGGCGGCGAAGGCAATGTCTACCGCTCCAAGCGCGGCATCGCCCTCGGCCTCCACTACTTCACAGTAGTTTTGGCCGTGGTGTTTGTGGCCCTTAGCGTCCTGATCGTTTTCCTGAAATAAACCCCCTCACCAATCCTATCCAGTATGAATATAACGGATAATTTCTTTAAATTTTTAAAAAACCAAATACTAGAACCAATTTATCCTTATTGGTGCGGGGGTAAATTTTCTCTGCCGGGTAGTAAAATTTAATTTGATTTAATTATTTAATTTAAACCTTTCTTGAAAATAATAGATTCCGACCTGACTAAATTGAAAAGTAATTATTCTATCTGTTTCGCTTCGCGAAACAGATATTAAATTTCTACTACCCGGATGAGCAATCTTTGGTTGCAACTTAAAACTTTTTTTCAGAGCTTGCAGGTCGGGTTGATTTCGGTTCCCAATCTCAAGCGCCGGCAGATCCCCGACATCCTGGAGAATATTTACAAAAAAGAGTTTTATATCTTCACTGCCGCCCTCCTGATATTCATCTTCTCAGGCGGGTTTTTGCTTTTTCAGGCATTCCAGTTTCAGGGCTCCGGACCGCGTTCCGGAGGGGAACTGGTGGAAGGTTTGGTCGGCGAACCGCAATTCATCAATCCGGTGCTTTCCGAAACTTCGGGCGTGGACATGGATATATCGCGACTGGTTTACGGTCAGTTGTTGAAATTCGACGACCAGGAAAAATTGACGCCGGATCTGGCCGCTGCATTGCCGCAAATCAGCCAAGATCAAAAAACTTATACTTTAAACCTAAAACCGAATCTAAAATGGCAGGACGGGCATGCACTGAATGCCGATGATATCCTGTTCACGATCCAGACGATCCAAAACGGCGACTATCAGTCCCCACTTCGTCCGAACTGGGCGCGGGTCAAAGTAGCGAAAGTGGATGACCTGACTCTGACATTCGTATTGCACGAAGTTTCCGCTTCTTTTGCTTCAAACTTTGCTTTGGGGATCCTGCCGAAACACGTTTGGGCAGGCATTTCCGCCCAAAACTTCCGCCTCACCGACTATAACCTCAAACCTGTCGGCTCCGGGCCGTTTGCGGTTTCGGAGATCAAAAAAACTTCCGACGGCACGATCAAATCGGTCAGTTTGCGCGCCAACGATAAGTACTACCAGGGCCGGCCCTACCTAAACCAAATCACTTTTAAATTCTATGACGGCTACGACAGCCTGATAGGCGCTTATCAGGCCAAAGACATTCAAAGTTTAGGTGTGGTGCCTTTTGACCAGAAAGCTTTTTTGGGAACTTCCGACAGGATGAAGGCGAACCGGATAAATCTGCCTCAATACCAGGCTGTTTTTTTCAACTTACCGAAAAATTCGACCCTCAACGAAAAAGCCGTGCGTCAGGCCTTATGGCTTGCTACCGACCGCGGTTCGATAATCAAAGACGTTTATTTAGGAAACGCGGCGCCCGCTTATGGACCGATCCTGGAAGGAAGTTTGGGATATAATCCGAGCATCGCCAAGTCTGCCCATACCAATCTTGAGGAAGCGGCCGGTATTCTGAATAAGGCTGGCTGGATCCTGGACCCGGCTACAAATATCAGGTACAAAAATTCCGCCAAAGGCGGATCCGCCTCCGGCGGAAAAAAAACGCTGGAGTTCAGTCTGGCCACCACAAGCAATCTGGTGATCAATGTCAAAGCCGCGCAGATCTTGCAAAACCAATGGGCCGCCATCGGCGTCAAGGTTAATTTAATTATTGTCAATTCATACGACCTGGAGTCCCAGTACATCCGGCCGAGAGCTTTTGACGCTTTATTGTTCTCAGAAAATGTGGGGGCCGATCCCGACCCGTTTCCTTTCTGGCATTCCAGCCAGTCCCGAGATCCGGGTTTGAATCTATCCGGCTTCACCAATGCCGAAGCGGATAAACTTCTGACCGAAGCCAGACAAACTTCGGATCCGAGCATCCGGACCCGCGACTATCTGCGGTTCCAGGAGATCATCAATGACCAGCTGCCCGCCTTATTTCTGGTCCGCTCATTATATATTTACAATGTGCCGAAAAATCTCCAGGGCATAAATTTAACCGACATCATCCATCCGTCGGAACGGTTCCTTGATGTGAATCGTTGGTATTTCCAAAATTAAATATTTAGATTAAACTATAATGACCCAGACAAAAATAGGTCTATAGACCCGACAAACGGGTCGAGCACGACTTTTGTCCGACGAGGGCGAGTGGCGGAATGGCAGACGCACTGGCTTCAGGAGCCAGCGATCGCAAGATCATGGAGGTTCGACTCCTCTCTCGCCCACCAGTATTTTACTGAATGGAATTTTATGGAACAAGAAACTCAACAGCAACCAGAGCAATTTAATTCGCCTCCAGAAAATAAAAAGAAAATAATTATAGCTATTGGTGTGGTCGTTCTTGTTCTCCTTCTTGCCAGCGGATATTTTCTTTTTTCAAAACGTTCGGTAAAACAACCCGAAACTCAACAAATATCCCAGCCAGTAGATATTACCGGACAGAAAATGTATAGGAATCAAGAATATGGATTTGAGTTTCAATACCCGCAAAATTTTTTGGTTGGAAAATTTAAGCCTGAAGTTACTCCCTCTAGCAATGTTCCGCCAGATATACTAGAGAAACAGCGCGACCTAAGTTTCAACAATGCAATAGTATTAGTTGAATTAGAACAAAAAGCTTTATTTTCAAAATCACCAAAAAATTTCTCGATAGACAGCATCCCAATTGGTGAAGTTCCGACTATCAGTATTAAGCCGATTACAACTTCGGCTGATTTTTACCGGAAAAATTTTATTGATAGTGATACAACATGGGGCGGTAAAAATATAAAAATTAATGAATATCAGGTTACTAAACTGCCTGGATATCCGGGACCATACGGAGACGCGGTATATTATTATTTACTCCCGATTTCAGACAATTTAATCATTGAATTCATAGGCTTCAAACAAAAAATTCTTACAAACACCACAATGACCGAAAGTTATTACGACAAAATAATTGAAAATATCATTTCTACTTTCAAATTAACCCAAAAAGTTGTAGAAGGGCGCGTGATAACTCCATATTATTTAGGATTTAGAGTTTAGATATTAGGATTTCGAATAGAGAGTTGACTAAATCCACCGTTAGGTATATACTATATATACATTAGTTTCCTCTTATTTGAATCAAAAGTTAATAAAAGTCAGTCAATAAACGAAAGTTTGTTGTTTGTCTTGTGTTAATTGAGCAATTAGGCCTTGGGTTTAGCCCTGCCTGACGCTCGTAATATATCTTTAATGTCGTAAGCGACACAATTACGATTAGTAGGTTTTTATGATGTTGCGCAAACAAGCAACCACCGCTGTAGCCACACGCCCACAAGAACGTGTTGCGGATAGCAAAGCCACTCTGAAAGTCATCCCATTGGGAGGTATCGAAGAGGTCGGCGAAAACATGACCGTGCTGGAGTACGGTGATGACATTCTTGTGATCGACATGGGACTCGGGTTTCCGGATGAGACCATGCCGGGGATTGATTACATCATCCCGAACACCAAATATCTGGAAGACAATAAAAAAAGGATCCGCGGAGTGATCATCACTCATGGCCATTTGGACCATATCGGCGCCATCCCTTACATCATGCCAAAAATCGGCGACCCGCCGATCTATACCATGAAGTTGACCGGCGAGCTGATCAAAAAGCGCCTGGAAGAATTCCATCTGCTCGGAAGAAGCCAGATCCACGAACTGAACAAGGACGATGTTTTGACTTTGGGCAATTTTCGCATCCGATTTTTCCGGATCAACCATAACATCCCCGATGGCGTGGGGCTGGCGATAAATACGCCGGCAGGCCTTTTGGTTTATGCCACTGACTGGAAATTCGACCACACTCCTGTGGACGGCCGCCCCACGGAGTTCGACAAACTGGCCAAATTCGGCGGCGAGGGCGTGGCTCTGCTGATGTCCGATTCCACTAATGCGGAAAAGCCCGGCTATTCCATGTCCGAAAAAACACTCGGAGATACAATTGACCGGATCATGACCGAAGCCAAAGGGCGCGTGATTTTCGCGACCTTCTCCACTCTTATTTCCCGCGTCCAGCAAGTGATCGACGCCGCGTTCAAAAGCAACCGTAAAATTGTCATCACCGGCAGGTCGCTTGTGAACAACGTGGAAATTTGTCTTGCAACCAATTATCTGAAAATGCCGGCCAAAGGCATGATCATAAAAATGGAACAGGCCCGCAAACTGCCCGACAACCAGGTCGTGATCCTGACCACCGGGTCGCAGGGCGAAGAAGCATCGGCCCTGGCCCGCATAGCCAGAAGCGAGCACAAGACCATTGAGATAAAAAAAGGCGACACCTGCGTAGTGTCCGCCTCTCCGATCCCAGGCAATGAACGCGCGGTGTCAGGTATTCTGTCCAACCTGGCGCGATTGGGCGCCAGAGTGCTGTACCAAAAGATCTTGGATATCCATACTTCCGGGCATGCCTACCAGGAAGATCTGAAGCTGATGATCTCCCTGACCAAACCCAAAAACTTCATGCCGATTCACGGCGAGCACCACATGTTGGTGGCGCACGCGCAGCTGGCGAAGGATGTCGGAGTTCCGGAAGAAAATATTTTCATTCTGGACAACGGCCAGATGCTGGAAATGGCGCCGACGGGATTGCATATCACGGAAGCCAAAATCCCGACCGGCTACGTTTATGTGGATGGTCTGGGAGTCGGCGATGTCGGCGAAGTTGTGCTCCGCGACCGGCAGGTCATGAGCAAGGATGGTATGTTTGTCATCATCATGACCATTGACCGCAAAACCAGCAAACTGACAAACCCGCCGGATATTATCTCGCGCGGCTTCATCTATATGAAAGGCTCTGAAGATCTTCTGAAAGAGGTTAAGCACGAAGTACGGAAGGTCGTGGAAAGCAAAGGCAAGGGCAATGGCACCATGCGCGAACCGAACTGGAGCTTTATCCGCTCCGAGGTCCGCGACCAGATCGGTGAGTTTCTGTTCCAACGGACGGAACGCAGACCCATGGTCTTGCCGGTAGTTATTGAAGTATAAAAAAATCCGCTCCGAAAGGGGCGGTTTTCTTTTTGCTTTAAAAGTCATATAATACAGTTATGAAAGATATCATTGTTTCGGGAATCCAGCCCACGGGCGAATTGCATATCGGCAATTACTTGGGCTCGCTCAAAAACTTCGTCGAGCTCCAAGGCCAGGCCAAGTGCTATTTCTTTGTCGCGGACTTGCATTCATTGACCGAAGAGTTTCAGCCGGGAAAGGCCAAACGCGAGCAAATAAAAAATCTGGTACTGACATTTCTGGCCGCCGGACTTGATCCTGAGAAATGCACTATTTTCATCCAATCTCACGTCCCTGCCCATACTGAACTGGCCTGGATTTTCAATACCATCCTGCACATGGGCGAACTGGAACGGATGACCCAGTTCAAAGATAAATCCGCTCGGCAAGCCGCCAACATCAATGTCGGCCTGTTCGACTATCCCGTGCTTATGGCCGCGGATATTTTGCTTTACAAAGCGACACACGTGCCGGTCGGCCATGACCAGATCCAGCATCTGGAGCTGACCAATACCATCGCCCGTAAATTTAACCATAAATTCGGTAATACTTTCAAAGAAATCAAACCGTATATTCAAAAACCCCTCCGCATCATGAGCCTTTCGGACCCTGACCGTAAAATGAGCAAATCCGAACCCGGTTCCTATATCAACATGTTCGACTCCCCCGAAATGATCCGCAAAAAATTGGCCAAAGCCGTAACTGCCACGAATGCGCCGGAAGGACAAATGCCCAAAGGGGTTCTGAACCTGTTTGACCTCCTGCTTCAATTCGGATCAAAACCGGTTCACCAGGATTTCACCAAACAATACCACTCGGGGTTGATCAAATACTCCGAACTCAAGGAAGTACTGGCCCAATCCATTGCCGACTACTTCGCGCCCATGCGCTCCATGCGAAAAGAGCTGGAACAAAACAGCGATCAAATCGCAGAAATTTTGGCGGAAGGCGCCGCCGCGGCCCGCAAGGTTGCGGAAGCAACCTTATCGGAAGTGAAACAGAAAATAGGTTTGATATAAACACGCGCTTAACCGCGTGTTTCGTGTTTCAAGGAGGCCTATGAAAATTTGGATCCAGTGCCGATCTCAAGCTGACGCGCAATTTTTCGAACAGGCGGTCATCGAGGGGTATTTTGGTGAACCGCTTGCCTGCCAGATCAGTCCGCTGAACCCGTGTTCGTTGGATGTGAATTTCCGCTCATTCCCGGTTGACGATGAAAAGATCCGGATCATATCCTTTCTCGTGGAGTGGGACTACTATGAAGAAGATCTCTCGTGCGAGGATCATCTGGCGGTGGTGGTGAAAACAAACATTCCGCAGCCGGCGGATCTGAGGCGTGGAGTTCTTCTGCGGATGCGCAGCCGCAAAGCATCGGGCTGAAAACAAACGAGAGCGATCGATTTGGTGTCGACTGCCCTCTTTTTTTTGTCTAATTTTGAATTAATTCCAAAAGCGACTGAGTAGCTACTTTCAAGGTTTCCGGATCTCTGGCTTCCACATTCAACCGGATCAAAGACTGGGTGTTTGAAGAACGGATATTGGCGCGCCAATCTGAATACTCCAAAGACAAACCGTCCGTGCGGTCAATTGCCGAGTCTTTAAATTCTTTTTCGATGCGCTCAAAAGTTTCGGCAATCTGGCTGTCCGATTGCAGGCTGGTATTAATCTCACCCGATACAAAATATTGCTCGAAGAAAGGCTCAAACAATTCGGAAACTTTTTTACCGGATCCGGATACGATCTCTAAGATCAGCAAAAAAGGGATCAAGCCGTTATCGCAATAAAAAAAATCTTTGAAATAAAAATGCCCGCTCATTTCGCCACCGAATACGGCATCTTCTTTTCTCATCCGTTCCTTTATAAAACTATGCCCCGCTTTATTCATCAGGGGCACGCCACCAGCCTTCGTCACCGAATCAATGGTCGCCCAAGTTGCCCTCGGATCGAAGATAATTTTTGCGCCTGGGATTTTTTGTGCAAAATATCGGCCCAAAAAAGCCGTGAGATAGTAACCAGGAATAAACCGGCCGTTCTCGTCAAAAAGAAAAAAACGGTCGGCATCGGCATCCCAGGCGGCTCCCATATCCGCCTTGGAACTTTTTACCAATTCCGTTGTTTCCGTCCGATTCTGTTCTAAAAGCGGATCCGGTGCCCCTTTTGGAAAATGGCCGTCAGGCACTTCGTTCAGCGGTACCAATTCAACCGGCAAGTTAAGCTTAAACACATTCTGAACCGCCGGGCCGAACATGCCGTTGACCACTACTTTCAGAACTTTAAGTTTTTTGGAATCGATAAAGGATGCGCATTTCGCCAGATAATCCACCGCAACGTCTTTCGTTTGTAAATTACCCGAAGTTTCGGCTTTGAATTTATAATCCGCTAAAACCAATCGCTTCAGTTCCTCGATTCCCGTATCACCTGAGGTAGGGATCGATTTCTCGCGGACTATTTTTAAACCATTGTATTCGCCCGGATTGTGAGAAGCGGAGATCATCATCCCGCCATCATAACCATAATTCGCCACAGCGAAATAAAACATATCGGTAGTCCCGATTCCGATATCGATCACGTTCACGCCATGGTCAACCAGTCCGTTTTTAACGGCTTCAAATAAAGCGGGTCCGGACAGCCTGACGTCCCGGCTCAAGACAACTGTTTTAGGATTTACAAATTTCGCATAAGCCTGCGCGATTTTATATACCGCTTCCTCGTTTATTTGAGAAGGATATACTCCGCGGATGTCGTAAGCTTTAAAAATTGTCGGATCGATTTTTTCCATATTAATATATCAAAGGTTGGGTTAATGCCGCCGAGGCCCCCATTGCCAACGCGGCTTCTCGCCAGTCTTGTAACAAATTCGGAGAAGGGTTGCGGTTAAGAGAATAGCCGGCAGAATAAAGGTAAAAGCTACTTCGCGGGCGGACGATTGTTCGTCAATTGTAAGGGCAAAAAAAACAACAGCCGCAATATAACTCAGGATAACTGCCCATCCTTGCCACCTCGCTGGAGTCCAGCCCCAACCATAAAGCTTGGCCTTGAACCAATAACCCTCTGGGTTATCCTTCAAATATTGTAGGTATTCTTTGATCATAATTACCAGTCTTCATAAAATAAAAAATTTGGATCATATCTATCAAAGTCTATCAAAATTTATCAAAATTTGCTAGAATAATCAAAGCTTTTATTATTACTTTTAATTTTTTACCGAATACGATGAGTTTTGCTGTAGGAATTGTCGGCCTGCCGAACGTCGGCAAGTCAACATTATTCAACGCTTTAACGAAGCAGGCTGCGGCCGCTTCGAATTTTCCGTTCACCACTATCGATCCGAACGTGGGCATCATCAGTGTGCCTGATGAAAGACTAGCAAAACTGGCCGCCTTGGAAAAATCGGAAAAAATCGTGCCAACCTCGATCGAATTCGTGGACATCGCGGGTCTGGTCAAGGGCGCGGCAGTTGGCGCTGGCCTGGGCAATAAATTTCTGTCTCACATCCGCGAAGTGGATGCCATTGTCCAGGTTGTAAGGTTTTTTGATAACCCGGATATTATTCATGTTGAAGGAAAAGTGGACCCCGCGCACGATATTGAAGTGATTAACATTGAACTGATGCTGGCAGACCTGTCAGTCGTGAATAAGCGCCTTGAAAGTTTGGGCAAAGAAGTCAAAGGCGGCAATTCCGCCAAAGGCGGATCCGCCTCCGGCGGAAAAGACTCCGCTATTCTAAAAACGGCGTTGGAAAAGATCAAAACCGCGCTCGACGGAGGTCTTCTGGCTAAAACAGTATCACTGACAGAAGATGAAACTAAATTGGTGAAAGGTCTCAGCTTATTAACTATGAAGCCAACTCTCTATGTGGCCAATATCGCCCTACAACCTACTCCCTACAGCCTACCACCTGATTTTCTGCCGATCGACATAAAGATAGAATCGGAATTGGCTGAACTTGCTGACGATGAACGCGTTCTGTACATGAAAGAGCTCGGGATCAATGAATCCGGTTTAGACCGGCTGGCGGGCGCTGCTTACAAACTTTTGAATTTAATCACTTTCATCACAGCCGGACCCAAAGAGAGCAAGGCCTGGACAATAGTCAACGGAACCAAAGCGCCCCAAGCCGCCGGAGTCATCCATACTGACTTCGAAAAAGGCTTTATCCGCGCCGAGATCATCCAATGGGACAAACTTCTCGAAGCCGGCGGCTATGGGCCCGCTAGGGACAAAGGCTGGCTTCGGGTCGAGGGTAAGGAATACGTCATGGCTGACGGCGACGTCGCGCATTTCCGAGTAAACGCCTAATGACAACTAAAACAAAACCAATTTACGCACTGGGTATCGTCGCTCATCCGGATGATGAGTCGTTTCTGTTTGCCGGAACTTCGCTGATGCTGGCCAGTGAAGGAAAAAAAGTGGGAGTAGTAAGTGCTACCAAAGGCGAAATGGGAGCTGACAGGCTGAACCGCAAGCTCTCCAAAAAACAAATGGCCGTAATTCGCCTAGCCGAAGGCAAAAAAGCCGGCAAGATCATCAAATTAACTTTTGTTGATTTCCTCAATCATCCGGATGGCGGTTTGGAACAAATAAATTTTAATAAATTTGTAAAAGAATTAGTAAAAAAAATTGAACAACACAGACCAAAAATTGTTTTAACTTTTGGCCGCGAAGGGATTTCTGGACACCGCGACCACATTGCCATCCACCGCGCCACAGTCGCTGCCGTCAAACAAGCCCGCCATAAACCTGACAGTTTATTGCTGGCCAGTTTGCCAAGTTCCGCGATGCCAGCATTTAACAAACATCTGCTGACCAGAAAAGTCCATCATTCTCATTTCAAACCTCAACCTCTCAAAGGAGTTGCGGACAATAAACTGTTGAAAATCGATATCGGAAAATTTGCCAAGCAAAAACATAAAGCTTTAAAAGCGCACGAAAGCCAGTACCTGCCGAGTTTTGTGTTGGATGTTTTTCAAAAATACGAATGTTTTGAAGTTATTATGCCCTGACAAATCAAGGCTTTTGTGCTATCGTGAAGAGTAAGAATTGTCCAACCTGCATTCGTTTGGCAGGGTTTGAAATAAACAGGGGGAACATGCGTCAATTAATCATCGTTGTCGGAGTTCTGCTGTTGAGTTCTGTTGCGTCAGCGCAACAAAGAGCAATTACCCCGAAAAATTGGGTGATTTCTGCGGATGCTGCGTTCAAGTGGGTCGAACAGGTGGCTACTCCGATCCTGCTCAAGCATGCCGATGACCCGAAAGAATTGCCGGCGGTTAAAAACCGTATTGCCAAACTCCGGCAGATGCTTGAAGCTAAACAACTGGAATACTTAGCAGAGCCGTTCTTCTATCACGGAAGCAAGACTTCGCTCGGTCATACTGATTACGACCGTACTGCCCGTAGGCCGGTTCTGATGATCTTCGTTCCGGCATGGCAGGCCTACCAAAAAACAGTAGCCCCGGGCGTGTTCGAAAACGAAATCGTGTTGGCCTATGCGCACGAAATGATCCACGTCGAGCATATGGTCAGTGGTGAATTCCCGTCGACTTTTGGCAAGCCTTGGGGCATCGACGGCATGCGTGAGGAAGCGGCCGCTTGGGGCCAAACCATCCTCGAAATCATCCGGCCTTGGAACCAGCAGGGACGGGCATTGGAACCATCTTTGATGAAACTCAGCGAACAGTTAGCTGAGGTCAAGGACGATTACAAGGACGCACGCTGGGTGCTAACATTCAGCAACTACGAAACGAGGTTGGGGCAATGACATTGTTCATCGCCTTCTTTTTTTGCCTTGACGCTTTATCCGATTCTTGCTAAAATGGCAAAGCTTTTACAATTTAACTCAATATTCGGCAAGCAATTGACTTGCCGATAGAAAGATCACTTTCTATGCCAAAATATGAGCTGATGTATATATTATCTTCAGCCGTCTCCGACAACGACGTGCCGACAATTTCAGCGGAAGTCGATAAATTTCTGACTGACGCCGCCGGCACGATACTTACCACAGAAATGCTGGGTAAGAAAAAATTGGCCTATCCAATCAAGAAAACCCGGAACGGTTTTTATGTTCTGGAAACTTTTAATTTGGAAGGCGGTAAACTAACGGGTTTGGACAACAAGTTGCGGAGCATGGAACCGATCATCCGCTATCTGGTCGTGAGCCTGGATGAACAGGAGCGCCGGGCGGCCAAAGACAAAACTGTTCAGGATAAGATGAAAGCCGCCCGCAAACCGCAAAAAATAGAAACCGCCGAGCCGGCTGTACCGGAAGTCAAGCTAACCGAAACCGAGCTTGAGCAAAAAATCGATAAAGCCCTGGAATCGGAAGACTTGGCAAAATAAGTATTCAGTGGCCAGTATTCAGTATTGAGAGATTATCCTCTCAATACTATATACTGCATACTGTATACTCTAATAAGAATTAACTTAAATATATGGATTTAAATAAAGTCATGATCATCGGGCGACTGACCCGCGACCCGGAAGTCCGCACCACCTCCACCGGCACCAACGTAGCCTCGTTTTCTGTGGCCACCAGCTTCAACTGGACCGACCAGCAGGGGCAAAAAAAAGAACAAACCGAATTTCACAACGTCGTGGCCTGGCGCAAACTTGCCGACATTATCGGCCAGTATCTGAAAAAAGGCACACAGGTTTACATCGAAGGACGCCTGCAAACCTCATCCTGGGACGACAAGACCAGCGGACAAAAACGCTATAAAACGGAAATTATCGCCGACAACATGATCATGCTGGCACGCGCCGGAAGCTCATCCGGCACTCCCTCAGGTGCCGCCTCATCCTCAATCCCAAATCAAACTCCATTAGGACAACAGCCGGAACCCAAATCCGATATCCCGGAAATTCAAATTGACGACTCGGATATTCCGTTCTAACAAGTATCCAGAGACAGTATATAGTATTGAGAGACAAATACTCTGAATACTGGATACTTTATACTTAATACTTTAAACTATATGCCCGCACCAATGAATGTAAAAAAGCCGTGCCTGTTCTGTACCGAGAAGATCTCCTTCGTCGATTATAAAGACACGCAGTTCATGCGCCGCTTCATGTCCCCGCATGCCAAAATCCTGTCATCCAATAGAACCGGCACCTGCGCCAAGCATCAGCGCATGGTCAGTCAAGCTCTCAAAAGAGCAAGGCACATGGCACTGCTGCCGTTTGTAAGCACTTAAATAGTATAAAGGGAAAAGTATAAAGTATTAAGGACTTTATATCGCCCTTTATACTTTCCCCTTCATACTTTATACTTTTTTATGGCTGTTTTAGATTTCTCCGACCTCAAAGGAACGGGACAAATTATCAAATTCAACGATGAACCATACCAGATTATCTGGTCTAATTTTATGCGCACGGCCCAGAGAAAACCGGTGATCCAGGCCAAGCTGCGCAACCTCATGACCGGTAAAGTCATGGAATACTCGTTTAAATACGGGGAAAAAATCCCGGAGGCTGACGTGGTCAAGCGGAAATGCCAATACCTTTACTCGGACGATGAAGGCGCGCACTTTATGAACCCGGAAACTTTCGAGACGATCATGGTGCCCAAAGCTTTGGTCGAAGACCAGATCAAGTTTCTGAAAGATGGCACTGAGACAGTGATCATGTTTTTTGAAGACAAACCGATAGCTCTCGACCTGCCGGTTAAGATCGATCTCAAGGTCACGGAAACCGCTCCCGGAATCAAAGGCGACACAGCCACCGGCGGCACCAAACCCGCGACCCTCGAAACCGGGCACGTAGTCAATGTTCCCCTGTTTATCAAAGAAGGCGATACGGTCAGGATTGATACGCGGTCCGGCAATTACGTGGAACGGGCAAGCCAGTAGAATCTGGAATTTAGAATATAGAATATAGAAAAAATCCTCTCCCGACTTCCGCCAGTTGGCGGACGGGAGAGGATTTTTTTATTTATCTTACGGTGTGACAATTACCGAGCCATGCATGCTTGGATTCGTATGATCATGGAAACCCCAGGTGCCCACTTTTGTGAAAGTATAGGCATAAGTGTTGCCTGTCGCGATTGTTTGCAAGGCATCAAATCCGGGAAGAACAGTATGCAGAGGATGCGGATTGGAAGCCACCCAATGCCCTTCAGTGTCGGTATTTTTAAACACTACCGTAGTGCCGGCTTTGACCGTTATATCGGCCGGGATGAATCCGCTGGACGTCATATCGATCTCGGTTGTGCCGCTTAGCACCTGGGTAGAGACTTGAGATTTATTATTGCATCCCGCGGCAAGAAGAACCAGGCCCAGTCCCACGAAAATTATCTTTCTCATCTATTATATTCCCCTGTCACGCATGGCCTGGGCTATGCGATTAATTGCCAAAATAAACGCCGCGTTGCGAAAATCCGTGTGATATTTTTCTTTGGCGGAGACAACTCCTTTCCATGCCACGAACATGTAACTTGTCAGTTTTTTCAGCACCTCGGCTTTGCTCCAATAATTCCCGCTTAAGTTCTGCGACCATTCCAGATAAGAGGTTGCCACACCGCCGGAATTCGCCAGCACATCCGGAATGACCCAAATACCTTTCTTACGCAATATTATATCAGCTTCCGGCGCGGTCGGTCCATTGGCCATTTCCAAGACCAGTTTTGCTTTGATCTTTTTGGCATTGCCTTTATGAATCTGGTTCTCAAGAGCCGCCGGCACCAGAACGTCCACGGGCAATTCCAAAAGTTTTTCATTTGTGACATCAACCGTGCCAGGAAACCCTTTCAATCCTCCCCGCTCCCGCTTATGGTCGTGGATTTTTTTTATATCGAGCCCACGGGGGTTGTAAATTCCGCCCTTGGAATCGGACAGCGCCACAACCCTAAAACCGGCCTCGACCGCGAGTTGCGCAAAGAACGACCCGACATTGCCGAAACCCTGAACCGCGATGCTCGTTCCTTTTTTTAGTTTCAAAGCTTTTGCCGCAAGTTTCAAAATCTCGACCCCGCCAAACCCGGTCGCTTCCTCGCGGCCTTGCGACCCGCCCATACTTAGAGGTTTTCCGGTGATCACCGCCGGCGTAAACTTACCGACCAGCTTGGAATATTCGTCCACCATCCAGCCCATGATCTGCGGAGTGGTGTTGACATCGGGTGCTGGCACATCGACATTTGGACCGATGTCTTTATAAATCAGGTCTATAAATTTCCGGCTTAGCCGTTCCAGTTCGCCTACTGACAGTTTTTTCGGATCGACGATAATCCCGCCCTTGCCTCCGCCGTAAGGCACGCCTACCACCGCGTTTTTTATGCTCATCCAAAAAGCCAGTGCCTTGACCTCGTCCATATTCACCTTCGGATGATAGCGCAGCCCGCCTTTGAAAGGCCCTCTGGCGTCATTATATTGCACCCTGAAGCCGACAAAGATTTTTGTCTCGCCGTTATCCATCCTTACCGGAATCGAAACTTCGATAATTCTGGCGGGATGTTTCAGCAAGGTATGGATTTCTTTATTTAAGCTTAAAGCCTTCGCGGCATTATCCAGCTGCCGCATGGCCGATTTGAACGGATTGATCTTAATTGGCATACTTTTTACCCCTGATCCATATGAAGATATTTTTCCGCGTCGAGGGCGGCCATGCAGCCCCAGCCGGCGGCGGTCACAGCCTGCCTATACCGATAATCGCGGACATCGCCCGCCACGAAAACTCCCTCGACATTGGTTTTGGTCTGATCAATGGGCTCTATATAACCTTTGGCATCAAGTTTGAGCTGGCCCGCAAAAATTTCCGTGTTCGGTTTGTGGCCAATGGCAATAAACGCCCCTTCGATCGGACGTTCCTCAATCTTGCCCGAAATTGAATCTTTCACTTTCACACCCGCGAGGCGGTCACTGCCTAAAAACTCTTCCACGGCTTTATTGTATTCAATGCTTATCTTCGGATTCGCTTTGGCCCTGTCCTGCATGATCTGGGAGGCCCGCAGTTTATCGCTCCGGTTCAGTATTGTAACTTTTTTTGCGAATTTCGTCAGATATAAAGCTTCTTCCAACGCCGCGTCGCCGCCGCCCACGACAATTATGTCCTTTTCCTTGAAAAAAAATCCGTCGCAGGTGGCGCAGGAGGAAATTCCTTTACCGCGGAATTTTTCTTCCGAAGGCAGGCCCAGCCAGATCGAGGAAGCGCCGGTGGCGACAATGATGCTTTCGGTTTGATAAGTCTTGCTCCCCGATGTAACGCTGAATGGCTTTTGGCCAAATTCAACTTTGACAGCATCTTCAAAAATAATCTCCGCGCCAAACCTCTTTGCCTGATCGATCATTTTTTGCATCAATTCCGGACCCTGAACTCCTTCGGGAAATCCCGGAAAATTCTCCACTTCCGACGTGATCATCAGTTGTCCGCCGTAAGTAAACCCGCCGATGACCAAAGGCTTGAGATTGGCTCTGGCCGCGTATAGGGCGGCAGTAAGGCCAGCCGGGCCGGAACCAATGATGATGAGCTTATGCGTATCCATAGTTTAGTTAGTAGTAGGTAGTTAGTAGTAGGTAGTCTACATACTACCTCACTACGTACTACCTACTCACTTAATTCTCTTAATTTGCGTCCAATCGCTAGACAAACCTACACTGCCTTTTTTCCGCATCATCCAATCATAACATGCCAATGCCGCAGCTGCTCCTTCTCCGGCGGAGACCACAGCCTGCTTGTACGGCCGGTTGGTCGCATCACCTGCGGCAAAAATTCCGGCGCAGGAAGTGGTTTGATCTGAATCCACGACTATTTGTTCCTGCTCATCTAACTTTACTATATTTTGCAAAAAATGGGAATTAACAATGTATCCGAGCTCGACGAATAGTCCGTGCAAAAAAAGCTCTTCCTGTCTGCCTGTTTTCAGATGCATAAGCTTGATGCCGGACAATATTGTTTCTCCCATGATCTCTTGGATCTGAATGAAAGGCACTAATTCCACGTTTTTTTTCTTAAACAATGCTTTAGTCAACTCGGAATGCGCCAGCAGTTTGTCGGTTTTGGACAAGATATAAACTTTTTTGGCGTATTTTGCGCACAACAAGCCCGCGTCAGCCGCGATATCCCCTATTCCGGCGATGGCCACCACTTTGCCTTTGAACAATGGCGCGTCGCAAGTGGCGCAATACGAAATTCCTTTACCTTTAAGGGCCTGTTCGCCCGGTATTCCCAGATCCCTGGGTGTTTTCCCGTACGCCAATATCAACCCTTGGCTTTTGTATTGCTTGCCATAAGCCGTCACCACAAAAGCATCAGGCGAGGTTTTTAGTTTTGTCACTTCCGACTGCAAATATTCCGCCCCAAATTTTTCCGCCTGGTTCCTGATCTGGTTGACCAGTTCAAACCCGCCAATTTCTTCAATCCCAGGAAAATTTTCAATCGTATCGGTATAATTCGCCTGGCCTGCGACATCCTTGCCGATGACCAGAGTTTTCAGCCCCCGGCGAGACGCAAATAAAGCTGCTGAAAATCCGGCCACACCCGCTCCGATAATTATGACATCAAACATGGAATTTTTTTATGAAGGATGCATTCGCAACAACGTTCTCAAGCAACTTGGCCACAGTGATCGGCCCGACTCCTCCGGGGGTCGGAGTGATCAGCGACGCGACATTTCTAACATTTTCGAAGTTTACATCGCCGTGCATTTTTTTATTGACAAACGACACGCCGGCGTCAATCACAATTGTCCCTTTATTGACCATGCGAGCCTGAATTAAATTAGCTTTACCGACTCCGGTTACTAAAATATCGGCCTTGCGGGTCAACTCTGCCAAATTCCTGGTATCTTTATTGCAGGTGGTGAGAGTAACCGGCAAATGCATGAGCAGATTTGCCAAGGGCCTGCCGATCAGGTCTCCCTGGCCGACCAGGACGATATGTTTGCCGCGCAAATTGACGTGGTAATAGTCTAAAATTTCAAGAACCGCGCCCGGGCTTGGCGGAGTGAGAGTGTTTTCCGCGATCACCAATTTACCCAGCGATTCCCAGGTCAAAAAATCCACGTCTATTTCGGGATTGATCGCGTTGAGGATTTTTTTCTTGTCCAAATTTTTTGGCAGAGGAAGCTGAACGATTATGCCCGACAGATCCTGCTTCTGGATCTTTTTGATCGCGGCGATCAATTTGTCCTGCTTGATGGTGGACGGAAATTTATACAGAGAAAATTTTACGCCAATGCCGAGCGCGGCTTCCTGTTTTTTGCGGACATAGGTTTCCGACGGCTTGTCGGAGCCGACCAAAACCACAGCCAAATGCGGCCGCAGTTTCAATTTTTGGATCTGCACTTTCAACCGGTGTAAAATTTTTTGGGCGATTAATTTGCCGTTGACGATTTGAGTCATATGAGCCCTCATATTTTATCATTTTGGGGCCAAAACAAAAAGAGGCCATAATGCTATAATAAGTAACGATTATTCAGTTTTTTCGATAAAAATGATACAAGAAAAAGACATACAAAACTTGGTTAGTCAGGCCCAAGAGGGCGATTCGGAGGCCTTTGGCCGGATTTATGACATTTTTTCGAAGCAGATTTACAACTTTTTATTCGGCAAGCTGAGACACCGGCAAACCGCGGAAGATCTGACTCACACCGTTTTTCTGAAGGCCTGGACCAATTTACGGTCATATAAACCCCGTTCCAGCGCCAAATTCTCCACTTGGCTTTATCAGATCGCCAACTTCACCCTGATCGATCACTGGCGGACCAGGAAAACTACAGCCGAACTTTCAGATATTGAAAATTTGGCCCGGTTTGCCGAAGATCCTAAGCTTTATGAAGAATACGAATATCTTTGGATCGCCATTTCTGAACTTCCGCTGGAGTATCAGACGGTTTTGGACTTGAGGTTCAAACAGGCATTATCCGTGGAAGAAACCGCGCAAATAATGGACAAAAGCCGTGTCGGCATCCGAGTCCTGCAACATCGCGCCTTGAAAGCGCTCAAATCCAAGCTCAAACATTTATGAACCTCTTCAGCCGCAAATCCAATCAAGACCTGATCGAACAGCTGGCGAAATCCCGGCAGGATTTTCAGTTTGACCGCTTCGGCATAAAAAATAAATTGCTCATGAGCCTGGAAAACTCTCCGGAGGAGCCTGTTGCCCATAAATTTTTCACGATCAGGCTGATAAAATATTCCGCGACATTTGCCGGTCTGTTAATTTTTCTTTCAACCGCGCTTAGTTTTGCCTCAACCGCGAAACCTGGCGATAAATTATTTCCTCTCAATAAACTGGAGGAAAAAATGATTTTGAACCTGCCGCTGTCAGCGGAACAAAAAGCCGATCTGCAAGTGCGAATAGTCAGCAAACGGCTGGAGGCGCTGAAAGCAGTGGAAAATACAACCAACAACGTAAGGCTTCAGGCCAAACAATTGGAGACAGTGAAAGAATCAGACGCAAGCATTAAACAAGCCGTGGACAGCGTGTCCGCCAATAAAAACGCGCTCAAGGGTCCTGGTAAAACCGCGACCGAGCAAAAGCTTGACCAAGTGTTAAATCAGATCGATGATCTGGCCCAAAAACACGAGCAGCGGATCCAAAGCTTGGAAGACTCCGCGTCTGATAAAAACATTAAGCAATCGCTTAACCAGCATCTGAATGAAATAAAAAATTCCAGGCACAAGGCTCAGAATGAGATAAAATCGCAAGACCACCGGGACCCGGATCATGAAAAAAAATCCGGCGATTAACCCTCCAGGTAAGCGGCTAATCCTGATAAAAATTCCTTCCTGGTCTCCAGTTGGCGCTTAACCCCTTCCCAGACCAGCTGTTTGGTATCGCGATCGAACACGATCTTATCCAGGATATGGCTTGAATTCACCACGTAATTGGCGCCGGAATTGCCTTGTGTCGACAAAATCTCCAGGTCTTTATTGCCGAGGGCGGTATTTTTTTTGAGCATTTCCAGGATCGCCAGATTCTCCTCCTTGACCGCCCGCTCGGCAGCGGCGTATGCCCCGACCGCGGTTTGCCATTCGGATGACGAATAGACATCCGACATCTCGGCGATATAATTCCGGGTTTGCTCTTTCAGCACTGCCCGTCCGATGTCTTCTGTCTTCAGACCCAGCGCCAAAAGCAAGTACTGCCAAAGCGCGCGGTGGGCAGTGCCTTCCGGATCTTCCTGCCTTTTTTTATCCAGGATTTCTAAAGCGCTTTCGGCGGTCGGATCGTCTGATTCGGATAAATTGGCGATCGCGAAACGCAAAAATCCCGGATCGCCTTCTCTGGCGCCCAAAAAAGCCTCGGCCGCCAAAAATTTCTGGAGCATGAATTTTTTTATCTTCTCCGGCCTTGGTTTCGCTGCCTTTATCCGGATAACCGCTGGCCAGGCTTTTATTTGCCGGCTGATGTGATCCATGAGCCATTCTATAAACTGTTCGCCCATGAATTGATCCACTGCCTGCTCGGGATTATTTATGATATTGGTATTGTCGGTTAGCTCATTCATGCTCATAGTTTAGTCATGATTGCTTATTTGCGCAACAGTGCTTTTAGGTTATGATGTAAACGCAAGTTATGCTCCGACTTACAAAAAAATTTATCAAAAGCCGCGACGGTAAGGACCTCTACTACGAGGTGCGCGCTGCAGGGACGGACAAGCCAACCCTATTTTTCCTGCATGGGGTCGGCGGTGATCTGGATGCCTGGCACTTTGTCGAAAGCGCGCTTAACGCCCAAGGCTTTTCGAGCATTGCCATGGATCTGCGCGGCCACGGACACTCCGCCCATCCCGATAAGGCAGAAAGTTATGGGATCAATCACCTGGTTGAGGATGTGAGTGTAATTTTAAGGCAGGAGAAGCCCGATAAAATCATTTTGATCGGCCATTCGTTCGGCGCGATCGTGGCTTACCACTTTGCCCAAGCTTTCCCGGAATCCTTGAAAAAATTGGTTCTAATCTCCCCGATTTTCCATGCTCCTGCTTATTTGAGATCAGGAGGTTCGAAGAAATTGGCTCACAAGGCAATTGACGTTTTGGCCGGCCTTTCGCCTAAGCCCATCCGCCCCGGACATTCTAAGTATCCGGCCGGCAAATTCCATAAAGACTATGAAATATTCGGTTTAATTAGGACAATTATGCGGAATTCACTGAAAAGTTACCTGTTGAACTCCAAAATTTCAATAGATCTGGATTCGGAATCAAACGCTCACCAGCTTCAAACCGAAACCTTGATCATCGCCGGGGACAAAGACAGCGTTTTCCCCGTGGAAAGCACAAAAAGAATTCAATCTAAAATCCCGAGGTCAAAAATAGAAATAATCGAGGGCGGCAATCACGTGGTTATTCTCAATAACGCGGATGAAGTTACCCGTTCAATACTGAACTTTTTGAAATAAAAGTATAAAAAAACTTGATTAAAAATGAAAATTGTGCTATAATATATATGTAAATGAAATCTTTGACTGAAACTAAAATAAAAACAAAATGGAACAAGAAGAAGTTAATAATATCAGCGCGCTTTTCAAAAAACCGCTTGTCCCAACTCCACAATTAGACAAACCGACGGTAAGGAATACTCCGCCGCCGAGTAATGTCCGTACTCCGGCACCAACCACCGATCGCTTTGCCCAAGTCCGCGAGACAGCACGCAAAACGCAAATCAGCGCTCCTGTAAAAAATAATCCGGTCAAAAAAGATTTTGGCGTGATCGATTTTTCAAAAAAAAGTGTCGTGCGCGGCGTATCCAATACTGAAAAAACCCGCTCTCAGCTCTACAAACAGCTGGGTGGCGTATTTAACAGCTCAACACAGAGATCAGAGGTTACCAAAGAATTGGGCCGTCAGATTTCATCCGGCGGCATAGTCACTAGAGGTAGTGCGAAAAAAGCCCTTTGGAATTTGCAAAAAGCCGGGAAGCTTACAAGCGGACAAGTCAGCCGCACCTTCAAAAAATTGGGAATGTGATCTGGAAGTAAAAAATTTAAATTAAAAATTCAATCAAAACTAGGCTTGAAAAATTAAGCCTTTTTTTGTATAATAACCTAGCTTTAGTTATGTTTACGAACAAAAGTAGGTGCACAGCGAAGCGAGCACGATTTTTGTCCGAGAGGAGCAGTATGTCGACCGTAGCATATCCGCCATCAAGCGGATTGCGAAATGTCGACCAACTGCGACGAGGTCCCATCGTCTAACGGTTAGGACGCCAGGTTTTTCCCGCGAAGCGGGACCACGCTTCGCGTGGCATCCTCCTTAATTTACAATGTATGCATTATCTGTATATTCTCAAAAGCCAATCCAAAGATTGGTACTATGTAGGAATGACGGACAATCTAAAAAAACGACTAGCACAACATAATTTAGGAAAAACTAAATCAACCAAACCTTATAGGCCATTCAAGATAGTGTATACTGAAACCTATCAAAGCAAGACTGAATGTAGGAAGCGAGAGTTGTTTATAAAAAATAACCACGCTGCTAAACAAGCTATTGTAGAAAACATGTATATGGTCCCATCGTCTAACGGTTAGGACGCCAGGTTTTCATCCTGGTAATCCGGGTTCGATTCCCGGTGGGATCACCAAAGAATTTTAAATGCAAACACAAACAACTACATCATCTTTGGGGCGCTGACCCCTGATTGCGGCTTGCATATCTTTCGTTTATAACAGGCCGGGCTTACGACAATCATGAACATCTGGACTATTTTATTGACTGTGGCCGGACTTTGTTTGTTCGAGGTGGTTAACAGCATAGACAACGCGATCATCAATGCCGAAGTGCTGAGTACCATGAAAGAAAAAAGCCGGAAGTGGTTCCTGCTTTGGGGAATCCTGTTTGCCGTGTTTATCGTCCGCGGAATACTGCCGTGGCTGATAGTATTCGCGACCACTCCGTCTTTGGGCCTTCTTGGCTCTTTTGCAGCGACTTTCAGCAATGACCAGGCAGCCATAAGGGCCATAGAACAATCGACTCCGATCCTGTTTTTGGGCAGCGGCACATTTTTGATCTTCCTTTTTTTTCACTGGCTGTTTCTGGAGCCAAAAACGGTCGGATTGCCGGGAGAATCTTTCTTCATAAGACAAGGCGCGTGGTTTTACGCCCTGGTCTCGGTAATTCTGACCGGCATCGTCTGGCTGGCTCTGAAACAAAACCCCCTTGCCGCCTTCGGCGCTGTGGTCGGCTCCACCGCGTTTTTCATTACCCACGGATTTAAGGAAAACGCCGAGCAGGCGGAAAAAAAACTGATGAAAGGCGGAATGTCAGATACCGCCAAGATCATGTATTTGGAAGTCATCGACACGACATTTTCGATCGACGGGATCTTGGGCGCGTTCGCATTTACCCTCTCGGTTCCTTTGATCGTTCTGGGAAACGGGTTGGGCGCTTTTGTGGTGCGGCAAATGACCGTGGGCAACATAGAAAAGATCAAACAGTACCGTTATCTGAAGAATGGCGCGATGTATTCGATACTGGTCTTGGGCACGATAATGCTCCTGGACGGATTCGGGATTCACTCTGCCCCGTGGGTTTCTCCGGTCATAACTTTTGCGATCATCAGTTATTTCTTTTTTAAATCAAAACAATTGATAAAGCCGGCCCAATAGGCACTTAGTCATGAGCATGCTCATGACTAAACTAAGTAGTGTAGTCAGTTGATTTATCAACTCCGGCAGAAAAAACCGCCTCGTTTATCGAGGCGGTTTTAAGTACGCTATAAATTTAGAGAGAACTCAACGCGTCCGGTTTGACCTTGATTATTTTATCATCGCCCGAACGAACTGTTCCCCGTCCGTCTCGGTTGGATGTCGTGATATACAAATATCCGTCAGGTCCCAAAACCACAGCGCGTAAACGGCCATACGTCCCTTTCAGGTGTCCCACGAAAGCTGCGATCTTGCCATCCGAGCCCAATTTCGCTTCATAAAGAGCGGAGCCTTTCAACCCGCCAAAGAACAGGCTGTGATTGACATAAACAATTCCTCCCGGCGCCCAAATGCTCCTGCCGGAATGTTTTATCGGTCCCACGGTTCCGGCTGCTACATTATCGCCGACGCTGTTTGGCCATCCGTAATTTTTCCCTTTTTCTATCAGATTTAATTCATCCTGACAGCAGTTGGGCCAAGTTGCTGAAGGACCGTGTTCCGTCTCCCACATCCGGCCCCTGTCGTCCCAGACAATCCCTTGCGGGTTGCGGTGGCCGTATGACCAGACCGCGGTTCCGAACGGATTATTCGCCGGGATCGCGCCGTCGGCTGTTAAGCGCAAAATTTTGCCGTTCAAAGAATTCAAGTCCTGGGCTGAATTCGGATTTTGCGCGTCGCCTGTGGTGATATAGAGCATACCATCGGGCCCAAAAGCCATCCGTCCGCCGTCGTGATAAATGGATGAAGCAATATTCCCGATAATGACCTTGTCTTCAGTAAGCTTGTCGCCATTTAGCTTGAACCGGACGATCTGGTTCGTTTTGCCCGTGGTAGTATAGAATAAATAGATCAAAGAATTTTGCTCAAACTGCGGATGCAGGACCATGCCCATTAGTCCCCCTTCACCCACGTGCGCTACCGAAGGAATTGTTATGGTCGCCGGATGCGCGCCAATGCGCCTGATCGCTCCAGTCCGCTGAGTGACCATCATATCTCCCCCTGGCAGGAACACAATGTCCCAAGGAACATTCAGTCCGGTTGCCACAACCTGAACCGGCCGAGCAGGCACGGGTGGTTTAACAACCGGCGGGGCTGATTGCGGAGATGTAGCGGAAGCGGTGGTCGGTTGAACGGGATCAGGCTGTTGGCCGGCAGGGACCGGTTGCATGGCTGTCTGGTTACAGCTGGCCGCAGTCAGTAAAACTAAGCCGGCGAGTAAAATAATTTTTTTTCCGGCGAAGCCGGATCCCGCTGGGCGGGACATTTTTATATTCATGTAGTTTGATTATAGCAAGAATGGCTTTGATTTAGAAACCATAGGCTCTGAAATCCGTTTCGTTGATATTGTGGATCGAATCGGGATTCAATCCGAGAGTTGGAAGAGAATTGAATATCCCTACATTCCTTTTGCCACTGATAGAATATACGCTACCGTCTTGCGGGCGCATGATCAGGTCAGTAGCGGGAAAGTATGCCAATTCAGCTTGGTTAATAGTAACGATATCCGAGGCATGCCATCCGTAAGAATTAAAAACTTCCAGGCTGACGATGCCCCGCCTAGAACCGAGGTTATTCAAGACATATACCTCATCGTTGCCCGGCACGAGGACCAAAGAAGCCGAAGGAATCACATCCACAATGCTCTGCGGTAGGTCATAAACGGCGTCCAACGGAAAGGCCAGAGAACCTACCGTCGTTTTGGGGTCCACCGGAAGTTTTTTGTTGTTTTGGATGACATACACTATTTTATCTGCCATGCCGCGGATGAGCATTCCGTCAGGGTATTGATTTTGAGGACCGGCATAGGCCGAAGCCGAGGCCAGAACTTTCATATAACTATTCTGGACATCCAGTTGTACCAGGACAACACTGGAATTGTTGTCATACCGCCCCTCAATAAAATGCTGGCGTGGATCGACGTTGAACGACAGGCGGTAAACGCCGCTTGGCATATCAGTAATGTCAATAAATTGATCGGGCAGGGAATATAAATACACATCCGCCCACCCCACCGACACGCCTTGCCGACCTTTGTTGCATGTTGTAAAAAATTTTTTTCTTGACGCGCCATTCAAGCTCAGATTCACTGCCAGGTCGTCGCGCATGCAGAACGTCGTTTTTTGCCTAACCTCGGGAGGGATGATTAACGGGGCCTGGTCCGTTACCGGCTTTACCGGCTCGAGGACATAATCGGCAAAGTCACTGAAATGAAAATGCAAGTGTGCCTGATGCCACAAAAAATTCCCCACTACCTTGTCGCGGATATTGCCGCTAGGATCGATAATGTGCTGAAACGATTCCAAATATATGTCACCTTTAACTTTCGCAAGCGTGGGATCCGTGATCAGGTCCAGCCTGCCGTTTCCCTGGTTCCAAAAATTGGAAGTAAATCCCAGAATAGTCCGGCCGCTTCTGGTAGCCAAATAAACATCCTGCATCGGAAACGGAACCAGATCAGGCAAAGCATTCTCTTCCCCCGGAAACAACAATCTGGTGGTCAGCTCAGTGATCTGTTCTGCTTCCTGATAACGGTCCAGGACGGTGCTTGATACCGATACCACATTTGTCCAACGGAAACCCTGTACCCGGAACGCCTCCGGTGAAAGTATCCAACGTTTCATCCCGTTCAGAATATAATATACTTTTGGATCAGAAATGGCCTGGACCAAAGTTCCGTCAGTTAAAATTGCCGAATCCGGCAGAACTTTTCTGTTGATAACCGAACCGGCAACATTTCCATTTGAAACAGCAGCCGTGTCTTTATAATTCAGCGGGTCCAGATCAGGCAAAGCCAAATCCGCGCCATTTGCAGGCACCACGCTGTTCGTTTGCCAATTCCAGGAATTAAAAACCTTAATATCCGGAATTAACTGCTTTCCATTGTTAACAACTTTAAATATAGCAGGGCCGATTTTTATCAATGCCCCTGGCGGGTGGGGCAGATCTTCCGAAATCACCGGCTGGCCAGCCGGATAATCAGATAGGTTCGCTTTTACTGTCTGTGAAAATTTGTACCCCAGACCGGTAAACACTTCCGGGCTTACAAATCCGCGCTTTATGCCGGAATCAATAATGTATATTGTCCCATGATTATCGGACGTATCAAGTACAAGAATCCCATCGGCCAACAGGGTATCTGCTATGGCGCTCGCGGCTAAGGGCGCAATTCCAATTGCCAGTACCAGCAAAAAAGAACCGAACATGATACTGATTCGGTTTTGCAAAAGTAATGCTATAATTGGCTTCTCAAGGCTTGAAGAAGGGTGGCTCATCGCTTTTTGTTTTGGGTTCTGCAAGATTTCACTATGTTCTTATTATAGCATAAAATAAAGAGAATAGCAAATATAATGAGTTGACAAATCCTCTGAAATATGCTATTCTTTAAAGTTACTAGAGAAAGCATTACTTACAGGCTTAATATATGTTTAAAAAAGTTATCTTAATTATCGGCGTCATTCTGCTCACTCTGGGGCTTAATTTCTTATTTGCCAAAGAGCGTATTTCTGTTGCCCAAAACTCTGCGCAAAAGCCGGCCATAGCCGGGATATCAACCACTACGTCAATACGAGGAGGGGTTGAGCCGCAAATAGCCGGGATCTCAACGACCGAAAACTCAGAGGCGACTGCCGCTCCGATTTTCACGGCTCCTATCAGCAATGCTTTGGCGAGGATAACAGCAAAACCACTCGGTATTTACATAACGCCCGAAACTTCCCCTGTTCCGGATGATATCTTTACCGGTTTCCACGCGGGCGTGGATTTTGAAATCACAGCGGCCGAACAAAATATAGACGTGCCTATCATGGCGATCTGCACCGGCAAATTAAGAACCAAGGAATGGGCGAAAGGATACGGCGGTGTCGCGGTGCAGGATTGTATTTTGGACAACCAGCCTGTGACTATAATTTACGGCCACATGAAACTTGATAGCATCATTGCCATTGAAGGAGCAGAACTTAAGCAAGGTGATACACTGGGAATATTGGGCCAAGGATTTACTTCTGAAACCGACGGCAGACGAAAACATCTTCATTTAGGGATCCATAAAGGCAACGGTCCCAGCATCTTGGGTTATGTCCCGGCCAAGCAAGATCTGGCAGAATATATTGATATCACAAATTATTTGAAATAAAAAAACGTCTTCGCGACCGCCAAGTGTTATACTTTCAAAGCGGTCGCTCGCAAAGACAAAATATACTTATGACAATCCTTGCAATAGAAACCAGCTGCGACGAAACTGCGGCTGCGGTGATCACCGACGGAAAAATCAGATCCAGCATTATCGCTTCACAAGCGCTCAAGCTTCATGCCAAATACGGCGGTGTAGTGCCGGAAGTGGCGGCCAGAAGCCACGTCACTGCGATCATACCTGTGATAGACCTGGCCTTGAAACAATCAAAAACAAAATTGACCGACATTGATTATATTGCGGTTACCCAAGGCCCGGGATTGGCCACGTCTTTAATGGTGGGTGTGGACACGGCCAAAGGGCTGGGAGCGGCGCTGAATATTCCCGTGATTCCGATCAACCATCTGGAGGGTCATATATATGCCAATTTTGTCGGCGCTGAGCGCTCAGCTCTGAGCGCTCAAACCTTCCCTGCACTTATTCTTACCGTTTCCGGAGGCCACACCCAGCTGGTTGAAATGAAAGGACATGGAAAGTACCGCATCCTGGGCGAAACAGTGGATGATGCCGCCGGCGAAGCTTTTGATAAGATCGCCAGAATGCTGGGACTCGGGTATCCCGGGGGCCCGCAATTGAGCCTGCTTGCCAAAAAAGGAGATCCAAAAGCATTTAATTTTCCCCGCCCCATGATCAATTCGGGTAATTTTAATTTTAGTTTTTCCGGCCTTAAGACAGCCGTTCTCTACAAGCTTAAGGAACTATCACCTACAACCTACAACCTAAAACCTAACATCGCCGCATCTACACAACAGGCGATCGTGGACGTTCTGATCTCCAAACTGGAAAAAGCAATTATCCGATATAAGCCGAAAACCATCATGCTCGGCGGCGGAGTGGCAGCGAACGAATTACTTAGAAAAAGATTTAAATTATTATCTATCAACTATCATCTCTCGTCTATTATTCCTGAGCTCAAGTACTGCACGGACAATGCGGCCATGATCGGCTTGGCGGCTTTTTACAGGATCGAACACAAAAATTTTCAGGCAAAAAACTTCTCCGTAAACCCAAATCTTGTGCTAAAATAATCAAGTATGAAAGACATTCCGACACACTACGACCAGTCAAAAGAATCCGAGATTTACAAGCTCTGGGAAGAGTCGGGTTATTTCAATCCCGATAATTTAACCGGCGAACCGTTCACGATCATTATGCCGCCCCTGAATGCCAATGCGCCGCCGCATGTCGGGCATGCCCTGGGCCTGACTTTGGAAGACATCATGATCCGCTACCAGCGCATGCTGGGCAAAAAAACCTTATGGCTACCGGGCACTGATCACGCGGGGCTTGAAACGCAGGTCGTGTTCGAAAAAAAACTGGAAAAAGAAGGACGTTCGCGGTTTCAGATGACGCGGGAGGAATTTTACAAAGAAGTCTGGGATTTCGTCCAGCTCAACAAACACATTACCGAAGAAGGCATCCGCCGCCTGGGAGCGTCTTGCGACTGGTCACGCAACACCTTTACTCTCGACCCCAAAATTGTGGAAATAGTTTACGATACGTTCCGGCAAATGCATTCTGTCGGCCTGATCTACCGCGGCAACCGGATATGCAACTGGTGCGTTAAGCATCAGACCAATCTCGCTGACCTCGAAACCAAATACATAGAACGGACAGATCCGCTGTATTACATCAAATACGGGCCGTTTGTGCTGGCTACTGTAAGACCCGAAACCAAATTTGGCGATACAGCATTGGCGGTTAATCCCAAAGACCTCCGGTACAAAAAATATATTGGACAAGAAATTGAAGCCATGGGATTACTGGGTCCGATTAAGCTTAAGGTCATAGCGGACGAGGCTGTGGACCAGGAGTTCGGCACAGGTGTTGTGAAAGTAACTCCTGCTCACGACCCGGCCGACTACGAAATCTGGATGCGGCACAAAGATGAAATTCCAGGACCCAAGCAGGTCATTGATTCCCGCGGCAAAATGGACCTGCCTGGAACAAAATATCACGGGCTGAAAGTGGCCGAAGCGCGCAAGATCGTGACTGAAGATTTGCAGAAAGCAGGCTTGATCGAAAAAATTGACGAAAATTACAAGCATAACGTCCAGGTCTGCTACAAATGTGGCAACATCATCGAACCGCTGATCATGCCTCAATGGTATATGGCAATGACCAAAAAGTTTAGAGTTGGGAGTTTAGGGTTGGGAGATAATCTCAAATCTAAAAACTCAAATCTCCAATCTCTTCGCGATATGGGAGTAGAGGCCGTAAAAAATGGTGGGACCAAAATCATGCCGGAAAGACTTGAAAAGGTCTTCATGCATTGGATGGAAAACATCCGCGACTGGCCGATCTCCAGAAAAACCTGGTGGGGCATTCCCATTCCGGTCTGGTATAAAGGAGATGAAATAAAAATTTCTGAAACATCTCCGGGCGACGGTTGGACCCAAGATCCTGACACATTCGACACCTGGTTTTCGTCGGGCCAATGGCCTTATGCGACTTTAATGGTACACGGCGAAAAAGATTTTGAAACTTTTTATCCGACCCAAGTAATGGAAACGGGCTGGGACATCCTGTTCTTCTGGGTCGCGCGCATGATCATGTTCGGGCTATATAAAACCGGCGAGGTCCCGTTTGAAACCGTGTACCTTCACGGTCTGGTGCGCGACAAAGACAAGCAAAAAATGAGCAAGTCCAAAGGCAACGTGGTTGACCCGCTTGGGGTAATCGACCAATTTGGCGTGGATGCTCTCCGTATGGCCCTGACTGTCGGCAATTTGCCGGGCAATGATCTGCCGTTATCCGAGGATAAGGTGCGCGGCTACCGCAACTTTGCCAACAAGATCTGGAACGCATCCCGGTTCGTGCTCCAAAATACGGAAGACTTTGATACAAAAACCAAATTAACTCCGGATGATCAAAAAATTCTCGGTGAACTGGCTGAACTTGTTAAAGATATCACCAAATTAATGGACAAATACGATTTTGCCCATGCTTCCGAAAATCTGTACCATTATTTCTGGCACACCTTTGCCGATAAGATCATCGAAGAATCAAAAACCAAACTTGCCAGCCCGGGAACGAAAAAATCAACACAACTAATGCTGATAACTGTGCTTGAAACCAGCCTGAAACTGCTTCACCCTTTTATGCCTTTTGTGACGGAAAGCGTCTGGCAGCAAACTCACAAGGATTTGCTGATAATCCAAAAATGGCCAAAAGATTTGCATTAAAATTATATTAGCGCTAGCATTAAGATATATTAATTAAAGAAACTCACTATGAGCGACAAAAACAAATATCTATGGATTGTAGGTGGTTTGGTAGTAGTAGCGTTAGCAATCTGGCTGATTGCCTCAAATTCTAACAATACTTCCGGGCCAAGCAATACTTATACGCCTCAAACCCCCACCACTCAAACTCCGCCCACCACAACACCCTCGACCGCTCCTGGCGCTGCTAGCGCTGCCTATACCGCGGCTCTGACCAAGTACGCAGCCACCCGCATTCAGATCCAGAATAATTGCCAAGTGGTGCCGAATAGATCCGTCTACAAAACCGGCACGGCCATCATGCTGGATAACCGGACCAATGTTACCCGGACGGTCAAACTGGACAGCACTTTCGTCATCCCCGCGTTTGGCTTTAAGATAACCACGTTGTCGGGCGGGACATTGCCGCGCACAATTTTGGTGGATTGCGACAAATCCCAAAACGTCGCGACGATTACGCTAGAAAAATAAAAAAGTTAAAAAAAGACCAGGCTTATTCCTGGTCTTTTTTTTATTCTTATTATTTAAATCTTACCGGTATGGCGTAAGCCGCGTCTCGGGCAGGATCTCCGGAAGGATTGTCTTTGTTTACAATCAACACGCCGTATTGCGCGTCTTTCGGGTCAAAGGTCATTGTCACGGAAAAAGGGACATAGTCCGCGGTCATCCAGTCGCTTTGCGCCTGCGCCGGCCCTTGAAACAATACATTGCCTTGGTCATCTTTTAAAGTCACCGGCATGGTGGCTTCAAAAAACCAGAACCCTTTTGCTTTTCCGGAAACCTTCATCGGGCTTGAGACCAGACCGCCGTATTGCGGCTGGTCCACCACCACTTCAGGCTCAGCTGATTGCTGTTCTTCAAAAGTCCGGCCATTAATGCCGCAAGTCACCGGTTCACCGCCAGTAATAATGCCGCCGGCCGTTTGGCAGGATGAAAAATCCGTGATGACAGGTACCGGTTTGCGCTTGATCACAAACAGGGCAATCGCGGCAAAAATAATCAGAAATGCTATTTGAAGATATTTGTTGTTCATGGGAATAGTATAAAGAGTTATCGCTTAGGAGTAAAGAGAAATGGTGGCGAATCTGCGAGCGAACGTCAGTTCGCGTGGCAGTCTATTCCAATGATCAGATTGCTTCGTCGCCGCCAAATTTAACCGACTTTGAAAAAGCGGCTCCTCGCAAATGCGTTGAGCCGCTTCATATTACTTTTTTACTTATTACTTTTTTCTAAACTAAGGCATTATCCGCCACTTCCGCGGCCTCTTTTTCGGCCAGCGCTTCCGGCCTGTATCCGGTTCCGGCGGGAATAAGTTTGCCGATGATCACGTTTTCCTTCAGTCCCCTCAAATAATCGGTTTTGGCCGTGACCGCCGCTTCGATCAGCACGCGGGTGGTTTCCTGGAAACTAGCCGCCGCCAGGAAAGACTCGGTGTTCAGGGAAGATTTGGTGATTCCCATCAGTAGCTGCTCCACTTCCGCAATACGGCCCTTAGGTCCGATCTTGGCATTGGAAAGCTGCAGGCGGGATTTATCGATCAGATCTCCGATAAGCAGGTCGGCATCGCCGGGCTCCGTGACCCGGACTTTCGAGAACATTTGGCGGACAATGATCTCAATATGCTTTTCGTTGACGTTCTGGCCTTGGGAAGAATAGATCTCCTGCACGTCTTTGATGATGTAATCCTGGCAGGCTTCGATTCCACGGAGCTCAAACACCTGATGCAGATTGAGGTTGCCTTCGGTCAGCGGCTGGCCTTTGGCGACCAGATCTTTTTCCTTGACCATCAGGCTGAAGCCCGCGGGCACTGTGTATTCTTTAAAGTTTTCCGATTCGCGGACCACGGTCAGTTTGTCGGAAGCCAATTTTACGATCCCGGCGGATTTCGCTTTCACGGTTTCGCCTTTGCTGTTCACAAACAGCGGATCGCCTTCTTTCACATTTTCGCCATCCGTCAGCTGCAGCTTAGGCGTATCCAACAGATATTCATCCTTGGCAATATCTTTAGCTTCCACCCTGATAACCGATTCCTTGCTGGTGGATTTAACACTTAAAACAAATCCGTCAATTTCGGAAATTATAGCCTGGCCTTTCGGCTCACGAGCTTCCAGCAATTCTTCGACTCGAGGCAGCCCCTGTGTAATATCCAAGCCAGCGACGCCGCCGGTGTGAAAAGTTCTCATGGTCAGCTGCGTGCCCGGCTCGCCAATGGCCTGAGCCGCCACGATCCCGACCGCAGAACCCATCTCCACCGGTTTGTTAAATCCGAGGTCATAGCCATAACACTTGGCGCAAATGCCGCGGGTCAATGTGCACCGCAACACAGTGCGCACCTCAACTGCCGCGGTAGTGGATTTCTCGATCTCCAAAGCCAATTTATCGTCAATCATAGTCCCGGCCTCTGACACAACCTTGCCTTGCTCATCCAATACATCGGAAGCAACTACCCGGCCGAATATCCGGCGGGACAAAGGACGCCCCAAAGCTTCCGACGAGGCGCGCGTGATCAGACGTCCCGCATCGGCTCCGCAATCCTCGGCATTGATGACAATGTCCTGAGCTACGTCCACCAGACGGCGCGTCAAATAACCGGCGTCCGCGGTTCTGAGTGCTGTGTCGGTCATACCTTTTCTGGAACCGTGAGTGGAAATGAAATATTCCAAAATATTCAAGCCTTCTTTAAATGAGTCTCTGGCCGGCAATTCAATAACGTCGCCGGCTGGATTGGTGACCAAACCTTTCATGCCCGACATTTGGGCGATCTGTGAGACCGATCCTCTGGCTCCCGAGTTGACCATTTGGTAAACCGTGCCAAATTCATCTAATGAAGTGGTTACAGCTTCGGTTACGCGGTCGCGGACCCCGGCCCAGATCTCGATGACGCGGTTGTAGCGCTCTTGAGCCGTGAGCAAACCTTGCTGATACTGTTCAAAGGTCGTCAGCACTTCTTCGTCCGCGGTCTTGAGCAATGATGCTTTGATGGCTGGGACAGTCAGATCGTCCATTCCCCAAGAAATGCCGGACTTGGTCACGTAGTGGAATCCTACGCCCTTGATGTCGTCCAAAAGCTGGGCCGTGCGGTCAATGCCAAAGTCGCGGTAGCAGACCTGAACCACCTGCTGCAATCGCTTTTTATCCATGACGTCATTTACAAACCGCATGCCTTCGGGCAGGACCTGGTTGAAAATTATCCGGCCGACGCAAGTTTCTGTCAAACCTTTATTGCCCCATTCACCGCTGAATCTAACGTGGATTTTCGCTTTCAGCGTGATCAGTTCCGATTGATAGGCAAGAAACGCTTCTTCAGCCGAGCCAAAATATTTACCTTCGCCTTTTTGATCGGGATGAATGCGGGTCAGCCAATAACAGCCCAGAACCATGTCCTGGTTCGGGCCCATGATCGGCTCGCCGGATGCCGGCTTGAGCAGGTTTTTGGCGGACAACATGATATTGCGCGCTTCATCCTGAGCGGCGGCTGTAAGCGAGACGTGAACAGCCATTTGGTCGCCGTCAAAGTCCGCGTTGAACGCCGGACAAACCAAAGGATGGATCTGGATGGCTTTGCCTTCGATCAATACCGGCAAAAAAGCCTGAAACCCGAGCCTGTGCAGGGTCGGCGCGCGGTTAAGCAAAACGTAATGGCCTTTAGTGACCTCTTCCAAAATATCGTAAACTTCGGTCCGGCCCTGCTCGATCAGCCTGTTGGCCGAACGGACATTGTGCGCGTATTCGCGGGAAATTAATTTGGAGATGACGAACGGCTTGAACAATTCCAAGGCCATCTTTTTCGGCAAACCGCACTGGTGCAATTTCAATTTAGGTCCGCCCACGATGACGGAGCGGCCGGAGTAATCCACACGCTTGCCGAGCAGATTTTGCCTGAACCGTCCTTGCTTGCCTTTCAGCATGTCGGCCAGGGAGCGGAGTTTCCTTTTTTGACCGGTTGAGGCAGTGACTTCCTTGCCATGCCGGATGGAATTATCTATCAGAGCATCCACAGCTTCCTGCAGCATGCGCTTTTCGTTTCTGGTAATGACCTCGGGGGCTCCGATTTCCAGCAGTTTCTTCAGGCGGTTGTTGCGGTTGATGACGCGGCGGTACAGATCATTCAGATCCGAGGCCGCAAACCGGCCGCCGTCCAGCTGGACCATTGGGCGCAGATCCGGCGGGATCACAGGCAAATGGACTATGATCATCCACTCGGGACGGATTCCGGCTTTGATCATGGATTTGATCAGTTTCAGGCGCTTGATCAGCTTTCGCTTGTTCACTCCTTCGGCAGTGGTGATCTCTTCCCGCAATTGGGTAAATAATTTTTCCAAATCGATTTCTTCTACCAGCTGGGAAATGGCGGCAGCGCCAATGCCAGCCTGGAACACAGGACCGTATTTCAAGGACAGATCGCGATATTCCAATTCGGAAATGATCTGGTATTTTTTGATCGACTTCAGTTCGGAGCGGGCCAGATCGCGGATGGATTCCAAATGCTCGATCTCTTTACTCCACATGTCGCGGACGCGCATTTCTTCGGCATCGTGCTTGGCTGCTTTCACATCCACATCTTCTGCCGGGCCTTCTTTTTTCTTTCCTTGATTGATTAAATTTTCATAGCGGCTGTCGATCTCCCGGCGTTTGGCTTTGAACTCCCGTTCGATCTGCTCCATGGTGGACGCTCTAGCCTCTTCATCAACGCTGGTGATTATATATGATGCGAAATAAACGACTTTTTCCAGTTCCTGCACAGACAGATCCAGAACTAACCCCAAGCGCGATGGAACACCGCGCAAAAACCAGATATGAGCCACGGGTGCCGCCAGCCTGATATGGCCCATGCGCTCGCGCCGTACCGCGGCGCGTGTGACCTCCACTCCGCACTTGTCGCAGATGATCCCCTTGTATCGGATCCGCTTGTATTTGCCGCAGTAACATTCCCAATCTTTGATCGGGCCGAAAATTTTCTCATCAAACAATCCGTCTTTTTCCGGGCGCTGCGTCCGGTAGTTGATCGTTTCCGGTTTCGTCACTTCGCCGTATGACCAATTCAAAATATCCTGGGGCGAGGCCAGTTTCAGGCGGACTGCTTTGAATTCTTCTGTCTGTTGGACCATAAATGATCTATGATCTTGGATTAAGGATTATTTCTTCAGCTTTTTCTTCTTACCCGCTTTATCGCCGGCAAATTCCAATTCTTTCACTTTCTCTTCGACTCGATCCGTGGTGGTCATTTCCCGCAGCTCGGCCGCGTCATCCAAGGCCAGTTTCTCGCCGATCAATTCCACGTTCAGGCACAACGATTGCAGTTCCTTGACCAAAACCCGGAAAGATTCCGGAACGTTCGGCTTCTTGATCGGCTCACCTTTTACGATTGATTCGTAAGTTTTGGCCCGGCCGACCACGTCGTCGGATTTTATGGTCAGCATTTCCTGCAAAGTGTGGGCGGCGCCATATCCTTCCAAAGCCCAGACTTCCATTTCCCCGAATCTCTGGCCGCCGAACTGGGCTTTGCCGCCCAATGGCTGCTGGGTGATCAGGGAGTAGGGGCCGGTGGAGCGGGCGTGCATCTTGTCGTCAACCAAATGATGCAATTTCAGCATGTAAATTATTCCGACCGTGACTTTTTCAATAAATTGCGTGCCGGTTTTGCCGTCATACAAATATACTTTCCCATCTTCCGGGTATCCGGCTCGCTTCAGTTCCGCTTTGATGATTTCTTCCGGCACACCGTCCAGAGCGGGAGAGGCGACTTTATAACCCAATTTTTTCGCGGCTAATCCCAAATGAGTTTCCAAGATCTGTCCGATGTTCATACGAGAGGCCACACCCAAAGGATTTAAAATAATATCGACAGGTGTGCCGTCGGCCATAAATGGCATGTTCTCAACCGGGATGACCTGGGAAATAACGCCTTTATTCCCGTGCCGGCCGGCCATTTTGTCGCCAACCTGGATTTTCCGCAATACCGCCACCGAGACCTGGATCGAGCGGATAACGCCTGAAGGCAGTTTGTCGCCCTGCTCTCTGGAAAATTCGCGGATGTTCACGACTTTGCCGTATTCGCCGTGGGGCAGGGTCAGGGAAGTGTCTTTTACGTCGCGAGATTTCTCGCCGAAAATCACGCGCAGCAGCTTTTCTTCGGCTGTCAGGTCGGTTTCGCCTTTCGGCGTAATTTTGCCGACCAAAATATCTCCGGCCTTGATCTGAGCGCCGACGCGGATAACGCCGTTCTCGTCCAGATCTTTGAGTTTTTCCTCGCCGACGTTCGGAATATCGCGGGTAATGATCTCAGGTCCCAATTTCGTATCGCGCAAGTCAACTTTAAAATCTTCTATGTGGATCGAAGAATAGCGGTCCTGTTCCACGACGCGGGAAGAGATCAGGATCGCGTCTTCATAATTTCCGCCCTCCCAGGACATGAACGCCACCAGCATGTTTTGTCCCAAAGCCAACTCGCCTTTTTCTATGGCCGCGCCATCGGCGATCGGCTGACCGGCTTTGATCTCCTGGCCTTTGGTCACGGTCGGGTGCTGGTTGATAGAGGTGGATGTATTGGAACGGATAAATTTCTGGAGCAAATATTCTTTTTTTCCGGCGGAGCCGGATCCGGCTTTGCCGGACTTGCTTGGCAAAATAATAATCTTATCACCTGTCACGCTCAAAACTATGCCGTCGGTTTCGGAAATCACTACCTGGCCCGAGTCGTAAGCGGCTTTGGCTTCCACGCCGGTACCAACAACCGGAGAATCGGGTTTGATGCAGGACACGGCCTGGCGCTGCATGTTCGAGCCCATCAAGGCGCGGTTGGCGTCGTCATGTTCCAAAAAAGGAATAAGAGAGGTTGTGACCGAAATGATCTGCTTAGGAGAAACTTCGACGAAATCAATGTCAGCCGTTTCGGCGATCGAAGGTTCGGCGTTGACCCTGGCCGAAGTCCGCAGTTCGGTGAAAGAACCGTCCGGTTCGGAAAGAACAGTTGCTTGGGCGATAACCGTGAATTGCTCTTCGTAGGCATCCAAATACTGGATGTCGTCGGTCATCCGGGGTTTGATCTTTAAAGCGGCAAGAGTTTTGTTTAGTGATAATTTTTCGGCCGCTTCTTTGGAAATTTTCTCGCCGGCGCTGACCACCACTTCTTCATTCGCATCGAGCAGATCAACTAAAGCCGTCTCTCCGACAGCAGCCTTGCCGTCATTGGCCACATTCTTTTTGACTTTGCGGTAAGGAGTTTCGATAAACCCAAAATCATTGATCCTCGCATAGCTGGCCAAATGCGCCACCAGGCCGATGTTCGGGCCTTCGGGAGTGGTGATAGGACAGAGGCGCCCATAGTGGGAGCGGTGAACATCGCGGACCTCAAACCCGGCCCGCTCGCGGGAAAGTCCTCCCGGCCCCATGGCCGAAAGCCTGCGTTTATGCTCGAGCTCGGCTAAAGGATTGGTCTGGTCCATGAACTGGGAAAGCTGCGAGGATGAGAAAAACTCCTGAATGACCGCGACGATAGGACGGACGTGGATCAGCTGGGCCGGGGTCACGGTCTCAATCTCAGCCAGTGACATCCTGTCTTTGGCAATCCTGCTCATGCGGGCCAGACCGACGCGGAATTTTTGCTGGATCAGCTCGCCGACCGCTCGGACGCGGCGGTTGGACAAATGATCGATGTCGTCCATGATTCCCTGGGAGTTGTTCAGACGGATGATCTCGCGGATTATGTCGGTTAGATCTTCTTTGGTCAGGATCCGGTCTTCGCGGTCTTTTACGTTTAGGCGCTGATTGAGTTTGTACCGCCCGACCTCGGACAGGTCATACCGGTCGGCATGAAAAAACATCGCTTCGATCAGGGAGCGGGCATTATCCACCGTGGCCAGATCCCCGGGGCGGATCCTTTTATAAACTTCCTTGTAGCCCTCATCGGCGGATTTTGACGGATCTTTTTCCAGAGTATTTTGGATATAGCGCATGTCGGGGTTGGTATCGACATCGGCAAAAGCCGCTAAAATTTCTTCATCAGTCCCGAATTTAAAGACGCGCATCAGGGCTGTGATCGGGATGCGGCGCTTGCGGTCGATTTTCACGCTGATCACGCCATTGAGGTCGGTTTCCACCTCGAGCCAAGCCCCGCGGTTGGGAATGATCTTTGCGCCATACCAATTCCTGCCCCTGGCTGGTTCGCCTGTGAAGAACACGCCCGGAGATTTCACAAGTTGCGACACGACCACGCGCTCCACTCCGTTGATCACAAATGTGCCGCGCGGCGTCATCAATGGAAAATCACCCAAGTAGACATCTTGGGTTTTGGTCTTGCCTGTGACCTTATTGACCAGCTTTACCGAAACATACAGAGGCGCTTCGAAAGTCGTATTGCGCTCTTTGGCGGTTTTTTCGTCGTACTTCGGTTTATCCAAATAGTAATCGCCAAAAAACAATTCCAAATTCTTGCCGGTAAAGTCCTTGATGGAGTTGATTTCGGCAAAAAGTTCTTTCAAGCCCGTTTCCCACAACCATTTGTAGGATCGAATCTGCGATTCGATCAAGTTGGGCATTGCCAAAACTTCGTGAAAAGGAGTAAAAAACTTTCGGAGACCCTGTTGACGGTTGGGACCTGGCAAATTAAGGCTTAAATTAGCCATTTTTACTTTTTGAGGCATGCCTTTTAGTAGGAAAATTACTTAATAATTTATTAAACGATAAAATAATTCGCGGAAAAAATTAATCCCAGTAGAATTTGGCTAACATTAGCCATTATATATGTTTCGAGGATACGAAACATATACCGAATTTCTTCTACAGGGCATAAAAACAACTCCCTTTTTCGCATATGCAAAAAAGAGCCGTCGTGGGCTATACTCTTATTAAATTAAATATCACTTGTGTATAATAAACTTTTTTAGAAAGTTGTCAAGTTTAGAGTTTTGAGACTTCGATTTTGAAAAAACTAATTACGTAATTAAATATGTAATTCAGTATATATTCGTTAGTATCCATTCTTAGATTATTTGTTTTCCAGTCTACAAATTTCTAAATACGTTTGATTAACCATTTTATCAATATTAATAATGGTTTTCTCATCAGAATAATTTTTATGTGCTAGTTTTGAAAAGTCAGATAGCTGTTTATGACGCTGATTGCTCTTAGAATATCGTGGAATAAAAACCGGAGGGCGAATCTTAAAGCTTCTTGAATCAGAGGAATTCGTAATAAACCTTTGGGTAATGGGCGCATTCAAGATTGCGCAGACAAAGTGTGCTTCGTCAGTAGAAATAAATTCTCCATCTTCTCTTTCACACATTGAAACAGCGTGATTTTGGAATACCGGGCGCTTTTTACCTCCCCAATCTGTTTCTATTTCTTCTACAACCGCTGCCTGCCATTTTGTGTTATCGCGAAAAGTTACATATGTTTTTGCGAAGCTATATGCACCGACGCGCGCTAGTGCATAAAATTCCTTCTCCCTTTTGCCGATGATCTTCTCGTTATAGGCTGTCTGAGCTTCAATCGCCGCTTTATTATCGAGTATGTATTTAGCTAGATTGGGTGATTTCTTTCTTAGTTCACTAAGAATGAGTGGAACTCGAGTACTGAAAGATTTTTCATATGGAAAAGGTACGACAAATTCAGAATCTACATTGAGATGATACCTCTCGATATTGATACCTTTTATTAAAGGATATACGAACATCTTTTCAAACAAAACATCCTGAGCGGGAATTTTATGTTTTGAATGTTCATTTTGATAGTTGTTTAAATAGATCTCATTTTTTCTTTTTGGCATTTCATCGTCTATTTCAAAAAGAAATAGTTCTTGAGGGTAAAACTCAACTCCCTCTCTACCTATATAGCTAGACTTACCGGAGATTACCCTGAATTGTTCTAAATCTTTGGATGAATCAGCGTACGAAAAGTTAGTGCTTCCTTTTATGCATTGCCCCATTAATTTATGCTCAATCCTAAAAGAATCCCTTACTTCATCATAGCGGATATGTTCGTTAATTTTCTCTATCTTGTTACCAGATTTTTTTATAAAGAATGATACATCAATTCCTTTTTCGTAATCTGTAACTTTGTCGGAAATAAAATAGGTCAAAAATTTATGTTGTACGGGTTGAAAAGGATGTCCTGCCTTAGTCCAATCAAAGATATTTTGGAAATATAATCGTTCGCCATTAGAAAGATAGAAGTTTCGGAAACCCTCATAAGTCTGAAGGAGCATTAAGTTTTGTGGCATTAGGAATGCCAAGATGCCATTTTTATTCAACCAGTTATCAGCCGCTACGTTAGCGATCAATGCACAGACGTTTAGATTTATGCCGCCAGTTAAACCATCGCCGGAAAATAGGTGGCGTTCAATACATAGTGATTTAATTCTGTTTCGATAACCTTCTGGTAAATTACGCCAATCAATCCAAGGAGGGTTTCCTACAATTAATTCAAATCTACCAAGGCTCGCAGTTGTGAGAAAATTAGTAACTATTCGCGCCCAAATACCATTCCATTCATTTTTTTCCAGATCAATAAATTTCTTTGCCAATTCATCAATTTTTTCACTTATCTCTGGTATTAGTTCTTTTGAGTTGGCAAGACCCTTTATCTTTGTTGCAACTGCTGACCAGTCTAAAGATTTAATATCGTATTCAATCTCAGTCATTGTCTGTGAAAAACGATCAGTATTTGAGACAACGCTTTTAGGTAAAACAATATCAATGGACCCCTTTAAGGTTTTAATGTGGTAACCAAGACACTCAACATCTTTTATCTTCTGCGGTTCTGGTACATAAGATGAATCCCCGAGATAAATTGGGATATTAAAACGAATACCTTCTTCAATAAGATGTGCTGTATTTATAAAATAATTTACTCGACCTGTTAGAACCGACAAGGGATTAAGATCAATTCCTTTAACACGAGATAGTATCTCCTTTATTCTATCTGTACGATTTTCAGATTGCGTTTCCTCAAGAACTTTCTGAATGCCCACTATCAAAAAAGTACCCGAACCTGATGTTGGATCTAGCATCCTCCAATTATCCTTTTTCTTTAGTTGCGAAATTGACTCCAGTACTAAGTTATCAGCTAGCCATGCTGGCGTGTAAAATTCTCCCAAACTATGTCGAACCTTTGAGGGCACAATATGCTGGTATAACTCTTTGAAGAGATCGTGTGTCCTTACTTGCTCATGCACAAGAACCTTATCCTCATATTTTGAAAGGACTTGTACGACTTCAACAATCTTTTTATGTATCTCTTTTGACCATTGTTGCTTTGATGCGTACCAAGAGAAATAATCACCCTCCAACAAATTGTTTATACCAATAGTCCTGAAGATCTCACCATCTTCAAGAGAGAGCATTTTCATTTGAAGAACGGCTGAGTTGGCTTGAGCTATGTCACCAAATTCAAAAATGTTTTTATTAAAATAGATTTTACTTACCACTTTAAAAGCGATGAGCTTAACAATCAGAGCGTAGGTCGTTTGCAGAGCATAGAGGGCAAGGTATTCCTCTCTATTTGTCTTTATACCAACATCGATAGCAGTAGACAGTTCTTTGCGCCGGTCTTGCAGATCTCGTTGTTGAGAAGTGTCATCGTGAGATAGTTTGAAAAGCTCCTGCCACTCTTCAAACAACATTTCAGTCTTTGGTTTCATCTCATCGAGGAGCGTTTTGTAAAATACCTTTGTTAGTTGTTTTGCGAGATTGTCATCCAAAGGTTCACAAAAATCTCGAATTAAATTATCCGACGTGAGAGCTATCTGCTCCAATAGGATAATAGTTTTTACTAATCTATCTAATGAAGTTGGCGAAATGTCCATCCAAGCCTCTGTGTAAATTTGGCCACCCTCACTTCGGATAAACCTGCAAATAACACCATCAGTAACTAGGCCAAGATAATCTGTGGGGTTTTTTACATTTAGACCCCGCAGGTAATCTTCAAGCTGTGAGGAAGCCTTTTCTTTAAGTGTCGAAGTTTTTAGCTTGCTAGGATGTTTAAATTCAATAACAAATGCCCCGTACTTACTGTCGATTCTTCCTTGAGCAATATGCCTTTCTGTTCCGACGAATTTTTCTTTTTCAGGATAATACTTAAGACCAAGTTCGTTATTAATGAAGGAAAAAAGATTTAGTTCAAAACTGCTGACAACGGTTGCTTCATTTTCAGCAGTTTCGGAGCGCCTTTTAATAGCTAAAACAAGGCCCGGGAGCTTATTTCGATAGTCTGTAGAATATAATTTCTTAGTTACTGATTCATTCATGATGTTATCTAACAAAATAGCGGCTAGTTTACCCGTTTTCTGATTTAATTCTAAACCAAATACGGCCAGACTCAAACGAGTTTACTTCTTCCAATTATTGATCCGACTTCGCCAAAGTCTTGTCTGACAAGTCAATTTTTCCAGTCTTTAATTATCAAATGCCTGCCCTGGAGTTTGACTACCACCTTCTGTTTCTCGCGCCAGCCGAGTTTTTCAATCATTTCTATAGGCAAAGTCACGGCTAAAGACTTCTTGCCAAGGCGAGTTATCTTGCGAATATTCTGTTCACTTTGTTTTCTGACTCCCATGGAATTACATATTTAATTACGTAATTAAAAACCATTGCGATTTGCCTTTATTCTGGCATAATTTTATTTTTAATCAAATCTCTACCGGCTGCCGCGGGCGGAGGGAAAGTCCGAACAGCAACAGGAGCATTCCCAAAGACGCCATGACCCAGCTCAAGCTCACTTTATCAGCCAAAATTCCAACTATTATGGTGGGCAGGGTGGCCGCCACCTGGAGCAGGATATTCAGGGTCCCGTAAATCCGGCCGCGGAGATGCGACAGGGCATAAGTTTGGAGCAGAGAATGACTGGGAGCGAATATATGAGCGTTAAAAAACCCGATGGCGAAGGCGATAATTGAATAATATACATACCTGTAAGTAAAGTATTCGATCAAAGACAAAGCCATGATCATGGCGCCCATTCCGATAAATCCGGCAAAAATCAGAGTTTTTTTCGAAAAACGCCGCTCTTCTACACCCAAAAGCAGGGATCCGATCAAAATCCCAATTCCCAGAGGCGCGACCACAAGCAAAGAGCCTCTGTTCAAATTAATGCCGATCTCCTGCTGCATGAAAGCCGGCGCGATCGTGATCATCATGCCGTTGACCACTTGAATCGCGATCAGGCTCATCAGCGGAAAATGCAGGGTTTTGTTTTCCAGCGCGTGCCTGATCCCTTCCATGATCTCATGCCAAATTTTGACCAATGAAAAAGTATTATTCGTCTTTCTTTCCGGCGGCAAGGCAGGAAGGGATAGTGTCGCCAATCCGGCCAGGATCAAAAGAATAACGCCCAAAAAATACGGAGCGCTCTGGCCAAAAGCCAGGATTACCGGGCCAGCCGCGGCAAATCCCACGATCAATGCCACGCTTCCGGTAAAAGCAAAATAGCTGTTGGCAATTAAAATCTGCTCCTTCGGCACCAACATCGGGATCGAAGGCGCTTCGGCGGGAATATAAAACTGATTCAGGGAAGAATACAGAAAAGTGATAATGATCAGGCCAGAAATATTGTCGCCGACCAAAAAATACAGACCAATGCTCGCGGCCTGGAGAAAATTTATTACGGTCAGGATCCATTTGCGGTCAAACCGGTCGGAAAAAGCCCCGGCTATGCTTCCAAAAAAAATCGTGCCCAGGCCGAACGCAATGATGATCAGCGAAACCGAAACCGACGAATTGGTCAGCTGAAAAACTTTGATCAGAATGGCAAAGCTCAACAGGTAATTGGTCAGCTGGGAAGCAGCCTGTGAGATCCAAAGCTTGGTGAAGTCCCAGTTCTTGAGTACCGCCAAATATGATTTGAAGCTCATAAGGATTTTTTTGCCAGGGTAATATGTGGGTTTTGGGCGTAAAAAGGCTTGACCATGCCGAACCCCGGCCTGGACAATAAACCTATGAGGGATTTTGAGCTGTTGGCTTTGACCGGCAAGATTTTAATGCCCAAGCCAAATCCCAGAGCATTGGCCACTGCCACCGAGCTCCGCGTTTTGGCAAACGGGCCGGGCCCGACCACAACCGCAAGCTTGGACAGATCGGAAAATTTGAACTTATTTTTTTTAAAAAACTTTTTGATCTCTAAAATTAACCGTTCGGATAGATTTTCGTTCACAAACTTATGTTCGGCCAAAAAATTTTCGGACACTATAGCTAATCGGGCAAAATCATGGTCGCTGGCATCGATAAAAAGTATTTTTTGCATTCAATTTATTTCTTAAGCGAGGATGCTGGTTGCAAAAGAATTGCGAAGGCCGTCTTAATCGGCCGAGCCTTAGCGAAAATTTTAATTAAAATTTTCGCGTCTTTTCAAACAGCATCCGAGCGGCTTCATGACGCTTCTTCCCATTTATGGCTTTTTTCCCTGTCATTAACGCGGATAAGCTTAATGACTTTGTCCACCAGGCGCTTGGGATCATCATCAAACACGATCCGCTTCCGGCCGCGCTTCGCCAATTTCAAAATGTGGTCGATGTCCTGCTCAATCCCGCCTGTTTTGGTCAAAACCCCGACCACTCTGCGGTCTTCGAAGGCCGTAGTGAATTCATTCAGTGTGCCGATCCTGCCGCAAACCACGATCACTCCGTCCGAGGACCTGGTCATGAGCATATTCCGTCCGGAATAATCGAACCCCGTATAAATAATCAGGTCCATGTAGTTGGTTGGCAGATGGTATGTGTTGACGTGGGCTTGCTTGGACACGGCCGGCGACAGCCCGATTGAAATCCCTCCCACGGATTTCGCGCCCCGAGTGGCCCAAGCCGTCACTCCGATCGTGGCTCCGGTGACCAAAACGCAGCCATGCAACGCGACTTGCCTGCCAACTTCAAAAGCTTTTTTATACGCGCCGCGAGTACAATTGTTTTCGGCGGAACCGGAAACGGCTATTTTATATTTCATAAAATTAGGTTATAAGTTAGTAGGTTTCAGGTTATAGTCTATTACCTACAACCTATCACCTGTAACCTCTTAAAAGTTTTCTGCCTTGCTTATAAACATTATACCAGATTGGGGAAAAGATCAGGTCAAAACTGCCAGGATAATTTACTTCAAACCCGCCGAAGCCTTTTTTAAACCTGGTGATGCCGGCCCAGGAATGATCTTTTTCTCCATCGGGGGCAATGCCGCCGAAATCATAAAATTTCATGCCGGAATTTTTAGCCAGCTTGATGGCTTCCCAGTGCAGAACATAAGGAGACATGGCTTCTTTCATCTTCACCGATGTTCCGCCGTGCAGGTAGGTGGCGGTGGATCCGAATAAGGTCAGGATCATGGCGGACAGAGCCTGTCCTTTATATTCCGCGATCAAAATTTTCAAATACTGCGGCTCCAGATGCTCCCACATCTTAAAATAATAATCCTGCGGGTGCAGTTTTATCTTATTTCTCCCGGCGGTTTCCATGAACAATTGCCAGACCTGGATCAGATCCTGCCAGCCGGCCTGACGCACAGTGACACCTTTGCGCTGGGCGAGATTGATGTTGTATCGGGTTTTTGGTTTCATCGAGATCAGTAATTCTTCCTCGGTTTTTTCTCCGCCAGAGGCGGATCCGCCTTCGGCGGACAAACTCAGCATCCAATTATTCACCGGCTGGATGTCTTTGACAGCGCGCGGCAAGCGTACGATTTGCCCCGGTTCAACGCGAGAAAAAATAATCGAATGATCGGAATCCAATTTTTTCAGATCATCCAGAGCCGCATCGATATTCCCCAGAGGTCCGCGCGGGCAGTAGACGAATTTTTTGCCTAGAGGCAGATCCGTCTCGATTCCCAAATTCACAAAGTCATCCCCGGAAAAACGGTGAATTTTTTGGCCCAAGGACTGCTGAAATTCGCCCCAAGCGAAAGATTGCAAAATCGAGCCGCCGAGCTCGATTGTTTTTTTGTCCCATAATTCTTGGGTGAGGTTTGATATCATATTATCTTTGCAGTGCTTTCAGCGCCATTTTTACTTTCGCCTGCAAATTCGAGATCTCTAGGGGCACGGTTTTCAGGGCGTCCCTGGCTTCCTGCTGCGAATAACCCAAACTGACCAAGGCATCCATAGCATCCGAGTGTTCTTTCGCCACAGGCATGGATGACTTTTCGTCTTTCAATTTTTCTTTCAATTCGACTATTACCCGCTCCGCGGTTTTGCGGCCGATGCCGGAAACTTTTGTAAACACGGACGGGTCTTCCGAGACGATCGCGGATTTGAGCATTTCGATTGATGCCAGAGACATGATCGCCAGCGCGGATTTAGGACCTACTCCTGATACCGTCAGCAGCATTTCGAAAAATTCCATATCCGGCAAGCCGGGAAAGCCGTACAAAGCCAGCTGGTCTTCCCGGACATGAGTATAGATCACCAGGTATAACTCCTGGTTTAATTTCAAACCTAAAAGCATTACTTGCGGCAGAGCCACTTTGTAGCCCACGCCCGAGGTTTCAAGGATGATGTAATTCGCTCCCTTTTGTGTAACTTTTCCTTTAAGTGATCCGATCATATAAGAGAATTATAGCAATGTCGGAGACATTGACAAAACCGGAAAATAGCATTAATATCCAAGCCTCAAGGAGGTAACGTGTATGGTTAAGAAATTGAAGGAAATCCTATTGGCGGCCTGGAATCAAATCTCGCATCCGATTCTCGTCCGTCCTCTCACAAAATTTCAACACGCGAATTGTTTTTACTGCGGAAGGGTTGCGACACACGAAGCCGTCCTCGAACCGCACACGGTAAAATGTTGCAAACGGTTTGATTGTACTATCGCGGCCAAGAAGCAGTTGCAGGAGATGGATTTGCGCCTGAATTCACGCCTCCAGTAACCTGGAACGCGTGATTTTTTTATTGCCGTCACTATACAAGGCTCTATTAATTTTGCTATAATAAAATTTGCTATGAAATTCCAACTTCAATCCGAATTCAAACCCGCGGGCGACCAGCCGCAGGCCATTGAAAAACTGGTCAAGGGCCTGGAAAAAAAATACCGTTACCAAACCTTGCTCGGCGTTACCGGTTCAGGCAAGACTTTTACCATGGCCAATATCGTACAGCAGGTCCAGCGGCCGACATTAATAATTTCCCACAACAAAACCTTAGCCGCCCAGCTCGCCTCGGAGTTTACGGATTTTTTTCCGGATAATGCCGTGCATTACTTCGTCTCATACTACGATTACTACCAGCCGGAGGCCTACATCCCCCGTTCTGACACATATATCGAAAAAGAAACCCAGATCAACGAAGAGATCGACAAATTGCGGAACGCAGCCACGCAAAGCCTGCTGTCGCGCAAGGATGTTTTGATCGTCGCTTCCGTGTCCTGCATTTACGGCCTTGGCAATCCCGGCAATTACTTGGAACTGTCCATTCCGCTGAAAGTCGGCCAGGAAATCAAGCGCGATAAATTCCTGCGGCGCCTGACTGATCTGCAGTTTTTACGCAATGACATAAATCTGACCCGCGGCACTTACCGCGTGCGGGGGGATGTCATTGAATTCATCCCGGCATCGGCGGACAAGATCACCAGGCTGAATTTTAACGGCGACGAGCTGGAAAAAATCTCGGAGCACGATCCGCTGACCGGCCAAGATTTCGGCAATCTAGCTGAACTGACTATTTTCCCGGCCAAACATTTCGTCACGCCCAAAGAAAAACTGTTCGCCGCCGTCGGCAACATCCGCAATGAGCTGGCTGATCAGATTAAATTTTTTAAATCGCAAGGCAAGGACATCGAAGCCCAGCGCATCGAACAGCGGACGAACTTTGACATCGAAATGATGCTGGAAACCGGTTTCGTCGCCGGTATCGAAAACTACTCGCGGCAGTTGGATTTCCGCAAACCCGGCGAGCCGCCGAGCACCCTGCTCGATTATTTTCCGGATGATTTTCTGCTTTTCATCGACGAATCGCACATCACCCTGCCGCAGATCTCCGGCATGTATCTCGGCGACCAGTCGCGGAAAAAAACTCTGGTCGATTACGGGTTCAGGCTGCCCTCCGCCATGGACAACCGGCCGCTGCAGTTCGAGGAATTCGAAAAAAAAATCGGCCAGACGATATTCGTCTCCGCCACTCCGGTTCAGGACCGGGAGATAAAAATTTCGAAAGTCGTGGCCGAGCAGCTGATCCGGCCGACAGGGCTGCTTGATCCCGAAATTGAGATCCGCCCGACCAAAAACCAGATCGACGACCTGATGGAAGAGATCCAAAAAAGGGTCAAGAAAAAACAGCGCGTGCTGGTCACGACCCTGACCAAAAATATGGCCGAGGAACTGTCGCAATATCTGGTGGAGTACGGCATCCGCGGGCAATACCTCCACGCCGACATCGAGACTTTGGAGCGCCTGGAGATCCTGCGCGACCTGAGATTGGGAGTTTACGATGTGGTGGTCGGCATCAACCTGCTGCGTGAAGGTTTGGATTTACCGGAAGTATCCTTGGTCGCGATCTTGGATGCGGATAAAGAAGGATTTTTGCGCTCGGAAACTTCCCTGATCCAGACCATGGGCCGCGCTTCGCGCCACGTCGAAGGCCATGTCATCATGTACGCGGACAAGATCACGGGTTCGATGCAACGCGCCATGGATGAAGTTGAGCGCCGGCGCAAACTTCAGATAGCGTACAACAAAAAGCATGGCATTACTCCTCAAAGCATCATCAAAGCCATCAAAGAAACCCGGCTGGCCGGCAAGAAAGCCGAAGAAGAAAAAACCGAGGCTCTAAAGGAAATGGACCTGACCCGGATGACCAAACAGGACATTGCCTATGCCATCGAAGAACTGCGCGACCAGATGGATATGGCTTCGCGCAATCTGGATTTCGAAAAAGCCGCCGCTCTGCGCGACCAGATCACCGCCATCCGAACCAAAACCCGGATGAAAAAACATAAGTTTAAATAAGCCTTAACCTTGAACATTAATCAAAAACTTGCTATTCTTTGTAAGCTAATCAGAGGTGTCGCCCTGAAATGCAATTTTTTAACTTTATTATTTACGAACAAAATTAGGTGCGCAGTCCCGACCTGTCGGGGCGAGCACGAATTTTGTTCGAGAGGAGCAGTGAGGATACCGTAGCGCATTCCGACAAATCGGGATCGCGAAGGTAATCCCAACTGCGACGACATGCCCAATACTAAATCTGCCATGAAAGCCATGCGCCAGAATGCCAAACGGCGCATTACCAATCTGAAAGCCCTGGACGCTATCCGGAAAACCGTGAAGAATGTCCGCAAGCTGGCGGAGGCCGGAAACAAATCGGATGCTCACAAAGCTCTGTCTGCCGCCTTTGCCGCGCTCGATAAGGCTGCCAAAAAGAACATCATCCATAAAAATAACGCGTCCCGCCGAAAAGCCCGCCTCGCGCAAATGGTCGGAAAACTCAAGTAAATTTTTTAAACCGCCTCTTGCATCCATCGCGAGCGGCGGTTTTAGTTTGGGTTATATTTAGCCGCCGCGTGGCGATCTAACACAAGGATTGGATTGCTTCGTCGGCCGCCAAGCTAATTCTTTTTCAGAACACCCGGCCTCCTCGCAAAGACGGTGTTCATATCTCCAATTTTTCCATCTCCGCCCAGTTGGTCCCGGCTTTAGCTTCCGACACGATCGGCACCTTAAGTTTATATGCCGATTCCATGATTTTTTTGATCTTTTGGGCGAAGTCTTCGGCTTTTCCCTTCTCGACCTCAAAAACCAGTTCGTCGTGCACGGTCAGGATCATATTCGCCTCCGGCATTTCTTTTTCAATTTCGATCATGCTCAGCTTCATAATATCCGCGGCCAGGGATTGGATGGGTGTGTTCACGGCTTGCCTCTCGGCAGCCCCCCTGATCGCAAAATTCGGAGCTGAAATATCCGGGAAATACCTGATCCTGCCCAAGGCGTTGGTGATGAAGCCCTGCTTGCGGGTGGTTTCGATCAGGCCGTCGATGTATTTTTTCAATTTGGAAAAAGTCTCAAAATATTTTTTTATATGTTCTCCGGCCTCGGCCCGCGTCAGCTCGGATCTGGAAGAAAGTCCGAACGCCGAAACGCCATAAAGCACGCTGAAATTGATGGTTTTGGCGTCCCGGCGCTGATTTGAAGTGACCTTATCTTCAGGGACATTGAAGATCCTGGCCGCGGTTGCCCGGTGGAAATCCCCGCCGGCTTTGAAAATCTTCATCATTTCATCGTCGCCCGATAAAGACGCGGCAATTCGCAGTTCGATCTGCGAGTAATCCAAAGACAGAAGTACTTTGCCTTTCTCGGAAATAAAAGATTTGCGGACCTCGTTGCCCAGCTCGGTCCGGATGGGGATGTTCTGCAGGTTCGGATTGATCGAAGACAGCCTTCCCGTAGCCGCAATGGTCTGGCTGTACGTCGTGTGCACCCGTCCGTCATCTTTGGACACCAGCAAAGGAAGCGAATCTACGTAAGTCGATTTGAGTTTGGTCAGCTCGCGGTATTCGAAAAGCAGCTCGATGACCGGATGCAGTCCGCGCATTTTCTCCAGTTCTCCTGCCGCGGTCGAAATGCCGCCGGATTTTTTATTTTTCTTGAGATTATCCGTGGGGATCCTCAGTTTTTCGAACAAAATTTCCGATAGCTGCTTCGGCGAGGAAATATTGAACTCCTGCCCGGCGAGTTTGTGAATTTCTTTGATCAGCTGGCCGATCCGCTTTTCCAGCCTGACGCTTAAAGACTCAAGCCAAGCCAGGTCCAGCTTCACGCCGCGGTTTTCCATGGCGATCAAAACTTCTGCCAGCGGTTTTTCGATCTCATCATAGATCTTTAGAATATTTTTGGCTTTCAGTTCTTTTTCCAGCTCCTGTGTGCGGGCAAAAATTTCGGAAAAATCTTCCGGCTCATAGCTTCTCTGCCCAGGATTGGCCAAATACGAAGCAAGAAGCACATCGAATGTCATGGGCAGCAATTCGATGCCCGAGCTCAAAAATATCTGATGCAAAGTTTTCAGATCAAATCCGATCTTTTCGATCTTCGGGTCCTCTAGAACGTCTTTCAGTTCGGAAACTTTCTCCATAGGGATCTGATAAATCTCGTGCTTGCTCCAGCCGATCAATAAGTTATCATCTTTCGCCATCAGCGCGATCTGTTTTTGCTTCTGCAATTTATCCGCATTCCGCAGAGCAGGAAAATTATTTTTCGGGGGAGCCAAAAGCTCGGACTGGGCGCCTTTGGAAACTTTCGGCAATCTGGAAACCAGAGATTTGATACCTAAATCGGCCAATAATTTGATGACTTTGGACTGGTCATAGTCGCCCATTTCTGTTTTTTCAAAATCGAAATCCAACTCGCCTTTTTGATCTATATACGCCAGTTTTTGGGATAAATACGCCTTGGGTTTGCCCTCAACCAATTTTTTTATGGTTCCTTCCTTGATTTTCTTTGACCCTCGCTCGGCCGCCTCGTACACACTGTCCAAACTGCCGAACTCTTTCATCAGATCCATCGCCCCTTTCTCGCCGATGCCCGGCACTCCCGGGATATTGTCGGACAGGTCGCCGCGGATGGCTTTATAGTCCACCCACTGGCCGGGATGCAAGCCATAAATTTCCACCATTTTATCAATATCAAAAATCTGGATGTCGGAAAACCCCGTTTTGAACCGGTACACCTGCGTATGGTTGTCGATCAGTTGCAACAGATCCAGATCTCCGGTAACAATGATGCTCAAAACATCTTTCGGCGTTTTGTGCGCGATGATCCCCAGCAGGTCATCCGCTTCAAATCCGGCTCTTTCGTAAATCGGGATGTCCAATGCAATTAAAATTTCTTTGATCTTCGGCAGCTGCATCAGAAGTTCGTCCGGCGCTGGCTTGCGCGTGGCTTTATAATCCGAGGTTAACTTGTCGCGGAAGGTCGGTCCTTTCACATCAAAAGTCACCAGCGCATGACTCGGTTTTATGTCTACCAGAGCCTTGAAGAGCATGGAAAAAAATCCGAAAATGGCTCCGGTCGGAAATCCGTCTTTGTTCGACATGGCCGGCAAGGCGTGAAAAGCGCGATGAAACAGGGCATGCCCGTCAATTAGTAAAAGTTTTCGTTTAAATTCGTTCATAGACAATATTTTCCATAATTTCTTTTGTATACGGAGTGAAGGAGCTCGGATACCTCCATAGTGAACGGATAACCATATACAGATTAAATTCTGTTTTGTATTTCACCAAAAAATCTTCGCCATAACCTCTTATAAAAGAAGTTATTACCTCCAAATCATTTTTATTTTCCGGATTATCAGTATGAATATACGTTCCATTAGGACTATGGTCAACAATAGTTACTAAATCATAAGGATGATGACCGGAAAAAATTTCTGAACCTTTATCATATAGTACAATCTCTTCGTTCTTCCCTAAAGTATTACCAGTATGAAGATCGCAGTGCAGCAAAGAATAAACGATGTTGTTGGAATCTAAAGCGAGAATTCTACCATTTACATATTTGGATATATCTTTTAAAAAGCTGGCAGATAAATCACTTTTCTTCTCAATTTGTTCTTCCGTGGCTTTTTGAAAAGCGCCCGATAAAAAACTCTTCCAATCCAGCTTCTCTTCCTTGCCCTCGCTTGTAATTCTAAAGCAATACTCATAGTGGATCGAGTGCAATTTTCTTACAATTTTTCCAAACCTTTCATAGTCTTGTGCTGATCCGAAAATCAAACCACCAGCTGAATGCGGTATATACTCTAGTAATAACTGATCATTTTTGAGATTTGGGGCCTCAATAATATTCAGTGTAGGAAACCCTCGGTCCTTCAACTCTTTCAAATACACTTTTTCGGTTGCTATCTCTTGAGGTTCTGCAGTTTTTAACACGAACTGTTTACCATCAATTTCCACCAATTCTACTTTAGAACTATATGAATCAAATTGTTTTATAACTTTCATGGTTAAATCATACCAAAAAACCGCCCTTTGGGCGATTAGATTATTTTTTTATATAAAGAATGCGAGCCTTAGAAAAATTTAGTCAGAATTTGAAGAGAGCAACCACCCCGGACTTGATCCGGGGTCCACTTCCTTAATTAAACCAGTTGGTGATAATGATGGTAGTGGATCCCAGCTTTCGCTGGGATGGTTATCATTTTTTCTTGAAGCAATTTTTTTTGCGCCTACTCTTCTGTCACCCGGAAAACTTCTTCCACGTCGGTGACTCCCTGCAATGCTTTCAAAATCCCGTCCTGGGCCATGGTGATCATGCCGTCAAGTACGGCCTGATTTTTCAGTTCCGTGGTTGTGGCCCCTTTGGTGATCAGTTTTTCGATCTCGTCATTGATCGTGAAAACCTCATACACTCCCATCCGCCCTTTATAACCCAACCCGTTGCATTTGACGCATCCGGGGCTGTGATAAAAGATAAGTTTTTTCGGCACATCGGCCTTGGAATTTTTGGGAATGGTTTTCAGGATCATCTCAACTCTGGACTGCAAATTATCCGGCAATTTATATTCCTGTTTGCAGAATGTGCAAATTTTACGGACCAGCCGCTGGCCGATGATAATGTTTATCGCCGGCGCGAGCACAAATGGCTTGATCCCCATGTCCAAAAGCCTCGGGATAGCCGAGGGGGCATCATTGGTATGCAGGGTCGAAAGCACGATATGGCCGGTGAGCGCCGCTTGCGCCGCGATCTCGGCGGTTTCCAGATCCCGCATTTCCCCGACCATCACGATATCCGGGTCTTGCCGCAGAATCGCGCGCAACCCGGCGGCAAAGGTCATGCCTGCCCGGGCATCGATCGGGGTTTGGGTAATGCCGGAAATTTTATACTCCACAGGATCTTCCAGGGTGATGATCTTCACTCCAGGCTGATTGAGCTTGTTTAAAATCGCGTACAGGGTCGTGGTTTTGCCCGAGCCGGTGGGACCGGTGGTCAGGAGCATGCCGTTGGGCTTTTCCATTTCGTGAACGATGCGGTCGTGGGCGAATCCGATTATTCCAAGCTCTTCAAACTTCAGCGCCCCTTTATCCTGGCGCAAAATTCTCATCACGATCGATTCGCCGAAAGCCGAAGGGATGACCGAGACCCTGATGTCTATCGGGGCGTTATCGTAGGTGAAGCTAAAACTGCCGTCCTGCGGAGTCACCAGAACATTCAGCTTCAGTTTGGACAGGATCTTGATGCGCGAAATAATCTGATGATACAGATCCAAATGGAGGGAGACGGCATCCTGCAAAACCCCGTCAATCCGAAACCGGACTTTTACGTAGAACGATTCCGGCTCGAGATGAATATCTGACGCGTCCAAATGAAGGGCGTCGCCCAAAATCTGCTCCATGAATTCGGTGGCCGAAACCGTGGTGAATTTCGCGGCCAGTTCCTTCAGAGAGGTGATCTGAAAATCCACGCTGGCCAGATCCATCGTAGCCGACTTGCGCTGCGTGGTGATGACTTTCTCGTAACCTTCCAGAACGTGGGTCAAGCTGGAAACGGAAATTATATAAGAATCGATAAAATAGCCCTGCTCCTGCAATTGTTTGAAAACCCGGTTGATCTCGTCGGAGGGTGCTACCATCCCCACTTTCAAATTCCGGCCTTCTTTATAAAAAACAACAACCCGCAAGGCAGCTGCCGTCTCCTGCGGGATCAAGCCCAAAGCCTGCGTATCGACCGGGAACCCATAGAGGTTGATATACGCGACTTCCTGCTGTTCGGCTTTTTTTTGTGTTTCTTCTTCTTCGTATTTGCGGTCAAGCTCGGAATAAACCTGCTTGACGTGCATGGCTCTGTCTTGCAAAGACGGCATAGATTTTATTTTTTAATCTAGCCTAAGTATAACACAATTACTTGCCGTTAAATTTCGCCGCTTGCGGACCGAGCTGGGACAAAACCAGCTTTTCGGCATTGAGCACGGAATCCGGCACCACGAACTTGATTGTCTGCGGGCCTGAAACCTGGGGCTGGTAGCGCGAAAAAAGTTCAGCAAGATTGATCGGCACTATGGATTGCAAAAAAACGGTGGTCTGATTTTCCGCATCTTCTTTCAAAAACAAAAAGATCTTGGCAAAAGACAGCTGGCTGGCCATTTCCTTGATGATGGCCCGTGCGTCTTCTTCTGTCGCTCCGGCCTTGGCCAGATCGGATTGATTGACCTGCGAATACACCAAAAGATTGTCAAAGTCCTGGCTTAAACGCGCCAGGACCCGGCCCCATAATTTCAGCAGGCCCAGAGATTTGCTCTTATACAGGTGGCCGACGATCTCCTGCTGCTTGGCGCCCAGGCTGACCAGCTGGGAGGCTTTCAAGAATACCTGGGGCGTGGTCCTGATGTGCTGGAAGCTGTTGGTTTCGGCGATGATGCCGGTCAGAAGCTGAGTGGCGATATTTTCGTCGATCAGACTGCCTTCAAATTTATTGATCAGATCCAGAATTATTTCCGAACATGAGGTGGCGGTCAGGTCTATAAAATTAATCAACCCGTAATTTTCGTTGCTGGGCCGAAAATCAATATTGATGACCGGGGTTTGGAAAAACAATTGCGCGTTCCGGCTGTAAAACTCCCCCAATTGCTCGAGGCCGGTTATGCCGACCATGACCACCAGGTCAAACGGAAAATTCGAGGCGTCAAATGTGATGTCATTGGAAGTAAATTCGCCCTTCGAAGGCTTGAGAATTATAGAAAGCTGCTCCGGAGTTTTTTTGTAGCTGAGTTCCGCCACCTGGATCTTTTTGGTGGCGACATTGATTACCAGGCTTTTGGTCAGGTCGATCTGCGTCTGAACCTGCGAACTTTCGGGCAAAAATCCGAACTTCGCGGAAACTTCCGTGTAGCTGAGCAAGGTCACTTCTTTTTCCAGTTTTCTCAAAAAAGCCCCTAAAGCCAATGAAGCGGCCAGGCTGTCGCCATTGGTCCCGGTGGCGATGATCAGAACGCTTTTGGCCGGTGATAGTTTGGAGATGATTTGCTGTACTTCGTCCATAAATATGTGATTAGATAATCATAACAGTATAGTTGATTTCTTCTCCGCCGTCAAGACTAGAATAAAAAAGGACTTCAAGTCTGGACTCGAAAGTCCAAAACCAAAAGTCCGAAAACCCACGGCTACTGGCCGGCGCGAAACGCGTCGATCTTGGCCTGGCACACGGCGCAGCGGTCCTGACCGAGGTGAAACCCGACCGCGTGTTTGAGCGAAAAATTCTCACCGGCGATTGCGTAACCCTGGAGGATGTTGTTCTCAGGGCAACGAGCCCGCCAGTCGAGCGCGATCATCCGCTGGCAGTAATCGGCGCACGAGGCGATGTGCTCGCACTCCTCAGCCGTCAGGATCGGCGCGATCCGGGGATTTAGAACCAGTTTCGAGAACGTAAGGCACTGTTCGGTCCGGTTGCGATGGCGGTTGGGAGCACTTTCCTCCCTTTTTTCACCGAGCTCTCGGAGCATGTCCCCAAAGGGTTTCAACGCCATTTCGTCCTCCTCCTTAACACGATCATCATCAGTACCTTGACACTCAAAACCGTATTCTGGTTTTGGCTAGGCAGTATAATACTTATAGGAACTTACGTCAAGACTTGCTAGAATAAAGCATGCTTACCTACCGCAATTTGACCCTGAAGGAAACTCAAAACCTAGCCGCTGGTCTGGCAGACGAATTACGCCACCGCGGTGCGGTTATTGGCCTAATTGGCGAGCTCGGCAGCGGTAAGACGACCTTTACTAAGGCCTTTGCCAAACAACTAGGCATAAAAAAGATCACCAGCCCGACCTTTGTCACTACTCATGAATATAACATCAGGCAAGGCAAACTCTATCACTTGGATTTTTACCGGCTGAAAAAATCCCATGAACTGCTGCCGATCGGGTTTTCCGAAATGCGCCAAAACAAAAATCTGGTGCTGGTGGAATGGGTCGACCGTTTCCCGCAGATAAAAAGGCAATGTGATATACTGATTAGCCTTAAATACAGAGAACACAACAAACGAGATGTCATTATCCAAGCTCAAAATTAACACCATTGCGAGGAGCGCAAGCGACGAAGCAATCTTAACCATGGGCCAGATTGCCGCGGCCTGCGGCCTCGCAATGGTTATATTTTTTTCTTTTGCCATTCCTAAACCCGCCCATGCCAAAACTTTATCTTTCGGAGACAAAAAATGGGAGCTTGAACCCAATTTTGTTCAAACAGTTGACGAAATTTCGGTCCGCAACGACTTCGATCTTTTGGAGCTGTCGCGTGCCGCGATGTTTGGCAGCGAATTAAAGCAAACCACCAGGCTGTTTGACGAAGCCACGATCAGCGCTGTGGATCAAGTGGAGCTGGACGTGGACCAGCAAACGCATGACGCGGTTTTAAAAATCGACAACCATACCGCCACGTTCTTCGATCCCGGCCAAAACGGCCAGGCACTGGACCTGTACGCGCTGCGCGATCTTCTGACCTCCGATAGTCCTTTGGTTGACCTGCCTGTTTTGATCTCTTTGCCCAAGCATTCTCTGGGGCAAACCAATGATCTGGGGATCAAGGAACTCGTCGCCACAGGTGAGTCCAATTTCAAAGGGTCGCCATCCAACAGAATTCATAATATCAAAATCGGGGCCCAGAAATTCAACGGAGTCGTGGTCGGGGCCGGCGAAGAATTTTCTTTTAACAAATTTTTGGGCGACGTCGACGATAAGCATGGATTTTTGCCGGAACTGGTGATCAAGCCGGAAGGCGTGATCCCGGAATTCGGCGGCGGCCTGTGCCAGGTCTCGACCACTACTTTCCGCGCGGCCATGAATGCCGGCCTGCCCATCACCGCCCGCCGCAACCACAGCTTTGCCGTGCAGTATTACGCGCCGCAGGGCACAGATGCCACGATTTATCCCGGCTCATCGGACCTGAAATTCACTAACAACCTAGCGAGCGCTCTGCTCATCCGGACCAGAATTGAGGACAGAAAATTATACTTTGATTTTTATGGCACTAAAGATGACCGAAGCATCAGTTTTGACGGGCCAACCGTGTATGACAGAAAAACCGACGGTTCCATGAAAGCCACCTGGACCAGGCATGTGACTCTGAATGACCAAACTACGGATCAGACTTTCAGAAGCACTTATCTGCCGCCGGCGCTGTTCCATCACGACGCGGTGGTGGTACCCAGTATCCCCAATCCGCAGATAGCCGGCGAAACCCTGGTTCCAATAACACCGCCGGTGGTACAATAAATATATGTCATACCATCCAAACAAAAAAATACTCGACCGCTATGCCGCAGTTTTGGTTCACTTCGCCCTTGGCGGAGGCAAAGGGATAAAAAAAGGCGACGTGGTCAGGGTTTCCAGCAACGAATCGGCCAAACCGCTGTTCATGGCCGTGTGCAATGCGGTCGTGGACGGAGGCGGTCACGTCATTTCGCATTACGCTCCCGACGACGAGCGAGGAGACAAGCGCCGAAACGAAAGCTTCACCAGATATTTTTATGAAAACGCCAAAGACCATCAAATAGATTTTTTCCCGGCCAAATATCTGAAGGGGCTGGTCGATGAAATGCACCATTCGCTGTTCATCCTTTCGGATGTGGACCCGCATGCGCTCAAAGGCGTAGACCCAAAAAAGATCATGCGCCGAGGCATAGCTCTCAAGCAATTCATGGATTGGCGGCATGAGAAGGAATGGAAAGGCAATTTCACCTGGACCATCGGCCTGTACGGAACCAAAGCCATGGCCCGGGAAGCGGGGCTATCGGAAAAAGCCTACTGGAACCAGATCATAAAAGCATGTTTTCTGGACCAGAGGGATCCGATCGCGAAATGGAAACAGGTTTACCGGGATCTGGAACATTACCGCGCCAAACTCAACAAACTCGCTCCCAGCATCGACCGCCTGCATGCGGTCGGCCCCGATATGGACCTCTGGGTCAAATTTGGCGACAAGCGCAGCTGGCTCGGCGGCAGCGGACGGAACATCCCGAGCTTCGAACTGTTCACATCCCCGGATTGGCGCGGCACCGAAGGCTGGATCCGGTTCAATCAGCCGCTTTACCGCTACGGCAATAAGATCACAGGCATTCAGCTCTGGTTTGTGAATGGCCGGGTGGTAAAAAGTTCCGCGACCTCGAACTATAAACTCCTGAAAGAAATGATCGCCACCAAAGGCGCGGATAAGATCGGAGAATATTCCCTGACCGACCGGCGCTATTCCCGCATTACCAAATTCATGGCCGAAACTTTGTTTGACGAAAACATGGGAGGCCCCCATGGCAACACGCACATCGCGCTCGGCATGTCCTACCGCGACACTTATTCCGGCAATGTTTCGAAACTGACGAAAAAACAATCCGAGGCGCTGGGGTTCAATGACTCCTCGGTGCATACTGATATCATCTCAACAACCCCGCGGACAGTTACCGCGCATCTAAAAAACGGCAAAGAGAAGATCATCTACGCCCACGGCCAATTTGTGCTGTAAAAAAAGCGGTCCTAATCGTGGTATACTGAAAGTGCCATGATCACCCAAGATTCCGATGAAACCAACATTATCAGCCCTGCTCCCGTTTCCGACGAAACGCTTTTTGAGGCAACTTTAAGGCCGCAAAAACTGGCAGATTACGTCGGCCAGGAAAAGATCAAAGAAAATCTGAAGATCCTGGTCGAGGCGGCGTCCGCGCGCAAAGAAACACTGGAGCACATCCTGCTTTACGGCCCGCCGGGACTGGGCAAAACCACGCTGGCCCATATCATCGCCCGCGAGATCGGCGCAAATATCAAGATCACTTCCGGCCCGGCCATAGAAAAAGCCGGAGACCTCGCTTCAATTCTGACCAACCTCGGCGAAAACGATGTTTTGTTTATTGATGAAATTCACAGGTTGAATAAAGTGGTGGAAGAAATTCTTTATCCGGCCATGGAAGATTATTGCCTGGACATTGTCCTGGGCAAAGGCGCCGGAGCCAAAGCCCTGCGCCTGGATCTGCCGAAATTCACGCTGATCGGGGCCACGACCCGCATCGGCCTGCTTACCGGTCCGTTCCGCGACCGGTTCGGCATGACCTATCGTTTGGATTATTATGAAGAAAATGAAATTGAACAGATCATTGAGCGGGCGGCCAAAATTCTGAATATTAAAATTGATTCCGACGGCAAAGCCGAGATCGCCAAAAGAGCCAGGCGCACCCCGAGAGTGGCCAATCGCCTGCTGAAACGCGTGCGGGACTTTGCGCAAGTCAAAGCCGGTGGTAAAATTAATCAAACGGTGTCCCAGCAGGCCCTGGCCCAGCTGGAAGTGGATACCTTGGGCCTCGATGGCAATGACCGCCGGATATTGGAGGCTTTGATCGATAAATTTTCGGGCGGGCCGGTGGGACTTTCCTCTATTGCCGCGGCCACCTCCGAAGATATGGGCACGATCGAGGAAATTTACGAACCTTTTCTGCTGCGCCTGGGGCTGATCGCCCGCACACCCAAAGGGCGCGTGGCCACCGCTGCGGCTTATGATCATCTTAAAAAAATCCCAAAACAAACAGCGCAAACTCTACTCTAATAGATACATTAAATAAAAATAATCCGAATTTGCGAGGAGCCCTGTACCAGCGCTCGGTACGGGGCGACGAAGCAATCTATTCATTAGGATAGACTACCGCGCGACCGCCATGATTAAGACTCAAAAGATATAGCGGTCGCTCGCAGATGCGTAAAAGTTAAAATATATGACACCATATCAACCAACCTCCCTCTGGCCCACCATCCTGGCTCTGGTTTTCTATATCCTCATGGCCGCGTACGTCCTCTACAGCCTGCTGGCAATTTACGCCCTGGTGAAATTCGGCCGGTCCAAAGGCCTGGCGATCCTGGTCTCGCTTTTTTACCTGGCGATTTCATCGGGCCTGTACGCGGCAGCCGTGATAAACCTGAATAATATTAAATTTTAATCTTCTATTTTCTATTTTCTAGCTTATGAATTGGCCTAGCTTCAAACCTTCTTTTTTCCCCGGACAGCAGGAGAACGAAAGAATCTGCCTGGTGGTGCGCGAACACTGGATGGTCCTGTTCTTCCGCCTTTCTGCCTGGCTGATATTTGCGGCGGTTTTGGTTTTGTCCGACTGGTTTATCGGCATGTACCTTCCGGCTCTCAAATCCGACCCTTGGGTTGCGTGGGTCAGCCTGCTGCGCTCCGTCTATCTCATGTTTCTGATGCTCGGACTGCTGATCATCTGGGTCATCTATTACCTGAATGTGCAGATCATCACCAATGAGCGCGTGGTGGACATTGAGCAGGATTCGCTTCTGAAGCGGAGAGTGTCCGAACTGCACTTAAGCCGCTTGGAGGATGTCACCTCCGAGGTCAACGGCATATTCGGCACGTTTCTGAATTACGGCAATGTCTATATCCAGACCGCGGCCGAGACCGAACGGTTCACATTCTCCCGCGTCCCCGATCCGGCAGCCATCGAAAAAATGATCCTCGACCTGTACGAACAACTGCCGGAAAACGAAAAACTCCAAAAAGAACCGCTAAAAAAATGAAAAAAGACTCGAAAGAGTCTTTTTTCATCCCGAGGCCGTTTGGCCGAGGGATCTGCAACTTACCGCCGAAAGGCGGTTTTTTCATGCATCTGGCATATTCTCTCCCCTTTCAGGGGAGATGTCGCCATAGGCGACAGAGAGGTAGCTACCTCTCCCGAAAAAATCCGACTCAAGGGTTTTTTTTAGAAAAATCCGCCCAAAGCGACAATACTCCCACAGCGGCGAAAAGCGCCGCTTCCAGCCAATTGTTTTTTTGGACTGCCTCGATCAAAGCAATCCCGAAAAACAGGATAAAAACCGTAAGATTTGCGAATTTTATATTTTTCATAGTTGTAAAAAATTAAGGTTTATCTCCGACATTTGGAAAAATTTTGTCAGAATTCGACCCGAGGCCCATCCCAGACATTAGCTGGCCTTGGGCTCAGCCCGAGGCCTAATGCTATCGGAAGCTGGGATCTAAACCTGCAGTTTAATACTTAGCCTCGACCGTTTGAAAAATTTATAGGCAGTTTATTTTCGACACTTGGAAAAATTATGTCAGAATTCGACGCGTGAGCTAAGAATTCTGGATAATTTTTCCCGTGTCGCCAATTTTTGGCGCCACCTTTTGTTTGGCACAAAAGGTGGCATAAAAAAATAACTATTCGCTGGATTTGGATTTGCCGGCTAAATTCGCCAACCCCACAGCCACGCAGTGCTGGCAAAAAAATCCTTTGCGGGAACTGCAGGTGCATTTCCATCTCAGCCCGTTCGGTGTGGACTCCAGCATCACGGTCCGGCGCTGACCGTCCCCATGCTTGACCCGAGCCTCGATCCTGAAGGTCTTTTTTTCGTGAATTTGCACATCGCCGGCATCCGCGATGGCCTGGCCATAGCGAAAATGCGACCTGCTCGACAGGTCTTTTAATTCTTCCAAGGTTAACAATGAATTCAGAGGCTTCATGAATTTGCTTTAGCCAGCGCCAAAATATCCTTTTGGTACTCGCAGTCTTCGCAGTCAGCCGTATATTTCGGGAGCTTATCACTATGCAGTAATTTCTTAATATCCATCAGCGCCTTCTCTATCCATTTATCGCTTCCTTTGTATGGCAGAACCGTGATCTCAAAATCAAGCCTTCCGTCAAAAGCCTTTCTGTCTTTTTTACCGTTGCAATACACAAAGTACCCGGTATTGGAAACCTTGAAGCCATTCATCCGCAGAAGCCACTGGTAAACTTCCATCTGCCGCTTATAACTCATCTGCCAGTCGGCATCCAGCGTTACTTCGTCATTTTTTGATGTGGCCTTGTAATCGGCCACGATCAGCTCCCCGTTTGGCTTGACCCAAACATCATCCACCGCGCCGGTAACATAGAGATTGGTTTTTTTATGGTGAAATTGTACGCCTTTAAAATTTTCCCTCCATTCATTCATCTTTTCATGCGGAAACGGAACCGCATCAATCCCGTATTTTTTTAACAGCGGGTGCTTGCTGCCCTTGGCGCGATGAGCATCGAATTCCTGTTTCAATAAATAGTCTACCGCGTTATTCAGGGTATACGGAGCGCAGCCCGACGGGCCGATGTTCAGTTTTCTGTCCAGATAAAAACACCGCGGACAGCGGACAAAGCCTTCTATCCCCGACCGGCTCATTTTATATGAATCAAGCGAGTCTTTATCGTATTTTCCTCGATATGGCATATATCCTATGTAATTAAAAGCGAAGCTGGCGCGCCGCCTACTTATTCAAATAAGTAATTGTTAGTTGTAAGACCGTCGCGAACGATACCCACAGAAGATATGGAATATTGGCATAGACAATCCACCGAAAATGCGGATAAATGGCCACCAGCGCCCAGATGAGCGTAGCGAGCACCAGTACTATATCTATAGCCGCGAGCAGATTATTTTTTAACCCGAACTGCAAAGGAGTAAAAGCAAAATTAAAAATCAGGTTAAGTACGAACGGCAAGGCGACTATCCAAGGTAATTTTCCGGTAAAAGTTTTGTAGAAAACAGTGCCGAAACTAACCGCAATGATCGCGTACAGCACTGTCCACACCGGGCCGAAAAGCCAGCTCGGCGGCGCCCACGCCGGCTTTATGAGAGTTGAATACCAATTGTAAGCTTTATTCATATTGGTTTAATTATAAATTATTTTTTCGAATTACGCCTGCCTGCCGGCAGACGGGTAATTGCCGCCGGAGGACATGAGCTTTCTCGGACTCAGCCCGAGCACAATGCTCTCGGGTCCGCACCTGTGGATAACTTGACATCTAAGGTCTACCTATGCTATAATTGAAATATAAATGGGGACTGCGTAGCGGGCCCCGTTTTTTATTTTGGAAAAATCATAATTCCATGTCCTATAATCTTGCCTTTTGAATCTTTTCTTAGTTTACTCTTAATAACTTGAAAATCTTCTTTGCTTTGTTATTTTATATATCTCATCCACCAACTGCATGGATTTCTGCCACACTATCAAGTCTTTGAAATTATGTATAGTCATGGTTTTACTTAGGGTGGAGGTTTGAGCGCCCAGCGCGCGGTAGGTTTGAGGTTTCAGCGCCCACCCGAGGGTTCATTCTGAGCGCTCCCCCCTGCACCCTGACCCCTACTTTCCTGACCCCTCGGCGCTGACCCCTTCCCCTGGCAATCTACCCTCTTTTTCGAACGTTTACTTTTATATAACTTATTTTCGGAATTCTTTTTAGAAATGCTCTATTTTTTGACATAATAGTTACTTTGGCGACCTTGCGGCCAGAATGCCATCCAAGCTTAGGCGCGCCATTTACTCTCGGAGCGTTCACAAATTTTGTATGATTACAATTTTTACAGGCTGTAACGAAATTTTCAATTCCATCATATCCACCCTTACTGACTGGAATGATATGGTCTACGTTCAATGAACTAGATTTCTTCCGAACACCGCAATAACCGCAAATATATTTATCCCTGATATATACTCGCTTTCTGAGTGCTGGCTGGATAGTCTTTCTTGTTTTATCCCTAAATGCCATTTGTTTTCTTTAAATTACTTCCTTGGCAATCCTCACCACTTTCGCAATATTTTTTTTCATATTTTAATTATTGAAATTTTAATAAATATAATAACAACTTCTGATTAAAGTTCTCAGGCTAAGAATTTATGCTTCCAAATCAGCATTCTCTAATACAATAAGTGCCTTATTCTTATCAACTAAATTCAAATTAAATCCTGTTTCGTCATAAGATAATCCATGTACCCACCCAATTGCAGACATTGTGTGCTTAGCGTGTTTTAGATAATTACCTCTCACGTTCTTTGCTGTTACCCCTTTAGTTTTATCGAACTGTTTATTGAATTGTTTAATAAGTAATTCTTGCTCAGGCTGGGTTAATTTTCTAAACATGAGTACCAAATCACGAATAAATAATAAATCAGTCATAGAATCAGCGTGCATTACAAATAGATAAAATTCTTCCAAACTTATATATTCTAGTTCTAACAATAACTTTATTATAAAACTTACCATATTTACTCCACCCCAAGTCATCATGGATGTGTTATTAGTATAAATATCTTTCTCACAATCCAAATTCTTACAAACAGCAAATTTAATACCCGATTCTGTTAAGGTTAATTTGGAGTTATCTTCTTTATTCTTATTCTTGAGTAAATGGGTTGCTAATCCCAACCTTATTAAATAATTTTTTTCTTGCCTAATAAATAAGTCTCTAGGTCTTGTTTTATGTTTTTTCTTTTTAAATTTAATTTTAAGGCTGTTAAGAATAGTTATTAATTCTTTACTTTTTTTTGATATATCAATATAACCCTTTTTACCTAACTTAGACTTAATTAAGATAACAATTTTTTTTAAGTTGGAGACTAAATTATTATCAATGTAGCCTTGGTCTGGAATAATGTACCACCCTCTCCAGAGTGAATTTGTAAAATCACTTTTCACCTGTTTTTTCTTTTTAGAAATACCTATCCAAGATTTAATAAAATCAAACAGTACTTTTGATACTTTTTTGCTTTCGCTAGAAAATTTAACAATTTCAATTTCTTTTTTCACTTCTCGTTTTAGTCGCTCTCTATCCTGCCATTCTTTAAGAATTACATCAGTTACTTCAAAACACTTATCATTATCCCAAAGATATTCAAAAAACATTAAAGATTGTTCAACTGTATTGTTTTTATTTGATTCGGGATCAATAAATATACTCGCTTCTACATTCTGCAAAAAAGCCGCTCTACTAAAGTTTGCAGATCCAACCAAACAGACCCAGGCTCCATTTTTTTCGGAAAGCCACATTTTAGGATGAAAGGTGCCTGCTTCAAATTTGCATATTTTAACTTCAACTCCAACCCCTATCAACCTTCTAATTGCTGTTGGTTGAGTTATATCCATATCATTGCTACATATAATTCTAATGTCTCCCTTATTGATAATGATGGATTTCAAATCATCAATTAACATATCAACACCACTATTTCTAATATATGCTACAGCCAAAAATAACTTATCGCTATCTTTTAATAGTTCCTTTATCTTTTTTAGATGATTGGGTAGAGAAATGATCTGATTTTGAATAAACATAAGGACTATTCAATATTTAACCAAGTATTCATAAATATCTTTTAATAATTCTCGATTGTAGTTTTTCATTCCACCAGCGAGATCACCTTTATACTTAACATTTTTTCCGTTTTCGGCATGAATAAAATTATGATCGAAATCTTCAAGATCTATTTCGTTTTCTGTTATATTAAGAATCATATTCCGGTTTCCATTTTTCCCTATTTCGGCATGCTTATTCTTTTCTAGGTATAATAAATTTTTCCAATGATCAATCATTTTTAGTTCTTCTTTGTTACGAGCTGCATTAAAAGGAACAATATGATGCAATTCAAAACTAATGGATCGCTTTATGCTGTGTTTCACAAAATATTCTTGTTTAGCTCCTAGGCTTCTGAGCTGAACTCTGACATCAGAAAATAAACCATAACGGCCCGTATTTAAAGTTAAACTATTACGAGTAATTTCAAAATATACAGTATTTTTTAAAAGGCTAAATATTTGTTGGGACTCGTTCTTCCAATTATGGAAATCGCGGTCGTCCGTTTTGGATCCAGAAAAATTAACTGGATTGCAATATAGCTTTATTAAATCTATGGCTTTATTTTGCTGCCAACGCTTTAAACTACGATAAGAATCAATGAGTACAATCTTAAACTCTTTGGGAACCCCTTTTCTGTCATCAGATAAAATAAACATAAACTCATAAATACCTATCGGATCGTTTTTATAATTACTATAATATAAAGTTTCCGCTAACTGAGTTATTTGATCTTGAAATAAAACATCTAGCGCATCGGTGAAAACCTTATATTTGATCGAAATAGATCTGGTTGTGGCGAATTCAGTAGCTTTTTTAGTTAACCCGCAATAGAAAATTTGACCTCGTGTCCCAATATCTAAGAGGTTTTCATTTTTATCATATCTATCCAAAAAACCCATTCTTTGAAAATCAACAAAAAAATTTTTCTTAATAGAATTAACTGTCCCAATTCCTATACTACTTTTAACTTTTTTAACTATTTCATAATACTGTACACAATCCCTCTCCCTCGTACCATCATCATCACCTAAGGGTATCCTGAATTTACTATTCCCTACTACACTATGAATTGCCTCAACTATTCCAGATAACCTATCCAAATCATATCTATTGTGTTGGGATATATGTAACCCGCGATAATCCTTATCTTTTATTCTTTCAACTATATAATGCAAAAATAAGTTATCTTTGTCTATCGATAATATTTCTTTCAGAATATTATTTACGTTCATTTTTATTCAAACTCTTGAGACGATTACTGGCTATTTTAACATACTCCTTATCTGAATCATTACCAACAAAATTACGTCCTAGTTTCGTGGCGGCCACAGCAGTTGTACCGCTACCTATAAAACAATCCAATACTAAATCACCTTTATTAGAACTCGCCAAAACCATCCTCTCAATCATATCTAAAGGCTTCGGGGTCAAATGAGGCAGCTTCTGTACCTTACCATTAACCTTGTGCTTGTGTCTTTCACTGGTTATATGCCAAACTTCGCCTACTACCTTGCCTTTTTCATTAGGAAACCATCTTTTCCCGTTTTTTAGGATTCCTCTAACCTTCGCATGTTCAATTCTCTCTGTTGAATCATAGGGTACTCTTACATCATTATAATTAAAAGTGTGGTTATGCTCTTTGGTGAAAAAAAGAATAGTTTCTTGACCATTACTGTACCTTTGCTTTGCGCTACCTAAACCGTCGCGTTTATCCCATGTTATCCAATTTTGGAATACTAATCTTCTTTTTATTAAATACTCTAAAATAAATGCTGAATTGTATGGTGTATTAAATATATAAATGCTGGAATCTTTCTTAAGTTTTGGAATGAGTGCGTCTATCCATTTAAATGTAAACTCTAAAAACTTTTTATGGTTTCTAAAAGTATCCCAATCCGCCTTATGCATATTATAAGGGGGATCTAATATAGCCAAATTAACAGTATTATTATCAATTTGTTTTAAAAAATCAAAGCAATCTAAATTGTAAATTTTGTTAATTTTAAGCATTTATTATAAATTCTTTTAAAATTTCACTCATTGGTTCTAAGTCTGGAACTGCTTTTGTGTAAGCAGGATTAGGCATCCAGCTTGCAAGTGGAGGTAGCCCAATTGAGTACCCAGCAAGGCATACACTTTTGTCGTCATCTAATAAAAATGCTTGTACATAAAAATCTGCCTTTGAATTTTGTTTTTGATCAATTAATAAATTAAGGGGCATTCCGTTTAATTTTAGTCCTTTAAATATTTGGTCTAAAGATACTTTATTATTTTCGTAAGTTTTTATATCAATGGTCTTATTTTTGATTTTAAACTCAAATCCCTCATCAAATTTCCCAATGACAATCCCATAAGAAAACTCTACTCTTTTATGAAGTATTTGCCATCTGTCTAGGGGTTCAATCGCTCCAAAATTATTATTGAGGTAACTAAAAATATATTCTAAAAATGCAAGTTCGCCTAAAATTCCCGTCTTAATTTTATTGATATGTGATATTTTTTCGTAACTACCATAGCCCCGGCGTGGATATTCAAATAAACTCCTTTTCTCGGCCACATACTCGGCCACATGGTTCATCTCGTCTGTTATAGCTATAACTATTAGATTACTCTTATTTACAGACATAATTTTAATTTGATAACTTTTTCATAACTCTTGGAGATTTCATAACCAACATATTTCCTATCTAACTCCTTGGCCACTTTTAATGTAGTCCCGGAACCGACAAATGGGTCTAGAATGAGTTCTCCAACGAAACTATAAAGTCTAACACATCTTTTAACTATTTCCTCTGGCATAATTGCTGAATGCTCACCAAAGGCAATGTCCCCTCTGCCTGGGATTGGAATATTCCAGATTTGCTTTGTATATTCTATCCACTCCTTCTGAGTCAATTTGCTTCGTTCTTTTATTTTATGAGTAAAATTATTTTCAGGGATACCATCCTTGACATAAATTGTAATAAACTCTGTCGTATTCTGGGCATAAAAATTTCTAGGAAATGGGTAGCTCCCAAACATAAGTCTTTTACTAGGATTTGTTCTATTCCAAATAAATAAATCCATTAAATATAAATTGGTATTTCTTAAAATAGAATGCTGAATATCGCTATTGATATCAAAAATATGCCTATTATAATGTGTAGTCATGTTCTTTTTCAAAATTGGCATTAAGGGGCTATTTATAGCGATTTTTCCATTCGGTTTCAGCACACGATGGCATTCTTCCCAAACTTTTAGCATCTCTTCAATGTATTTATTATATTCCGGAATGTCTCCTATTTGGCCATTTACTTTTTCCGATGTTTTATTCTTTTGATAACCATCGAGTGAATAATCCTTAATGTTAAAATAGGGCGGGCTGGTGACGATGAGCTGAACAGAATTATCTGGAAGCTCTTTCATCATTCGCGCGTCCTTAAAGAATACCTTATTTATGTAATCAATTTGTTTCATCGATACCTACTGACGCTACTATAATGCCATAAAAACTCTAGATTGACAATAAAAATAGCGGCGTTTTTTCTGCAAAAAGTCAAATTCATTCCCTCAAGATTAAAGCTTAGATCAACCAGTAAAACCAATCGTCCGTGGGTTACTGGAATATTCCAAATCCTTCAGCAAACTGACGTACTCTTTCAGCATTTCCGCCGGGATGTTTTCCTGCGCCGTATCCAGAATCAGATTATAGTAGGCCATCATGTGCTGTCTCGAGGCATTAAACTTATCCCAAAATTTGTCCCCGTAAATTTTCAGGTTGTCTTTCAAGTCCCGCATATTGGATATAGCATCCGCGGATTTGAGAAACATGGCCATTTTTGACCGCCCCATCCGGACAAGTACATCATCTTTCCGCTTGATCCAATCCTTGATCGCTTTATTTTCGGTGACCATATCCACCAGCTCGGCCACACCCGGCCCGAACTCCTGCCGCATTTCTTCCGATGTGTATTTGGTATCCTCGATGGTATCGTGCAGGATCGCTGCGGCGATAACCTCTTCGTTTGGAGTAAACCTGGCCATCAGCATGGCGACTTCCAAAGGATGGACGATGAACGGTGTTTCCTCATCCTTGCGCAGCTGGCCCTGATGCAGGGTCATGGCTTTAATTGTAGCTTTTCTGACTAATCCCATATTTTTCCTTTCGTTTAAAAATTAAAAAACTCTTCCCACGAGGAAAGAGAAATAAAAAATCGACCATTTATCTTTCCCCGAAGGGCTGAAGTTGGCACCTTCTTTAGGTTATCAATCTAAAGGGTTGCCGGTAGGGTCATAAGGTCAGTTCCTTCGCCTACTCTCTTGATAGTTAACTATTCAATTGTAAATTAATTATACTCCTATTTCGTAAAATAGTCAAATTTTACCACAATTTCTAATACAAATTACTTTAGTTGTGGAAATTTAATTTTTCTAGGAGCTTTATCCATAATAGTCTGCGGGGTATAAGACCAAAAGTTTATAAAACAATTTGGATTATTTGTACGTAATCCTTTTTTTGTCTGAAAAGAAATGGGTAAATTGTTTTTTCTACAAGCAGAATAAAATCTTTTAAGAACGTGGAATTTTTCCTCTTCGGCAGGAGTAAAATTAATTTCTTTATTAGGTGTCGGAATTAGCTCCAATTGCTTGCTCTTAGTCCGTTCCCATTCGATGAATTTTTCAAAATGACCCCAGGAATAAGATCCTAAACCAGCAAACAAATCCGAAACTTGTATTAAGGGCATGGAATGCGATGGGGTAGGAATAATCGATAACAATTTAACTCTCTGAAACTTAGAGACCATCCTAAAAAGATCATTAACAAAATTATGTTTTTTACCATTAATACAATCCCACAAAACGTTCCAATCGACTGAGGATTGGTTGTCAGGAAACCATCTCCAAGAATGCCCGTCGATTGGCCATCTCTGGCTCAGTATTGACGAAATTAAATGATAATACATTCTAACCAAATTGGCATTATCATCTCTGTGTATTATTCCTCTATGCCTTGAGTCCAGTAAATCCCAAATAATTACATCTATTCTTAGTTTATCCCTGTTTAAAAAAATAAAATCGAGTATTTTTTCTGCTGCAAATCGGTACTTCGCACTGCTCAATTTTCCCCATTTAAATTCTTTGCCAACATCCGAATTTTTATAGATTTCTAAAAGACCTGCATTCAATCGTTTAATATGATCACGGTTTACAGTTAAAACTGCTAAACTATTGAAGCGGCCCTGATGATGTTTCGAATCATCCGAAAAAGCAAAATGTGTTGGTAGCATAAATTTATAATATTAGTGGGAAAATCATCACACAAACTACTTGAAAAATCAACCTAAATTCCAATATCTAAAAAGAATAAAAAACCGGATCCCATGGAAATTGTTCCACGAAACCCGGAGGGACTACTTCGCAAACGCGCGGCGGAAATCGTCCACGCTCGAGCTGTTCGTAAACCGCGCGATGACCGGCCCGTGCAGATTATTCAGCCGCAGTTCGATCGACCCGCCGTCGGCATGAGCGTAGCTGAAGGCGTAAGGTTTGCCGCTGAGCTTGCACCACAGCACGTTGCACATCGAGCCTTGGTGGGAGCGGACCCGGATCGATCCCACGTCCACGTTGGCTACCAGATACCCGATGAGCGGGAAGACGATTGCCTTGATATTCGGCCCGTGGTGATTCGCCCGGCGAATGACGCCGGCAAAGTACTCCTTCAGTGTTTCCAGTGTCGTCACGTTTACTGACATAGAGCCTCCTCAAGGTTGCCCGGTCCCGTGTTTGTTTGGAGGCTAAGTATAGTCGGTACAGACGAAAGAATCAAGAGGAAGAACAGTGCAAACAAAAAGCCGCCTGGTGGAAAAAATCCCAGACGGCGCAAAGCAAACGTGGTCCAAGAATTCAGCTCCTGGCGAGCCATCCTTCCAGATCCCTGATCTGCTGATCGGTCTGGGCCGGGCAATCGCCGGTGATGCCCTCGACCGAATAGGGATCGGTGCCGCGGGCCCTGACCAGGTCCCGGAGGCGCTCGCGGATCCGATGCGGAGTTTCGACAGGAGCGGGCGCGGACGGCGCGGACGAACGGTCTAACAGTTCAGTAGCCGCTAGGCTCATATACTACCTCCTTGAAAACGTATTTAAATTGTAAATCCATTTTTTTCGGTTGTCAAAAAAAGACCCTCCGCCAACTGGCGGATTGGGTCTTTTTTTTCGTTTAGATTTTCTACTTTTTGATCAAACTTGCGTTGGTGAAATTCGCCAGAGTTCCGGAAGCACTCAGCGTCACGTCTCTGCTGACCAGCGCGGTCAGATCTTGTTTGGTTTTCAGGTAAACCTTGGTCAAACCGGATACCACCATGTAGTTGCCCTTTGCTTGCTGGTCCGAGACGTGCAAACTGCCGGTGAATGTGACTTTGCCTTCGGTCTCGGCAGTGGGCGCGGAAGGCGCCTCGTTATCGGGTACGCCTCCCACATCAGCGCCTAAAACATCACCGGGCTTGGAGAGGCCCAGGAATGTAAATTTTTGCAGGGTTCCCTCGGCCCGCAGGTCCACGGCCTGGTCCATCAGGGTGGAGTAATCGCGCGCGGTGTGAATGTAAATTTTTCCTTTCGAACCATCCACCACCAGATTGCCTTTGGCGGTGTTATCCGAAGTTTTCAGAACCCCGCTGGCGGCAATGTTGCCGGCAGAGTCCGTTTGCGCGGGCGAGGCAGGCTTAACGGTCAGTCCGTTTGAATTAACCGGCGGGGGCGGAACTTCGGCAGTATTGCCGGCAACGCTGTCGCCTGATTCCTGCTCCGGGTTTGGTTTATTCCCTACTCTGGCCAGGACGATCAGCGCCACTATCACCACAATCAGACCGCCTATCATGTAAATTTGGGTTTTGGACTCTTTTAGATTTTTGTTTTGGCTGCTTTCGGTTTGGTCCATATTGTTCCAAAAATTAATTGTAAAAGTCCGACATACTACGGATAGTATATATAAATATGGAAACTTTACAACCGGGGTCATATTCCCGCGATACCCTTGACAAAACCGTCATTTTAATGTAATCTTATATGTTATATGAGATTACGAATTCTTGCGACAACTACAGCTTCAATACTGTTACTGACAATACCGTTATTTGTCGGCGCTTCTTCTCGCGTGGCCGTAAAGACCAAAACCATAGCCGCAACGGTTAAACCGGTTGCCCAAATCCGCGTCCCGGCCGCGACTTTATTTGACCGAGTCAGCCCTTCGGTGGTTGAAGTCGGCTGTAATCTCGGCAGCGGCTTTGTATTTGACCATAACGGATATATTCTGACCAATGCTCACGTCGTGGCAGGCTTCAGCACATGTAATATAAAACTGAACAATAATGTCATTTTGATCGGCACAGTTGTCGGGACCGACCCGGTCAACGATCTGGCTGTGATCAAAATTGATCAAGACTTGCCGGTTCTGGCTTTGGGCGATTCTTCGCAGTCAGCGCTAACCCAAGGATCAAAAATCTATTTACTGGGCCATCCTCTGGGAGTATCGAACACCATCATCACTCAAGGAACCCTGACTTCAAGACATCAGATTTCTAATTTGAATTATTTGACCACTGACGCGGCCGTACAAGCCGGCAACAGCGGCGGGCCGTGGGTCAATGAATCCGGCCAAGTGGTGGGTATGCACGAAGGTATTTTGGGAAATCCCGACGGCACAGCTTCCGGGATTGGGCTGGGCATTCCGGTCAACACAATCAAAAACATGGTCCCGACATTAAAAGAGCCTGTTACGGCTACTGTTGCCGAAAAACTTCCGTTCGTCAGCTGGTTCGGCAGTTTCTAAAACATTGCAATAATAAAACAGCGGCTTCGCAGCCGCTGTTTTTTTTATTTACCGGCCTGTCTTCTTTTGTGCTCAGCGTTCCGCACTTGTCCTTCATCCATGCCGAAGTGGTGGGCGATCTCGTGCCAGACGGTGTTTTTAACAATTTGCTTGACAATATCGGGATTATTTCCGGATGCCAGTTCGATCGGTTTGCGGAAGATCGTAATTTTATCCGGCAGGACCGAGGTATAATTCACGCCCCTTTTGTTCTGGGGCACGCCTTCATACAAGCCGAACAGAGTGCCGCCGTGGACCAGATTAAATTTAGCCAGCTGGGCATACGTCGGCTCGTCGGCGATAGTGACCGCGACATTATCGAGCAGGTCCAAAAACTTTTTCGGGATCGCTTCCACGCCTTCATTCACCAGTTGTTCGAATTCTTCTTCGGTCATGATGTTATTTTATAGTATTATTCTCTACTTTCAAAACCAGCGCGCCTTCGGAAACCCGCGGCAGATGGCGCTCTTCCGTGGAGGTGATAAAGATCTGGTGGCCGGACAGATTCTCGATCAGTTTCGCACGCCTGACCTCGTCCAGTTCCGAGAACACGTCGTCCAGAAGTATAATTGGTTTTTTGCCGGCCTCGGACAAATATTCGGCCTGAAGCAGTTTCAGGGCCAGGATCTGAGCCCGCAGTTCTCCTCTGGATGAGCTGTAAAGATTCGGTTCGTTGTTTTTTTTGATCTCAAAGTCATCCCGGTGCGGCCCGACCAAGTTTTTCCCGGAACGGATCTCGGCCTGCTTATGAACTTCTAAATATTCCAGGATTGCGGCTTCGGAACTCGCTTCGGTTCTTTTATATTCCACCAAATAACTATCGTTAAAGCCGGTTAAGTCCTGAATTTTGCCCTGTATTTTCAAATTTAAAAAATCGATAAACTTTTGCCTGGTGTTTGTGATCCGAAACGCGATCGGGGCCAGCTGCTGGTTCCAAAAATCCAGCTGTTCGGTTTGCTCTGGCCCGGCTCCTGCGGTATAAATCTGCTCCAGCAAAGCCGATTTTTGCTTCAGGACATGGTCCAGGGATTCCAGGTCCATACTGTATGCCTGGTCTGTCTGGCTGAGGGTTTCGTCCAGATATTTGCGGCGCAGGATCGGGCCGAGATGGAACAGGTTCAGGTCATTGGGCACAAACAGCACCACCGGGAACGGCTGCCAAAAACCGCGTTTGGTTTTCAGGTCGTCCAGCTTGAACTGGCGCTTGAGAACCGGTACGGTCTGCAGTATCGCTTCCAGCTTCCGGGCGCCATAAAGTCCGGTCAGGCTGAAAAAATCTTCCTGGTTTTTCACCAGCAGGTTATCCGGTGCCCGAAACGATTTTAAGCGGGACAGAAAATAAATACTTTCCAAAAAATTGGTTTTACCCGCGGCGTTGGGTCCCAGGATCAAAACTAAATCAGCATCAATTGCGATGCTGATCTTTTTGTAGTTGCGGAAATTTTCGAGCGAGATATTTTGAAGGCGCATAGGCCGAACTCTTTCAGAGCTTGATCGGCATGACTATATAAGTATAGTTGTCGCGGCCGGCGGGAGTGATCGCCGCCGGGGAAGCGTCGTTGATCATTTTGAAATTTATGCTTGGTTCAGAAAGATTATTCAGACAATCCAGCAGATAGCGGAAATTGAACACCGCTTTGTTTTCGTCCCCCGTGACCTTGGCTTTGATCTTGGTGGTGTTCTCGCCTGAGGCCATGGAAGCGGCTGTCACGGTTATCCCCGTGGATTTTACTTCCAAATTGACATTGTTTGAGTCCGGGGCGAACAATGAAGCGGCCTTAAGCGCGTGCATGAACTCTTCCCGCTCTACCACGGCTTCGGTTTTGAATTCTTTGGGGATGATCTGCCGATAATCCGGATATGAGCCGTCGATCAGGCGGGAAATCAGTTCGGTTTCGTCAAACTTGAATAAAACCTGGCTATCGGAAAAGTAGATCTCTACCTGGCCCTGCCCGATGGTCAGGATTTTGTACAGTTCAGCCACGGTCCTGGCCGGGATGATCACCTCTTTGGTGCCGGTGGCCGGTTCCAGAAGATGCGCTGTTCTTTCTGCCAGGCGGTACCGGTCCGTGGCAGCGACCCTGACCATGTCCTGTTCGAAGGCCATAAATATCCCCGAGATCTCGGGCTGAGTTTCGTTGGCCGCGGATGCCCAAATCGTCTCGGAGAGAGCGTTTTTCAGCTCGGTAGCGTCGATTTTGGCGAACGGGTCTTCCGTCACCTGTGGGATCAGGGGAAAATCTTCATGCGACAAACCTTTTATATTGGTGTAATAATTTTCCGATTCCAAAACCAGGGTCGTGTTGTCCTTTGTCCCTAAAGTGACTTTGTCGCTCGGTAAATTATTAATATATTCATTGATCAGCTTTGCCGGCACGGTCAGCGCCCCTTCTTCCTCGATCTTACCTCCGACCCAGGTGTTGACCCCGATCTCGAGATTGGTGGAAGAAAGTTTAATCCTGCCCTGGTCGGTCTTAAATAAAATATTATTCAAAACCTGTAACGGATTTCCTGTTCCTACCACCCTGCTGACCACAAACAAACCTTTCTTTAGATTTTCCTTGGTGCATATTAACTTCATAAGCTTTTTTAACAATAATTATAATAGATTCTGTGGGTTTGTGTATAAGCTTTTATTTTATAAGTTTTTATTAGCGATTTTTATAAAAGATTTTTTTTCTTCCTGTATTTATTCTGTTGGTAAAATTCTGATAAGTCGGACGGAATTGTTATTTTTGAAAAGTTATGGATAAACTCCCAACACTTATTCCGACATTCCTCCACAGCTTGTAAACAAAATTCAGGTCAGATAAAGCCGGTCCTTGATCAGATCGATCTCCTGCTTCAGGCCAACCCGCTCTTTGATGATCCTTTCGATCTTATCGACCGCATGGATAACCGTGGTATGGTCGCGCCCGCCGAAAAATTCACCGATGGAAGGCAGGGAGGTCTCGAGCTCCTTGCGGATGATGTACATGGCGATCTGGCGCGGATTGACGTATTCTTTTTTGCGTGACTGCTTCAGCAGATCATCGGTGGTGACATTATAGAAATCCGATACGACCTCGATGATCTTTTTGGCCGAAACCCCCCGTTTTTTCGGCGGGGTGATAACGCTGACCAGGATGCTTTTTACCTGCTCCAGGGTCGGTTTGGTATTGTTCAGCTGGCAATAGACCATCAGACGGTTTAAGGCCCCTTCCAGTTCGCGGATATTGCTTTGGATGGTTTCGGCGATGTAATTGAGGATCTCCGGGGCAATGTCGTAATTTTTTTCTTTGGCCTTGGTTTTAAGGATGGCCAGGCGGGTTTCCATATCCGGCGCCTGGATGTCGGCGATCATCCCCCATTCAAATCTTGAGACCAGGCGCTCCTCGATCGCCGGAATTTCCTTCGGCAGGCGGTCAGAGGTCATGACCACTTGTTTATTGTTCTGGTGCAGGGCGTTGAACGTATGAAAAAATTCTTCCTGGATGCCTTCGCGCCCGGCTAAAAATTGGATGTCATCGACCAGCAGGACATCCACATTGCGGTAAAGCGATTTAAATTGTTCCATGCGGCCCTGGCCCAAGGCTTGCACGAATTCGTTGGTGAACCGTTCGGTTGTGACATACAAAACCTTAGCATCCGGGTCTTTTTTCAGGACTTCGGCGCCCACGGCCTGCATCAGATGGGTTTTGCCCAGGCCCACTCCGCCGTAAATGAACAAAGGATTGTAAACGCTGCCGGATTTTTTGCTCACTGCCATGCTGGCCGCATGGGCCAGCTGATTGTTCGAGCCGACAATGAAAGTGCTGAAAATGTATTTTGGATTTAAGGTTTGGTTTTCCACCCTTTTAGGAACTGCCGATCTTGCGGCCTCTTTGGCCGGTGTCGGAGTGGCATAAACCGGGCTGACGATGAGATATTTCACTTCTTTTACTTCCGGGGCTATGGTTTTAAGGGTTTTAATGATGTCCTGATGGTATTTATTCTGCAGCCATTCTTTAGTAAAGGCGTTGGGCACGCCGACAACTATCCCGTAGTCGCTTTTTTCGATGATCGACGTGTTTTTGAACCAAGTGGTGAAGTTTGCCTTGCTCAAGGTTAGTTCCAGATTTCCGAGTATTGCCTGCCATAGCTGTTGGTTGGTCATTTGGTTTCTTGTCTTAAAATTTCTCTAGAATTCATTCTAACAGATAAGTTATCAACATGTAAATACAAACTTTTTGGCTAATTAAAGCCAAAAAATAAGGTTCATGTTAATAACATGTGGATTGAGGGTGTATTAAGTGTACAAAGCTTTTAAATGCCTAAAAACAGGTGACAAAACAAGACCAATCCAGTATAATGTTTCGGTATGCAACCAACTTACCGACCAAAAAAATTAAGACGCAAGCGGGTGCACGGATTTCGCAAAAGGATGCGCACAGGCAATGGACGGACGGTTTTGTCGCGTAGGCGCGCCAAAGGCCGCAAGAAACTGACGGTTTAGATGCCAAAGTTAGTTTTGCTTAAAAGCGAAAAGGACTTCGCTGCCTTTCGCGCCAGCAAGTCGTACCAGTCCATAAGCCTGAAAATCCGGGTCAGAATCAACCCGAACCAAAACACTCCCCGTTTTGGTTTTATTATCCCGAAAAAACTGGTGCCAAAAGTGGTACACCGGAATTTGATCAAGCGGAGGGTGAAGAGCCTGATGCTGAAATTTTCGCCAAAGCTGAAGCCGGTTGACATATTGTTTTTTCCCCGGCCGCAGATGCTGCTGAAGAAATTTTCCGAGCTTGAGACTGAGATCGCATTAATTTTTTCCAATGCCCGCCTATGGAAGTTTTAAAATCAATTAATTATTTACTGGCTCTGCCGCTAAGGCTGCTGGTATATTTGTATCAGCTGACCGTTTCTCCGGATCATGGATTGATCCGCGGATTGTTTCCGCATGGCTACTGCAAATTTTATCCGACCTGTTCGGCTTATGCCGCGATTGTCCTGAAAGAACAAGGAATTAAGGGCTTGCCGAAAATATCGCGCCGCCTGATCGCTTGCCGGCCGGGAGTAGCCGGCGGCGTTGACTTGCCAAAAATATGAACATCGGACACCTATTCAATTTAATTCTGGTTTACCCGCTTCTGAACCTTCTGGTTTTTTTCTATCACTATATTCCGGATATCGGGGTGGTGATCATTCTTTTGACCGTGCTTATCCGCCTGCTGCTTCTGCCGTCGTTCCATAAATCATTGAAGCAACAGAAAGCCATGTCTGACCTGCAGCCGAAGATGAACGCGGTCAAAGAAAAACACAAAGACGACAAAGAAGCCCAAGCCAAAGCCCTGATGGAGCTGTACAAAGAACACAATGTCAACCCACTCAGTTCTTGCCTGCCGCTTTTGATCCAGCTGCCGATTTTGATCGCCCTGTACCAGGTCTTTATCAGAAGCCTTGACGGTTCCCAGCTTCTGGGGCTTTATAGTTTTATCCCGGCTCCTGGGCCGATAAACCCGATTTTCCTGCACTTCCTGAACCTGTCCCACACCAACGTTTATATGGCGGTATTGGCCGGCGGGCTCCAGTATTTCCAGAGCAAATTAATGCTGCCCAAGAAAGCCCTGAATGATCCGACAGCCAAGATGCTGCAGTACCAGACTTTATATTTCCTGCCGGCTATCACCATACTGCTGGGTATCCGGTTTCCAGCCGGCCTGACGCTTTATTGGGTGGTGACGACTTTGTTCGGGATCGCCCAGCAATATTATATTCTGAAGCAGGAAGAACAAGTGGCAGAGGAGGTTATCGATGCCGCCAAATGAGAATTTAAAAAATATCATTCTCGAGCTTTTACAGAAAGCCGGTTTTGAGCCGCAGATTTTTGAGCGCCAGGAAGAAGGCCGCATGGTTTTTAATATAAAGACGCGTGATGCTCAGCTTCTGATCGGCAAGCTCGGAGCTAACCTTGAGGCTTTGCAATATGTCGTCCGGATAATTTTTCGAAAAAAAACCGGCGATGAGCGTTTTCCTTTTGCCATCGACATTGACGACTATAAAGACAATCGGGTGATCTTTCTTAAGGAACTGGCCAGGAAGGCAGCTCATCACGTCCGAGGCACACGCAAGCCGGTAGCGCTTGAGCCCATGCCTTCGCATGAGCGGCGCGTCATCCATAATTATTTGTCGCTTTATAACGACTTGTCTTCCGCCAGCACCGGAGCGGAGCCGCACCGCAAACTGATCATAAAACCAAAAACCCGGCCCAAAGACAAGGACGGATTTAACTTTATCGAAAATTCTTAAATGTGCGCAACCGCGATCATGAACCAGAACAGGATCGACAGATCATTTTTGAAATAAGGGACATCGGTCAGGCCTTGCAGGATCATAGTCAAAAGGAATACCGAAGCGGCCAAAGTCAAAACTTCCGGCCGTTTTTTTGATTTTTGCCATGACAGAAAAATAATGTCACAGAAAGCAATCAGTCCCAAAAGCCCCATTTCCAGCCAGAAGTTGAGAAAGATATTGTGGGGGTAGTTTAAAATTTCACCGGTAAAACCGGACTGCTGCAGGGTCGTGCGGAACCCGTACAGGCCGTTGCCGAGTATCGGGCTGGCCGCTATTTTATCCGCGCCGATTTTCATCAGATCGAAGTGCGCCTGGCTTGAAGGATCGGAAAACCCCAAAGCGATACGGTTCCGCACAGCCGGGAAGGCTAATAGAACCGCGATAACAAGGATCATAGGGACCAGGGTTTTTTTACCGTATTTCTGCCACAATAGCAGGCCGAGGCTGGCCAGCAGCGCCAGCCAAGCGCCGCGGGAAAAAGTTAACAGCAAACCAATACCCATCAGAGCCAATCCGGCCCATTCGATCCATCTGTTTTTAAAAAGCCGGTAACCGGAAATCATCAGAGTGAAAAAATATCCGAACAGAGGCGCCAAGTAAAGCGCCAGCGCGTTGGGGTAGTCAAAAAATGAACTGATCCGTTCGACTTCCGCACCCGTGCCCCAAAACCTCAAAGGGAGATTGATATAAGTAAAATATTGGAGGATCCCGAACAATGAGATGACGCCGGCACCGATCAAAAGCCAGCGAAGAGGGATTTTCAGCTGTTCATTTGATTTGAAAACGAGGATGACGGCGTAAAAAAATAAAACAGGTTCGACGATAAACGCTTTCAGCTCCCCTAAGGCCTTAGAATGTTGCGGGGAGACGGCGGTGGAAATAATTCCGGCCAGCACAAACAGGATGATGGCCCAATTCAGCCGTCCGAGAGATTTGATCTTTTTGATTGAGCCGCGGTTGATAAATGCTACCGAAACCAATAAAAAAACCACGATCAGCAGTTCGAGAAGCGTGGTCGGCAAGCCAAATATCCGAAAACGGATCAAATAGGCCGGCAACAATGCCAGAATTAATCCTACAAAATAGATCATGGGGCGTTAAGATTGACGCGGATACTGTTTTGAACGGGGTTGCCGCTGGCGAAATGCGCTGTTGCTGTCAAAGTCTGCCAGCCTTTTTTAATTCCGGTGACGGTATAACCGTAAGGGGCTGAATTTTTAGTTCCCACGTTTGCCCCATCCAAAGCAATATCCACAGAAGTCGGTGTTCCGCCGCTGATCGCCACCTGCACTACAAATGTTGGAGTTGTGATTTCTTGGCTGCTG
>JBDTSL010000003.1:0-102960 GCA_039931165.1 Candidatus Doudnaibacteriota bacterium
TGGCTTAGAAGCAGCCATCCTTTAAAGAAAGCGTAACAGCTCACTGGTCAAGCGATCTTGCGCCGACAATGTATTGGGACTAAGCTTTGTACCGAAGGCGCGGGTGTCCCGAATTTATTCGCGGACGCGGTAGAGGAGCGTTGTATGCGGGCTGAAGGTGAGAGGTAACTCTTGCTGGACTGCATACAAGTGAGAATGTTGGAATAAGTAATATATATACATGTGAGAATCATGTTCACCAAAAATCCAAGGTTTCCTGGGCAATGATAATCATCCCAGGGTTAGTCGATCCTAAGGTTGCACCCGAACGGGTGCAGTCGATGGCAAATACGGTTGATATTCCGTAACCGCTTATAAAACTGAAGCAATTACACATCATGATAATTCGAGCGTTATATGACTATTGACGTCGTCGCATTTGTAGTCGGATGCTTGAGGCAAGACCCAAGCGTCATTTGCGGCCAGTCCCATTCGTGGGGTTGGACGCTGAAACGGCGAGAGTGCGAAGGAATGGAGCAATCTAAATTCGGACGAATCAAGGTGTCAAGAAACGTTGCTAGGGCTTGGGGTGTGAATTAGTAGGTAGTAAGTAGTGAGGTAGTACGTAGACTTTGTCTACCTACTACATACTACGTCCCTACCAACTTGTTCTTCCCCAAATATTTATAAGTGATCGTACCGTAAACCGACACAGGTGGACGAGTAGAGAATACTAAGGTGACCGGGACAATAATCCTTAAGGAACTCGGCAAAAAAGCAGGCGTACCTTCGGTATAAGCCTTGCCTTTCTGTCGCAAGACAGAGAGGTCGCAGCGAATGACCCCTCCCGACTGTTTATCAAAAACTTAGGTCCATGCAAACCCGCAAGGGGAAGTATATGGGCTGATGCCTGGCCAGTGTCAGAAGGTTAAAACGATTGGCGCAAGCTCGTCGTCCAAGCCCTGATGAACGCCGGCAGTAACTATAACTGTCCTATGGTAGCGAAATTCCTTGTCGTGTAAGTTACGACCCGCACGAATGGCATAACGAGTAGGGGACTGTCTTAAGGATTAACCCGATGAATTTACATTGACGGTAAAGATGCCGTCTACCCGCAACAAGACGGAAAGACCCTATGAAGCTTTACTATAGCGTGTCATTGATGCAAGAATCTTTTTGTTTAGTATAGGTGGGAGCCTTTGAATCCTCGGCGCTAGCTGAGGTGGAGGCGACAAGTGAAATACCACCCTGAAAGATTTTTGTTTCTAACGATTATTTAACCAATTTTCGGACAGTGGCTCGTGGGTAGTTTAACTGGGGCGGTTGCCTCCTAAATGGTAACGGAGGCGTTTATTAAGGTATGCTTAGCTCCGATGGAAACGGAGCTGGACGCGCAAACGCACAAGCATGCTTGACTGCAAGGCTGGCACGCCGCGCAGATACGAAAGTAGAAGTTAGTGATCCGACCATCCTTCGTGGAAGGGTGGAAGCTCAACGGATAAAAGTTACTCTAGGGATAACAGGCTGATCGCGCCCAAGCGTCCATAGCGACGGCGCGGTTTGGCACCTCGATGTCGGCTCATCACATCCTGGGACTGGAGAAGGCCCCAAGGGTTTGGCTGTTCGCCAATTAAAGTGGTACGCGAGCTGGGTTCAAAACGTCGTGAGACAGTTTGGTCCTTATCTGTTGTGGGTGTGCGAAACTTGAGTGGGTACATCCTTAGTACGAGAGGACCAGGATGTATAGACCTCTGGTGTACCGGTTGTCGCGTCCGCGGCATCGCCGGGTAGCTAGGTCTAGTTAAGATAAACGCTGAATGCATATAAGCGTGAAGCTGTCCACAAAACTAGGTTTCGTTGCGCTTCGGCGCGATAGGTTCGGGGAAGACTACCCCGTAAAAAAGTAGAATTTAGAAAATGGAAAATGGAATGTGGTAGCAATACTATATTCCAAATTCTAAATTCCAGATTCTACCCAAATAGGTTGCAGGTGTAAGTGCAGTAATGCATTGAGCCGAGCAATACTAATCAACCGAAAGTTTAATTCAAATTTGACTAGCAGTTAGTGATTATTAAGAGGGATCAGGTTTCAGGGTGCAGGTTTCAGTTTTTCTGACCCCTGGCCCCTCAGCGCTGACCCCTGATTTACATTTGTGTGCTGGGTAATGGAAAAGTTTGGGAGCCGTTTGACGACCTTGAAAGATCAGTGTCGGCTCATAACCTAACACTGATTGTTCCGGACCGCGCGCGTAAAAGCGTAAGCCGCCGCGAACCAAGCGCCAGATAACTCCTCCGGGAAAGCCTTAGCTGGTTTGGTCGCAAGTCGGACCTTCCAGGGCCGAGATATTGAAGGCTTGGCAAGTACCGGTGATTTCTGGGAAACTCGGTTTGTTTCCCATCAAGCGGGTAAGTTACCGAACTTACCGGATGTAAACGCCAGGCATGGCGTCTCCTTCATCCGGTCTGGTAACTCCGGGGGAAAGGCTGCTGTATTGAAACACGACCCCAGATCGTGCGATGTACGGCAGCCGATTCCTTCAATTTTAAGGAGAGCTTTTGTTTCATTTTTGAGGAAGGGCGATCGTTTCCAAAAACGATACCCTCCTCTCCATTTCCCAGCACACAAAAAAAGATGCCGCGGAGCTTGAAATTGATTCCTAGACCTGATATAATCAATTCTATGAGCAAGTATAAAGCTTCGTTCAAGTTAGTTGGTTTGTTGTTGGTGATCGCGGTAGTAGGCATGTTGGTCTACGCCGTAACCAAAAACACTCTTTAATAATTTTTGTTTAACCCCCGACACCAAACGAGGATATACCGCAAGGTATTACATCGTCTGATGTCGATTAGTTAAAATCTCCGCATCGTGTTCGTTGATTAATCTTTTAATTCTCGTTATGGTGTGGGGGTGAATTTCCTCGTGCTTCAAGGGCCGTGGCCCGACCTGATCCCATCCCGAACTCAGCAGTCAAACGCGGTACCGCCGATGATACTTCAGTGTAAGACTGATGGGAAAGTAGGCAGTGCGGGGTTTTTAATTTGCCTTTTTTTGTAATTGTTGTAACATTAGGTTATCAATAACTGATTATTTTAATATGACAATAGATTCACCTGAGCAGTCGGCAAAAGATAAGGGCATGTGTCCGCATGGCAACTTCCGGGAAACTTGCGGCACTTGTAAAGAATTGCGGGAACAACAGCCAGCCTTGAGCAAGGCTGATAGTTTGATTGCTGAAAGCAAATATCAGCGCTCTAACATTGACGGGCCAAATACCCGTATTGAACGAGATGGCCACCAGTATTCCATTGAAGCGATCGAACAAGGGGACAGTAAGGATATAAAGAAAGTTCAAGATTTGTTTGTTAAGACCTTTGGTAAAGAAGAAGTCGATCCGATTTCCGTCATGCGCTCGGCAGTCGACGGTACGACCGCATGGGGCACCAAAGATATTACTCGATATCAGATTAATGTGATTAAAAACGAAAAAGGTGATGTTCAGTCGACCGTGGCTGGCGGCTTGGTTGAACTGCAAGACGCCTCAGGCAAACCAAGCGGGGAAGCAACCTTCATGATCGGATACGCCGTGACCGATAGTGATGTTCGACAAGGCGGCTTGGCGCGGGAAGCGTATATCTCGGCTCTGATGGGAGCAGCCCAAGAAGCCCAAAAACGCGGCTTGAAGCTCGTCTCCGCCAGCGGTGAATGCACCTCGACCTCGGAGCATTTTTGGAACAGTATAGGCTGGAAACGAGTTTATGGCGAAGAAAAGGCTGATCCGAAAACTGCCCAAGAATTGCAATATGTTCAGCCCGCTTTGGATTTCAGCGAAAAAACCGGGAAAGTGGCCAGGGACGCGGGGGCAGCACCAGAGCACCTCATGTTAGATTCCTTTGGTGGGAAGCCCTTAACAAAAGATAATATTATCGAGACCGTGGACGCATTTTACCGTTGGTGTAATAAGTGGCCCAGAGAAGCCTTTGCCAATGACAAAGCGTATCAAAAACATTTGGAGCATGTGGATGGAATCATGGCTAAGTTTCAGGAACAGCTGGATTCGCTCGGTGATTTGAAGGCTCTAAGCGCTGCGGAACGCGAACAGTTGACTAAGACCGGGCTTAAGCTCAAAGAACACAAAGCAGCCGACCATAACAGTGCCGGCAAAGAAGATTTCTAAAAAAGAAAACCCCGCTCGCACAGCGGGGTTTTTAATTTGCCTTTTTGGCGTCTATGGGCTTGGATTTGACAAGATTTTCGCGAGGGGGTAAACCCCCACACCAAAATTGCGTAACATTTTGTAAAAGCATTTGACAATATTTTGGTGTGGGGGTAAACTTTTTGTTGTACCGCTATTTACTGGAAGAAATAAACATTATGGCCGCGAAAAATTTTGAATCTGAATCCGATGAATCAGAGCTCGAAGAAGAAGGGGCGGAGATCGAGGATATAATCGGCGAAATAGCAAGTGAATGTTCGGCAATTTTTGATAACCCCGAGAACGGGGACCTGCTGTCTCAAATTTTCGAAATGGCCCGTGGCCATTACGATAAGGACCGTAAAGGATGGGACGAGCTCCTTTCAGACCTTAAAACAGTACTTGCGGCAACCGATGACGATGATATTCACGATATTTTACAGGACTATAACCGCAAGGTTAAACTGGAGCTGAGCTAGAATCCATTGCGAGGAGTCCCGAATGGTCGGGACGACGAAGCAATCTTGTCAAAAGATCGCCACGCCTGCTTCGCAGGCTCGCGATGGTAAAATAAAATGAGAGTAATCGCAGATTTGCAGATACATTCGAAGTATTCGCGCGCTTGTTCCCAGGACCTCAATCCTGGGAATATTGGTATTTGGGCTGACAAAAAAGGGATACAGGTTATCGGCACCGGCGATTTTACCCATCCGAAGTGGCTTGCGGAATTGAAAGACTCTTTGAAAGAAACTAAACCCGGGTTGTACCAACTCAAAGACAAAAGCGCTGAGGTATATTTTATGCTCACCGCAGAAGTCTCGTCGATTTATAAATTAGGAGACAAGGTTCGTCGAATCCACAATATGATTTGGGCCCCGAATTTCGCGGCAGTGGATAAGATCATCGCGGGGCTTGAAAAAACCGGGGCCAATCTGAAATCCGACGGCAGGCCGATCATGGGCGTGAAATGTCCCGACTTGGTCAAAATTGTTCTGGATGCCGATTCCAAAAGCGTAATAATTCCCGCCCACGCCTGGACGCCGCACTTTGGGTTGTTTGGTTCGCTGTCGGGTTTTGATACAGTGGAGGAAGCATTTGGCGACCAATCCAAGCATATTTTCGCGATTGAAACCGGATTATCTTCCGATCCGAAGATGAACTGGCAGGTTTCCGAGCTGGATAAGTTTAGTTTGGTCTCCAATTCCGATGCGCATAGCTTGAGAAAGCTCGGCCGGGAAGCGAATGTCTTCGAAATCCCGGAAGAAAAATTATCTTTCGGTGAAATTATCCGGGTCATTAAAGATAAAAATCCTGAAGAATTTTTATATACCATTGAGTTTTTCCCTGAAGAGGGGAAATACCACCTCGACGGCCACGCTGATTGCAAGTTTTCTTGTTTGCCCAAAGAAGCCAAGCGTTTGAAAGGCATTTGTCCAAAGTGCGGCAAGAAACTTTTGGTAGGTGTTTTGAGCCGGGTGGATGCGCTGGCAGATAGGGATTTCGGTTTTTCCCCCAAGCGCGCGATCCCTTACAAGAGCGTGATTCCGTTGGAAGAAGTCATCGCGGAAACATACGGCACTGGCGTTGGGAAAAAAGTTTTGGAAATTTATGAAAAAATGGTGGCTAAATATCCTGAGTTTGAAATTTTATTGGATCTTCCCCGCGAGGAAATAGCAAAAATCTCCAATTCGGTGGTGGCGGAATCAATCGTTCGAATTCGAGAGGGGAAAGTCCGCATCGAGGGCGGATACGACGGCGTGTTTGGCAAAGTCCATATTCACCCCCACACCAAAAAAGAATCAACATCTTTATTTTAGGAAATTCACAAAATATTTTGGTGTGGGGGTTTATGATGACAAAGAACGCGATAAACTTTTTAAGAAGGCCGAACAATCTAGTCTATTTTGATTAGTGACAGAAAGTAAGGCAAGGTCGTTCTTTTTTTGTCTTTTTGGTATAATGCTAATATGAAAAAAACAAAAATTGTCGCCACTATCGGCCCTGCCAGCCACACGAAAGAAACTTTGACTGTCATGATCAAGGCCGGAATGAATGTGGCCAGGCTGAATTTTTCCCATGGCAGCTACGCTTCACACGCCGGAATAATCAAAAACGTCCGTGAAATAAGCAGTAAGTTGCGTACTCCGGTCGCCATCCTTCAGGATTTGTCCGGGCCTAAATTACGGCTAGGAGAGTTTAAAGATAAGGAACTGAAGAAGGGACAGCATGTGGTTTTCGGCCAGCACGGCATTCCGGTGGGCCAGCCTATTTGGGAATGGATGAAATCGGGGCAAGCAATTCTGATTGACGATGGACTGGTTGAATTGATTGCTACGAAAATCCACCCTGACGGTCTGGAAGCGAAAGTGACGGTGCCTGGAAAAGTTATCAGTCATAAAGGAGTTTCGCTGCCGGGCGTGGCAATTCATTTGCCGATTTTGTCAAACAAAGATCTGGCCGATCTGGAATTCGGACTGGCCGCGGGAGTGGATTTTGTGGCCATGTCTTTCGTGAAAACTTCCTTTGACATAGCGCACTTGCGGCAAAAAATTCGCAGGCTGACATCGCGCAAAGTTCAGATTATCGCCAAGATCGAAACCCCGGAAGCTCTGAAAAACATTGAACGCATCATCCAGGCATCGGATGCCGTCATGGTCGCCAGGGGAGACATGGCGCTGAACATCAATCAGACTTTGGTGCCTTTGGCCCAGAAAAATATCGTGAAGAAATGCCTGCGATACGGCAAACCCGTGATCGTAGCGACCCAGATGCTTGATTCCATGATCCGCAACCCCAGGCCTACCAGAGCCGAGCTTTTGGACGTGGGAAACGCCGCTTTAGATCACGTCGATGCCGTGATGCTGTCCGGCGAAAGCGCTTTCGGCGCCTACCCTGTGGCGGCAGTGGAAACAATGTCGAAAATATTGATCCAAACCGAACCATCAGATCTGGACAAGTATCATCATTCGGAAAGCATGGACCATGCCGTCGATAAGGAAATGATCTTATCCCACAGTCTGGTTCATTTCGGCATCCACGCCAAAATAGATGCTGTGCTGACCACCGATTTCACAGTTGCCCGGGATCTGTCTCATTTCCGGCCGGGATTTGAAATTATCTTCGTGACCAAGAATGAACTTCAAGCCCGCGAAGCCTGCCTGCTCTGGGGAGTTGTTTCGGTCGCGGGAATTGGGGATGCCGTGACCATAGCCAATAGCCACGGATTACTGAAGCGCGGCCAGCGATTCATCAATGCCGCAAGGGGGCGGAAAGAAGCGGCAATAGAGCTGGTACGCTGAGTTGATATTGCATCGGATTTTAGGTATAATAAGGCGACTAAACGCCTTATTTTGTTATCACGGAGAGATCGCATAGTGGTCGAGTGCGCTCGCTTGGAAAGCGAGTATACCGCAAGGTATCGAGGGTTCGAATCCCTCTCTCTCCGCCAAATTTTTTTATGACCGAAGAAAAGCAGAAATGGAAAAAAGAAATATCGGCCGGGGGAGTTGTATTTAAGAAAGAATCCGGCTCCGTTTTTATATTAATGATCATGCCGATGAGCCGCAACTTCGGCCCGCCGGAAGGATACTGGACTTTTCCCAAAGGAAAGATCGACGAGGGGGAGGAAAAGGAAGCAACGGCAATCCGTGAAGTTATGGAAGAAACCGGAGTCGAAGCCAAAATTTTGGAAGATTTGAGCTATATCAAATTTTTTCGCAATTACGACCAGACTCTCAAATTCGTCCATTATTTTCTGATGGAATATGTTTCCGGCGATCTCCAGGATCACGACAAGGAGGTCGCGGAAGTTAAATGGGTAAAGTTCGATGAAGTGGCTTCGTTTTTGAAATGGCCGGCGGATAAAGAGGTTTTTGAAAAAGCTTTAATGCATCTGCGAGGCCGCTGAAAGCGGCCGTGGCAGTCTAACTAGGATTAGATTGCTTCGTCGTCCCGACAAGTCGGGACTCCTCGCAAATGCGATACTTACAATTTACTATTTTCTAGTTTTTATGTTTGATTCACCCATAGACGAAATCAAATCCAGGCTTTCCATCACCGAAGTTTTGTCCGATTACATCCAGGTCAAGAAAGCCGGGACGAATTTTAAGGCGGTCTGTCCGTTTCATTCGGAAAAAACCGCGTCTTTCATGATCTCGCCATCGAAGCAGATCTGGCATTGTTTCGGCTGCGGCCTGGGCGGGGATATTTTTGAGTTCATCAAGCTCATCGAGAACGTCGAGTTTCCTGAGGCTTTGCGAATTTTGGCTTCGCGCGCAGGCGTGGAGCTGAAAAAACCGACTGTCGAGCAGATCCAGGCGGGCGAGAAAAAAGATATATTGTATGAGATCAATCAGCAGGCGGCCAAATACTTCGCCAAAGTTTTATGGGATAGCAACGCCGGCTCCGAGGCTTTGGGATATTTGCGCAAGCGGGGACTGACCGATCAGACAATTAAAAATTGGCAGTTGGGATTCGCGCCGGATGATTTTCATTACTTGGAAAATTTCTTATCGAAAAGTTTCGATAAGAAAGATATTGAAGCCGCTGGTCTTATCATAAAAAGCGACCGAAACACTCATCCTTCATCCCTCGGCGCTCAAACCTATTTTGACCGGTTCCATGACCGCGTGATGTTTCCTATTGTCAGCCTGCACGGCCAAGTCGTCGGATTCACAGGCAGACTTTTGCATGACAAACCAAATACAGGTAAGTATGTAAACAGTCCCGAGACCCCGATATATAATAAAAGCCAGGTCATTTATGGTTTGTATCAGGGCAGGAATTTGATCCGCAAAGAAAATCGGGCAATAGTCGTGGAAGGCAATATGGACGTCATCGCCTGCCACCAAGTCGGTTTTGTCCAGACAGTCGCCACTTCCGGCACGGCTCTGACTGACCAGCAGTTAACCATCCTTCAAAGATTTACCGATAATTTGATATTTGCTTTTGATTCGGACGCCGCCGGCTCTACCGCGACCAAGCGGGCGCTGGAGCTGGCCCTGAATCAGGGATTCAACGTGAAAATTGCCGATTTGGGGTCAGCCAAAGATCCGGATGAGCTGATCAAGCGGGGGATCGGACTGTGGCAGAAAGCCGTTGAAGGAGCCGGCAACTTCGTCGACTACTTTTTTGACCGGATATTCGGTCAATTTGACGCCACAAAAGTGGATGATAAGCGGCAGATCACGAAAGAACTGGCGCCGCTGATCTATCGGGTCTCCGATCCGGTGACCAAGGCGCATTATGTCAGAAAGCTTGCCACGGGCATCAATGTTGCAGAAAATAGCATCTGGGATATAATAAACAGGCTGGCATTGCCGAAACCTCCGGGAGGAAACAAGGGCAAGGAACCAGGAGTAAGGAAAACCCGGAGAGAAATCCTGACTGATCAGCTTTTGGGCTTAAGCTTATTGCTGTCTGACTACCGGTATTTGAAGGAGCTGGGACTGGCTGAACCCTCGGACGACAAAAAAGAATTTCTAAAATTTGCCGCGGAAGTGGATATGAGGGAACAGGGTCTGGACTCCAAACTTGAATTGCCGAAAATAGCGGCCGCCCTCAAACAGATGACCATCCATCAGCGGATGATGGAGCTGTCGGAAAAGATAAAAAACGCGGAGCAGAATAAGAATAAAGGACTGATCGATGATCTGTCGAAGGAATATGTAACATTAAGCCAGCAGGTTGATAATTCATAAATATGCCTAAAAAGAAACCCGCCAGAGTAAAGGTAAAAAAAGTCAAGAAGGTCGCCAAGGCCAAGGCGGTAAAGAAAGCCAGCAGGCCGGCCAAAGCCCGCTCGAAGATACCGATGAAAAGAGACTCCGAGCCGAAAAAGACCGGGAGCGTTTTTGATTGGGACCGGGCCGTGGACAATCTGGTCAAACGCGGCATCGCCCGCGGGTTTTTGACCGAGGCCGAAGTGGTGCATGCCTTGCCGGAAATGGAAAGCAATCTTGATGCTGTCGAAAAATTGCTCGACACTTTGGACTCCAGAGGAATTGAGGTAGTGGAGCAGGAAGTGGCTTCCGTCTGGCAGCAGGCCGCGGAGCTGTCGCGCGTCAAGACGAAAAAAGAAGAGCAGATGGCCGAGTCGTATAACCTCGGCGACATCTATGACGATTCCATCCAGATGTATTTGCGCGAGATCGGCAAGACCGCCCTGCTGAAAGGCGCTGAGGAAGTGGAGCTGGCCAAAAGGATCGCCAAAGGAGACGTGGCCGCCCGCAAGCGTCTGATCGAGGCCAACCTGCGTCTGGTGGTTTCGATCGCCAAAAAGTACATGGGACGGAATTTGGGCCTGCTCGACCTGATCCAGGAGGGCAACCTCGGGCTGTTCCGGGCTGTGGAAAAATTTGACTGGCGCAAAGGGTATAAATTTTCGACTTATGCCACCTGGTGGATCCGCCAGGCCATCACGCGCGCCCTGGCCGATCAGTCCCGCACCATCAGAATTCCCGTGCATATGGTGGAAACGCTGAATAAATACGCCCAAGCCGAGCGGCAGCTGGTCCAGGACCTGGGCCGCGAGCCTCTGCCCGAGGAGATCGCCTCCGAAATGGGCATCGAAGTGGAGAAAGTTTATCAGTTAAAAAAGATCTCGCAGGAAACCGTCTCCATAGATACCCCGGTCGGGGACAGCGACGAGGAAGATTCGTATCTTGGCGATTTCATCGAAGATCCGGATACCGTGACCCCGTCGGAGACCGCCGGCCGGCAGATCCTGCGCGAATACGTCCAGGGCATCCTGAAAGATCTGGACCCGCGCGAACAGAAGATCCTGAAAATGCGGTTCGGCCTGGAAGACGGAGTGACCCACACCCTGGAAGAAGTGGGCAAGGAGTTCGGAGTGACCCGCGAGCGCATCCGCCAGATCGAGGCCAAGGCACTCGAGCGGATAAAGGATCACTATAATATTTCTAAGTTGAGGGATTACTAGAAAAGTATAACGGGGCAAGTATCAAGGGATAAGGAAACGAAAAAGGCTGGCAATTCGCCAGCCTTTTATATTTGCCCCTTTATACTTTCTGCGCTTTCTTCGCCAGAATTTCTTTGACTTTGGAAAATATTTCTTCGGTTGTGTAGTAGGCCTTGACCATGTACTCGTCGATTTTTAGGTCTTTTGCCCGTTGGATCTCGGACTGGCTGTAAAGATTGCTTAATACTATCACCGATGCGTTGGCGACCACAGGATCTGGGTCTTTGCGGATGGTCTCCAGAACCTGGAAGCCGTCCATTTCCGGCAGGCTCAGGTCCAGCAGGACGATGTCGGGTTTTTCCTTTTTCCAGACTTCCAAAGCTTCCTTGCCGTCAGAGGCCTCTATCACGGTAAAGCCGGGCGTAGCCGACAGTTTGTGGACCATGATCTCCCGCATGGTCACGTCGTCTTCGACTGTCAGGATTTTGGTTAGTTTTTCAGCCATTGGTAGGTTTCTGAAGCTCAATATTGAATATAATAACTTTAACAGAAGTTGATTTTTTTGGCAATATTCTCACCTTTTGATTTTTTTATCTAACCTTTTAGCTTCTTCCCAGGCCAGGTCGAAGCTATTTTTAAGCATGTCCGCAATTTCTTGGCTTTCGATAATGATCCCAAAATTATCTTTTGGCGAAACTATAGCAATTTTATCTCCAAATATTCCCATATCGGAAGAAAAATTATATTTGTCTTTTGGGATCAACACTTGTTCATAAGGCTTATTTGGTTTAACATATTTAACTAGTTCTAGCATTTCTTTTGTTGCAGGACTTATTGCGAACATTTTTATTCCTTTTTTAGCTCTCTCACTATCTTGGGTCTGAAAATCAGGAACATGTTTGAAAATCTCAGCAGGATTTGCAAAAACTCTGAGTTCTTTCGTTTTTGTTTCCAAAAGACTCCAATATACTTCTCTGGCGCCATCCTTGCCTTCAAATATTTTTACAATCGGTCTTCGTTTTGTGGCCTTATGTAAAGCCTTGAGCTCAGGTAGGATTGATTCTACCTTGGCTTTTATATCTTCCTGTTTTTTAGCGGCTGTTTTGACTGTTTGAAGTAAAATCTCCGGGGAAGCCGCCACGTATCGGCGGACATTTTTGTCGTCAGAAATTCCTGCTAAACCTTTCTTTTTCAGGGCTTCCAGGACCACATAAGCTGAGCTTCGGTTAATGCCGGAGTGTTCAGCGACCTCAAAAACAGTAGCCAATTCAAGCTCCAGAAGGCTTAGATAGATCTTAGCCTCTTTATCCGATAGGCCGGAACCAATGAGTTGTTTAAGCAGGGGAGTGTTCATATTTACTGTTAGAGTATAACAACAAGTTGACTTAAACGCAAGCCAGGGCTCAATATTATGCTGTCAGGCATTGACAACAATCATATTCGGACTAATACTTAAATGATGTTTGAGGCCCCTTACCCACCCAAAAAAGAAGATTTGCTAAAAACTTGTGTTTTCTGCTAGAGTTAAGTCATAATATAACTTATATTAAATGAAAAAATCTAAATTGGGTTTTGCGTCAAAACTTATTTTAATTTTTATTGCCGAATTGCTCATCGCCGGGTTTGTGGTTACTCCTTTAACAAAGTTGTTGCTTCCTAATATTACCGTCGCAGTTAAATCCTGGGTAGCCATTCTGCAGTTGGCTGTGGCCTTGAGCTTAAGTTTAGGTTTGGTTAAATACTTTGTGGAATTCGACCCAAAGGAAGGATACAAAATCGGCAAAGTTTTAGTGGTGCTTAATATAGCTCTCGTTTTGGCACAGTTTTTTATTTTAAATCCGCTACCATTAAGATTCACTGCCGCTATTTTAATTTTTGATATTGTAAGGTTAATTCTTAGTAGTGCAATTACTTACTATGCTTGCGTGTTTATACTGTCAGAATCTCGTTAATTTTCCAGATACCAAAAAAAAATTAAGATTAAAGCGGCATAAAAAAAATGATTGAAAAAATCGTAGTCAGTTATTTAGCATAAGATAGGTTTGATCAAAGGACCATTCATATTTACTGTTAGAGTATACCAACAAATAGATCGAAACGCAAGCCAGGGCTCAATATTACGCCGTCAAGGATTGACAACAATCGACCTAATGATAAAATCAATTGAAGATATAGTCTCATTCAGATGGCTATGTTTTGTTTATATTTTGTTGATCATCGCAGGAGGATCTTTGGAAGCAATGATGTGGGTGATCTGAGGCTGGGTTAGGTAAGGACATGGACCCAATCCTGGTCAACTCACGGTCGAACGCGGACACACGCGCTGGTCAATCAGTTGCGTCAGTTGCGCTCACGTCGGTGTCGAGAGGACAGCAATGCTAAGTCTCAAAGAAACGCTGGGCTATACGAACGACCAAGTACTCAACAAGTTTCGTACGCTGTACGAATTCTCACGGCCAGACGCCGAAGAGATCGCTCGAGAGACAAACCGATGGCTTTGGCTGAACGCTCGCCTTAAGGCAGACAGAAAAGAAGGACGCCAGAATATCCCGCGCGTTCTTGTAGTGCATGAAGGGATGGTGGTGCTGGACGAATACTGGCACACTTTCATTCTTCACACGCGCGATTACAGAGAGTTCTGCGATAGCCATCTGGGGTTTTTCATCCACCACTCCCCATCCTTTCCAGGGTTTCAGCCACCTTCTCAAGAGGAGGCAGAGGAGCAGCTGAATTACATCTGCGACAGAGTCGGCGACGAAACACTCATCAAGTGGTACGAAGAGTACCCCGTCAGATACTCGGCTGATGTACTGACGAAACTTCAGAGGCCGAAACAGTTCGGCCGGCCCTGTGAGGCGATTACATGATGAAACAACCCGCAGCGTCACCAGAGCTCTGCGCGTCGCAAGTTCGAGAGCAAATTGATTTGGTGGGGTTCTCGATTGCGGAAGTCGGCGATAGGGAAAACTATCTGACAATTTGCGGCATGTTAGGCTGCATTACCGGGACAAGAGATCTCAGTATACAGCCTGACAAGGTCGAGCGGTTTACTGGGTATTCGTACAAGCCTGACGAAGTGCCGTTCCACACAGATAACCCGCTTGTCAATATCGTTGGGCTGTTCTGTGTGACGCCTGACGCGATTGGGGGTGAAAACCTCCTCATTGATTCTCGGGACATCCTGAAAGAACTGACGGAGCAGGAGCGTGAGTGCCTGAAGCAGGTGCGTGTGCCCCTGCCCAAGAAAGAAGAGTGTCTCCCAGTTCTAACCGAGATCGATGGTCGGCCTCCGCATGTTTATTGGCTACCGGCGTTCACGTTAGCGATGACGGCGAAACTCGAGAAGGAGTACTCAGAAGCTGTTAATCGCTTCGACGAAGTGCTTCAAAATCATCGTGCTGCCAAGAGATGTCGTTCGATTCGGCTGAACACTGGTGAGGCGCTTTGGTTTGACAATTTCGTCATGTTGCACGGGCGAGACCGACTCGAGGCATCCAGCAAACGGGCCCAAGTGCGGGTTTTCATCAAGTACGTTTGACTGGAAATTTAAAATGGGAGGAGGTGATTTGCGTGACCCGTAAGGAGCGAATCAAGCGCATCGTGAAGAAGCTCAGCGCTAGCGACTGCTCTGCCTGCCAAGGCTGCACTAGCTAGCATCGGCGTCGACGGTGTATCATGTATGTGAGTATACATGATACACTGTCATTTTTTTGCATATTATTTTTTTAATATATGATCAGTAAGCTAAAAAAAGATTGGACGGAATATTTTGAGAATACAAAAGAGTACCCACCCTCAAAACTTCTTATTGAGGCTCTTTGCTATGTAAACAATAAACACAAGGCTATAGATATCGGTGGCGGGGCTCTGAAAGATACCCGTTATTTACTGTCACAAGGTTTTGATACTACAGTAATTGACAAAGAGGATCAAATGGCTACTTTTGCTCGAAAGTTAAAATCTGATAGATTGCATTATTTTATAACCACTTTTGCCAACTTTGATTTTCCAGAAAATGAGTATGATATTGCCTCGGCTATATATTCATTACCATTTAATCTACCTGAAGATTTTGATTATGTTTTAATGAAAGTAAAAAATTCTTTGGTTAAAGGTGGTATTTTTTGTGGGCAATTCTTCGGAGAGCGCGATGATTGGCATATTAATCCGACAATGACTTTCCACTCAGGGGAAAAAGTTAAGACTTTACTCGCTGATATGAATATTCTTTTATTTGAGGAAAAAGAGTTTAAAGGTAAAACTGCGAATAATTCTCCTAAATATTGGCATGTGTTTAATGTCATAGCTAGAAAAAAATAGAAATATCCTGATTCCTCTTTTTAGACCCTTTTTTTATTTGCTTGATTTTTTTGGCAAGATTCAGTAGAATAAATGGGTAAACTAAGAAAATAAGGAAACCAATATAAATGAAAACTATCAATATTGACGGAAAAAGTTTGGACCTGGATTCAATCCTGTCGGTTTTAAACGATCCCGGTACAAAAGTAAATATCAGCGCCTCGACTCTCAAAAAGATCCAAAAGTCTGCTGATTTTTTAGGTAAAGAGATAATCAACTCAAAAGTTATTTACGGCATCAATACGGGATTTGGCCCCATGGCCTCTCATCTGATGGCCAGAGATCAGATAGTACAACTACAGGAGAACCTGATCAGAAGCCATGCGGTGGGGGTAGGAGACCCTATGCCGGAAAAATTTGTTTTAGCAGCGATGATAATCCGGCTCAACACTTTGGCAGAAGGATATTCCGGAGCCTCGCAGGAATTGATCCAACAGCTCAAAATTTTCATCAATAAAAGAATAATCCCTGTGATTTTAGAACATGGGGGAGTGGGTGCCAGCGGCGATTTGGTCCAGCTGGCCCATATTGCTTTGGCTCTGATCGGTGAAGGCAAGGTTAATTATCAGGGAAAGACCCGGCCGACGTCCGATGTTCTGAAACAGTTGAAGATCAAGCCTTATCAGCTGAGACCGAAGGAAGGACTATCTCTGATTAACGGAACGTCTTTTATGTCCGGTATCGGGTCAGTGATATGCCATGACAGCGACATGCTTTTGAACTTAGCTATTAAAACCGGCGCGTGGTCTCTGGAACTGGTGAATGGTTATACCGACGGCTTTTCGGAAAAACTACATTCGTTGCGCCCGCATAAAGGCCAGGTGGCTGTCGCCCGGAAATTGAGGGAACTTTTGGCTAGCTCAAAGTTGCTGAAATCCCGCGAGTTGATAAACAAGCAGGTTAATCTTGGTTCTGATGTGAAAGAGATCCCGGAGTTTGTCCAGGAAGTTTATTCCATCCGCTGTATCCCGCAAATTTTGGGCCCAATTTACGATACGCTCCAGAAAACCAAACAGGTCATCGAAACCGAGATTAATTCCGTCACGGACAACCCGATCGTCTATGTGGATAAAAAGACATTCCTGCATGGAGGCAATTTCCACGGTGATTATATTTCATCCTCATTGGATCAGCTGAAGATGACATTGGTCAGGTTGACCATGCTGTCGGAGAGACGAGTCAACTTTTTTTTAAATCACAATGTTAATAGATTTTTGCCCCCATTTATCAATTTAAACAAAATTGGATTAAACTTGGGCTTGCAAGCTCTGCAGTTTCCTGCAACTTCGACTACCGCGAAAAGCCAAACATTAGCATACCCCCAATATGTCCACTCCATCCCCACGAACGCGGACAACCAGGACATTGTCAGCATGGGCACAGACTCCGCACTTATCACTACCCAAGTGGTGGATAATGCTTTTGTGGTTTTGGCTATAGAGTTGGTAACCTTGGCCCAGGCAGTGGATTATCTCAAATATCAAAACAAACTTTCTAAATCCTCAAATGAACTTTATAAAGCAGTACGCCGGATCTTGCCCAAGGTTGTGGAAGACCGGATGATCGGATATGACCTAACAATGCTGGTATCAGAAGTAAAGAAAGGCGTTATAAAATAAAATGTTGGAGCCACCGAGAATATTTAAGGACAAAAAAGATGCTCCGGCGAATGCCAAGGTCATAGACGCATTTTCGTCTTCACTGACAGAGCTTTTTTTTATTGCTCATCCTCATTTGAAGAAAGGAATGCCGGAGGTGGATGCTGAACTGCAAAAATATCTGGAAGCAAATACGATCCCGGATATTTGGATTTATTACCCCGAAACAAATACCCTAGTGCGTACCTTGCCGGAAGAGGAATATTTCAGGCTTCGGACGGCAAGAAATAGAGATTTAATTTCAGAGCAGGAACAAAACAATTTTCGCAGCATTACCGTGGGCATCGCCGGATTATCGGTTGGGTCGTCGGTGTTAAATATCCTTGTTCTGAGCGGGGGCCCGAAAGTTCTGAAGATAGCCGATTTTGATACTTTAGAAGTCTCCAATTTAAACCGCATCAGAGCGGGCCTGGCCGATGTTGGCACAAACAAAACCGAGATAGCGGCGAGGGAAGTTTGGGAGCTGGACCCTTTTGCACAGCTTAAGCTGTACCACGACGGACTGAACAAGGAAAATATTGAGGAATTTATCTTGGGAGAACCTCGACTCGGGGTCTTCGTAGATGCCATGGACAGCATTGATCTTAAAATTTTAGCCAGATTGATATGCAAAAAAAATAAAATTCCCGTGCTTTCTGCTACGGATAACGGCGACAGCGTAATTCTGGACATAGAAAGATTTGATCTGGAGCCCGGCCGGGAGATTTTTCACGGGCTGGTTAAAGATATAGAACAATTAGACCTGGACCATCTTGATTATAAGTCTTGGCTTAATTTGGCTGCCCAGATAGTTGGCCCGGAATATTTAACCGAGTCAATGCAGGATTCAGTTCTTAAAATCGGCAAATCATTGGCCAGCGTCCCGCAGTTAGGCGCCTCTGCGGCAATCGGGGGATCTGCTTGCAGTTTTGCTATCAGAAGGATTGCTAACAAGCAAGCTCTAAATTCAGGCCGCTCTATCATCAGTCTGGAAGAAAAATTAATCCCAGGGTTCGGCGACCCGGAGAGTGTTTTGTCGAGAAGCACAAAAACAGAACAATTTGTCCGATCTTTCGGGCAAAAATAATATGACGCAAGAAATAAAAAATATACTGAATATTTTTCACACTGCCGCCAGGGAAGTGCCTGCTTACAGAAGTTTTTTGAAGGCCAATAAGATAGATCCGAAAAAAATAAAAATGTTCGAGGATTTTGAACGCCTGCCGATAATGGATAAACATAATTTTATTCATAAATATCCGTTTGAGCAGTCGTTCAGCAGAAAAAAAATTCCCGCCATGATCTCCGCTTCATCGGGCTCATCCGGCAAGCCCACATTTTGGCCGCGGGATGATTTACAGGAGCAGCACGGAGGCGAGATCCACCTGCGGATCTTCAGGGATATTTTCGGCATCAAGCCAGACCAGCCGACCCTGGTAATTGACTGTTTTGCTACCGGCATCTGGGTAGCGGGTAATTTTACCCTGTCATCCTGCCGTTACGTCTCGCGCCAGGGGTATAATTTGACCTCCGTAACGCCGGGCATTGAAATAGAGGATATCCTCAGCTGTATTAAAATTTTAGGGCCCCATTTTAAAAACGTGATCATAGCCGGATATCCGCCGTTTATGATGGACGTCTTCGTGGAAGCGATCAAAAGGGGAATTAAAATTCCAAAAAATCTCAAGGTTATGACTTCCGGAGATAAGTTTTCCGAAGAATGGAGAGATGCCGTGTTAAAATTGCTTCATCTGGACGGCTTGAGTTCTGTCATAAGCGTCTACGGCTGCGCCGACGCGTCATTGCTGGGATTTGAAACTGCCGCGAGCATTTTTTTACGAAGAAAATCCCTTGAGGTTCCTCAACTTTACCATCGCCTATTCGGTTCCGAAAAATCACTGCCGACTATTTTGCAATACGATCCCAAATACGTATTTTTTGAAGAAAATGGCCAGGAATTGATTTTTACCGCCAACACCAGCATCCCTTTGATCCGCTACAATATTCATGATGTGGGAAACGTACTTACTCATCAGGAAGCTGCTGCGATCTTATCCGAATATAAGCTTTTGGAAGAAGCAAATCGTCACGGATTTAAGGATTGGCAGCTGCCGTTTGTGGTAAAAAAGGGACGAACCGATGTCGCGGTAACTTTTTACGCATTAAATATTTATCCCGAGGACATCCTAGCCGGAATTGAGGATCGCAGAGTAAAAAAGTTTTTAACTGGAGACTTTTTTTCATACAACCAAGATATCAAGAACCACAAACAGCAAAAATTGTTCATTAAGCTGCAGCTTTCGCCAAAGACAAAACTTTCCGCAAAAATAAAAGAACTGATAGGCAACAGCATTGTTGAGAATTTGAAAAAGACCAGCACCGAGTACCGCAAATTATTTGCAGCTATCGGCAATAGAGCATTGCCAGAAATTTTATTTACCAAAAGCAAGGATTTTAAGATCGATCATCACCGAGGCCTGATTGATATTCAAGGGAAAAAACCGAAAGTCACATTGGGGGAAAAATAATTAGAACTTTATGGAAACAAACATTAAAAAAATTTTGGAAATAGCGGTTCTTGCTCCTTCTGGGGACAATTCCCAACCTTGGAAATTTTCTATCAAAGACGATACATTGTATGTGATTCTTGTTCGAAATGCTGATGATTCAGCTTATAATTTTATGGAGCGAGGATCTTTGATCGGCCATGGGGCAGTATTAGAAAATATTAATATTATTTCGCGGCATCTAGGCCTCAATGCCAATATACAACTTTTCCCGGAAGGCAAAAATTCAGACCTGGTTGCTAAAATTTCATTTCTGCCTACCGCAAACCAAGACACTGGTCTGTTTGAAGCTATAGAAAAGCGTTGCACTAATAGGAAGCAGTATAAAGCACTGAATATTTCAGCAAATCATGAAAAGGAAATTCTTTCAATACCATTAGAAAAACCACTACTTAACTTTTCTTTATTGAAAGATAGGGCGAAAATTACAGATTTGGCCAACACCATAAATCTCAACGAAAGAATGTTTCTGGAAAATTATTATGTACATAAAGGATTATTTGGTTTTATCAGATGGACAAAGGAAGAGGAGCTGAAATATAAAACAGGTATGTATATAAAAACCTTGGAGCTCCAACCTCCTCAGGAATTTGCGATGAAGATATTTAGAAGGTGGCCGATAATTAATTTTTTTAACAAATTTAACATTGCGGCTATGGTAGCGAAAGACAGCGCTAAACTTTACACCACTTCGGCTGCGTTTGGTTTAATTACGGCTCCAGATTTATCCGAAGAAAGTTTAATCGCTACGGGCAGAATGATGCAGAGGATTTGGCTCACCGCTACAAAATTAGGTGTGAGTATGCAGCCTACTGCAGGCTTGCTTTATTTGGCTCAAAGAGTAAACGAGGAGGGAACCAAAATATTTTCGGCCAAACACGTTGAAATGCTAAAGACTGCAGAACAAAAAATAAAAGGAATATTTAAATTGTCAAACGAAGTTCCAACTTTGCTTTTTCGTTTGGGATATGCCGATCCTCCTTCCGCCACATCAATAAAACATCCTTATTTATTAAAAAATATATGAAAAACAAATTGTTTTTTCCAAAAAGGATTCCCGAACCTACCGCTATGGGAAAAATTGAATCAGAGGTCTTCGAAAAAATGTCCAAAGAAAATTATCAAAGATGGATCCTGCCTCTTGTGGATGATCTGGAACGATTTATGGATAATAAAAACCGTACTATCCTTGATATTGGCTCAGGACCGGGGCTTTTGGTCAAAGAGATAGCAATACGCTTCAAGCAGTCGAAAGTAATTGGGCTGGATAATTCTGCAGTTGCAGTAAAATTAGCTAGAAAGAATTGCATAAAACAAAGAAATGTCAGCTTTGTTGTCGGGGACGCTACCAAATTACAATTCAAGAGCCAATCTTTCGATCTTGTCGTATGTAAAGATACCCTGCACCATTTTCCGAAAGTTAAGACTTGTATCAAAGAGATGCTTCGGGTCCTGAAAGATGGAGGAACTCTATATATCCAAGACTTAAGAAGAGATTTACCTCATTATTTGCTGAAGCAGGCGATGCCGCCGGACACGGTTATGAAAAAGCTCCAATATTATTCCGCACGCGCTGCTTATACTAAAGATGAGTTGAAAAAAATACTGAAGGAATTAGGTGTGCGCAAACTGAATATTCAAACAAAAAAAGTCACACCTCAAATGGCTAAAAAGTACAGGAAATTGAACGTGGACCTGACCAGACTTAAGCAAAGTTTTATTACCCGGTACGTGGCAACAATAAAAAAATAGATGAATCCAAGCATTTTTCAGAACATACGGAACATTGACCTCTTGTCGGTCGGAATTGCCACTGCTTCTATTGGGATAATGGGTTTTATCATTTATTTTAATGATAAAAAGAACAGCATCAATCAGACTTTTCTGGCCCTGTCCGTGATGGGCATTTTTTGGAGTGCTTTTAATTATTTAAGTTATCAATTTTACGACCCGGTTGTGGTAATTTGGCTGATCCGAATTGCCGTCTTTTTTGCAGTGTGGTTTTCTTTTTCTATTTTTAGGTTATTTTATATTTTTCCAAATAAAAGCCCAGAATTTGTAAAGGCATATTATTACTTATTTATTCCGATAACAGTTGTTTCGTCACTGCTAAACTTAACCCCATTGGTGTTTACCCGAGTGACTGCATTTACTGAGGGGCGGGTGTCGGAAGTGGCCAACGGACCTGCTATTGCTTTGTTTGGAATCGTTGTATTCGGGTTGGTCGGATGTGGCATATATTTGTTAGTTAAAAAAATCAGGCGGACTAAAGGAGTTGAAAGAAAGCAACTCGACTTAATATTTTTCGGAATAACCATTACTTGTTTATTGCTGATAATTTTCAATTTTATTTTACCGGCCTTTTTAAACAATGCCGCTTATATTTCTTTTGGCGCGGTATTTTTGTTTCCTTTCATAGCTCTTACCGCTTACTCTATAATTAAACTGCATTTGTTTGATGTAAAAGTGTTTGCGACCGAAGTATTAACTTTTGTGCTCTCAATAGTTAATTTAATTGAGATTGTGACCGCAAAAGATACCCTGACGTTTGTTTTTCGTCTATCTATGTTCGCATTAGTATTAGGTTTTGGAATTTTGCTGATAAGGAGCGTGCAAAAGGAAGTAGAGCTTAGGCGTCAACTGCAAATCTTAGACAAAGAACTTGAGGCCGCGAATGCGCAGCTGAAGATTTTGGACCAGGCCAGGGCCGAGTTTATCACTATCGCGTCCCATCAGCTTCGCACGCCGCCGGCCACTATCAAGTGGTATTTGGCCTCCATTCTGGACGGGGATTATGGCAAGATGGACGCGGCAGTGCATGAACAGCTTCGTAAAACCGCTTCAACCAATGGTTCAATGATCTCGCTGATCGACGATCTGCTGAATGTTTCTAGGATTGAGCGGGGCAAGATGGAATTTATTTTCCAGCCCACGGATATGGCGGAGATCACCCAGATCACGGTTGACCAGCTCCTGCCGCAGGCGGAAATGAGAAAACTGCAGTTGATCTACGAAAAGCCGAAAGTACCCCTGCCGATAATCAACGCCGATAAAGAAAAACTGCGCCAGGTTATCAATAATTTGATTGATAATGCTATTAAATATACCCCGAAAGGTTCGATCACGGTCCAGCTCAGCCAGACCAAGGATGACATCATGGTGAAAGTCACCGATACGGGCAAAGGAGTAGATAAGGAACATCTCAAAAACGTATTTATAAAATTCGAACGCGGTAAAATTCCCGCTAAAAACTCCACCGGTCTGGGACTGGGGCTGTATGTGGCCAAAGTCATAGTCGAACAGCATAAAGGCAAGATCTGGGTCGAGTCGCCGGGCGTGGGTAAAGGCTCGAGCTTTATTTTCACCGTGCCGATCAAAGGCGAGGTCAACACCACGGAATTCGACCTGACCAAGACCCAAACACCGGCTTGAAACGTATCTAGAGATAACAAAAAAACCTCGACATTAGTCGGGATTTTTTTAAATATCCATACTGTCAGTATATTCCAACTACTTGCATAAAACGCAAGCCAGGGCTCAATATAACGCTGTCAAGTATTGACAACAATCGACCCAATGCTTACACTTCATAATGATTTGGTCGGCAATTCCGCAGGCCGCAATCACTCGTAAGCAACAATCGAAAAGAGGAATCATGGAAATTCCGTCGACATTGGAAAACAAGTTGGCGAATCTCGATCTCGAGCCGATCAAGGTCAAGCTCATGGATGCCGAAGAAGGGCCGGGTTGGTCGCTCAAGATGTGCGACTCGGTGGAGGTGCTTTACAAGCGCTTCCTGCTGCTCAACGCAACACATCCGCACATCGTTCCGACGCGAGAGATTGACCAGTTCTGGCACATGCACATTCTCGACACTTACAAGTACACCCAGGACTGCGAAGACCTGTTCGGCCACTACTTACATCACTTCCCGTACTTTGGTATGCGGGGTGCCAGTGATGCCAGCGATTTGAAGCTGGCATTTGCCAATACGCTGGCTCTGTACGCTGCCAAGTACGGCGAACCGCTTGAAACGGCAGCGGCGATGTGCAACTGCTGTGACGATGGCGGCGGAGTGACACAGGGTGATCTCAAGGCCATTCGACCGACAATCGACCGATCACTCGCGATGTGAAGGCTCATACAGGGGGATAAGTTGCTTTCCCCCTCTTTTTTTAAATCTATTAGATATGATCACATTCTATACTAAATTAGCGAATTTATATGATAAAACCTATCTGAAAAAAGATTATCAGAAAGAAGTTTTATATTTGAAAAAATTTATTAAAGGTTCAGTTTTGGATGTTGGTTGTGGAACAGGTCGACATTTACAATATTTGAAAGATCACATACGAATTGGATTAGATAAAAGTTTGCAATTAATTAAACTTGCGAAACAAAATAATCCAGGGATTAAGTTTTTGCAAGGGGACATTGTTAATTTTAAAATTAATCAGAAATTTGATACGATTATCAGTTTGTTTACAGTGATTGCTTACCTAAATTCTAAGCAACTTGAGGAAGCTATTAATAATTTAGTCAGTCATTTGAACTCTAAAGGAATTTTAATTTTAGAACCTTTCGCTGAACCAAAAACCTTGTCATTGAAACCTTGGTTTAATTCCTATAATTCACCAACTTTAAAATTTACTCGATATGTGACTCTCAAAAAAATTAGAAATATAGCTAAACTAAATATTCAATGGTGGGTTAATGGAAATACTATTAAAGAAGTTCAACATTTATCATTATTTAAGCATAAACATATCATCAAATTATTAAATAAATATTGTGTTAAAGTCGAGTATTTGCCACCAACGCATTTATTTAGATACGGACTATTTGTGGCTAGAATTTCTTGAATATAAAAATAGTTAAGGGAACTATATACCTAAATCGGCTGGATCGCTTCACAAAAATATCTTTTCTTGAATCGAACAGCGTAAAGGCAAGATCTGGGTCGAGTCGAAAGGGGAGGTAAAGGCGAGGTCAACACCACGGAATTCGACCTGACCAAGACCCAAACACCGGCTTGAAATATATCGCCCGATTTGTTAGAATTGGTTAGCGTTCGGGCGTAGCTCAGCGGTAGAGCAGCTGACTGTGAACAAGTTCTTAAAGGCGGCATAAAGGTCTTATTTTATGCCAAAAGAGAAGAGAACATATTCCGACCGTTCTCAATACATTATCCAGGCGGTTACCAAGAGACGTAAAAAGCTCAGGGAAATGGCTAGGGTGTATAAAGGCGGTAAATGTATGATCTGTGGTTACGATCGCTGTCTAGGAGCGCTTGATTTTCACCACATTGATCCTTCCAAGAAAAAGTTTGGAATATCCATGAACGGATTAACCAAATCTTGGGATAAGATCAAAGGCGAACTGGATAAGTGCATCTTAATTTGCGCGAATTGCCACAGAGAAATCCATGCAGGAATTACGCAGCTTCCTGGGGAAACCCAGGTTGAAAAACGAGGTGAACTCGGGGAAGCCCTGCACCAGTAATCGGTACAGGGTAATCCCGAGCCAAGCTCCGACTTTTCAGTCGGAGAAGGTGTAGAGACTATCCCGCAAGGGAGTACTCCCAGCCCTTTCTTCGAAAGTGCTGGGCGGAAGCGCCTCGGACCCCTAATAGGGTTATGATATAGTCCATACTAAAGGCGACTTTAGATTAAATGTAATCAGCGGGTCGCTGGTTCGAATCCAGCCGCCCGAGCCAAATAAAAAAACCTGACTTCTGTCGGGTTTTTTTATTTGTTTGACAGGCTGGATTCGAAGGGCAGAAGTGAGGCAAGACCCCAGTCGCAGCCGAACGTCGACGGAAGCGAGGGCTCGCAGCTTCCGTCGCTGCCCCGGACATGAGCGCATCAGCGCGAATCCGAATCCAGCCGCCCGAGCCAAAAGAAAGAAACTGACTTCTGTCAGTTTCTTTCTTTTCGATTCCCGGCGGCGGATTCGAAGGGTTGAAGTCATACAATTAATCAGACGCCAACTGAATGTCGTACATGCTGTATCATTTTTACAATCGCTGCGACCACAGCTTCAGGCTGTTCAATTTGAATGCGGTGACCACTTTGATCTGCAAAGAACTGTTGGCTGTCAGTCGATAACTCTAAGAGGCTGGCCTGCGCGGCGGTGTGTTTGGCATCCTTATCTTTGCCGCGCGATAGAACGATTAAAGGCAATGCTCCCAGCGTGGTCACAGCCCTGGCTTGGGCTCCTCCTTCGGACATCCCCATGCCTTCGTCTAGGAAGGTTTGGACGGAACGGGGAGCCACGGAAAAAGCTGTAAAAGCTTGCTTATTCTCTGACGGTAGGTTTTCAATCGCGCCGAGCGGGCCTGCCAGCAAACGCACCAAACCGATGCGAGCCATCAAAGACGGCAAGGAATTTTTACCAGGTTGCGGAGCTGGCTTAGGATTGGCACCGGAAGCGGGCAGGTCTTGGGCATCAATCAGCACCAACCCGGAGACTTCGGCCGGATAGTCATGAGTATACACCCGCACGGTATATCCTCCGAGCGAATGGCCAACTAGTACATACGGTCCGTGTTCGTTGTCCTTAGCCAGTAAGGTATGTAATTCTTCAGCGAATTTACGGGCGGTTCGCGGCTCGGGACTGGTCTCGCTCCATCCCATTCCTGCTCGATCATAACTGCAAACACGAGTGGTCTTAGCAACTTCGGGCTGCACCCAACCCCAGACGGCGGACGAATCCCCCCATCCAGATTCGATTATCACAGTAGGGCTGCCAGTACCGGTGCAATTGATATGCAGGCGGTATCCGCCGACGTCAACCATACGACCTGGAGGCGGGTAGGTACGCGCATCAGCCGCTTCAGATTTATTCTCGTAAATAGTGCCTGTTATTATTAAAAATAATAGAACCAGCACCGCTCTTGCGAGCCAAACTAACAGTTTTTGACCTCTACGGGCTAGAGTGAGTTTATTCATTTCTTTACAATAGCATTGTTTATGATAATACCATAACGCATCTTCGAATTTTTTACCCCTTTGTTTTAGTGCGTATTAGCGGTTCTGCGAATCAGAACAGCTCGAGCCATGAAAAAATCATTAACACGTTTGATGATTTTTTTGTTGTTTGAAATGCATGCTATACTTAAGAGCATCATTAAATACCAGAATAAACAATGGCAATCGAATCAACGAGAAAAATATCTTTACTTGCAGGCGTGTTCTACGTACTAACTTTTATCTCGATCCCGACACTCGCGCTTTATGGTCCGATACATGATCCAAACTACATCGTGGGCTTGGGTCCCGATACTAAAGCACTTATCGGTGCCGTTCTGGAGGTGATCGTGGCCCTGGCCGGCATCGGCACTGCCATTGCACTTTATCCGATGGTAAAGAAGCAGAATGAGGGAATGGCTTTGGGTTTTGTCATTACCCGGACATTGGAAGGCGCCACTATTTTCGCTGGCGTAGCTTGTCTTTTGTCGGTGGTGAGCCTCAGGCAAGCTGGAGCCGGAGCTGGTGCGTTGGTCACGGGGCATGCGCTGATGGCTCTATATGACCGCCTGTTCCTCCTCGGACAAAGCCTCATGCCAGGGATAAATGCCGTGTTACTCGGTACATTATTATATCGATCGCGCCTGGTCCCTCGGTTTCTTCCTGTGCTCGGATTGATCGGAGCGCCATTGCTCCTCGCAGCCGACCTCGCCGTATTGTTTGGCCTCATCGACCGGGTATCTACGTTGGCACTGGTCACCGCACTGCCGATCGCACTGTGGGAGTTCTCGTTGGGCATCTGGCTGATTATAAAAGGGTTCAATCAATCCGCAATAAATTCTTTAGAGGCAAAGACAGGCAATTAGATATTCTCAGTGTTTTTTGTTATTATGTAAATATGAAAACTAACTCAAGCCAAAAACTGAAAGACGGCGCCAAATGCAAGGTCATCGCCGCGCTTCTGTCTTACGCCAGTTTTCAGCTGGCTTATAAATCGCGATGAGTCTGGTTTTCCGGAATATTCTGAAAACAAAGGGAGAAGGAAAGCCGCCTCTGCCGGCGCCGGGCTGGATCAAGAAACTTTTTCTTGACGATATGGCGTATGTGATCGGGGTCCTCTCCGCAGTTTTTAATATTCCCCAGTTGGTTGAGATCTGGGTAAATAAAAACGCCACCGGCGTATCATCATTGTCATGGACCGGATTTAGTTTGGTTTCGGTTTTCTGGCTTTATTATTCCATCGTCCATAAAGAAAAAGCCCTGATCCTGACTTTTTCCTTGACCCTGATCTTGCAGGCAGCCATCGCCTTGGGGAGTTTTATTTATTGAAATACCAATCCTCGCTTGCGGTGACGATGCCGAAGTCAATCATGATTCATCTGAAGTGGAAAGAGCATCAGAAAGTAGTGGTAAAAAAAATCCGTGGAGGGGTGCAGGTTAAGTATTGGAAGAAAAAACACTAGCCTAAGCTCGTGTTTTTTGTTATGATTATAATATTAAGGGTCAGCTGTCTGAAATAAAAATCCATGCTAATAAAATTTTTCGACAAACTTGAGGATAAGGTGCGACGACGGCTAAGCCATTACCCGATTTGGTACGGCATTGCCGGCGGCATCGGCGTAGTGCTGTTTTGGCGCGGTGTCTGGCATACCACCGACTATATTATGCTCAGATTCGTTTACGCGAGGTTTTACGACTCCAGCACCAACCTTTCGGAATTGATATGGTGGGATGGGCCGCTTTCAATAGTATTGGGGTCGGGATTGCTGTTGATGATCGGTTTGTTTGTCTCCAACTTTGTCGGCAACGAAATAATAATCTCCGGCCTTAAAGGCGAACAAAAACTTTCGGAAAAAACCGTAAAGCAGCTTAAATCTGAAAGTGAGGCGACCAGAGAAATGAGAAGGGATATCAAGAAAATATCAGCCAAGCTCGACAGCCTAAAATAAGGCGCGCGTTTATGGGAACGGTAAGTATTATAAATACATGAACATGTTTAAAAAAGTTAAAGCGAATAGTGTTGGAAGCTACCTTAAGGCCGTACCAAAGGACCGCCAGGAAGCTGTTCTTTTCCTGCATAATTTTATAAAAAAGACTGTACCGAAACTCAAACCGCACTTTGCCTACAATATGCTTGGCTACGGATCGTTTAAGGTCCGCAACTACAAAAAGAACTTGGTTGATTGGCCCACTATCGCTTTGGCCAACCAGAAAAATTATATCAGCCTGTATATTTGCGCTGTGGACCACGGCCAATATATCGCCGAAAAGAATAAAAAGGAATTAGGGAAGGTCAGTGTCGGCAAAAGTTGTATCCGTTTTAAAAAGGCAGAAGATCTGAATTTGCCGGGGTTACAAAAAGTCCTGCTGTTTGCCCAAAGATCACCGGGGCTTGCCGGCGTCGGAGCCAGAAAATGAATTTTAATAAGGCTCTCGCGGCCAACCGCAAAGCCAAGGCCCAATGGAAAGATCTAACCCCGCTCGCGCGGATGGACTTTGTGTATTGGATAGAGTCAGCCAAGAAGGGGGAAACACATGACCGCCGCATTACCAAAGCCTGCTCGATCCTGGCCGAGGGCAAGCGCCGGCCATGCTGCTATTCCATAGTGCCGATGAATCTTTATAAAAAACTTACAGCTACGCCTAAGGCTAAAGCTGCTTGGAAAAATCTTACGCCGATAGAACGTAGGGAATTTGTTTATAGGATAGATTCTGCTAAGGATTCGGAAGCCCGCGAGGTTCGGATTGAGAAAACCTGTACGATGCTTGCGGCAGGAAAGCGGCGGCCGTGATCAGGATACTTAGGGACCGGCAAGCGCCACGTCTATTTTTGGACTTACCAGGCCGGCCAAATATTTGGTATCGTCAAAGGCCGAATACATATGCGGTTCGCCAAGCAGGACCACAACCAGCTGATGGCCGTTGTTATATTTTAGGACGGAAGCGAAATTATACATTGACTCGTTCAGGTAACCGGTTTTGGCCCCCAGCATCTGCAGGCCTTCGCTGTCCAGAAGTTTGTCTGAATTTTTGATGGTCTGAGTATATTTTGAATTATTGGCTGCCACCAGAACGTAGCTGGTTTGCTGGGCGATAGTTCGCAAATATTGATTGGCAAAAGCGGCTGATACGATTTTCGCGTAGTCGGACGCCGTGATGACGTTGCGCGGATCCATGCCGGTCGGTTCGTTAAAATTGCTGTTGCTGGCGCCCAGAGATCTGGCCTTGGCGTTCATTTTTTTTGCGAACTGTTTGGGCGTGAGGCCGGTTGACCTGGCCAAAGCGTTGGCCGCGTTATTGGCCGAAGGCATAAGGGCGGCATGGAACAAGCCGTCTACGGTAAATTTGACCCCTGGTACCGCCTTGACGCAGGAGCCGCCATGGCCGCAGCCGCCGGCAATCTGGTCCGCTTTTGTGATCGCGACAGATTTTGTAAGTTTGGTTTTGGCATCGAGCACCACCAACGCGGTGACAAGTTTGGTTAAAGACGCCGGAGTCCAGGCCAGATCGCTGTTTGCCGCGGCCACGACTTGCTTGGTCTCGGCATCCATTATTACATAAGCCTTGGCGCTGACTTGGGCCGAGGCCAGTCCCGGTAAAAACGCGAATCCCGCGATTATGAGGCCGATGATTTTTTGTTTCAGAAGAAATTTTATCATGAATTTAGTATAACACAATAACTATTTCGCCCTTTTACCAGCCACCCCCGCCACCGCCACCCCCGCCACCGCCGGAGAAACCTCCACCGGAAAATCCGGAGCTTGAGCCGGGAGGAGTGGAACTGGACGCCACAACGCCGGTAAAAGAATGGCCTAAGGACGAGGCGAAGTCATCCGGAGCAAAGTGCGCGAACGAACCATAGTACCAGACAGGGGAGTAAACAACGCCCTGTTTTTCCAGCTTCGCAAAGACATCGGCAAATTGCTGGGCCCATTCGTGTTCCACTCCCAAAGCCAGAGCATAGGGCAGCATCCGCTCGAACAGTTCAGGCGTCTTGTCCGGCGGGTTATGAAAAGCCAGCCGGTCTTTCTCTGTCACCGACAAAAACAGTTTAAAGCCTTCAATTTCATCGGTGAGCCGGCGTCCTTCCTCCGTATAAGCCCGGAGCAGCCTGGCAAAAATAATATTGAGCGACAAGAATGCCAGAACCAGAACCGGCAAAAAAAGCATCTGAAGAGCCGAGCCGACGGAGTATCGCGTAATTACAGAAGCGGAAATTACACCGACCACAGTGACTATGGACAGAAAAATACCCAAGGCCAAAGCAAGGACGTTTTTCGAAAAATATTTTTTGCCCGCCTGCAGTGTAAGGTGGTTGGCGAAATCTTGTCGGACCTTGGAAATAACCGTGGCATTTTCTGTTTCCAGCTGGAAAATATTAACTAGCGCGAAAAATCCGTCCTCAAGCAATTTTTCTTCCTGGGGCAAGTTTGCCTGTTTTTCGGCTGTTTTGGTTAAAGTGTAGCTTGTTTTTCCGAGAAACCCCTTTTCTTCCGTGATCTTGAGCCGGCCTTTTACGCCCAAATCTATGATAGCCGATGCAAAATTCCGGCTATCAGTTCCCATGCGCTGTATATACCTTAGAAATGCCGGCGAAAATCCCTGCGGCGGCTCGTATTGCGCAATAATTGTGTTTTTTTTCGGATCGCGGCCGAATTTATTCCAAACAAAAAGAAAATAACCAAGAATGATGATAAATCCCAAAATCCCGATGATATAATCAAGGTTGGAGGAAATCGCATTCCGGAAATTTTCCGCTTTTGAGGGCGGGGTGACAATGCCTTTCGGCCAGCCGACCACGATGGTCAGGCCTTCGTATGAGCCCAAAGAAGCTGTAGAAGAGAATTCCGCACCGCCGTCTGTAATTTGCGCAGTGCCTTCTTGGGCAGTCGATCCTTGGGCTCCGGTATACAGCGCTGCTGTGATCTGTTCTTTGGGCACCGGTTTGGGCAGCGTAACTTTAGCGGTAACTTTATCAATCGGAAAAACCCAGCCATTACCCGTGACGTTCCAATACAATTCATCGTGATCGCCAAAAAAACCCAATTGCCTGTCGGTCTTGTAGCTGATGGTATAATCATATTCTCCGGGGGGAATAGAGACATCTTGCGAGCCGATGTAGATGCGGATCCCGTTGCCGGCGCGCTGGGTATGATAAGGTTCCGGCGATCCATTTTTGCTGACGCCGAGCAGATGAAAACCCACCATATATCGGTGGCCCAAGCGGTCGCTGTAAGCGATGGGGAAGTCCCGGTATATCCCGTGCTGGATCTGATCGCCGCTGCTTATCACATGGATAGTTTCCGTCACCTCCATGGACGCGTCTTGGGATATTTTTATGGCGCTGTCAAAAGATACGATCCGTTCCTGGGTTTGGGCCAAAGCCAGCAAAGGGAGGGCCAGAATCCCCAAAAATATTGATATTCCCAAAATCTTTTTCATACCCAGTATATCAACTTCGATAATGGTTTTTGAGTTCGCTTTTGCGAACCAGAAAAACTTTATCATTAATAGTATCTAAAATCATTGATTTCAGTTTAATTATTCAAAAACCATTAAAAGCAAAAGCATCGAAGTTGTATTACTGGGATACCCGTATTATAGACTGCATATTGTTTTTTTGCTATGATATATTCGTTATTATTAAAGCAATATTAAAGAAACAAATAAAAATATGCCCAATGCGGGTCAAAAAAATACCGGTATGGCGGTATTAGCCTATCTATATATTTTGGTCATTATTCCTCTGATCAGCGACGCCAAAAACGATCCTTTCGTGAAATTTCATGCCAAGCAGGGGCTGGTTCTTTTGATTTGCGAAATCGTTGCCTCTTTCATATGGACGTTCCATGTCATATGGATATTCGGTTCTTTATTACAACTTTTTTTTCTGATCTTGATAATTATGGGCATCATGAACGCGGTCAACGGGAAAACGCAAGAGCTTCCGGTCATCGGCCAGTTCGCCTCTAAATTCAATTTTTAATCCGAAGATTTAGAAAAAAACACAAAAAAACCTCCGTTAAAACGGAAGGTTTTTTTAATTTTTGACTATTAGCGGCGCAGAGCTTTGACGATGGTGATAAGCACGACCGCGCCGATGAGCGCCACTATGAAACTGTAGAGATTGAAACCGCTTATTCCGCCCTGACCTAAGAGGCTCATGATAAAGCCTCCGAGAAGTGCTCCGATAATGCCGACAACTATGTTGGCCAGCAAGCCCATTTGGGCATTCGTGCCCATGAACATCGAAGCCACCCATCCGACCAATGCGCCGAAAATGATCCAGAGAATTAATCCCATAGATTTTGGTTTTTAATAATAACTTTACCTGTCCTGCCGGTCGAGTTTGGCCGCGGCCTCCGGAGTGGAGACCGTCTTGCCCATCACAAACAGCCGGATTATGCCCCAGGCCACCAGCCAATAGACCAGCATGGCCAGAAGTGTGGTCCATTCGAGGATGTTGCCTTCTACCTGAGATATTTTGAAGACACTCAGAAACGGCGCCGCGAAAGGAGCGGTAATGGCATAAATAAAGCTGCTGAAGCCGGCCTGCGGGTTGGCAGCCAGGAGTTTGAGCACGAAGCGGAAAAGCAGCAGCGCCTCGAGAATAGCCAGGATATACCAGACGACTTGCGTGCCCCGGTAAAGGGGTTTGGTTGAGGGAGAATTCGATGCTTCCATATAATTTATATTATAAATGGTGGATAAAATAAGTCAAGTTTAACCGGTTTAGTATTGCTTTTCGGCCGGGTTTTTTGTATGATTTAATTATGCCAGAAATATTATCAAAGGAATCAAATACTGAACGACCGGAACAGCCAATGGCAGATGGTGAGAAATTATTTGTTTTTTCCAAGGAATTTTCGGTCAAATATCCTGAAAAAGCCGGATTGTCGGCAATTATTTATGATTATAACTCAAGCGAACCGGATGAAGTAATATCAAGGTATGAACGAATAGTTAAATTTGCCAAGGGACATCCGGAATATCGTAATTATATTTTGTTCCATTTACTGATCGGGAGTGGGCTCAGTCGAGGACAAATCGTCAAAATGGAATTGGACACCGGGGATCATGCTATAGAGAATTTTATTCTTGGTTTAAAATCTTCCGTTTCGGAGACCCTTCCCCCTGCTAAGGCGGCATGACCGCGGGTATAGAGTATTTCCTAATCGTGATTTTTAATATGATTTGATCATGTCAGAAAAATTATCAGATGACCCGGGTGAAGGCATGCGAAAAGAGTCCGCTCCAAATACTGACGCGCCCGAACTTGGTCCAAACGAACAAATTAAAGCTAAAGAAGCGCAAATAGCCGAACTGAAAGCAATTGTGCTGCGTTTTATTCTCCCGGAATCCGATGACGAATTAGAAAAAAATAATGATCAAATAATTAATTTCACTAAAAAGTTTCAGCACGAGCACCCCGATTATGAAAAATATGTTCTATACCATGTATTGATCGGCAGCACTCCCAGAGCATCGGCAACATTTATGGACACCGATGATCTCGAACTAGAGAATTATATCCGTTCTCTAATAACCTCCGGCCCTGACACCCCTCACCTCTAATTGCGCGTTATCCACTTTTCGAAGTAATTTTCTAGAGTAACAAGAAACCGCCCATAAAAATTGCGGGCGGGTTTTTTAAAGACAGATTAAATCCTGTTTCGAAGAGAATTTAAATTTCAGCGCCGATTGCCTGCGATATGTTGTGATAGCCGTCTTTGCGCATTAAATCCACCAGGCCGGCGTTTATGGACGAAACCGCCTGAGGCCCTTCGAAAATCAACCCTGTGATCATCTGAACCAATGTCGCGCCTTTTTTAATTTTCTTGTAGGCATCTTCAGCCGTAAAGATGCCGCCGCAGCCTATCATGATAAATTCTCGGCCGTATTTTTTGTAAATATGGCTAATGAGATTGTCCGACAGTTTCTGAACTACTTTGCCGCTCATTCCGCCGACGTCCGGCACAAATGAATCCTTGATCATCGGATTTGAGCGGTTCTTGGCCAGGTTGGTGCAGATAAAACCGGTTATATCATATTTTTTTGATACTTCAACTATCCTGTCCACTGTTTCAAAAGTCAGTTCTGCCGGCATTTTAAGAAAAATCGGCTTGCCCGGATGCGGGTCTTGCGCCCGGATTGCTTTCAGCAGGCGGTCAAGTTTCTCCGGATCAGTGAACGGTTCGCCGCCGAAAGTATTGGGGCAGCTGATGTTAATGGTAAAGTAGTCTCCGACGCCAATCTTGCGAAATGTCGCATAGGCTTTTACATAATCTTGGATGCCTTCGGCTTCGGTCACCGTATCCTTGCTGTTGGTTTTGGCAATACTTATTCCGATAGGGAATTCGAATTTCAGCTTATTCATCCGTTCCGCTATGGCCTCACAGCCGTCGTTTTTCAGGCCATAATAAACCACCAAGCTCTGAGAGTCTTTCAGCCGCCACAGGCGCTGGCCGGTATTTCCTTCGCATGGTTCGCCGGTAATTGATCCAACTTCCTCAAACCCAAATCCCACCTCAGGCAGGATTCGGGTCAGCCGGGCGTTTTTGTCGAATCCCGCGGCCAGCCCGACCGGGTTTTTAAAATGAATTCCCGCCACAGACTGTTCGAGGCTTGGGTGGCTAAAGCCAAGCAGAGCCCTGGTCATTCCTCTTCCGGGTCCAAATTTCCCAAGAATGACGCCAATATTCGTCACCGAATCATGGACATACTCCGGGTCAAACTTGAAGAACAATTGTTTCAGAATATTTTTATATAAGAACCGTTCGATAGAATTGCGGATTTTTATTATTTTGTTCATAGCTAAATTAAGACATATTTATATCAAATTGCAAGGCGCGGAAGAAATTGGGATAATTAAGTCTTGACTTAATAATTAAGCTGCTTTAATATCCGGAAGGGTTGCTGGAAGGCCCGATGAAGGGCATGGAAGGACAGCGATTCATGGCTAATGAAGAAAATTATCATCAAGGATTTGCAAGAAGCTTAAGGCAAAGAAAGGAAAATCTATGTCAAAGAATAAAACCAAGATCACGGCCGAGCCGGGCAAACAAGAAACCATTATTGAACGGGAATTTGACGCGCCCCGGGACCTGGTATTTAAAGTAACAACAGATCCGCAATATTTGCCTCAGTGGTGGGGGCCAAGAGAGCTGACTTTAGAAATTGATAAAGCCGAGATCAGAACCAATGGTTACTGGAGGTACGTTCACACGGATAAGCTCGGCAATAAGTCTGGATTTCACGGTGTGTATCATGAAGTACTCGCGCCCGAAAGAGTGATTGGTACTTTTGAATGGGAAGGATTGCCGGAGAAAGGCCATGTAATTTTGGAAACCACAAAATTTCAGGAGCTGCCCGGCAACCGGACGAAAATGACGATCCAGCAGGTTTTCCAGTCCGTGGCGGACCGCGATGGCATGCTTGCCAGCGGAATGGAAAAAGGCATGGATGAATCACACGAGCGCCTGGATGAACTTCTGGAAAAAAGTAAATAACAATATTGCTATTTCTTATACCATCCCAGAATCCTGGCGATTATCCGCTCGATGGCGCTCAGCGCCAGAAATAAGGCGACGATCAGAGTTTGGGCCGGCCAAAAGATATAAAAATAAACCAGGGCCGCGGCCAGCCAGACTCCGGTACAGGACGGGCAATAGATCAGAGTGCCAAAGAATCCGGTAAAGCCGGATTTTTTCGGTTTTTCTACGACCTTGCCGTGAACTTTCGTTTCATCCACAAAAGGTGTGCGCAACGGCTTGGTCACGGGTTCATTTGAAAGTATATTGGCGGCTCGGTAGGCGGCCAATCCGAGGATGAATAGTTTGAGAAAGCTGAGGTCGCTTAGCGCAGACACGCGGCTAGATCCAATAATTTTTGCGATCAAGACAGCATTGAGCGCCAGGAACACGATCATGTCCAACGTCAGCCAGCCGAAGAATTTGTGAGTTCTTGCGCGCATATGTTTATCAATTAATTATAACATAAGATGAAGATGACAAGAGCTGGTGTTTTTTGTTAGTATGTTATTAGAAAGTGAGAAATAAAATGAGGAAAATTGCCGCCGATAAAAAGAAAAACGGTCTTGTAAAAACTTACTATAACAATGGCGTGCTGGCAAGCGAGACACATTTCAAAAACGGCAAAAAACATGGGCTTTGCAAGATTTATTTGCGCAACGGGCAGCTGCGGGCAGTGGGGAAATGCCTGGGCGGCGAAATGACCGGAGAGTGGAAGTGGTACCGCGAGAACGGCAAGCTGTGGCAAGTGGGAAGTTTTATAGGAAACATAAAAGACGGAAAATGGACAAGATATAATCCGAACGGAACACTTTATGACGTCGGTTCGTTTTCGAAAGGCAAACTTATAAAAATGAAAAAAAATAACCTCAAACGTTGAGTACTTAATCAGAATAAATATGCCAATAGCCAATTTATACGCGATTTTAAGCGTCTTGGTAGTCAGCCTGATCTCTTTGGTCGGGGTATTTACGATCTCCATCCATTCCCGTTGGGGAGAAAAATTTTTGCACCTCATGGTCAGCTTCGCTGCTGGCGCGCTTCTGGGAGACGTATTTATTCACCTCTTACCGGAGCTTTCGGCAGGGGGCAAGCTTAACCTTCAGGTTTCTTTGATCATCCTGGCTTCAATAATCGCATTTTTTACCACCGAAAGATTTTTACACTGGCATCATCATCACCATGAAACCGCCGAAAATGAACAGCGCAATCATCCGGTGGTGCTTCTGAATCTCGTGGGGGACGGGATGCACAATATTATAGACGGGTTGATCATAGGCGGGGCGTACCTGATCGATATTAAACTCGGGTTCGCCACTACCCTAGCCGTCATCCTCCATGAAATACCGCAGGAGATCGGTGATTTCGGGGTTTTAATTTACGGTGGGTTAAGCCGGAACAGGGCCTTGCTTTATAATTTCCTTTCAGCCATAACTTCCATAATCGGTGTAATTATCGCATTGACGGTGGGTAATGTGGAAAATTTCGCGTACATTCTCGTGGCGATCGGCATCGGATCGTTCATATATATCTCGGTCGCGGATCTGATACCGGAGATCCACAAATCAAAAACCAATATATTGCCCCAATCCCTAGCCATGTTGTTTGGGATCGGGATTATGTTTGCTCTTCTGCTGCTGGAGTAAATTAAGTATAATGTGAAGTATGAAAAAGCTATTCGTCATTGTTGTTGCCGCAGTCATTCTCGGCGGGCTTTACTTCGCTTATAAGCATGATCCCAGCCCAAATAAAGCTTCGGACACCATGGCCGGTATGAATATGGCCGGAATGATGATGGGCGGGGATGCCAGCAGAAGATATACCGTAAGCTTCGCTACCAATCCGGCAAACCCGAAGCCAAATCAGGACACCCAGCTAAAGTTTAAAATATACGACGCGGCCAGCGGTAATGAAGTCACGGATTACAGCGCGGTTATGACCAAACTGATGCATTTGGTCATCGTTAATTCAAACCTGGATTATTTCGAACACATTCATCCGGCACAGAACGGTTCCGAGTTTACCGTCACCACCAGTTTTCCAAAAGCGGACAACTACCATCTTTACATTAATTTTCAGCCCAACAGCGCGACCGAACAGCAGATCGGGTTTTCTCTGCCCGTAGGTGTTCCGGCATCCCACACTTCTTCGCACATTCCTTTAGACAGCACTCTTACAAAAACCTTCGGCAATTACAAGGTTACTTTAAGCAGCGCAAGTTCACAATTTAACGCCAATGACATGAACAATATGGCGGAAGTTTTGAATTTTCATATTGTTGATGCCAAAACCGGCCAGCCCGTATCCGATCTGCAGCCTTATTTGGGGGCTTTCGGCCATTTGGTGATGATCAATGAGCAAACCTATAAATATGTGCATATTCACCCCGTAGCTTCGGACAATACGATGGCAGGCGGACCTGACGTGAAATTCTTGCCGGCAGCGCTTTTCGATAAGATCGAGCCGGGAATTTACCGGGTGTTTGCTCAGTTCCAGCACAACGATATGGTTTTTGTGGCTGACTTTACGATTAAGATAAATTAATGAAGCGGATCTGTCGAATTTGCGAGGAGTCCCGACTTGTCGGGACGACGAAGCAATCTGCTCCTTAGAAATAGACTGCCACACCCCGCCTTTGACTAATATTATTTTAATTTATGTTGGCGGGGCTCGCAGATTCGTGTGATGTTGAATATTTATCATACTAGAATGAAGACATTAATAAAACGAATTGCAGTTTGTTCTTTCACGATCATCTTTGCTTTCGGCTTTATTCGGAGCGCTTCAGCGCATCTTTATGAGACGGACGGGTCGGTAACCGTGCTTTTGCACAGCAATCCGGATGACGATCCGATTGTGGGAGCGGCGGCAGCTTTGTTTTTTCAGATCGATGATACTGCCAATCGTTTTGATCAGGCCCAATGCGACTGCAGCGTGGAGATCTCCAAACAAGGTAAAAAATTATTTTCAAGTTCATTACTGCGAATCGGGGGAGCGAGCATTTATGCCTACACCGTGCCGTTCACTTTCCCCGAAAAAGCGGTATACAGCATTGTCGTGACCGGCAAGCCGAAAGAATCCGAATTGTTTCAGGATTTTCAGGTCAAATATGACCTGCGGGTCGACAGGGACCAAGGCCAAGAAGCAACCCCGGCCACCAACAGCACATCCGGCCGGTCCGCTAAACTTATCGCGATAATTGCCGTTGGGTTTGTCGTCTTGGCTGGTTTAGTCATTTTCTTCAAAAGTAAAAGAAAATCGAAGCAATAGCATGAGAAAGATATTTTATGCCATCCTCGGACTTTTCGCATACTTTCTGACCGCGGTCCCGGCGTCCGCCCACACAATACCCGCGGTCGATACGCCCGTTGCCGCACAAGGAAGCCTTGTGCCGTTTTTTTTAATGCTTTGGACGGTATATGTTGCGGCTATATTTTTATACTTCGTATATAAATCTCAACAGGCCAATAAATCGGAACGCGCGAACTCATATCGCCGATTCGGCAATGGTTTGATCGCAGTTTTCGCGGTTTTAGCTCTATTTTTGTATGCGACTCACCTGGGTTGTACATGCTTCGGCGACAACCAGTTCGGTTTAGAGAAACACACACAACATGAGTGCTGCCTTACTCCTGTTGTTATTTTAACCTCAACAGCCGAAATTCGCCCTGAAGTCGGTTTGTTCGCTGCCGTACCGTTTATACCGGCATATAAATCGCATCTATTTTCATTTTCAATAAACAACAAGTCACCACCCGCATAGGCCCGGTCCCGTGCTTGAGCAATAAAATTAAAGCATTAAATCATGAGAAATTATAAGGTTCTTGGTTTTGGTTTGGCTGGCTTATTTCTGCTGATGGCACAAGTAGTATCGGCGCATGTAGTGGTAAAACCAAACTCGGTTGGCATTGGCGCGTTCCAGGTATTCACAATGGGAGTGCCTTCGGAAAAATCGGTTGCCACGGTAAGCCTTCGGCTGCTGCTTCCAGAGGGTTTGAATTTCGTCACTCCGAACGTCAAGCCGGGTTGGAAGGTGGAAGTTAAGACCCAGGCCACGGGCAGGAAGATCACGGATGACGACGGTATGATGGTCGACGAAATGAAGCCGGTGGAGATCGACTGGACCGGAGGTTCGGTGCCTGCCGGCCAAAGAGACGAGTTCTCGTTCCAGGCGCAAGTGCCAGCTGCAGCGACTACCTTGGCATGGAAAGTTTATCAGACATACGCCGATGGCAGTGTGGTTGCCTGGGACCAAACACCCAGCAACGATGCCAAAAATCCATACTCGAAAACTCAAGTTATTGATGATCTATCCGCGCGAACAGAGGCACAAGAGTCCTGGTGGATAAAAAACGGGACTAAATTTACGGCTATCCTGAGCATCGTCGCAATAATTCTTGCCGGGTACGCGGTGATGAAAAACAAGACTGTTTAACTCAAGTTAATTAAAACACCCTGCTTTGCGCAGGGTGTTTTTTTGATTTTTATTACTGCTTTAGAGCGTCGTCGATTGCTTTTTTGAGGTCGTCGTAAGTGGAAGCGCTGGTTTTCTTGCCGTTCAAAAACAGAGTCGGCGTCGAGTTTACTCCCAGGGCGTTGCCGTCAGCCAGATCTTCGCCGGTGATCTTGTTGTCATACTGATTTTTCTGGACAGCGGCTGTAAACGCATTGACATCAAGCTCCAGACTCTGCGCGTAGCCGGTTAAGATATCCATCGGCTGGGCGGCACCCGTCCATTGGCTTTGGTTGTCAAAAATTAAATTATGCATTTCCCAATATTTGCCCTGAGCCCCGGCCGCTTCGGCGGCTTCGGCCGTAAGTTTGGCCCACTGGTGCTGAGGGAGCGGGAAGTTGCGGTAAACGAAATTAAAATCTTTGTTTCCCTTATAATTATCAATTATTTTTTCGAGCGCCGGGTTTATTGAGCCGCAGAATGGGCATTGATAATCGCCGAATTCAACCAAAGTGACCTTGGCGGTTATAACGCCGGTCATATTACTGGCGTCCCGCACCAGCTTGCCTGGGTCGGCTACTGTTGTGGTCTGGGGCGCGTTGCCTTTGAAAAATAGCAACACCGCGCCTGCGATGACCAGGACCACGATCCCGCCCATGATTTTTAATTCTTTTGTCATCGGGTAGTAGAAATTTGATTAATAGTAATAAAATTTAGTTATCGAAGATTTTACCGAGCAGTGAAAAATAGTCTAAATTAGAGTATTTTTTAGTTCCAGCAAAGCTGGAACTATCAAATTTCACTACCCGACAGGTGTTCCTATTTTAGTATATCAATACATTTAATGCAATATGTTATAATGTATGTGATGAAATTTCTCAAAAATAACTCATTATATCTGGCCTTTGCGACATCTCTGATCGCGACACTGGGAAGCTTTTATTTCAGTAATGTCATAAATTTGCCGCCGTGCGTGCTTTGCTGGTATCAAAGAATCTTTATGGTTCCTTTGGCTTTTATTTTGGCTGTAGGGATTCTGAAGAAAGACAAGAATTTGCCTTATTATTTTTTTCCTTTAAGTTTGGCAGGACTTTTGATTTCCGTATACCATAATTTGTTGTATTTTAAGATTTTGCCGGAAGCTCTTTCTCCTTGCGTTGCCGGTGTGTCCTGTCTGACTAAATTTGTAAAAGTTTTTGGTTTTTTGGACATCCCGCAATTATCATTTTTTGGTTTTTTGACAATAAACTTACTGATGCTTATATATCTGAAATCAAAAGATTCGGCTGAACAAAACTAAGAATCGCATGGATCTTCTAAAACAAATAAAACAGGTTATAAAAGGCGACGCCAGCTCCGATGAAAAAACATTGGCCGATTTCAGCAAAGACGCCAGTTTATTTAAAGTTAAGCCGGCGCTGGTTGTTTTCCCGAAAAATACGGAGGATATTAAGAATTTGGTTAAGTTTGTGATCGAACGGAACAAGGCCGGCGACAAATTGTCTTTGACGCCGAGATCAGGCGGCACGGACATGACCGGGGGACCGCTGACCGAGTCGATCGTCCTGTCTATGACCAAGTATTTCAATCATATAAATAAAATCGGCAAAGATTTTGCGATCACCGAACCCGGAGTATTTTACCGGGATTTCGAAAAACAAACCCTGAAACAGGGCTTGCTTCTGCCGAGCTACCCGGCCAGCAGGGAGATCTGCACGGTAGGAGGCATGGCCGCGAATAATTCCGGAGGCGAGCTGAATTTGAATTACGGCAAAACCGAAAAATACGTGCTGGAGCTAAAAATGGTTTTGGCTGACGGCAATGAATATACTTTCAAGCCCCTGACCCTGGCTGAACTTGAAAAAAAGAAGCAGGAAAGGGGATTGGACGCGGAGATTTATAAAAAAATGTTCGAGCTGATCAACGTCAATTATGACGCTCTGGCCGAAGCCAAGCCGAATGTTTCGAAAAACTCCGCCGGCTATTATCTTTGGAACGTATTTGATAAGCAAAAAGGGATTTTTGATCTGACGAAAATGATCGTCGGATCGCAAGGGACATTCGGTATTATTACCGGGATAAAATTCAGGCTGATCAGGCCGAAAACCCATGAACATCTGCTGGTGGTTTTTCTGAATGACCTGAAAACTTTGCCCGAGATCACCAATCATCTGCTCAAATTCAAGCCGCAAAGCATTGAGTCTTATGACGACCAGACATTCAAAGTCGCGATGAAATTACTGCCGGATCTGATAGCCAAGCTTAAGGGCAACGCGATTAAATTATTTTTAAGCTTTATTCCCGAGGCTTGGATGGCGCTGACCGGCGGGATTCCTAAATTAGTGCTTTTGGCCGAATTTGCGTCAGATTCGGAAAAAGACGCTCTACGGCGGACGAAAGAAGCGCAAGAAAGCTTGAAGATATTTAAACTGAGCACCAAGCTGATCAGGACTGACGCGGCCGCCGCCAAGTATTGGGTCATACGCCGGGAAAGCTTCAATATGTTGCGTCATCATGTCCGGGGCATGCGTACAGCCCCTTTCATCGACGATTTCGTGGTCAGGCCGGAAGCGCTGGGCGAATTTTTACCGAAGCTTTACGCGATTTTGGATAAATATAAATTACTGTACACGATCGCGGGTCATGTCGGCGACGGCAATTTTCATATCATCCCTCTGATGAAACTCGGAGACGCGGAAGGAGCTAAAAAAATCATCATAGATTTGGGGAAGGAAGTTTACGATCTGGTTTTCGAATATAAAGGTTCAATGACCGGCGAACACAACGACGGACTGGTGCGGAGCCCATACCTTGCGCAGATGTATGGGGAGAAAATCTACGGCAAGTTTGTCGAAGCCAAACGGATATTTGACCCGGAAAATTTGTTTAACCCCGGCAAAAAAGTCGATGCGTCGCTGGAATATGCCATGAAACATCTTGATTTTAAAGCTTAGGATTAGCGTATGTGGTTTAACCTCAATGACATTATCCAATGGCTGATACACTATAAGTATTTGGTGATTTTTCCGTTTGCGGTCTTTGAAGGGCCGATTATTACGATCATTGCCGGTTTCTTAGCATCAATGGGCCAGCTTAATTTTTGGGTGGCTTTTATGGTTGTGGCAGCAGGAGATTTGTTTGCGGACAATCTTTATTATTTTATCGGCTACTACGGCCGCCTGAGGTTTATCTCCAAATTCGAGAAATATTTAGGCATGAGTCCGGCCAGGGTCGAACTGTTGGAAAAGCATTTCGAGAAACATCCCTGGAAAACCTTTATCTTCGGCAAAATTGCCCACGGGACCGGCTCACTCATCCTGGCCGCCGCGGGCTTAGGCCGGGTTCCGTATTGGGAGTTTATCGGCTATAATATACCTACCTCACTGGTCAATTCATTCATCCTGATAGTGATCGGGTTTTATTTTGGCCACGCATACGCTTATATAAATACTTTCTTCGGTTATTCCAGTCTTGTGTTTGTAGCCTTGCTTGCCGGCGCTTATATTTATTTTATTTACCGGTCTAAAAAATATCTGTAGATGAAAATACTGATTGTCGCGGACAATTATTATCCCAACGTCAACGGTTCGTCTTACTTTACCCAGAGGCTGGCTTATTATATGAAAAACCGCGGCCACGAGATTTTGGTGATGTCCGCATCCAGAAGCATGCGCAACGAGCTGTTTTCGCACAATGGGATCGATGTTTTCGGCCTGCGTTCGTTTCCGCTCTCTTTTTTCTACCGGGATTTTCGCTTTTCGCTCCCGATAGGAATTGCGGGGGATGTGGAAGCCGAGATAAAGCGGTTTGGGCCGGACGTCATCCATATCCAGGACCATTTTGTCATAAGCCCCATCGTCCAGAAGGTTGCCCAAGATCTGGGAATCCCAATGATCGGGACCAATCACTTTATGCCGGAAAATGTTCTGCATTATCTGCATCTGCCGAAAAAATTGGAGCAAATCGCCAAAAATTGGGCATGGGCCCAATTCCGTGTGATTTATGAACAGCTTCAGACCGTGACCACCCCGACCCGCACCGCGGCCCGGCTTTTGGAAGAGGTAAAATTGACCAAGCCTGTTCTGGCGGTCTCAAACGGCATTGATCTTCAGAAGTTCAAGCCGGACAACAACGGCGAATACCTGAAAAAACGCCTGAATCTTCCCGACAAGCCCATCCTTTTGTATGTCGGGCGCCTGGACAAAGAAAAAAATCTCGACTTGGTCATTAAATCTTTGCCCGATGTGCTGGCGGAGGCTGAAATGCATTTTGTCATTGCCGGCAAGGGCGCTGAAACGGAAAGGTTGCAGAACCTGGTCCAAAGCTTGGGGTTGACCCGGGCCGTGACATTCGCCGGGTTCATCCCCGATGAAGATCTGCCGAATTTGTATCCGATCGCTGAATGTTTCGTCATCGCCGGCATCGCGGAGCTGCAAAGCCTGGTGACGATGGAAGCAATGGCCACAGGATTGCCGGTGGTTGCGGTCAATGCCATGGCCCTGCCGGAGCTTGTCCGGCACGGGGAGAATGGTTATTTGTTTGATCTGAGCCGGACGGACTTGCTAACGCGTCATCTGATCGATGTATTTTCCGATGAGATGCTGCGCAAGAGAATGGGGGAGCGCAGTTTGGAGTTGATCCAGACCCATGACATCAATAAAACCATGGCAATTTTTGAATCTATTTATAAAAATTCAATTGGCAACGAGAAACAAAAAACAGCCGAACCCGGCAGGCTTTATGAAATGGTTAATTGATACCCACAAAAAAATCTGGTCCCAGGAATTTTTTTGGTCTGTCATCGCAGGCGTGATTTTATTTTTTTTAAGCCTGGTCGTCAATTACTATGCGGCTTCCTATGCCTCAGAACGGGTCAGCTTGCCCGTAACTGATGTTATATTAAGCAATATCAGAGCCTATGACGTGGACTGGATAATATTGTATGGCGCGTTGATCTTGATCGCTTTTACAGTTCTTGTTTTGATTTATCAGCCGAAAAGAATACCATTTGTCCTGAAATCTTTGGCGCTTTTTATCATAATTCGATCGACTTTTATAAGCCTGACCCATCTGGGGCCTTTCCCCACACAGATAACTTTTGATCCAAGCCGGCTCTTTAATATCCTTAGCCTTAACACTACGGCGGACCTGTTTTTCTCCGGGCATACGGGCATACCATTCCTGCTGGCTCTCATCTATTGGGACAGAATCGCATTGCGCTGGATTTTTTTGGCCACTTGCGTGGTTTTTGCGGTCAGTGTTTTGCTCGGCCACCTTCATTACTCAATTGACGTTTTTGCCGCTTTTTTTATCACCTACTCTATATTTGCGATTTCTCAAAAAATATTCCGCGAGGACTGGAAGTTGTCACGAAGTAGATGAAAAATCTATATAGGATAATTTTGTTTTTTTTAGGACTTCTGCTGCCTTATGCCGTTTCCGCGCACGAAGCATATGTCCTGCCCCGTGCCCAATTTGAAGCGGGTCTTCGCCAAATCGGCCCGAATGTCTTTATATCCTTGCACGACCCGGGAAATTTGAGGGTATTTTTTTGGCTGAGCCTGGGAATCCTGGCGGTTTTAACAGCTAATTTTTTCTTTTCCAGAACCAAATTGGCGCTTAAGCTTTCCCGCGGATTGGAACACTTCAGCCACTTTGGGCCTTGGCTGATCCGCATCGCCATCAGCGCCGCGTTTTTCTTCTCCGCGGCAAGCAACACATTTCTTGGGCCGGAGATCCAGCTTGATTCCCTTCCGTCCGGCCCGCTGCTGCGAATTCTTCTTTTCCTGATCAGTTTTTTATTTCTGTTCGGGGTGCTTACGGAATTGGCGGCCATTTTGGCCTTGATAATATTTATCGCGGCAGCGGCTTCATATCACTGGTATATGCTGACCTATCTGAATTATTTGGGTAAATTGATCCTGCTGATATTGTTGGGGGCCAGGGAATGGTGGTCGGTAGACAATCGGTTTTTCGGAAATGCCATCCGTTTTCCCGCAATAAGAAAATACGAAATGGATATCGTTCGGATATTTTACGGCATTGGCCTGGCCTACTCGGCGATCGATATCAAATTATTGCACTCAAGCCTTACGATAGATGTCGTTAACCAATATCATCTGACAAGATTTTATCTGCTGTTCCCTCATGATCCGATATTCGTGACCTTGGGCGCGGCATTCGCCGAATTTGTCATCGGTTTGTTCATTGCCCTGGGTTTTCAGCTGCGCCTGACCGTCCTGGTCAGTTTGTTTTATATCACATTGTCCCTGTTCTTTTTCCGGGAACTGGTTTGGCCGCACTTTTTGCTGTACGGTATTTCGCTGAGCCTGCTGATCACTCCTCAAAAATTATCTTTGGATAACTGGCTTATTAAAAAATTTAAACTGTAATATTTATCTATGAACATCCATCCGATTTTCGTCCATTTTCCGATTGCCCTTCTGTCGACCTATGCCGTCCTTGAGCTGATAAGATTTAAAATCGTTAAAAATCAGCTGTACTGGTTTTATGTCAAGTCAGTTTTAGTCATTTTGGGAACCTTGGGCGGATTAGCCAGCTTGCTGACAGGAGATATAGCCAAGGAACTGGTAACGGACAACAGCTATTTGCCGCTGATCAATACCCATGAATTTTGGGCCAAAACTTCCGTTGTTATTTTTTCGATCCTGGCCTCGGGGTATGCGGTGGCCTGGATCAGAAAGTATGATCGGGCTTTTATAAAAAATATTTCTATGTTCAGCGGAGTTTGGCAGGTAATCCTTAGAATTCAGGTTCTTATTACCGATACCCGGCTGGTTGTGGTTTTGGCTCTGGCTGGGATCGCGGCACTGTTCATCACCGGCGCCTTGGGCGGCTCGATCGTGTACGGGCACGAAGGAGATCCGGTGACGAACTGGATTTACCGTTTGTTTGTCCCGGGTTCTTGACTTTAGGCCGGATATTTATTAAACTTACGAAACCTTAATATATGAATTTATGAATTTTTCGGACGAAGAACTGAAGAAAAAACTGACCCCCGAGCAGTATAAGATCATGCGCGAAAAAGCGACCGAAGCTCCGTTCTCAGGTAAATATTACGATTCCCACGAAAAAGGGATGTATGTTTGCGCGGTATGCGGCAACCAGCTTTTCTCTTCCGACACGAAATTCGATTCGGGCACCGGCTGGCCGTCTTTTACCGATCCCGTCAATCTGAAAAACATCGAATTGCGGGATGACTCTGAACTCGGCATGCATCGCACGGAAGTGGTTTGTAAGAATTGCGGCTCCCATTTGGGTCATTTATTTGACGACGGTCCTGTCGATAAAGGCGGTAAAAGATATTGTATCAACTCCGCCTGTCTGATGCTTAAAAAAGATACGGGGTTGACTTGAAGAACTTCAAAGTCTAAGATAAAAATATATTAAGGCGGCAAGAAAGCCGTCTTTTTATTATGCTTGAACAAATCAATGAGCCAATCGATGTGATTGTCAGGTTTGCGGGAAACAAGGCAATTCCGGCGAAGTTTCTTTGGCATGACAGGGAAATTCTGATCCAAAAGATCAATTTGGTTTACAGCAGTTTTGTGGGTCGCACCAAATTCTACTACTTTGCGGTATCGGACAGCGTGAATTATTTTAAGCTCCAGTTTAATACTGAAACGTTGGGTTGGACCTTGTTGGAAGTTTATAGTGAGTAGAAAATTTTAAAGCTTATGAAAAAACTACAAACTCTTCCCCGAATCATGCTGGTGGACATGAACTCGTTTTTCGCAAGCGTGGAACAGCAGGCTAATCCGGCCTTGCGAGGGAAACCCCTGGGCATATCCAACAGCCGCCTGGAGGCATCGTGTTTGATCGGCACCTCGAAAGAAGCCAAGGCGCTGGGCATTAAAAACGGCACTCCTCTTTATAAAGCCCGCCAACTCTGCCCGAAAATCCTGGTGGTGGAATCCGAACCCGAAAAATACCGGGAAGTTAACCGCCGGATCAACAGGATTTTTGGGGATTATACCGAGGTTTTGGAAGCTTACAGCGTTGACGAATCGTTTTTGGATCTGCGTATGTCGAAACTCAATCCATTGCTGATCGGCTCACAGATCAAAAAAAGGATCAGGCAGGAGGTCGGGGAGTGGCTGACTTGCTCGGTGGGCATCGCCGAAAATAAATTTATGGCCAAGCTGGCCGCTAGTATGGAAAAACCGGACGGCCTTTCGGTGCTTTGGCGCGAACATTTGCCCGAGGTTTATAAAAATAAAAAGCTGACCGATCTATGGGGGATCAGTCACGGCTGGAAGAACCGTCTGGAAAAACTGGGCATTACCAATCCCGGCCAATTGTTGGGCTATCCGGTTGCCAATCTGATCGCATTGTTCGGCAAGCCAGGATATTTTATTTGGCAGCGCGTGAATGGGTTAGAAACCGATTCCTTACATTCCTCATTGAGAACTTCCTGGGTAGCATCCGAGGAACCCAAATCATTCGGTCATTCATGGGTTTTAAATTTCCGCACTACGGACAGGGAGCGGCTGAAAACGGCGGTCTTGAGGCTGGCTGAGAAAGCGTCCCGCAGAATGCGCGCCGCGGGATTTGTGGCAAACGGCATGTATTTGTCCGTGGCTTTGGTGGATGGCAATTATTTGCACCGGTCGAAAAAACTGAAATATAGGATCGAAACCGGCCTGGAGCTGTACCGGGAAGCTTTGGATATCTGGAAGCCGTGGCAGTTCGAACAGGATGTCATGCATATCGCCGTCGGGTTTACTTACTTATCGGTCAAAACCTGCCAGCTGGCATTATGGCCGGATAAATTTTCCACACTGACCGCAACTTTGGATCGGCTTAACGATAAATACGGGGAATTCACGGTCCGCTCCGGCTTGCTGACGGATACCAGGAGCTTTGCTCCCGACGCGATCGCGTTCGGCAAGTGAGGCTAACTATTGACAAAATTACCAAAAAGGAGTACAATTACTTGTTAATATTGGCATAGCTTAAAATTTTGCAATCCCGCAGGATATAAAGCAAAGCCACTGGCAAGGAGGATAGATAATGGCTACTTCAGCGGCAGTTCAGGGAGCAGGGCTACTGACGGCGGTATGGAAGAAGATCGAAAAAGCCGTATACGCGGCTGGCGGTACGGATGAGCACATCGCTCGTCTGGACAAGTCCGAAGCGATCGCGGTCATCGAAAGGTTCGCGGCCGATCTCGTGGCCACGATCCACGTAGCGATCGACTCATTGTTCCGCGAAATTATAAGCGACGGCAAATACGATTACCTCTACGGCTTCGCGGAGAAGCCAGGCGAGATCGAGGGGCAAACGTTCCACACGGTGACGAGAGAAACTATCCTCGAGCACCCGGCCGTTATTCTCACCACTACAGAGGTGTATGAGAAGTGCGGCGACAAAATGGCCGACCTCTCGGAACTTCTGGATTATGGGAAAAAAAACCCCGAAACCCAGCGTAAGTTCCCGATCGCGATAGTATGGAAAGTCGGCGATCAGAGCTGGTTTGCGATCCTCGACGGTAACGAATTGTACCGCGAGCTGGTCATCAGCCGGGATCGTCCCGATTTCCAATGGAGCGTCCGCTATCGCTTCCTCGTGCGTAAGTAGCATTTGGGACCTTGGATTCTTGAACCTTTTTGGTTCTCGATCCTTGGTCCCTTTTGATTTGTGTTAATGTGGGAAGGATAGTACACGAACCAAGCCAGAATGGCCGTCGATGCATTTCGGCGAACGTACCGATGTAAAGCTTAATATACGTCCGGCCAGCCCGACATGAACATTGTCGTTCTGGCGGGTACGGGCGGGGAACCTGGTAAATCTAAAATAAAAAGATTAGGCGAGAGAACCTAATCTTTTTATATGTGTCGAAAGCCAGACTTGGAAAATTACGATTTTGGCAACTCCATGTCAGAGCTTTCAATTTGGTATTCCCTGTCCAGAACAAATCTTCGGTGGTTAAGCCTAATGATTGTGTTCCAGGCCGGAAATAAGCGAATGTAAAGAAGCGGTCTTTGTGTTTCAGTTGGTCGGGAGCAGAACTTGGCAGAAATCAAAACCATCCTTCATATGTTAGGATCGTTTTGTTTATCTGACTTGATGCCCTTTTGCCATGTTGTCTTTTTTGTTTCTGCTGGAGTACTTACTCTATAGACATTATAGCAGAAAATTATGAGCTTGTAAAGGGGATTATCATACTTTTAAAGTTTTTGGGTATTTTTGAAAAGATTTTGGATTTGGTGCCAACCAAAATCATGTCTTCGATCCGCACGCCGAATTTGTCCGGCAGGTAAATTCCGGGTTCCACGGTCACGATATCATTTCTTGCCAGAACGTCGCCAGAGTTGGGCTTGAAGTTCGGAGCTTCGTGGATTTTGTTGCCGACGCCGTGGCCGGTGCCGTGAACGTAAAATTTTCCGTAGCCTGCCCGGTTGATAATGTGCCGGGCGGTGAAATCAATCGTGTCTCCGGACTTGCCCGCGGCAATTTGCCTGATCGCCGAAAGCTGTGCTTTTAAAACAATGTTATAGATCTTTTCTTGAAATTTATTCGGTTTGCCCAAAAATATAGTTCGCGTGAAGTCGGAACAAAAGCCCCGGACCTTGACGCCATAGTCGAGCATCAGAAAATTATTTTTGCCGATGGTTCTGTTCGAAGGGGAGTGGTGGATCTCCACGGCATTTTTTCCAAACGAAACAATCGGCGGAAAGGCCATGCTCTTTGCTCCCAATTTTTTTGCTGTTCGTTTTATGAAATCGGCGATCTTAATTTCGGTCAAGCGAGTCGATTTGCTTTTCAACAGTTCGACTATCTCTAAGAAAATTTGATCGATAATTAAAGAGCCACGTTTAATGGCTCTTATTTTTTGTGAAATGGAATTACTCATGGATTAGATTGCTTCGTCGCCGCCAAGATTAAGCCTAGGTTATTAAAGCGGCTCCTCGCAAATGCGCCTCTGCGAGTGACTGCCATATTAGAAGGGATTATTCTGGGCAGTCGCGTGGCAGTCTATTTCATTGACGTTACTACCGCCTCAAAGGCTTTGGGATTGCGCACCGCCAGTTCCGCCAACATTTTTTTATTCAGGCCGACATTGTTTTTATGCAGCAATGCCTGCAGTCTGCTGTAGCTTAATCCTTGCTCGCGTGAAGCGGCATTGATGCGGATGGTCCAAAGTTTTTTCATGTCGCGCTTGCGCAGCCTGCGGTGGCCGTAAGCATAGGAGTCGGCGTGCAGCAGGGCTTCTTTGGCCGCGATCGCATTTGTGCGCCGGCGGTTGGTAAACCCTTTTGTTCTTTTTAAAACATATTTTCGGCGTTTGTGCGCGGCAACTCCGCGTTTAACTCTTGTCATAGTCGTGTAGCGTGTAGCGTGTAGCGTGCAACGTTATACGTTACAAATCACACGTTACACGATTTATCCTCTCATTAATAATGCTAGTTTAAGATTCGTTTTGTGCACAGTCAGGTCCCGGCGCTTGTTTTTCGTGGTTTTGCCCGATTCGCGGGAATTAAAATGCGCCTGGCCTGATTTTCGGCTCATTAGTTTTCCGGATCCGGTTTTCCAGAAAGTCTTCGCTACTCTCTTGTTGGTCTTCTGTTTGGGCATATCTTCGTAATCAGTAGTTAATTCTTTGTTATTGGTCCAATTATTATAGATACCGTATTGCCCATTCTGGTGGGGCCTGCTTCTTTATTGAAGGGGATTGTGACTAAAGTTTGGAATTTTCTGATAAGATCGAAAGCCAATTCCGGATGAGCTTGTTCTCTGCCGCGCATGACCACGTCTACCTTTACTTTGTTCCCCGCGGTCAAGAATTCTCCTGTCCGCTTGGCTTTGAAATCTAGGTCATGCACCCCGATGCGGACTGAGAGACGAATGCCTTTCATTGTCACCTTCTTTACCTTTTTTTTGGCTTCCTGGGCGGCTTTTTCCTGCTGGTAGCGGTATTTGTCGTAGTTGAGGAGTTTAACCACGGGTGGACGGGCTTGCGGAGAGATTTCGACAAGATCAACTTCCTGTTCCCGCGCCAAAGCCAGCGCATCTTCGATTTTCATAATGCCGACCATTTTGCCGGCCGCATCGATGACCCGGACTTCCGGGCCCCGTATTTGGTTGTTGATCCGTGTTCTGAGTGCTATTTGTGTATTTTTAATTAAATCAAGTAAATTATAGGGATTTTCACTCTTACGGTCAATATGGCCACGAACCACTCACTAATCGTTCGGGTTCATGGCATAAACTATTCGCAAGTTTTGGCTGTGCCATAAACTTGAGCGAACGAAGTTCGCGAATAGTTTATGGTGGAGCTGGGGAGAATTGCACTCCCGTCCAAGAGATTTCAATAAATATTTCTACAAGTTTAGACCGCTTGAATTGTTACCCAAAACCATAGAAGCGGACTAAAGCGGTTTTGGCTAAGCCCTTAGTGTCCTTTGTCAGTCGGGCGTCAGACAAAGTGAGTCCGAATAATATAACACCCGTATTCCACGCACAGACTTTGCGGAGCGGATGGGTTATCGCTTATTAAGCAACAGCCATAGCCGGAGAGAACGCAAAAGCATTCTTTACGGTTTTTACCAATGAATTGGCATTTATGATTTGCCTTATCTTTTTAACCGAGAGATTAGGCTAATCGGACTTGCAATATTTATCAAAGAACTCTTGTCGAATCTGAGCAGCCCCACATTTCCCTTGTTTTTAGGGTCAGTTTAGTTTATCAAAAAAAGAGTTGTTTAGCAAGCCCTTATACCCTGGTTCGAATCGTCCTGTCGACATTGCGTTTCATCTCTTTTTTCTTGATCGATTCCCGTTTATCGTATTGTTTTTTGCCTTTTGCCAGGCCGATTTTGAGCTTGATCAATCCTTTTTTGGTATAAAGCTCCAGAGGGACCAGGGTCAGGCCTTTTTCTTTGGTTCTTATCTGCAGGCGTTCGATCTCTTTTCTGTGGAGCAAGAGTTTTCGTTCCCGGCTTTCGTCGTGACTCTCCAGATTGGACGCTTGTTTGTACTTGCCGATATAGGCATTGCGCAAGAATCCTTCTCCGGCACGGATCGTGACATAAGCTCCGGCCAACGACGCCTGGCCGGTTTTGGCGCTTTTGACTTCATGTCCGGCCAAGACCAAACCCGCCTCTACCGTGGATTCAATAGAGTAATCGTGAAAAGCTTTTCGGTTGTTAGCAAGCGTTGTCATATCCTTAGTTTATCAGATATAATGTGCTTATGTTAATGAGAGAAAAGATAGCCCAACAAGTGCTTGCCGCAGTCGGGAGTTTAGGCATAAAACCAACTGATGAGCAGAAAGCAAAAATCACAGTCACATATCCGGATTTCAAGCTTGGAGATTATTCGTCCAACGCCGCTTTGATTTTGTCCAGAGAAGCCAAGCTGAAGCCCTTGGATTTAGCCAATAAAATAGTCGGGAAATTGGATAAGGGCATGTTCGAAAAAGCTGACGCAGTGGCACCCGGCTTTATTAATTTTAAACTTATACTACCCGAACTACAATCTACAACCTATAACCTACAACCTAAAACCGAGGGCAAGATACTGCTCGAATATTTTCAGCCGAACATCGCCAAGCCGCTTCATATCGGCCACCTGGAAACCGCCATAATCGGCGACACGATAAAAAGACAGCTTCTGTATATGGGCAAAACAGTTGAATCCGACACCCACATGGGTGATTGGGGCACGCAGTTTGGTTATTTGATCTTGGCGTATAAAAAATTCGGGGAAGTGAATGATAAATTATACGCTCAGCTCAATGCCGATGATTCGCAAAAAGAAGCGGCTAAGCATGAGTTTGTCAAACTCGAACAAGGTGATGTTGAAAATCGGAAGATTTGGCAGCAACTGGTTGAAGCCAGCATGAAAGAATTCCTCAAGATCAACGATCTGATGGATATCTTGCGGTTTGAGCATCATTGGCCTGAAAGTTTTTATGAAGACAAGATGCCGGTTGTTTTGGAGGACCTTAAGCAAAAGAAATTATTGGTGGAATCGCAAGGCGCGCAGATTGTGGATCTTGAACAAGAAAAACTAGGGGTCGCGATTATCGTTAAGTCTGACGGCGGCACAACTTATCTGCTTCGGGATCTGGCAACATTTTTGTTTGTTAAAAAAGAGGGATTTACGAAACATTTGTATGTCGTTGATAACCGGCAGAGCTTGCACTATAAACAACTTTTTTCGATTTTGAAATCTATGGGCAAGTTCGAAGAGAATGAAGGGATACATATTGATTATGGATTTATCAGCTTTAAGGGTCAGGCTCTGTCTACGCGAAAGGGCAACATGGTTTTGGCCCAGGATGTGATCGCCCAGGCAGAAGAAAAAGTGTCGAAGATAATCGCGGAAAAAAATCCGGATCTGAAAAACAAACAAGAAGTGATCAAGGCCGTGACTAAAGGAGCCTTGAAATATTTTATTCTCAAGCATAACCGCCACAGCGACATTGAATTTGACTGGAACGAGGTCCTGGATTTTGAAGGAGACAGCGGTCCGTACCTCCAGTATGCCTACGCGAGAATGGCCAGTATTTTGCGCAAGGCTGGGAATCTGGAATCTGGAATCTGGAATTTAGAATCAATCACTCCCACTGAAAGGCAAATACTTTTCCAGTCATCAATTTTGTCAGAGATTGTTTCCGACGCCACCAAAGATTATCTGCCGAATATCCTGGCCAATTATTTGTACGGTTTTGCAAAACTTCTGAATAAGTTTTACCACGAAAGTCCGGTGACCCAGGAAAAGGACGAAAAAGTCCGAAATTTCCGGTTGGCCTTGGTTTCAAACGCCAAAGCCACGCTGGGAAAAGGCTTGGATCTTTTGGGAATTAAAGCTTTGGAAGAAATGTAACTAAATCGTATCGACAAATATGGATAAAAAATTATTTAAGCCAATAGACGCGAAACCGGACTTCCCCAAACTTGAGGAAGAGGTCTTGAAGTTTTGGGAAGAGAATCAGATTTTTGAAAAATCTTTGGAACAGACGCAAGAAGGGAAGCCGTATACTTTTTATGATGGTCCGCCTTTTGCCACCGGCTTGCCGCACTATGGCCATATTCTCGCGTCAGTGGTAAAAGATCTGTTCCCGCGCTACCAGACCATGAAAGGCAGATTTGTCCGCCGCAGATGGGGCTGGGATACCCACGGTTTGCCGATCGAAGAATTGGTGGAACGCAAGCTTGGGATATCGGGCAAAAAAGACATAGAGCGAATCGGAATAAAAAAATTCAACGAAACCTGCCGCTCCATGGTCCTGGAGTATGTGGCAGAATGGCGTAAAATGGTCCGTAGAGTCGCGCGCTGGGTCGATTTTGATAATTCCTACAAGACCATGGACCGGGATTATATGGAATCGGTCTGGTGGGCTTTCAAGAAAACCTATGATAAAGGATTGATTTACGAAGGACGGAGAGTGCTTCTTTACTGCCCGAGGTGCGAGACGCCTATTTCCAACTTTGAAGTGGCCATGGACAATAGTTATAAAGAAGTCACGGAAGAAGCGGTGACGGTGAAGTTTAAAGTGAAAGGACAGGAGAATACATATTTGTTGGCTTGGACGACCACGCCGTGGACTTTGCCCGGTAATGTGGCTTTGGCAGTGGGGGAGGATATTGAATATGTAAAAGTAGAAAAGGGTGGGGAGTTTTATATTGTGGCCAAAGAAAGAGTAAACTCTGTCTTTGCGAGCGAAGCGAAGCAATCTCAAAACAAGAAAGAGATTGCTTCGTCGCCGCCCAAGATAGTCCTTGAGAATAAAGCGGCTCCTCGCAAAGACGTAGAGGCAGAATTCAAAGGCTCGGAACTTGTCGGCCTCGAATACGAGCCCTTGTTTGACGTGCCGTCTGTGGAATCCGATAAATCCTTTAAAGTTTATGCTGCGGATTTTGTAAATACCGAAGACGGCACCGGCATCGTCCATACAGCCGTGGTTTACGGCGAGGATGACTATAATCTCGGCATGAAAGTGGGTTTGCCAGTAGTTCCGCTACTTGATGAAAAAGGAATTTTTAACGACAAATCGCCAGAATTAGTTCGGGGAAAATATTTCAAAGACTCGGAAAAATTCATTAAGAAAGACCTGGAAAGCAGGGGATTGCTGTTCGCAAGAAAAATGCATCAGCATTCGTACCCGCACTGCTGGCGATGCGGGACCACGCTTTTTTACAATGCCATTCCCGCCTGGTTTATAAATATCCAAAAGATAAAGAAAGGCTTGCTTAAAACCAATGAAAAGGAGATCAATTGGTTTCCCGACCATCTGAAGCATGGCCGCTATCAGAAATCCGTGGAAGCTGCTCCGGATTGGAACATTTCCCGTAACAGGTATTGGGGCAATCCGATTCCGGTCTGGAAGTGCGAAGCGGGACACAATACAGTCGTCGGAAGCATCAAGGATTTGGGTTTGTCAAAAAATACTTTTTATTTCATGAGGCACGGGCGCGCGGAAAACAATCTTTTGGGGTTGGTTGATTCTTGGCCGGATATTAAACATTATCCTCTAGTTCCTGAAGGAATCGAACAAGCCGAAACAAGCGCCAAAAAAATTAAGGAACTAGGCGGACTGGATTTAATATTTTCTTCGGATATTACCAGAACCAAACAAACCGCAGAAGTTGTTGGAGAAATATTTAATGTCAAAGTAAATTTTGATGAAAGAATAAGAGAGGCAAATAGCGGTGATTATAACGGGAGGACTTACGAGGACGTTAATCGAGATTTTCCATTTGAGTCCAGATGGGCTAAAGCTCAAAATGGCGGAGAGACAAATATCGAAATTCAGAAACGAATGCTCGATTTTGTCAAAGAAATTAATGCTAAATACCGGGGCAAGAAGATTTTAATCGTCGGTCATGGCGACCCTTTGTTTATTTTGCAAAAATATTTCGGTTCAGAACGAAGTTATCCAAAATACGGCCAGGTTTACGAAATGGAGGTCAGTATTGTTGATCTTCATCGCCCTTATATCGACGATGTCGTTCTCAAATGCGAGAAATGCGGCCAAGACGCGCGCAGAACGCCGGAAATATTCGATTCCTGGGTTGAGGCAGGCTCCATGCCTTTTTCCGAATATCATTATCCCTTCGATCAAAAAGAAACTTTCGAATCCCGGTTCCCGGGCCAATTCGTAGTCGAGTACATCGCCCAAACCCGGGCTTGGTTTTATGTCATGCACGTCATCTCATATATTTTGTTTGGCAAGGCTCCATTTGAAAATGTCGTGACCACGGGCACGATCCAGGCCGAGGATGGATCAAAAATGAGCAAATCCAAAAATAATTTTCCGGACCCGTGGATCGTCATTGAAAAATACGGAGTTGATGCCTTGCGGTTCTATCTGATGAATTCACCCGTAATGCTGGCGGAAAATTTGGATTTCAGCGAGCGTGAGCTGGCCGTGGTTTACCGCAAGAATATCCTGATTCTTTGGAATGTTTATAATTATTTCGTCACTTACGCCAATGAAGCGGGCTGGGAGCCGAAGCCCCCGGGATATAAGCCGGTGCTGGATAATGTATTGGACAAATGGATCGTGGCGAAAACCCAGGAGTTGATTCTAGAGGTTACTCTGGAGTTGGATAATTACAATACTGTTAAAGCAACCCGCGCCATTGAGGCTTATATCAACGAGCTTTCAACTTGGTACCTGCGCAGGAGCAGGGGACGGAAAGATTCTCACTTTTTCGGCACCTTGCGCCACGCGCTGACGGTCCTGGCCAAAGTTTCCGCGCCGGTCATGCCCTATATGTCCGAATTGGTTTATTCGAATTTGAATAAAAATCCCGAAACCATATCCGTGCATTTGGCCAAGTGGCCGGAAAAGAAGGAATTGGACCAAGAACAAAAGAAAATATTGGAGCAGATGCAGCAGGTAAGAGATCTGGTAGAGCAGGGACATGCGCTTCGCAAAGCTTCCAATATCCGCTTGAGGCAGCCATTGGAGTCATTTACTTATGATAAACAGCTATTGGCAAAGGATTTCGAAGAGATTTTGGCGGATGAATTGAATGTAAAATCGGTTAAATTCGGAAGCATTCTAGAATTTGATCTCAAAATTACGCCTAAACTGAAAAATGAAGGCTTGGCCCGGGAGCTTGAACGGACAGTGCAGGAAATGCGGAAAAAGTCGGGCTTTAAGGTTGGCGAAAAGGCCAATTTATCGTATGATACAGAGGACAAGGAATTAAAAGCCGCTTTTGAGCTGTTTGACACAAAAAAGACATATATAGGGAAGATATCTCAAGGAAAAGGCGGGGAAGATGCGGAAATTGACGGAAAAAAAGTGTTTCTGTCTTTGCGAGGAGGCCAGTAGAATTGGGTCAAATTGTCTGGCCGACGAAGCAATCTTTTTACTCAAAAAACGAGATTGCTTCGCGACCGCCCAAGATTAAGTCTCATCGATAAAGCGGTCGCTCGCAAAGACAGTAAGCAGTCCAAAAATTATGCGATACAAAAAACTCACGGGCATAATCCTAAAGAAACAAAATTACAGGGAAGCCGATCAAATAGTCAGCGTCTGGACCAGAGAGGCCGGGAAAGTCAGAGTTTTGGCCAAGTCCCTGCGCAAACCGGCAAGTAAGCTCAGTTATGCCATGCAGGATCTGTCGGAAGCGGAAATCCACTGCGCCGGAAACCACTTGCCGACCTTGATCGGAGCCAAACCGATACGGCAGTTCAAAAGCCTGACCCAGGACCTGAAAAAAACCGCGATCGCATTCTATGCCGCGGAACTGATGCTGAATATGACGGCAGACGAGCATCCACACCGGCAAGCTTATGATTTGTTGAGCGATTTTTTATGTCAGCTCGACGAACAAACAGTGGGAGGGCACTATGCTTTCATTGACGGGTTTGCCTTGGCTCTGGCGCAGGTTTTGGGATTTGGCGTTCCGAAAAACGCCCATTCCCACCGCGACGTCAACCAATTCATGGAGCACATTTTGGAACGCAGTGTTAAATCCGAATTATTTTTAATGCAGATATAAGATTGAAGATATAAGTCTAAAATCTTTAATCTATTATTTTTTAATCTTTAATCTATCTTTATGGAAGATCAAATTTTAGACGCACAAACCAGAGAAGAACTTCCGGTGGATATTGCCGCCCCGGCCAATGCCCCGGGCTCTGAGTCCGGATGGAAAAGGTTTTTCAAAAACAAGAAAATAATCATTCCTTCTGCCGTGGCTATCGTTTTGCTGGCCGGCATAGCCGGATATTTTTTGACCCATAAAGCCGCAGCTCCGAATCCGACCTCGACCAACGTACTGCTTACTGTAAAAGGGCCTGACCAGCTGACGAGCGGCAATGAAGCCGAATACCACATTGTTTACCTCAACGGCGAAAATGCGGATCTGGTCGGGATCTCCATGGAAGTTTTTTATCCGACCGGCTTCCAGTTTAAATCTTCAACGCCTACTGCCACCACATCTTCGGGCCAGACGTTTAATTTACCCGTGCTTAAGCAGGGGCAGAGGTTTGAAGTAGTTATCCGCGGAAAACTTTCGGGTTCTACCGGAGAAGATAAGGAGATAAAAGCCAGGCTTCATTACCGGCTGTCCAATTTTAATTCCGAATTTTTAGTGGAACAAAGCGTCCACACCGGCATTCTTCCGCCGAACCTGACCATGGACATCAATGGCCCGGTGGATGTGGTCAATGGACAGGATACGACTTTTACCGTCAATTTTACCAACGTTTCGCCCCAGGATTTTGACAATTTGGCTATTCAGCTGACATATCCCGAGGGTTTTACGTTTACTTCATCCAGTCCGCTGCCCGCGAAAAACAAGAATTACTGGACCATTCCCAAAGTTGCCAGCGCAAGCTCGTCCAGCATCAGTATTACCGGGAATTTTTCCGGAGATCCGACCGCGGATAAACTGGTCAGAGCGGATCTTGGTCAGATCATAAACAATAATTTCGCTCTCCAGATCAGCTCGACCGCCACTTTTAAAATTATCCCGTCGTCACTGGCCCTGGCCGTTTCCGCCCAGCCGGATAATTTCGTCAAACTGGGCGATACTGTCAACTATAAGCTGAAATATACCAATCAGGGATCAATCGGCCTGAGCAACCTCGTGGTTGTACTGACCCTCGACGGCCCGGCTCTGGATTTTGTCAGGCTGAATACCCAAAACGGGATAGTAACCGGCAATACGCTGACCTGGAAAGCGGCAACCACTTCAGCTCTTGCGGCACTGTCCCCGAACGAAACCGGAGAAATTGTTGTTTCGGTCCCGGTTAAGGATAATTTGACGACTAATCTGAAAAATCAAACCATTACCGCAAAAGCCATCATCTCTTCCGATGAAATTACCCAGCCGACCAAAGCCGACCCAATCGTGCTGAAGCTGATCTCGGGGATGGACCTGACAGTGGACGGAAGCTATTCTTCCGGTGCCTTACCTATGACGGTCGGCCAGTCAACTTTGTTTGATATCACGTTTACGCTTTCCAATTTAAGCAATGACCTGTCCGGCACTATTGTCACGGCCTCTCTGCCCCTGCCGCCAACTGCCTGGAAAAATGTGGTCTTGCCGGATTCGGAAAAGCAGCGCCTGACCTATGACCCGAATTCCGGAAAGATCACCTGGCGCATCGAAACCCTGCCTGCGTTCACCGGCCGATTTATTCCGGCGCTGAGGGTCACCTTCCAGATCGAAGTCACCCCAACCGAATCCAATCGCGGCAATACCGTAAACCTGCTTTCCGATGTGCAGGCCACAGGCACCGATAGCTTCGTCAATCAGCCGATCCAAACCCAAAACATCAGCACAATATCGACCTCGACTATCAATGATGATGTTTTGAACGCAAAAGGAACGACAGTGCAGTAGAAGAGTATAAAGGGGAAAGTATAAAGTATAAAGGCCGAGCTCTAATGCTTGGCCTTTAAAATTTCCTATATACTTTATACTTGTCCCTTTATATTTTTTATGGCTTCACATATGCCAGGGGGTTTTGATGCACACCATTTTTTATGACCTCAAAGTGCAGATGAATGCCGGTGGTGCCGCGGACGCGGCCGGTGTGGCCTTGTTTCGCGATCTGCTGGCCCTTCTTCACATAATCACCGGCAGAGACGTATAGCGTCGAGGCATGCCCGTAGCGGGTTTTAAAGCCGCTGCCATGATTGATGACAATTGTGTTGCCGTAGCCGTTGGACTGAAAACCGGAAATTTCCACGAATCCGTCGGCAGCCGCATAAATCGGCTCTTCTTTGCTGTCCGATATATCAATTCCCGAATGGCGGCTCGAGAAACCCTGGGTAATCTTTCGCACTGTCGTCGGCCATACAAAGCTTATTGGACCTGCCGTAAAATCCGCCGGTGTCTGAGCTGTCTTCAAGGCAATTTTATTGCTTTCGTCTTTGACGAAAGTTGAAGGCGGTTTGGGCTTGGTTGGAAGAGTGACATTGTGCAAGGGGATAACGACAGTGGCTCCCACATCCAAATCGTCAAATGATTCAATGTTGTTTGCATCCAAAAAATCTTCTTCCAAAACTTTATATTTGCTCAAGATCGAATCCAAGGTATCGCCGGCTTTGAGGGTATAGGTAATTCCTGTGGTCGGCAAGATGGTCAATTCCTGCCCCGGCTTGATAATGCTGGTAGTGTCCAATTTATTTTCCATCATTATCGTCTGCGGCGAGATGCCGAAGCTTGAGGCAACGCTGATCAGCGTGTCGCCGGATTGGACATTGTATTTGGTCAGCCCCAGGCGGGATGTGTTCTGAGTATCCGCCGGGTTGGTTTTCATGATCACGTCAGCCTGAATGGTGGTCGGATCGGAGATCGGAGTTTTGGCCGGAGCCGCGGAGGCCAGAACAATGCCGAATACCGACTGGGCCGAAACTTTGGAAACCTGCCGGTCGCTTTTTGCCAAAATGGTGGTGGTGTCACTGGAAGACAGAAGCCGGGGATTCATGTTTGGGTTGGCCTTAAGAAACGAAAAAATCACGCTTTGGTCCGATGATGAAATCAGGTTGGCGTGATTGCTTAGTGAAAAATTTACGAAAACCGCAAGGCAGCCGATCGTTAAAACGACCAACTCCAGGCTGAAACGGGCAACATAGTCCGGCACGGAAAGGGGGAGCAGGGTCCGCGAGTGGAGGGATTTGAAGGGATGAATTGTGAACTTGCTATTCGATTTCCAGGATTCAGTGAACTTTTTGAGTGAGGAAATGAGAAGTAAAATAAGAACTCCTTATAAACACCAATCATGGCTTGCTTTATCAACTCAACCACAGAAATGGAAATTTATTCCGTAAAAGCAAGCTAATCTTGGGCTAACTGTTCTTCATAAAGCAACAATAATCACAGCCCAAATCTTATCAAAATCAGCTTAATCGGTCAATACTTTTTGTGCTGTTTTCGGTGTATAAGTCGGAATAAAGCCTGTTTTAAAGGTTATTATTCATAGGCAATATCCACAGAAGATAGGTTATAGGTGGTAGGTGATAGGTTATAGTAAAAAAAGCCATATTTTTCTACAACCTACAACCTAAAACCTATAACCTGTATACTGCTTAAGCTATGAAAGATAATTTGGGCCTGAATCAGGCGCAACTTGAAGCCGTAACCGCTCCCATGGGGCCGGTGTTGATCTTGGCCGGCGCCGGCAGCGGAAAAACCCGTGCTTTGACCATGCGCATAGTTTATCTGATAAAAAAGATCGGATTGAACCCGCGGAACATTTTGGCCGTGACTTTCACGAATAAAGCCGCAGGCGAAATGAAAGCAAGGATCAATAAATTGCTTGGGAAAAATTTAACAGGCCTGCCGACAATGGGAACTTTTCACTCCATCGGGGTCAAGATTTTGAGGATCGAAGGAAAGTTGGTGGGATTGGATCCCAATTTTTTGATCAATGACAATCAGGATCAGGAAAGCCTGCTGAAGGATATTCTGATCCGTCTGCGGGTGGACCCGACCAAATACAAGCCTTCGGTATTCGCCAATATCATCGACCGGGCAAAAAATAATCTGGAAGAACCGGAAGACCTGCCCGATGATGATAAGACATTCTCAAGAACGGCAAAAAAAGTTTACGCGGAGTACCAGGAACAATTGCGTAAAAATAACGCCGTGGACTTCGGCGATCTTTTGGTGCTGCCGGTCCGGATCTTCCAGAAGCACCCGGAGGTTTTGAAAAAATATCAGCAGCTCTGGCAATATATTTTGGTCGATGAGTATCAGGACACCAACTATGCCCAATATATTTTTACCAGGCTTTTGGCCGCGGCCCATGAAAATATTTTTGTGGTCGGGGATGACGCCCAGGCGATTTACGGTTTTCGGGGGGCCAACCTCCAAAACATCCTTGATTTCGAAAAAGATTATCCCAAATCCCGTGTCATCAGATTGGAACAGAATTACCGCTCCACGGCTCCGATCCTGGCGGTTGCTGAGAAGATCATTGAATTAAGCCCGCGGCAGCACAAAAAAAAGCTCTGGACAGAAAACGAGCAGGGTAAAACCCCGACTTTATTCATTGCCGAGGATGAATTGTCTGAAGCCTACTTTGTGGCCGGCAAGATCATTGAACACCAAGACGGCAAGCCTGAAGGCATGACTTATGACTATGATAATGACGATGACCAGACAATATTGGGCAGGATTATGCGCAATGCCCGCTCCAAAGTCTTGCCCAAGCTTAAGAACCGGATCGGACTGAATAATATCGCTATTTTATACCGCACGCATGCCCAATCCCGTGTTTTGGAAGAGGTCATGATCGAAGCGTCTATTCCGTACCAGATCGTCGGCGGCCTGAAATTTTACGAGAGAAAGGAAATCAAGGATATTTTAAGTTACTTGCGGCTTTTGGTGAATCCGAATGACCTGATCAGCCTGAAACGGGTGATCAACACCCCTCCGCGCGGCATCGGGCCCAAAAGTTTTGATCTGCTGAAGGAATCTTTGATCGAAAGAGACGAAAAATTATTGAATGAGCTGATGGCTGCCAAGCCCGCTGTCAAGAATTTTTTTGAGATGCAGGACCTGCTGAATAGGCTCGACGAGTCGGGAAATCTGCTCGATCTACTGCGAAGTGTCCTGAAGCTGACCGGCTACGAAAGTTTTTTGCGCGACGGGTCGGAAGAAGGTGAAGGACGGTGGGAGAACGTCCAGGAATTGTTTAACGTTGCCGGAAGTTTTCGGGGATTGCCCTGGAAAGAAGGCTTGAATCAGTTTTTGGAGGAAGTGGCGCTGATGACGCAGGCGGATGAGGTCGATTTAAATTCACCGAAAGTAACTCTGATGACATTGCATCAGGCCAAGGGTCTGGAATTTGATCTGGTGTTTTTAGTCGGGCTTGAGGAAGGATTGCTGCCGCACGCCCGTTCGCTGCTCGAATCGAAAGACATTGCCGAAGAAGTGCGCCTGGCGTATGTCGGAGTGACGCGCGCGCGCAAGGTTCTGTACTTGGTGTATGCTCAATCCCGTAAGCAATACGGGTTACGCAATGTCAGCATCCCTTCAAGGATCCTGAAAGCGATCCCGGAAGAACTGCTTGATATTCAGCAGGGACTTTCATCGTGGTAATATGACCAATGAAATTGAATTAAAAAATTATTTTCGCGCTCACGGACTTAAACCCAAAGATTATTTGGGACAGAATTTTTTGATTGACGAAGATGTGCTGAGAGAGATGATCGGGATCGCGGAATTAAAGCCGACCGATGTCGTGCTGGAGGTCGGTCCGGGTTTGGGTGTTTTGACAAAAGAACTCGCGGCCCGGTGCAGGGAAGTACTAGCGGTGGAAAAAGACAGCAAACTTTTCAAATTGCTTAAAGAAGAACTTATCGCATCTGCGAGCGGCCGATTAGTTGAGGATAAATCTCAGCGGCCGCGTGGCAGTCTAATCCTGGGTCAGATTGCTTCGTCGCCGCCAGAGATCACTCTTAGAGAAAAAAGCGGCTCCTCGCAAATTCGATTGTTCAATGATGATATTTTAAAATTCCATGTTGCTGAAAATATCAAAGGCGAATACAAAGTCGTGGCCAATATCCCATATTATCTGACCTCAAAATTAATTCAGAATTTTTTGGAAAATGTTCATCAACCGAAGTTACTCGTGATCATGATCCAGAAAGAAGTAGGGGAGCGGATAGTGGCTGGCCCGGGGAAACTTTCAATGCTCGGCATCTCCGTGCAGATTTACGCCGATGCGGAAATAGCGGCCCAGGTTCCCAGGCAAAGCTTCTGGCCGGTCCCGGAAGTTGATTCGGTGATCCTTAAAATATTACCGCGAAATAAATATTCACAGATCACCGACCATAGATTATTCTTCCGCATCCTGAAAATGGCCTTTGCCGGAAAAAGAAAACAGATCGCCAATAGTTTAAGCAATGGATTGAATAAACCGAAGGAAGATATTACGAAGATGTTGCGCCTTGCAAGCATCGATCCTACCACAAGACCGCAAGATGTGAAAATAGAACAGTGGATAGAGTTGTATAAGGTAGCTCAGATGGTTGTTGACGTAAAATAGCTGTTTTTCTTAAACCAACAGCACATAATCAGGAATCTTTCTTTTGGGACTAGACAAGTCTCTTTTTTTGTGCTATAATATATATATAGTCAGTTGAGTATTCGAAACAAAAATACAAAAAATAAACGCTATTAAGGCCATATTTAATCAAATTTGGCGGCAGGAAGGCAACTTATTTTTTAGGTTGCTTATGGTAAATTTGAGAGGATTGCTAAATGCAAAGAAATAGAAACAAACTGGTGGTTAGTCTTATTGCTTTAGCTATTTTTTTTATCGGCGTTTTATCTATATCCGCGCGTGAGGCAAAAGCCCAGGCAACCGGCCTGCCATTCGGCGGCCGGCTATTATTTTTTTCTCCGGTGATTATAACTACCTTTGTTAATTGTCCGGCTTTAGCTCATGTTATTAATTTTGGCCCAGGCCCGAAATATCTGAACCTCCTTCTTCCACCATACCAGCCAAGGTTATTTTATAATTACTATACTTCCGGGGTAGCTGTCCTGGGCTCCTACTATCCGACACCGATCCCGTTTAATTGTCCTTTTCAGCCGATTTTTCCGTCGTTTTATTTTGGAACCAGCGCCAGATAATAAATAAAAAAATGTTCAGAAATAAAAAGCAAAATAAAAACCAATACGGGACGTTCAATACCAAGCCGGAAAACAAGAAAAATGTCCGCGTTTTGATGACGGCCTTTGCGGCCGTGATTTTTGTTTTGGGAGTCGGGATTGTTTTGTATAAAAATCATAATCAACCAAAAATCCAAAGCGCGGTTGTTGAAACCGCTGCCGAACCGATACCCGGCTGGTGGTACAAGCATTTTTTTAACTCAAGTGTTTGCGATCAGGATAGCTGCAAACCCGAATCCGATCCTGATAATGACAAGCTTTCAAATTTGCAGGAATATTATTATGGGACCGAACCTCTAAACCCGCGCACAGTCGGCGATAAGCTTTCGGACGGAGAATTAGTATCTCAGGGATTTGATCCTTCTAAAACCGGTCATCAAACTTTTGACGAAACTCTGAACCCGGATAATATTATGGGAGAGAGCCTGGTTTTTAACACAGACGTAAAACAGATCATCGGAAGCTTGACTGATATCACAAAAGTTAAATTGCCGGAGATTAAAACCCAGGATGTCATTGTCTCGGGGGATAATTCAAAGCAAGCCGTCGCTGACTATTTAAACAGAGTTAATCTCGCGGCTTTTAAATATTTTAACTTTAATGTCGAGCAGTCCCTTAAAACAGCCCAAATAACCGGGAGCAGCGATGAGATTGATAATATAAAATTCAGAGCGGCCCGGTTGCTCATTGATCTAAAAACCATCTCTGTTCCCAAAGACGCCGTGCAGCTGCACAAATACTACATAGGTTTAATGAGCCTTGTCCCGAGCGTTATTTCTTTGCCGCAAAGCGACCCGGACAATACGGCAAATACTTCTTTAGCTGACGATATTTGGTACGATAACGCGCAGGCTTATCTGGTGCTGATCCAAAAAATTGCCATAGAAAAACAAAAACTCAAATAGCATGAAAAGTTTCCGCAAAAAATCTTTTGCTTCGGCCGCGCTTGGCGTATTCCTGCTAAGTCAGTTGTTTTTTGTCGCGTCGGTGACGCTCATTCCGAATCCACAGCCTGCCCAGGCCCAAGCCGCAGCCGCGGCCTTGGCCACTGTCCCTACCGCGGACTTGCCTACGGTTTATGAAAGGATAGCCATAGGGATTGCCAGAGCGTTCCTGCAAAAATTCACCGAGAAATTCCTGACCAAATTTACGAATCTGCTGGTGAATAAATATAAGATCAGAAATTTTCTTTATTACGATCAGGTTTTAACCGACTATTACCTGAATAATTATATATACGACAAAATTCAAGACCCCGATCTGCGGAATATTTATACTTTATTGGAGCGGGCATATGTGAGCGGGGCTTCAACAGGAACTACGAATGCCCCTGATCCGAACAAGGCCTTGATCCCGCAGCTAAACAAAGCAGTCAGCGATTATTATAAAAAAATTGGCGGGATTGACCCGAATAAAGTTTATTATCCCGCCCGCAATGTCAGTGATAGGGAATACTTTGCCACCGCTCAGGCATATTTTGCCAATCCACCCAGCTTTACCGAACAAAACTTGCGCGGGCAATTCGGCGCGTTCCAAACTTCGGCGACCACAGCGGCGCAACTGGAAATTATCGTAGGCAATAGCCTGAAAGCCGGCCGCATCATCGGCGGCACCTGCGATTTTTCTGGCCCTATTCCAGCCGGCCAGGTCGACCCGAAAACTTCGCCGGCGGCCTGTCAGTCATTGGGAGGAAGTTGGACGCCTTCACTTTTGGATAAAGCCCGTTCTTTCATAGACAACCCTTCTGGTTTCGTCCAAAATACCTTAGATGCTTTTATCAGCCAGCACATCGGCAATCTTTATAATCCGAGCACCGATTTTTGGACCCAAGTCGGCGGGGCATTCGGCTCCTTCATTTGGAATCAGCTCGGACTGAATAAGTCCTCCCAGGATATATTAATCGAAGACCCGAGGGGTTATGTGGGCGAGGACTTTGGCGCAGCAACTCAAACAGACAATACATTGTCGCTGGAGAAAGGCCAGATTGATATAGACACAGATGGCATCTCGGACGGAGTTGACTACGACGGTGACGGCAGAATTGATATTTGTTCTTACGGCGGCAATCCTCCGGATGCTTGCGTGGGATCCAGAACGCTCATTACTGCCGGATCGGGGGGCGGAGGGTTGACTTGCACCGATGTTCCTACTGCCATGGCATGTCAAGCGCCAAACCACACTGATTTAGTGGCTCGGGTAAAAACTTACCTTGTTTCGCGAGGCCAGCAATTTAATACCTTGTGCGACGCTTTCGAAATTGTGAAGCGCGTGGCTTGGGCTCTGCGAGGGGAGGGCGCGGGATTAATGACCACCTTCCACTCAACCCAATGTAATGGGCTTTCGGCTGATATTGTCGCTTATACTGACGGTTCGGGCGTTGATGTGCTTGGTAGCGCCGGACCACCGCCATCAGATGGAAGCGCGTATGATATTCCGGTATGGCTGCCCGGTCCTGATAACCCGGAAGCCGGAGTTGATTATGCCCCGCCCGCCGATCCGGGCGATCCGCCGGGAAGTTATTAGGAATATTTAAATGGGAAACCTAAAGCACAAAGCAATAGTTATAGCGATGCTCGCGATCACGGCAAATATTTTATTTGCCAATTTTGCTTTGGGGCAGGCACCGGCTACAAGTACTCCCGCTACCACATCAACGATAACAAAACAAATGCTGCTTGATGCTTTGCAGAGCCAATCAGCCTGTGCTTCCTTGAGCACAGCTATATCCAATTTGACTCCGGCAAGAGGAATTGGAAGTTATATTACTTTTTGGGATCCTTCTGCAGCGCAGAAATGCAGTTTTCAACGTATATATCGTTTTCGAGCTGATGGCAGTCCAGATACACGCTCCGATGCTTCTACTGTTGCTGCATGGGAAGCTTATATGAAGCAAGATGAATCTCTTATAAACAGTTTTGTTACAACGACTCAAAAAAATGATGCAACAGTAGCAAAACTTAATGCTCAAGAAACCCAAGCCAATCCTTTAAGCATCTTTATTGCTTGGGTGCTTATCCCTATCTTTGGCGTCGTGAACGCGTTTTTAGCCGGTATTGCAGTTATGGCTGGGGCAATTTTTAACCAAGCAATTATTCCAGTTATCAGTATAACTACGATGCCGACGATTGTTAATACCGGTTGGATGATAGTGCGTGATGTCTGTAATATGTTTTTTATTCTGGCTTTGATCGTGATTGCTTTAGGAATGATTTTAAGATTAAAAGAATACCAAGAATACGGGACTCTTTTGCGGAACCTGATTATAGCAGCGATTTTGGTAAACTTTAGCCAAGTCATAGCGGTAACTATAATGAATGCGGTTAATTTTTTGGCTTCGGTATTCTGGGGTGATGGTACAGGAATAGTTCATGTTTTTGCGACTTTTATGCGAATTGCCAACCCTGTTGGTGATTTTAGCCTTACTATACAGGGAGGAGCTCCTGCGGAGCTGGCTTTAGGCTTGGGTAGACTTACTTTTATGTTAGTGGCTACTGTGGTCTTCATTGCTTTGGCTGGCATGTTTGTAATTCGTCTTGTAGGATTATATGTCTTGATTATTTTTTCGCCTGTTGCTTTTGTCGCAAATATATTGCCTGTTTCGAAGAAATTTGCAGAACAGTGGTGGAGCAGTTTTTTTAAATATTTGATCTGGGCGCCAGTGGCATTATTTATGCTTAGATTAGTTATACTTGTGGTAGATAATGATTCTCAATTTAATTTTATAGGCGGCGGGGGCCATGATTCTGTTTTCATTTATTTTATTCTGACAGCTTTTATTGGCGCCGCGCTTTTGTTGGCCCAGAAGGCGGGGATGGTGGGGAGCGACATGGTGGTTAATGCGGCCAAAGCAACCGGGAAATTTGGTTTGCATGCCGCTGACCGTAAATTGGCCTCATGGTCAGATTCTTCAAGTAGAGTTAAGAAGGGATTGTCCTATTTAAGCTTTGGGGCTGCGAAAAAAGGTTATGAACTGCGTCAGCACCACAAAGAAGAAGAATCCTATACTGTTGCCGCGGGTAAAAGAGCAAATACTTTTGCTGCTGTTATGAGTGGAGGTAGAGAAAAAGGCGACTTCGAAAGATTAGCCCGATACCAGAGAGTAGCGCAGGAAAAAAAGCGGTTTGAAAATATCACAGATAAAGACGAATTAACGGCAATCGCAACTCATGCTTATGAAAATAAGGAATACGATAAGTTTATGGGCGCTTGGTCCAAACTTGCGGCTCAGGGCGATATGAATGAAGTTGCTTTAGCAATGGTGGACAAGGAAGCCAGTGCCGAGAACGTGCAAAAAATTGTTCAAAAAATGGTAGATGAGACCGGAAATAAAGAATGGTCCCGATTAGCGGCGGATACTACTAAAATAGCGGAAGGCCAAGGAGATTATATTTTTGCCGGAGCATTTGAGCGGGACGGAAAGACAGGAGATTACGGTGCGAGAGGTGAAGACGAAAGAAGAAATTATGTGAATACCCAGAGAGCAAAGAACAGCGACCAATCGAATGTCAGAAATTTGGGCAGGCGAGGATTAGGGTTTATAGAAGCAAATGGAATCAATCCTAATACTGCCAAATCAGTGTGGTATGTTAAAAAGATCGAGGCCGACGGGACAGATTATGCGAGCCGATTGAAGGACATCAGCGGATGGAGAAATAACGGCAATAAAAATGCCAAAGCTAATGTGGCTATAAGTGGTTCTAAAGAATGGCTTGAAGCAAATCCGGAAGCTTGGGCAGCTGCAGCTAGCGAATATGCGGAGCTTGACAAGGATAAAAGTACCGCAGGCCGAGAGCGTCTAGTTGAATTTAGAAAATCAGTTGCTGCTCCAAATATAGAAGAAAATTATAATACCCCTAGCACGGTAAGCCCTGCACAGGCAAAAATATTCTTTGAAAGTAAAGAAATAGGACGGCAAATTAAGGCCAAGATTGAAAGTGGCGATCAGAAAGATAAAGAAGCTACTCGGAAAGACTATGGTGTTTTGTATGACTATGCTTATGGGTCTTCTCCAACTCGCACACCATCAACTACACCGTTTTCGACCCCGACCCCAACGATTTCTCCAAGTGGAGGCATAAGACCCCCAACTAGCTCTCCTCCTATAATGTAACAATAAGTATAGAGCTATGAATAATAAATTTACACTAAATAAAACTGAGTTCAATGGCGATTTGGCCGATCCTAAAATCTTTGCTGAGATCGTTTTTCTTACTGATTTAGTTAAAGACAGTGAGTCAAAAGGGGATACATATAAAGTATTGCAAGAATTGGATCACTTGCTGAAAAAAAATACAGCCCAGCTCGGAGAATTGAAGCAAGGCTATGATAATTTGCTACTAGACCTGCGATTGACTTGTTTCCAACTGCTATCGGATGACGAAAAAGAGGTTATTTTGAAAAGCAAAATGTCTGTAGCTTATAAAAATAACATTGATTTGACACGTTCCATCGCTTTAATGTTTATCCCGTATTTTACTCAGGATGATTTTGTAAAGTTAAACAGAATTACTCGATATTTGGAGGAAAATGACGAACTGATCGGGACGAATAATATTACAACATCGGATGGAAAGACAGTTGGTCCCTTAGTATCAAACTGGATTAAAGATTATAAATCAAAAGCTATAGAAGATAAAGGGACACTTAACATAGTTTCTTATTTTACCCAAAGCCCGAACTCCAAGGGATTAACCAAAGGACAACTCGATTTCCTAAAATATATATTGGATTTTTATGACTGGTTGAGATTCAAGGCTAGTAATACGTCGCTTATTCCTGAAGAAGAACCCGTAGCGCCGAGACCTTCTGCACCGCTGAGAAATGTCACGCCAAACAGGACTACTATACCAGCCGTTTCTTCATCACCAGTTAGACCTCCGCAGCAGGCACAAGCAAAACCCGCCGCGCCTAGAGCTCTGCCAACCGAGTTTGAGAAGAAGCTGGCTCAAGTTTCGGCTCCTCCTCAAAGGCTCAACCCTGCTCCAAAGCCAGTTTTTCAGGAAGTTAAACCCGCCGCTCCAAAGCCACCGGCTACCGAATTTGAGAAAAAACTGGCCCAAGTTTCGGCTCCGTCTTCCCACGGCCAGGATTTGGAGATTATCCGCAAGCAAATGGAAAGTTCCAACCCGCCGGTTTCCGGCGTGCCTCGGTCGCTTACAAGGGGAGAAGGGCGAATTGAAAGCGCCAATTTGACGCCGGAAGAGATCAAGCGGGAAATCAACACGCCGGAATTGCCACAATATAAAGAACCGGTGCGGCCTGTTGTTAAGCCAGTCTTGCCGCCAATTGTTGTGGCGCCGAAACCCGTGATATATAAACCTGTGGCGCCCAAGGCGGTTTCCGCGCCCGCACAAGTGGCGCCAATCCATAAAGAGATTGCTTCGTCGCCTCCAAAATTAACCCAAAGAACCGAGGCTCCTCGCAAAGACGGGTTAACTTCTTTAGATAAAATCAGCATTGTCGATGATTTAAAAAAGGTTGACCTGGAACTTTTCAGGCAAGCTCCGGTACAAAAACAGATAGCGGATATAAAATACCAGGTATCAAGATTAGCTGCGGCCAATAAGCTTTTGCCTTACTATACGGTCAGCGCTTTTGAACAAAGCCCGCTATTCCAGGCCTACCTGCGGGTTGGTTTGGCGATAATCGAAGACAGCGCCACGGACCGGGCGGTGGCATTCAGAAACGCGGCCAACAAGGTAGGCAGCAATCTGACTTTGCAGGAGTTTGAAGCAATCGCGGATCTGCGGAAAGAAATAGAGCGGTTATAGAGAGGTTGTAGGTTGTAGGTTGTAGGTGGTAGGTTATAGGTTGTAGAATAAAAGGACCAGATGGTTCTTTTTTGATATAATGGATATCCACCCCAGACTTGATCTGGGGTCCATTTCAATTATTAATATCAAATGGTTTTTTGTGTTTATATTATGGCTAGCAAAAGGAGAGGGACTTTATATATTGGTATGACCTCAGATTTGCCCAAAAGAGTTTACGAGCATAAAGATGATTTAGTTGAAGGATTTACGAAAAAGTACGGTTGTCATACCTTGGTTTATTTTGAACCTATTGAAGATTTTGATTCGGCACTCAAAAGAGAAAAACAAACGAAAGCCTGGAATCGAAACTGGAAAATAGAATTGATCGAGAAAACCAATCCGGCGTGGGAAGACCTGTCAGGTAAATTAATGTAGCGGATCCCAGCTTTCGCTGGGATGGGAACCCTTGATAAGCTTTCGAGAGTTACGGAAAGTTTAAACTATGTACAAAGTAGTTATTGATACCAATCTTCTGATTGACGGTGCTTCTGATTTTTATAATTTCGGGAATCGGATCATTGATCTGGTGATTGGCGGACAGATTGAGGCTTATGCCAATGCCGGCACCCTGAGGGAAAATAAGTTTTTGGCCCATAAGAAAATTGAAGACGAAGGTTATCTCAAGAAACTGGAATATTTTTTCGATGTCGTCCAAAAAGTTGAAGCAGGCGACAGACTGGATGTCGTGGAGGACAGCGAAGACAACAAAATTTTGGAATCAGCCGTTGCCGCCGGCGCGGATTATCTGATCACGTCGGACCATCATCTGCTGAAATTGGAAAAATTTCGAGGGATCCGCATGGTCCGTCCGGCGGAATTCTGGCATATCTATGAAGATGAAGGGATTGGCTGGATGAAATGGATGCGCGATTTTATAAAGTAAATAGTGCCCATTGCGAGGAGCCAGCCCCACTTATTCAAACTGTTCAAGTGGGCTGGGCGACGAAGCAATCTATCCTAAGATTAGATCGCCACGCGACCGCTAAACAGACAGCTTGTGGATAAAGCGGTCGTTCGCGATGGTTACATTTTTGATATCTTGCCAACTTTGTGGTATAATATTTAAGAAGATTAACTTACCGAAACCAAAAGAAATATGCAATTTGCCGTCCCACAATTCACAGAAGTTGAGGACAAGCTGATCGGGCCGTTAACCTTAAAACAGTTCCTTTTTTTGCTGGCAACAGGCGGGGTTATACTGTTCTTTTATTCGCTGCTCCAGTTTTCTATTTTCTTTTTTTTGTTCGCCTTGCCCACAGCCTTGCTTGGGATTGGTCTGACTTTCGGGAAATTCAACGGACGGCCGCTTTTCGGTTATATTGGGGTTTTTATACACTTCGTATCACGGCCGCAAACCAGGATTTTTAAGCGGGAGGAAGCAAGTGTCGTCATAAATATTCAGAAGGAAGCCGCCCCGAAGGGGCGAGCCCCGCTCAGCGAAGCTGAGCGGGAGCCGGCAGAAAGCAGGCTGAAGAAATTGGCTTATCTGTTGGACCAGAAAACAGCTGAAGAAAAAGAATTGATTCAAAAATAAAAATGGCGAAACAGGAAATGCAAGGATTATCAGGTTCCAAGCCCACGGCTTCAACGCAGGCCTATCTTGATATTGCCGAGATCAAAGAAGACACCATAGTTATGCGCGACGGGTCGCTCCGTGCTGTGGTGGTGGTTTCCTCCATCAATTTTTCCCTGAAAAGCGCGGACGAGCAAAACGCCCTGATCTCGAGCTATCAGAATTTTCTGAACGCTTTGCAATTTTCCATTGAAATTCTGATGCAATCTAGAAAATTGGACATCCATTCTTACCTCGACAAACTGCGGAGCATCATGCAGCAGCAGACCAACGAATTATTGCGCTTGCAAACTCAGGAGTATATAGAGTACATCAGCAAGCTGATCGAGTTTGCCAGCATTATGAACAAAACTTTTTATGTGATCGTGCCTTTAAGCACATCAGGGGTGAAAACCGGCTTTTTGAGCAAAATTACGGGATTGTTCAGCCCGGCGAGAGCAATTTCCGCCAACAAGCTGGATTTTGAAAAAGCGCGCGACGAATTATTGAAGCGCACGAACCAGGTCTCTTCGGGATTAGGCGGAATGGGCCTGAAAACCCTTGTTTTAAGCACCGAAGAATTGGTGGAGCTGATGTACAACAGCTACAATCTCAATACCTCCTCGCCGATCAAAATTAAAAGCATCGAAGATCTGGACCTGGTCCAGTAACATAAACCAATGGCATTATTTACGAGCAAACCGCCTGACCCGGCCAGGCAGATCCAGCGCCAGTTGCTGGAAAAAGAGAAAGAATATAAAAGCGGCCTGAATACGCTGCGCGATCTGATCTCGCCGTCCGCGTTCCGCGTCAGCCAAAACTCCGTGGAAGTTTCCGGTAAATTCGCGCGTTCTTTTTTCATTCTTTCCTATCCGAGATTTATTTCCGTTGACTGGCTGGCGCCGATCATAAATCTCGACACGCCCATGGATATGGCTATGTACATTTATCCGATGGATACTGCCGACGTCATGAAGAAGCTGAAAAACAAAGTCGGCCAGCTGGAATCAGGCATGAAGCTGTCCGCGGAAAAAGGCAATGTCCGGGATCCGATGAGCGAAACCGCTCTGCAGGATATTGAAGGTTTGCGCGACCGGCTCCAGCAAGGCACCGAACGCTATTTCCGTTTCTCGATATACTTCACTATCTACGCTGATGAGGCCAAGGAGTTGGATCAGGCCTCCGCCACCCTGGAGTCGATCTTGGGCTCGAAGCTGATCATCGCCAAGCCGGCGGTGCTGCAGATGGAGCAGGGATTCAATTCCACTCTGCCTTTGGGCAACGACGAACTGGCGATCGCCCAGAACATGAACACCGAGCCGTTGTCCACGACTTTCCCTTTTGTTTCCTCGGAACTGACCTCGAATGACGGCATTCTGTACGGCATCAACCGGCACAACAACAGTTTGATCCTATTTGACCGCTTCCAGATGGAAAACGCCAATTCCGTCTGTTTTGCCAAATCCGGCAGCGGCAAAAGCTATGCAGTGAAGCTGGAAATTCTTCGGTCATTAATGCTGGGCACAGATGTGATCGTGATTGACCCGGAAAACGAGTACAAGCATTTATCCACCGCCGTCGGCGGATCATTCCTGAATATTTCCCTGAACTCCGATTCCAGGGTCAATCCATTTGACCTGCCTCGCGGGATCGAAGGCGAAACGAATGAGGATATTTTGCGGGCCGCGGTAGTAAGCCTTTTGGGACTCATGAATTTGATGTTGGGGAAAATGGATCCGACCGAAGAGTCGATCATGGACCGGGCGCTGTGGGAAACTTATGCCAAAAGAGACATTACGGCCAATACCGATTTTTCCAATATCGAGCCTCCGACCATGCAGGACCTGGTGGAGATCCTCACCGGCATGGTGGGAGGAGAAAGCATGGCCCAGCGCCTGACCAAATACACCCAGGGCACTTTTTCGGGCATTTTCAACCAACAGACGAACATCAGCCTGAATAACCAGCTGGTGGTTTTTTCCGTCCGCGACCTGGAGGATACTCTGCGCCCGATCGCCATCTACGTGACTTTGAGCTATATCTGGAATGTCGTGCGGTCAAGCCTGAAAAAACGCATCTTGGTCATTGACGAGGCTTGGTGGATGATGCAGCACGACGACTCTGCCAAGTTTTTGTTCGGCATGGCCAAGCGCGCGCGCAAATACTATCTGGGCGTGACCACGATCACCCAGGATGTCTCGGATTTCCTGCAGTCTCCTTACGGCAAGCCGATAGTCACCAATTCTTCGATCCAGCTGCTCCTGAAGCAATCGCCTGCGGCGATGGATCTGATCGTGGAGACTTTCTTTTTGACTGAAGGCGAGAAATATTTGCTTCTGGAATCGGACGTAGGGGAAGGGATTTTCTTTGCAGGCATCAAGCACGTCGCGATCAAGATCATCGCCTCGTATATGGAAGACCAGATCATCACCACGGATCCGAAACGGGCGCTGGAGATCGAAGAAGCGAAAAAAGAATTGCAAGCCCAGGAAAAAGCAGTACCTGAAGCCGCATAAATATGGCAGAGATAGATGATGAATTAGAGCAGCAGCGCATTCAGGATGAGGCGGACGAGTTTGAAGCAATGCAACAGCAGGAAAGATTGGCGCAGATCCAGGCTCAAAATCAACAGCAAGGCATTGGCAACAAAGTCCAGCGAACCCAGGATGCTGTAAAGACGGTGCAAAAATGGACCAAGCGGTATGAAAAAACTTCAGCGGCGCTTAGTTTCCTTGGCGCATCGTTTCCTGTCTGGGGTCCGATTCTAGGGGTGTTGGCTGGGGCGATGTTGGTGATTATTATATTGATCGCCGGGTGTAATCAGACCGGAGCATCCGGAAGTGTCACGCGAGGAGTGTCGTTTGTGGCGGGGATATTTGGCGCTGATATCTGCAAAAATTTGACGTTTAACGCCGGCACAAGCGGTGGAGCCGGGGCAGGAGCTTCGTTCGCTCTAGATATAACCATAACAAGCGCGTATCGGGCCGGTGCGCTTACCGCGGGCGGGGGATATTCCGCTCATGGCCGCGGGGAGGCAATTGACATCGCTCTGCGGAACCCGACAGTTTCTGTTCATGGTAGCGATCCTCGCATAGCACAGCTCGTAGCTATTGGGAGAAGTGCGGGATTTATTCCCGCGGCCGGAGATACGCTGGATGAATATACTAATCCCGCTGAAAATGCAACAGGCGGACATGTCCATGTAGAATTTAATTTAAAACCTGACGGGACAACTTATTGCGATGGTACCCGAATTCCTGCTTCCGGACCTTCAGATTTAGTCAGCTTGGTGGGAGTAGTCCCGGTCGATACCGGCTCAACGTCCGACCCTCGTGTAAGACCTTGTATGCTGAATGCGGTAATTGCCTTATTTAACGCGGCGCAAACCGCGCCGACCCCAAGTCCTTAGAAAAATAATTTATGAACAAAAGATTAATTATCATAATTGCAGTCGTAATCGTAATCCTGGCCGGGGTCGGAGGTTTGTTGTTTGCCGCAACCAGAAAACAGCAGCCGAAAGTAGCGCAGTCAGTGCCGCAGATCAAAAAAGTTTTGGATGAGGCCGTAATTTCTCCGATACCTTCTTTCGATAATTCCGCCATCTGGTATTTTAATTCCGAAGGACGCCTGTTCCGCGTAAATTTGGACGGCTCAGGCCTGGCCGAATTTCCGCTTCCCGCCTTATCCAGCGGTTTTTTGAAAAAAGCCATGTGGCCCAGAACCGGTTCGGATTTCATGGCTCTCACGGGAACTGGCATCGCCGAAACTAAAAATTATTACGACAGCAATCAGAAAATTTATGTCAATTTGCCGATCAATATCCAAAGCATAGATTGGCTGCCGGATTCAAAACGCGTTGTCTATGTATGGAAATCGAGCGACAATCTCCACCAGCAGTTGGTTATGGCCAATGCCGATGGTTCGGGATTCAGGGTAATAAAGGATGTTTTTTGGCCTGATTTGACTGTAAAAGCGGCTTCGGATGGCAAAACCGTGCTGCTTTATCGGTCTAATCCGCAAGGTGATGTGAATAAGATATACTCCGCCAATTTGGATACCGAGGAATTTGGAACTGTCATAGAACAGGGGAAGAGCCTTTCCGCAATGTGGCTGCCGGTCGGCACGCGGTTTGTTTTTACACAGACTTCTCTGACCGCTTATCCCAAACTTTATTTATATGATTTTGCCACCCGGCAGACCGTGGATTTGGGGCTTAATACAACGCTGGATAAAGTAACTTTTGACCCGGAAGGAAAGTTCATGTACGCCGCTGTTCCAAAAAAAGATAATACCGGCGATACTTTTATAAAAGAAGATCTGACCAGTTTTAAACTGGATACGTATTTTGAACCTGACCCAAACACCCGCGCCACCGGCCTGTTTCTTGTCGGCAATCAGCTGTATTTTATCAATAGCCAAGATCAGAAACTGTACACTATCACCAAATAAAAACCTCGCTTTCAGCAGGAGTTTCGGTTCACTCCAAATGCACGAGCGGCTGCGCTTGGATTTTTTGTTTTAGGAGAGGATAGGAATTTAAGTTAATGTCTTCGTTTAGCAGTTTTTCGGCATAATTGCGTGTTCGCTGGACCAGATCGAGGTTGCTGAGATTGGCAATTTTAAAGTCATATCCTGACTGCTTCGTGCCATAGAGGTCGCCGGCGCCCCTGATCTGCAGGTCTTTTTCGGCCAGCTCGAACCCATTGTCGCTTTCGGTCAGCGCTACAAGCCTTGGGTTTTGGAGAGAGTTTGGGTCATCGGAAAAAAGAAAACAATAGGATCTGTACTCGCTGCGGCCGACGCGGCCGCGGAACTGGTGAAGCTGGGCCAGGCCAAACCTCTCTGAGCCTTCGATCATCATTACAGTGGCATTGGGAACATCCACCCCGACTTCTACCACAGAAGTTGAAACCAACAAATTGATCCGGTTGTCTTTGAATTCCAGCATTACGGATTCTTTTTCTTTGGGTCTTATTTTTCCGTGCAGAAGACCGATTTTGAATTGCGGAAATATTTGCTCGGAAAGTTTTTTGAATTCCGTCTGAGCTGATTTGACCCCAAGTTTATCCGATTCCTCTATCAGCGGGCAAATGACAAACACCTGGCGGCCAGCCAGAATTTGTTTGGCGATAAAGTCATAAGCCTTGGCCCGGTTTTCTTCGGCGACTATTCTGGTAATAATTTTTTGGCGGCCAACCGGCAATTCTTTCAGCCGGGACAGGTCCAAATCGCCATAAAGCGTCAGAGCCAAAGTGCGCGGTATTGGGGTGGCGCTCATGGTTAACAAATGGGTGTTATTTAGTTGTTTTAAAATTGACCGCTGCTGCACGCCAAACCGATGCTGTTCGTCTATCACCACCAGGGCCAGTTTGGAAAATTTGACCTCTTTTTCCAGCAATGCATGCGTACCCAGGACAATTTTTATCTTTCCGGACGCAATCTGGGCCAGCAGAGTTGCCCGGGTAGCGGGATTGCCGTTGATCCGGGTTTGAGAGGAAGTCAGTAAGGCCAGGTCAAAGCCGTCGTTTTGGAATAATTTTAAAAGATTCCCATAATGCTGCTGGGCCAAAACTTCCGTAGGAGAAAGCAAGGCTCCTTGCAGGTTATTTTTAGCAACCAGCCAAAGCGCCAGTGCAGCTACAATGGTTTTGCCGCTTCCCACATCGCCTTCCAGTAGCCGGTTTGCCGGGAATAGTTTGTTGAAATCATTGATAATTTCTTTCAGGGCCTGCAGCTGGCCCTCGGTGAGCGTAAACGGCAGTTGTCTGATTTTTTCTTCCATACTGATTGCGGTATCGATTTTCAAGCTTTTTTTCTGCTCGCGGGATTTTTTGGACTGCAAAACGCGGAGTTGGGTTTGGAATATCTCGTCGAAAGCCAGCCGGCTTTGCGCCGAGCTCAGAGCGGCGTAGTTATCGGGAAAGTGGAAAGTTTTAACGGCCCGGTTTTCATCGAGTAATTTTTCGGCTCTAAGAATTTCCGAGGGCAAATACTCGGCCAAAGTAGTCTTGTCCAGATAAGTTTTAATGATATACCGGAGTTGTTTTTGCGTCAGGTTGGCTGTCAGCGAGTATAAAGGCACCAGCCGGGAGGTATGGATCTGCTCTTTTTTTACTTCTTCATACACCGGATTCTGGAGCTGGATTTTTCCGCCGGAGGCGGATCCGCCTTTGGCGGAATTTTTAAATGTGACTTTGCCGGAAAAAATAAAGTATTCGTTTTTTTTCAAAACTTTCGTTAAAAAAGGCTGGTTGAACCAGACACACAAAATACTTGCCGAATCATCTTCAACCAAAGCCTGGGTCAGGCTGAAGCGCCGGACTTTGGTCCGGAAGCTTTTGACATCCAAAATTTTGGCCTTGATATTGGCCTGCTGGCCGGGTTTCAGATCGGCGATCGGGGTGAATTTGGACAGGTCCTGATGGGCGCGGGGAAAATAAAAAAGCAGATCATTCAGTGTGTGTATGCCGAGATTTATCAGAAGCTTGGCTCTGGCCGGCCCGACAAGATATAGATTTTCAATCAGTGTCGTTAAATCGAACATAGGATGATTATAGCAACAAAAAACAGCAATCGCTTGCCGCCTTTAAATAGTTCATGGTGCACCCAGCAGGGATCGAACCTGCGGCCTTTGGTTCCGCAAACCAACGCTCTATCCACTGAGCTATGGGTGCTCTCGTCGAAGTTAAATAGTATCAAATTTTCAGCCTGCGCGCCAGAGTATCCGTAAATGTTTCTTCGCGGTTCAGATCCTCGGGAATGTATTGGCTAAGGAATAATTTTACTTCAATTGGGTTCTGATTGCCCAGTTCCAGACTGATCTGATTATTCAGGTAAGCGGAGGTTTCGAAGTTCAAGGTTTTTATGGATGGGGGATTATAAATGATCCAAAATGTTTTGATGGTCTTATATGGATAAACAAGGCTGCCCGAGGCAATGCCGGTCGTCGTAGCTCTAAAAGTAAGCGCTCTGGGTTGTTGAGAAGTGAACAGTAATACGGAAAAAATTACTACGATGAAAGTGATAACCATCAGAATACTGTGATTATAGATGCCGAAAATTATCAGGCCTAAGGATACGAGTCCAAAGATCAAATACCAGCCGGCTGAACGCGGCGACTGGATGTGGCTTGGAGCTGTCCAAGTCAGGCTTTCGAGAGGTTTTTTGTTTGTGTTCATAATTTTTTGGCGGAGAGGGTGGGACTGACTGCGCTTACAGTTTACCCTCGTAAAGCTTCGTCAGTTTAAATTCGCTTATTTGGCGGAAGCGAGAGGATTCGAACCTCTGAAGGGCTTTCACCCTTGACGGTTTTCAAGACCGTTCCCTTAAACCACTCGGGCACGCTTCCTCGTCGCGACTGCCAGACGCTTCGCGTCCAAAGCCCCGCTTTGGCCGCTACGGTCTTGGCGTCGCTCCTCTCAAATCAAAATGCCATAATTAACCCTTGGCTGCATTTTGATTTGTAAAAAATATACCTAATTCATTTTACCATTATTAAGAATAACAGAAAAGGCCATGATTTCGTCGCAACTGGTCGATACTTCGCGTCCGTTCGTAAACTTACGGCCGCTACGATCGACCGTTGCTCCTCTCAAATCAAAATGCGATAAATAACCCACGGATGCATTTTGATTTGTAAAAATTTACCACAGAAAAAGCCATGGATTTCCATGGCCTCGTCCGCATATGAGTTTCTTTCCTTTTAGGAACTTTTAATTATGGTTACCCATAATTAGCAGAGTGTAAGAACGCTTTACTGTGTGGCAGAAGTGCTGGTAGTTGCGGAGGTGTCGGTTTTGAGGTCAAGTTTAGTATTAGTGTTCGTTTTGGTATCCATTCCTGCACCTTTCGAATCTGCGATCAGGGTGATTGTCTGCGCATATGTCTTATTATCTTTGATTTGGCCTTTAATGTCAACTTGCTGGTCCACAGCCAGATCAGCCGCTTTTGTGTTTACGTATTGAGTGTCTTTGGTCAGCAGGAATTTGGCCGAACCGATGCTTGCCGCGGTAGCGTTAACAGTGGTTAATTTTCCTTGGGCAGAAACAGAGTCGTCAATGATAATCGGCGGGCCTTCCACTTTCAATCCGGCTTGCTCGATATTTTTTATGGCTTGATCCAATTCGATCTTGACCTCTCCTTCGCTTTTGACCGAAGCAGCCCTCAATTTCGAAGATAGATCCGCAAGCTTGGTTACAACCGAAGGTTTGGGCTGTTGAACGGATGAATTAGCCGCCGCGGTCGCGGTTTTTTGGACGTCTTTTACCGTAGCTGAGACTATTTTTTGGGCGTCGGAAGCCGAAATCTGGCCGTCCTGCTGCTGTTGCAAAACCTGCTGCAGTTCATCCACTCGATTTGAAGCGAATTGGATCTGCAGGGATGATTGCTGATCCTTAGGCGCTAATTGCAGTTGGAAATTTTCAACGACTTTTTTAAGCGGATAAATAGCTTGGCCAGGAACGCTGTTTAAAGCTGTGACAGCGGTTCCCAGGGTTATGCTTATGATTATCAAAACACTTCCAAGGACCATGGTTCCGATCCGCAAAATGTTCGGCAGCGTGCCGACCAGCCAGCCGGCTTTTTCTGTATCGGCTGCCGGGACCGCGATCCGGTCGAGAACCTGATTTTTTACGCGCATGAAGTCAAAATTCGGAACTTGTTTTTTTGGCAGGCCGTTAAGCTGTGACATCAATGCCAAAAAGCCGGAAATCTTGCGGGGTTTTTTATACATCGAAATATCGCCGTTGGTTTTCAAACGGTTGATGATTTCTTCGATTATATTTTCCTCATCTTGTTGATTCGTCATTTTTTATTCAGTTTCAATAATTCTTTCAGCCGCAGAATTGCACGATGCTGAATCACGCGGATCGCTCCTTCAGTTTTACCCATAATGTATGCAATCTCTTCGTTGGACAAGTCTTCAAAAAATCTATATTTTACGACCTCGCGCTGATCAACAGACAATTGGCTTAAAACATTTAAAATTCTGTTTTGCTGGATCCCGAGGTTAGCCGAGTCAATCGGGTTTACCGCGTCTTCCAGGATGTCTTCAACAACTTCCAGCGCCACGGTCTCCTTTTTCAGCCTGTAATAATCGATGATGTTGTTTTTGGCGATCTGATACAGCCAGGCCGACAAGGCAGTCGGGGAATTGACCTGGTTGATCTTCTGCCAGCTTTTGACAAATGTGTCGGAAAGCACGTCTTCGGCAACTTCCCGGTGTCCGACGCGAAAGTAGATAAATCTGTAGATTTTATCGGCAAAGTGCTCATAAATAGCGCCAAAAGCTTCCCGGTCGCCATTCTGAGCGTTTTGCAAGTGGTTTTTTAGTTCAGCATCCGACATAGTTTAAGACGATTTATCAATGGATTTGTTACACTCAGTCAAGCATTATTTTACCATATTTCTCGTGTAAATGACGGATATTTGGTCTTGGTATACTCTTGTCCAAGTTTTTGGATCCAGCTTGGCTAGGATTTGCTTCGGAAGTCTGGCAGGCCAAAGCACGGTGTTGATCCCGTATTTTTCGGTGATTTTTTCGAATTCAATTTTGCCGGCCAAAAGGTCTTCGTATTCTTTCATGGCCCAGCCGCTTTCGTTGGAAGAGGGATTCGCGAGCCTCCAGCTCGGCATCCGCCCGTCGATAAAGACTTTAGATGTCGTAAGGCGCCAGATCAGATATCCGCCCCAGGTGTAAGGAGCGAAAATTTGTTGGTGTAGAGAATGGGTGTTGATATATTCAACGGCACGCGCCGGGTAATAATTTTTCAGGGTAAAACCGAAAATCTCCGGAACAGACCAAGAAAGAGAAACAAAGACAACAACAAAAGTAAATGCCGCGGCTCCGGCGTAAAGCTTGTGAAAAACTTTTGTAGTCGCTTCAGTATTTGGGACTGTCTGCGAACTTGCCACAATCAGCTTTGGCAGGAGAAGTAACACGGTTAAAATCCACAAAGGGACGTTCCGGGTGCTGGAAATCGCCGAAAGGGTGAAAAAAATAAATAAAATTAATTCCGCCAAATTCAATTTTTTCCAAAATTTAAATACCAAAAAGCCAGCCAAGGCCAGCAAACTGACGAATGCAGGGTCAAATCTCAGGAATGGGGTTGTCCACTCATTGATCACTTGCCGCAAATACGGATCTCGTAAAGATATGAAAATTTCTTTCCATAGGCCTAATCCATATGGATTAAATATTGTAATCAAAATACTGCTTAAAAATACCAATAAATCCGATATGGACAGAGCCCTGTTTTCGATTGTTTGGCCGATTATAACTATGCCCAGCACAGCCAGGCCGATAATGAAGCCGCCATGCAAATTGGCCCAAAGCAGAAAAATCAAAGGCAAGCCATATTTCAGCTTTTCCCTTTTTTTGCTCTTGAATATAACCCAAAAAAGTAAAGATAAAAAAAACCAGGTGATGACCTGCGGTCTGGTCCCGCCCGAATACAGCAAAACAGGTGAGGCAATCAGTATCGGCAGTCCCAGTATTTTAATTGAACTAATATCAAGTAGGAGCAGGATCGATAACACCGCCAAACCAGTAAAAATCAATCCCAAACCCCAAAATCCGATAATCGGGAAAATTTTGGCGATCATTATATCGGTCAGCCATTCGTGGTCAACGAACAGGTAGCTTGGCATCGTGTAGGAGAATGGATCGAGACGCGGAATTCCGGCATTGAGTATTATCTCCCCGGTTTTTACGTGCCAGCCAAAATCGGTATCCACGGCAATGCCGGCCTTGATAAAAAAAAGCGCCCATACAGCGGCAACGAATACCCAGATAATGATTCTAAGTTTTTTTGTCATTTTGTATTCTTTGGCGGAGAGTACAGGATTCGAACCTGTGCGGCGCTTTTTAGACGCCCGTGGATTAGCAATCCACTGCCTTAAGCCACTCGGCCAACTCTCCGCGTCGCGGTTGGTCGACGCTTCGGGTTTTGATTTCGTCAAAGCCCTACGGTCGACACACTAGTCCTTTCGATTCAAAATGCAGTTCGAACGCATATCAGCATTTTGAATCGTGAACTTTATCATTTTAGCCAATAACTAGGGCCAAGGTCAATGTTTACCCATGCGCCGCGGTTATGATCCAGATTTCATAGGTGTTACTGAAGAATTTTTATAGATAGAGAAAACACTGTTTTGTTCAATTTGTCTAATGTTGGAGATATCTTGGTTAAATTCTTGGCTGAATTTATCGATACAACTTCGGTCATCTCGTTGTCTTGTGTGGTAATATGCGCAAACCACCAAAGTTTGTCTAAAGGATTTTTTCTTTAGTACTACATTACCCGCGCCGTCCGCTATTGTAAATTTATGTCCGGAAATTTTTTCCAGAGGAACCCATAACACTGACGGATCTTGGCTTATGACACCTTTCGAGTCAGTTCGATAGACGGCGATCTGTGTGTTTTGCGCTTCTACTTCAGGCAGTAATATTTCTGCCGATGTCCAAAGTTGTTTTTCGTACACGTTTTCTTTTCGGTCTTCTAAGTAGTAATATCGATTAGAAGTGAGATTCGAAAGGGAAAGCAAAATAAACAAAGCGAAAATAACTCCAATTGCGTTAATCGTAAAGACCGATAAAACCAGTTCCGAAAGCAATAAATATCCCAAACCAAACAAAGGTGTGTAATAGTGATTTTCAACAGGCCGGTTCAAAAAAGAAACGCTTAATACTATCCAAAAAATGACCAAAAACACGCTGGCGGCTAAGAATAGTTTTTCCGGATCCTTGCGATTCCGCGTCCAATACAATAAAGCTAAAAAGACCATACCCGCAAGAAACCAGGGAATTTGACCCAACTTCAAACCAGGAAAAAATAAATATATCAAATCGCCGGATTTGTCTATAAAATTTTGTGCAATTAATACTGGTGAGTGCCGGATCAGGCCCGACAGGACAGAGGATGAATCTCCGGTTTTATTTAAGTTAAAAAATACGGAAGAATAACAGATTGCAAGGCAGGCGATAGCGATCCCGAAACAATAAAGGTATTCAAACCATTTCGCGGAGGTTTTTTTGAGAACGAAGATAATTGCCGCCAAATAAAGAGGCAGCAGGGCAAACGCCGAATTGTGAACGGCAATAGCCACGCAATAAAGAATAATGCTCAAATATATTAAATATTTTTTCCGGTCAAAATAGGCATAGGCAAGCAAAACCAGAGAGCCGTAAAAAAACAAGTCCAGAAGGTATGGCTGCCACATAGCAGAGGATTGGTGCATATTTAATTCGCTGAACCAAAATATTGCCGCTGTCGAAATTCCGACCGCGGGGCTAAACAGTTTTTTGCCCAGGAGAAATAAAAATAATCCCGTTATGATCTGAATGAATACATTTGCTATCGAAAGGGTCCACATACTATTGTGAAAGAATATTAATAAGGACAGAAAGTAATAATAAAAAGGGCTGTTGTGCAAAGTCTGGCCAAACACAGCGTTCCAGGGACCGAAATATGGGAATTCATGGAACTGCACGATGTGGTAAGCGAATAGAAAATCCCGACTGGTCTCCGCGTTGCTTATAGGGTAACTCAACACCCGTATCTTTATGTACAACGCCAAAACAACAAGGACTGTTAAAATTCCATAGTACCAGTACCGTTTTGAATATTTTTGTATTGTGTTTAGAGTCTGATTAGAGTTACCCATGAGCCGCGGTTATGAGCCAAACTTCCGAAGCCTTGCCTTGTTTGAATAATTTGGCCAGTTCATTAGCAGTGGAACCCGATGTCACCACATCATCCACCAAAAGAATTTTTTTATCGGTAGCATCACCGATTAAGTTGAAAGCATTTTCCATGTTGCGTTTGCGAGCAGTAGCGTCAAGCTTGATCTGCGGACTCGTAAATTTTTTGCGAACGACCAGATCTTTTTCAATCCGCAAATCCAGGGTTTCCGCCAGTTTACCTGCCAGCAGTTCGGCCTGATTGAACCCGCGCCAATTTAACCGCCTGACATGAAGGGGGACAGGCACCACAGCAAATTGCCGGAAATAATCTGCCAGATTTTGCTTTTTTAATTCCTCTAAAATTGCCTCGGTCAGAGGAAGAGCGAGGTCCGACACAAAATTATATTTGAAAGTTTGAATTATTTTATGGACATTTCTGTCCTTGTAAGACAGCGCGGCAATACTGCCGTCAACAGTATTTCTTGAAACGCAAGCCACATGGGTCTTGCCGAATGGCGCGGGAGTTTGGCAGACCAGGCATTGTTGATGAGGAAGCCTCGGCAGGTTACCCAGGCATTTGCCGCAAAGGTATGTTCCATCAGCTCCGCAAATAAGACAAGAAATTGGAAAAAGCAGGTCAAGAAAACCTTGCCCTAACTTTTTGAAATTTTTGGATAAGTTTTGGAACATGGGCAATTCGCATTTGCGAGGAGTCCCGACTTGTCGGGACGACGAAGCAATCTATTTCAGAGTTTAGACTGCCACGCGACTGCCAAGAATGAAAGGTTGGCAACAGTCGCTCGCAGATGCGTTGATTTTTGTTGAAAATTTTTAAGCGTGAGCTAGTTCGACTTGTTTGATGACCAGGGTTTCGTTAGCGACTGTGATCTTCGCTTCCGACATTTCACCGATCTCGCCGGTTATGATCTTTTCTGCCAGAGAATCTTCTATCATTTCCTGGATGTTGCGCCGGACTAATCGCGCTCCCTGCGCCGGATCATAGCTTTTTTCGGCAATGAACTTGACCACATCGCGGTCGGGAGTTAGCGTAATATTTTGCTGTTTTAAAATTCTTTCGACCAGGAGGTTAAGCTCCATGCTGACGATTTTCCTGATCTCTTCCATGCCCAGAGGGCGGAAGACGATGATCTTATCGATGCGGTTTAAGAGCTCCGGACGCATGGCCTCGCGCAGGGATGATAAGACTTTTTCCTTTACCCGGTCGTATTCGGCTTCGGCTTTAACTCTGACATCCTGCTCGGTCTGAGTGTTCCTGTCCTGAGAAAATCCGAAGCTTCCGGCAGTTCGGGTCAGGTCGCTCATGCCGATGTTCGAGGTCATAATGATCATGGTGTTGCGGAAATTGACCCTCTTGCCGGCGGCATCGGTCAATTCACCCTCTTCCAGGATCTGCAGAAGGATATTGAAAACATCGGGATGGGCTTTTTCGATCTCATCAAACAGGATCACGGCGTATTGTTTTTTGCGGATCTCTTCGGTTAGCCGGCCGCCTTCCTCATAACCTACGTATCCGGCAGGCGCGCCGATCAGTCTGGCCACATTATGCCGTTCCATGAATTCCGACATATCCACGCGGACCAAGGCGTCTTTGTTTTCAAAAATTTCTTCCGCTAAGGCTTTGGCGGTTTCCGTTTTGCCCACTCCGGTCGGCCCCAGAAACAGGAAAGAGGCGATAGGGCGCTTGGGTGAAGCAACGCCGGCCCTGGAGCGGCGGATGGCAGAGGCAATCAGTTTGGTTGCTTCGTCCTGGCCCACGATCCTGGTCTGCAAAGTTTTTTCAAGGCCGATCAATTTTTTGGTTTCGGATTTCAGGAGTTTGGTCAAAGGAATTTTCGTGATGTTCGAAACGGTCCTGCCGATGTCTTCGGCAGTGATCAGGATATTGGACGCGGATTTGCGGCCGAGGGTTTTTTGGTAATCCTGTTTCTGTTTTTTCAGCTTGTCTTCCTGCGATTTCAAATGCAGGGCGGTGGTGAAATCCTGGAGCATCACGGCTTTGGTTTTTTCTTCCTCCAGCCTTTTGAGTTCAATCTCGATTTTTTTGACCACGCGGATATTGCGGGTTTTGGTGTTCAGAGTTTTGGAATAAGCAGCGGTTTCATCGATCAGATCCAAAGCTTTGTCAGGCAGAAACCGGTCGGTCATGTAGCGCGAAGACAGTTCCACAGCGGCTTTTATGGCGTCATCGCCGATAGTCACACCATGATGCTTTTCGTAGTTTTCACGAAGTCCGGTCAGGATCTCCACCGATTCTTCGTTGGAGGGCTCTTCGATCAAAATCGGCTGGAAACGGCGTTCCAGAGCCGCGTCGTGTTCAATGTGTTTTTTGTACTCGGCCAAAGTTGTGGCGCCAACCACGCGGATCTCGCCGCGGGCCAGGGCGGGCTTGAGAATATTGGCCGCGTCCAGCGAGCCGGTAGTGGCGCCAGCGCCCACGATAGTATGCAGTTCGTCAATGAATAAAATAATGTTCGGATTGTCCTTTACTTCGTCGATGACCTGTTTCAGGCGCTGTTCAAACTCGCCGCGAAACATGGAGCCGGCCACGACCTGGGCCATATCCAAAGTCAGGATCTTTTTGTCGGCCAGAGTATCCGGGACTTCCTGTTTGGCGATGGCCAAAGCCAATCCTTCCACGATCGCGGTTTTGCCCACTCCCGGCTCGCCGATAAGGACCGGGTTGTTCTTGGTGCGGCGGTTGAGGATCGAGATCAGGCGCTCGATCTCGGCTTTTCTTCCTATGACCGGGTCGATTTTTCCTTTCAGGGCTTTTTTCGAAAGGTCAGATGTGAAATAATCCAGCGCCGGGGTCTTGGTGTTTTTTTCGGGGGTTGGCAGTTCCGGCTGTTCATCGACGTTTAAGAGGTCAGGGAACCTAGAAACGTTTTCAAATATAGAAATCAGATTTTTACGCAGTTCCGAAACCGAAACTTTGAGTCCTACGAGCATAGTTTTGGCCTCGTCCGAGTCCATGTCGGTAATGCCATAGAGGAAATGCTCGGTGCCTATGAATTGGTATTGATAGCGGCTGGCGACGATAGCGGCCTTTTCAATCACTTCGCGAAGGTTATTGGACAATTTCGGCTGCCATTTGTCGGAAATATTAAATTGATTGAGCCGGATGATTTCCTGCTTGATGATTTCGCCGCTGACCTTGCTTTTCAGCAAAATTTCAGAGGCAAACGATGCTTTTTCTTCGACAATGCCGAACAGAAGATGCTCCGTGCCGATGTGGTCATGATGCAGATCTTCGCTCAGACGCTGTGACGTGATCAAAGCGCTCTTTGCCCGCGAGGATAAACGTTCTAAAATGAATGAAAAGTGGTTCATGCGTCGTAAATTGCCGACACTTCGCGTTTTGCTTCGCAAAAACGCTACGGTCGGTTATTACTCCTTTTCACAAAAAATCGTGCTCGCTTCACTGCGCACCTATTTTTTGCGAGTCATTTAATAATTGGCCTATACTATACTAGTATTATAGCAGATAAGTCAAGTCCTTATGAATGTTTACGATAAAGCTACCCAGCTGCTCAAGATTCGTCCCCATTATTCGGCTGAATTGGCGAAAAAATTGAGCTTGCGAGGGTTTGCGAAACTAGATATAGATGATGCTATCAACCGGCTTATTGAGCAAGGTTTACTTAATGACGCCCAATATGCTCAGGCTTATACCGAGGAATTAATCAGAAATAAATCTTTTGGTTTCTATGGCCTGAAGGCGAAATTGATGCAGCGGGGAATTCCTGGCAATGACGCCGAACAATTATTGAAAGAGAATTTTACTTTGGAAAAAGAAAAAGAAATCGCCCTGCGAGTAGCCGAAAGGGCAGGGAATATTGATAAAAATAAACTGGCGCTAAAATTGTCGAGAAAAGGTTTTCGGAGCGAGGTGATAAGAGAGATAATTAAGTAACTCCCTCACCCCAGCCCTCTCCCTCTTGTTTAAAGAGGGGGGGGGAGAGGGGGAGTTAATATAAATGCTCATGACTAACGTCATGAGCAAATTTTTGAAATATTATCCGCCAATATTCATCTGTTCCAGCCGCTTGATGCGCTCCTGGATGGGCGGGTGGGTGTCGAACAGCCGGGCAAGACCGGACATAGCTTGCCGGCCGGAAAGGCCCGATTTGAAAGGATTGACGATATAGAGGTGCGCCGTGGCTTTGTTGGCGGCTTCCAGGGGCTCTTGATCTGTCGCGATTTTTTTTAGCGCTGAAGCCAGGCCTTCGGGATATCTTGTCAGTAATGCGCCGGAGGCATCGGCCAAATATTCGCGTTTGCGGGAAATGGCCAGCTGGATCAGAGTCGCGGCAATCGGGGAAAGGATTGCCAGAACGAGGCCGGCGATCATCATGATCGCGCCAATTTGTCCGCCATTATCGTTACTCCTGCGCCGCCCGCCGAAAAACGTGGCTCTTAACATCCAGTCGGAAAGCAGAGTGACGACTCCGACCAAAACTACGATTATAGTTGTCAGGCGGATATCGTAATTGCCGACGTGCGACAGTTCGTGGGCCATCACGCCTTCCAGTTCGGGTTTGGTCAGTTTGCTTCGCAGGCCGGTCGTAATGCATACCACGGCGTGTTTGGGGTCTCTGCCGGTCGCAAAGGCATTTGGCGCCGTGTCGTCGATCAAATAAATTTTTGGAGTCGGCAGGCCCGCGGCAATTGCCAGGTTTTCTACGGAACGGAAAAGCTCTGGATCATCGGTCCGATTGATTTCCTTCGCGCGCGACATGGCCAGCACGATCTTATCCGAATAAAAATAACTGCCCAGGCTCATGAAAACCGAAAACCCTACAGCCACCGGCAACAGAACAGGGGATTGGAAATATTGGGAAAACACCCAGCCCAGCGCGATGATCAGGACGAGAAAAAAAGTTATCAGAAGCGCGGTCTTCTGTTTATTGTGGGAAATTTCGGTATAAATCATAGAGGAGGTTGTAGGTGGTAGGGAGTAGGTTGTAGAACTACAACCTAAAACCTATAACCTACCACCTAGAATTGCACATTCACTGGCTGGCCTTCGGCGCCTTTTTCATCGATGTCGAAAAAAGTTCTTGCCGTAAACCCAAACATGTTCGCAAAAATATTTGATGGGAATGTCTGGAGCTTGGTATTGTAGTCCCGGACATTGCCATTGTAGAACCGTCTGGATGCCTGGATCTTGTCTTCCGTATCGGTCAGGTCGGATTGCAGGCTTAAGAAATTCTGGTTGGCCTTCAGTTCCGGATAATTTTCGGCGACCGCGAACAGGGAGCGGATGGTCTGAGACAGCTGGTTTTCCGCGGCCAGTTTTTGGACCGGAGTCGGAGCGGCCATGGCCGTGGCGCGGGCGTCAGTCACTTTTGTGAACACGCCCTCCTCATGTTTGGCGTATCCCTTGACCGTATTCACCAAATTTGGGATCAAGTCATACCGGCGCTTCAGCTGAACTTCTATATCCGACCAGGCTTCATCCACCCTGTTGCGCGACTGCACCAGGCCGTTATAAATTGCGATTGCGGCAACCACCAAGATTGCGATGATTATTACAGCGTATATCATATATTTGTCCTTTCTCAAGGGTATTATAGATGTGGTATAATAAATTATCAATAACAGGCAAAAATGGCAATTTCAACCGATGAAGTCAACCGAATAGCTAAACTCGCGAGGCTTTCGTTTTCGGAGGCAGAGAAACAAAAATTACAGCAAGAACTGTCTGCGATTTTGGATTATGTGGACCAGCTGAAAGAAGTCGGAGGGAAAGCAAAAGAGGAGAAACCTGATCCGGATGCGGTAAATTTAATGCGCAATGATGTTGCGGAATCGCCGGATGATCCGGAAGAATTTTTAAAACAGGCCCCCGGCAGACAGGGGAATTTTATCAAGGTTAAGAGTGTAATGGAATAACCCCTCGGCTGGTCCCGATGAATCGGGACTCGCTCGGGGTAAAATTTCTTCGAAATTTTATGAATTTCACAGACCTAACAATCAAATCAGCTTCGGAGCTGCTGGCGAATAAGCAAGTTTCTGCCAAAGAATTGGCCGAAATGTCTTTGAAGCGAATTAAAGAAATAGACGATAAACTTCATGCTTTTTTATACGTGGCCGAAGCGGAAGCCATGGAAGCGGCAAAAGAAGCCGATAACGCGATCGCTGAGGGTGAAAATTTTTCCTTGACCGGGATTCCCTATGCCGCTAAAGACAATATATTGGTCAAAGGCATGCAAGCGACCGCCGCTTCAAAAATTTTGGAAAATTATAAGGCGACGTACGATGCCACTGTCATCAGAAAACTAAACGAGCAGCAGACGGTGCTGATGGGCAAAACCAACCTTGATGAATTTGCCATGGGCTCGTCAACAGAAAATTCAGCTTACGGCCCGAGCAAAAATCCATTTGATCTTACGCGCGTGCCTGGAGGGTCCTCGGGAGGTTCGGCTGTTGCTGTTGCTTCCGGCGAAGTGTTGTTCGCTTTAGGCACTGATACCGGCGGATCTGTCAGACAGCCGGCCGGATTTTGCGGGATTGTAGGATTCAAGCCGACATATGGCCGGTCATCGCGTTATGGATTGATCGCTTTGGGCTCGTCCTTGGACGTGCCGGGCGTGCTTGCGAAAACAGTAGAAGATGCAGCTTCGGTATTCCAGCTCATGGCAGGGCAAGATTCATATGATTCCACTACCTTGCCCAAACCAGTTCCTGATTACAGCAAGTATTTGAAAGAAGATTTAAAAGGGTTGAAAGTCGGGGTGCCTAAAGAATATTTTATTGAAGGGATGGATAAGGAAGTTGAAGCAGTGGTCAGATCTGCAATCAAGAAAATGGAAGAGTTAGGCGCTTCGGTTTCTGAAACGAGCCTGCCTCATTCATCGTATGCTCTGGCCGCGTACTATATTATTTTACCGGTTGAAATTTCGGCCAACCTTTCGCGGTATGACGGCATCCGGTATGGACTGTCGGTCGCGGGAAAAAATTTGGAAGAAGTTTACTATAACACGCGAACAAAAGGATTCGGCGCGGAACCCAAACGGCGGATCATGATCGGGACATACGCCTCTTCAGCGGGGTACTTTGACGCTTACTATAAAAAAGCAAAATTAGCCCAACAGCTCATCCGCAAGGATTTTACCGATGCTTTTGAAAAATACGATCTGTTGGTCACTCCCACAACTCCTGCTCCCGCGTTTAAATTCGGAGAAAAATCCGATCCGCTTTCAATGTATTTGGCTGATGTTTTTACCGTCGGCCTGAACATAGCAGGAGTACCTGGGTTATCAATGCCGGCAGGAATGACCAAGGCCGGATTGCCCGTGGGAGTGCAGCTGGTGGCCGGTCATTTCGCCGAGGAAAAATTGTTTGGAGCGGCTCACGCTCTTGAACTGGCTTTGAATTTAAAATTAAAACCCCGTCTGACGGGGTAAAACCAAATCTATGAAGAAATTATTGCCGGTATTTTTATTAATACTTCTAATCGTGCCGCTGATGGCTTTTGCTCAGACAAATCCTCCCTGCCAGATTAGTTCTGGTGGAACTACCACCCCTAGCGAATTGCCGAGATGCATAAATCAGATTTATGTTTGGGCGCTCGGGCTTTCGGCGCTCCTGGCTATGATGATGTTCGTCATAGGCGGCTATTATTATATGACGGCATCCGGCAACGCGGAGCAGACGAGCAAGGGCGTAGAAATGATCTGGTCGGCGGTCATAGGCATGGGTTTGCTTTTTGGCGCTTATTTATTACTAAATACGATCAATCCGGATCTGGTTAAATTTAATGTGGATTCTTTAAATGGACTAAATCAGACTCCGGGCACAACAGTACCTTCCGGAACAACACCACCAATTCGAACAGGGCCAACGACAAACCCATGATTTACGAACCAATCATCGGACTTGAGGTCCATGTTCAACTCAAAACAGCCAGCAAGATGTTTTGCCGGTCCAGAAACGCTGAAGCCGATCAGCCTAATGTTCATATTTGCGAAGTCTGCACCGGCCAGCCGGGGACTTTGCCAGTCGTCAACCGCGAAGCAGTGAAAAAATCGGTCATGGTCGGCCTTGCGCTGAATTGCGAAATCGCCGAATATTCGAAATTTGACCGCAAAAATTATTTTTATCCGGACCTGCCCAAAGGTTATCAGATCTCCCAATTCGACATGCCGATTAACGGCCGCGGACAGATAGAAGTGACTGCACAGGGGGAGACGCGGACGATTGGGATCACAAGAGCGCACTTGGAAGAAGATGCCGGGAAACTAATACATCAAGGCCAGCACAGTTTGGTGGATTTTAACCGCGCAGGAACACCTCTTTTGGAAATTGTGTCAGAGCCGGATATTCGTTCCTCCGAGGAAGCCAGCGTGTATTTGCATGATCTTCAGAATTTGATGCGTTATTTGGGCGTGTCGGATGCGGATATGGAAAAAGGCCATTTGCGCTGCGATGCCAATATCAGTTTGCGGAAAATCGGAGAATCGGAACTGCCGGATTATAAGGTTGAAGTAAAAAATATGAATTCGTTCAAGGCAGTGGCGGCGGCGATTGATTATGAGATCAAGCGCCAAACGGAAATTTTGAATGAAGGAAAAATTCCGGATAAAGAAACCCGCGGCTGGGTTGATGTTAAGGCGATCACGGTCTCCCAGCGGTCAAAAGAAGAATCCCAGGACTACCGCTATTTCCCGGAGCCGGATCTGCCGGTAATGCATTTTGCCAAAGACTGGGTTGAGAAACTGAAACGGGAATTGCCGGAATTGCCGAAAGCGCGCAAAGTTAGATTTATAGAAGAATTTAATTTATCGGAAAAAGACAGCCAGACCCTGGTTTCTTATAAAGAACTGGCCGATTATTATGAACATGTTTTGACCGAACTGGCTGAATGGAACGAAGCCGAAAAGTCGCAAGACGATCCCAGGCAGGGGCAAATGGTCGCCAACTGGCTTCTCACGACTTTTTTGGCCGCGATAAACGAAAAAAATATCCTGCCGGCAGATTCAAAGATCACTGAAGAAAATTTTGCCGAGCTGATGAAATTGATCAAGCAAGGAAAAGTTTCAAATCTGGCGGCTAAAGATGTGTTTGCCGAAATGTTCGAGACCGGCGAGGATCCCTCAAATATTTTAGAACAATTGGGTTTGCAGCAGGTTTCCGATGAATCGGTAATTACGGAAGCCGTGAAAAAAGTCATAGCCTCGAATCCGAAAGGCGTTGCGGACGCGAAAACGAAAGGCGAGAAATCCTTCGGCTTTTTGGTCGGACAAACCATGAAAGAACTGAAAGGGAAGGGCAACCCGCGGAAGATAAATGAGATTTTGAAAAAAGAACTTGAAATGCAAAGTAGGTAATTGTCTTTGCGAGGGCGTCTTTAATAAGAGTCAGCTTCGGACGCCCGAAGCAATCTCTGAAAGATATGAAGCAAGAAAAAGAATTAGGAATATAGTCTTTTTTCGTTAAATAAATGGGACTAAGAGTTCCGCAAAATAAAATCAATAACGGTTTTACCCTGATTGAATTGCTTGTCGTCATCGCCATCATCGGGCTTTTGGCGACAGTGGTTTTGGTTGCATTGGGTTCTGCAAGAGTAAAAGCCAGGGACGTAAAACGTTTGGGGGATGTCCGGCAAATGCAAACTGCGCTTGAACTGTTTTATGACGCCAATGGGTTCTACCCCCGGTACGATGGTGGCGGGACCGTGGCTTGTTCAGGTGCTTGGGCTACGAACTATGGCGGATCCCTGCCCTGCTGGACTGACCTGCAAGCCAAACTCTCCGCTTATATAAGCAAATTACCCAATGATCCCAAAAATCCAGGCACCAGTATAGATTATCAATATGAAACTTTGAAAAGCGGTCAAGGATACCTTATGCTGATGTTGCCCGAAAATCTGTCCACTATTGGCGGAGGCGACGGCTGTTATGGCGGCTGGTACTGCCGCAGTGTTAATTGGCCTTAGTTAGCTGCTTCGAGCGAAGTGAAAAGTCTCTTTTTAAGGGATCTCTCACTAATCGCTGGTTAAATGTTTAGGTATTTCTGAATAAGCCGCGAGGCCTGTTTTTGTGTAGTGATCCATTTGATGCGCGAGTCAGTTTTGAACCAGGTCATTTGCCTTTTGGAGAATTTGTGGATCGCTGACTTTAGTTGCATTACCATTTCGTTGTAAGTCAGATGACCCTGCAAATATAAAGAAACAAAGCGATATTCCAGTCCCATTTTCTGCAGCCGCTTGTGGCTGATTTTTTGTTTGAGGAGTTTTTTGACCTCTGCGAGCAGGCCTTGTTTTAGTCGAGCTTCCAATCGTTTATCTATGAGTTTATAAAGTTCATTTTGGTCTTTTTTGATGCCGAGAATGAGAGGGGTGAGGGATGAGGGTAGAGGGTAGAGGGGAGAAATGGGTTGGCCTGTTGCTTTGATAATTTCCAGAGCACGAATTAAACGGCGGGGGTTGTGGCGGTCAATGGTTTGGGCCCGTTTCGGGTCCAGTTTTTTTAGGATATTAAAAAGCTCCCTAGAGGACTTTCGTTCATACAGTTTGCGTAATTTGAGGTTTGGTTTGACCTCCGGAATTTGCAAATCATCAATAGTGGCGTAAATATAAAAAGGCGTGCCGCCGACTAAAAAGGGCAATTTATCTTTTGTCTTGATTTTTTTGATAGCTTTCAGGGCAAGAGCCTTGAATTCGGCAACCGTGAATTGCTTTTTGGGTGAAACGACGTCCAGCAGGTGATGGGGGACCAGTTTTTGTTCTTGTTTGGTAACCTTGCCGGTTCCTATGTCCATCCCCTCATAAACCTGCCGGGAATCGGCAGAAATGATCTCGCCGTGGAATTTGCGGGCGAGTTTGATGGCAAGGGAGGATTTTCCGGAGGAGGTGGGACCTAAAATTACAATAAGTTTAGTATTTTTCATAAAAATAAAACGCATTTGCGAGGAGTCCCGACTTGTCGGGACGACGAAGCAATCTACTCAAAGAATAGACTGCCGCGCCTTGCTATGCAAGGCTCGCAGATGCGAATTATTTTTTCTTAGCAATTTTTAGTCCGCTGAATTTTGACGGCCGCTTCAAAGCCGCTCCTCGCACTCGCATCCTCGGGCGTTTTTTGATTTCCCTGAGTTCCGATTTAAGATTGTGCTCGGGTTTTGATCTCATCTGAAACTTTTTTGATGAATTTATCAAGCTTCATCTCTCCCAGATCTTTTTGATGCCTGCCGCGAACGGCCACTGATTTCGCTTTGGCTTCTTTTTCCCCGACGATCAGCATATATGGGATTTTTTCCATTTCCGCTTCGCGGATTTTTTTACCTACGGATTCCGATCGATCATCCAGCTCCGTCCTAATACCATGAGAAATTAAGTCATGAGCAACGTCATGAGCATATTTATTTTGTTTATCGGTGATCGGCAGAACTTTTACTTGGACAGGCGAAAGCCAGACAGGGAATGCGCCGGCGAATTGTTCGATCAGAATTCCCATAAATCGTTCAAACGAACCGAGCAGGGCTCGATGAATGACGATAGGAGTTTTTTTTGTACCGTCTTTATCGACATATTCCAATTCGAACCGTTTTGGCTGCTGGAAGTCGAGCTGAACAGTGGCAAGCTGCCATTTGCGGCCCAGGACATCTTTGATCCGCATATCGATCTTCGGACCATAGAAGGCGCCGTCGCCTTTATTGATTTCGTAATCCCACTTTGCCTTTTTTAAAGCTTTAGCAAGCGCGTCTTCGGCTTTTTTCCATTCTTCAGGCGTGCCCAAAGCTTTTTCCGGCTTTGTGGCCAGACAGACGTCATCTATTTCCATCCCGAATACGCTGTATATTTTTTCTATCCGGCCCAGCAGTTCGGCCACCTCATCCGCGACCTGATCCGCGGTCAGGAAAATATGGCAATCATCCTGGCCGAAGGCCCGGACCCGGGTCATGCCGCCCAAGGCGCCGGAAAGCTCGTTTCGGTAAAGAGTTGTCGTTTCCGCAAATCTGACCGGCAGGTTTTTGTATGAATACATTCCCTGTTTGAATAAAATCATATGGCCGGGACAGTTCATCGGTTTGAAGGCATAATCACGGCCCTCAACTTTGAGGATAAACATATCTTGTTTGAAATGTTCCCAGTGACCCGATGTTTTGAAGATTTCCGCGTCAAACAACTGCGGCAGCTTAACTTCGCTGTACCCTTCGCCATAGGAGACTTCGCTCACAAATTTTGCCAGTTCGTTTCTGACCACTGTACCTTTTGGTTGGTAAAAAGGTATGCCGGGAGAAAGTTCGTGGAAAAGAAATAATCCCAGTTTCGGCCCAAGCACCCGATGGTCGCGTTTGGCGATTTCTTCCTGCAGTTTGAGATATTCTTCGAGTTCTTTTTTCGACCCGAAAGCCAATCCATAGATCCTCTGCATCTGGGGATTGTTCTGGTCTCCGCGCCAGTAAGCGCCCGAGATCTTATTCAGTTTAAAGCTTTGCGGATCGATCTCGGAAGTATCTTTTACGTGTCCACCGCGGCAAAGATCAGTAAATTTTCCTGTCTTGTAGAGAGAAACAGTTGATAGTTTAGAGTTGATGGTTGATAGATTTTTTTGTTCTTCGATTTCATCGAAAGCAGTCGTGCCGAATTTTTCGATATCTTTTATCAGTTCCACCTTAAACGGCTGGTGGGCGTGGTCAAAATATGTTTTGGCTTCATGAGTCGACAATTCCTGCCGTTCAAAAGGCAATTTTTGCTTGACCAGCTCGCGCATGCGTTTTTCCAGTTTTGCCAGATCTTCGGGTGTCAGAGGGCGGGGGAGCAGGAAATCGTAAAAAAAGCCGTTCTCGATCACGGGACCGACGCCGAGCTGAGCTTTCGGGAACATTTCGACCACGGCCGAGGCCAGGATGTGGGCAAGCGAGTGGCGGAGATTGTGGAGTTTTTCTTGATTTAACATGTGCTAATTATATAGCCATTTTAGTTTCCAAGCAATTGTTTGATCTTGGTTTTCAGTTCTTCGTTCAGATCGATCTTAAACGGCGTTTTGATCTTTTGCTGGTCGATCATCAGGTTGACGTTTAGGCTGCCGGGCGCCGATTCGAACAGTTGTTTCAGCTGGGCAAACAATTCATCCGATGCCGCTGGGGGGATTTTAATAGTGACGGAAGAATCCCGCGAAGGAGTTTCACCGGCTGAAAAAGACTTGATTGTATCAGCCAGAAATTTAGGCTCACCATCCTTATCCGAGAGCTTGCCGGTGACCAGAACTATATTGCCTTCAGCAATTAAATTATTAAATTGGCTGTATAAGTTCGGAAAGAAAATCACTTCAATGGCGCCTGTGGTATCTTCTATATCCACAAATGCCATAGGGTCGCCTTTTTTTGTTACTATCTTTTTGACGCTGGTGATAATGCCCCCGATAGTGGCGTTCGGGGTTTTGGCCTCGATCATTGGCCTGATGGGGGAGGCCAGTCTTTGCAATTTTTGCGCGTGTTCGGCAAGTGGGTGGGAAGTGACGTAAAGCCCCAGCAGTTCTTTTTCCCAGGCCAGCCTTTCCCGGTCGGTTGCCGGCTCGACATCTCGTAATTTTAATTTGGCATCCGGCATCAAGGCGGCGCCAAATAAACTGGTTTGGTTGTCGGTTGCGGCTTTAAATAAATTCCTGGCAAAATCCAAAATCAATTCGGTATTGGCCAGAAGTCTGTTTCTTTCGCCCAGAGAGTCCATGGCGCCGGATTTAACCAAGGCTTCCCAGGATTTTTTGTTGAAGTTATGGGTTTGAACCCGTTTGATAAAGTCTTCGATAGAAGAAAATTTGCTTCCGGTTTTCCGCTGTTCGATAATGATGTTTATGATATCGGACCCAAGATTTTTTACCGCTGTCAGGCCGAAGCGGATGTTTTTTTCGTTGATGACCGTAAAATTGGCCAGGCTTTCGTTTACGTCGGGCGGCAAAACCTGGATGCCCAAGGTTTTGCACTCTTCCACAGCTTCGGAAATCGTTTCCATATCGCCAGATTCGGCCGTCATGAGAGCGGCCATGAACTCTACGGTGTAATTTGCTTTCATATAGGCGGTCTGGTAGCTGACCACACAGTATGATGCCGAGTGGGATTTATTAAAGCCATAAGCGGCAAACGGTTCGATCCAGGTCCAGATGTCGGCGGCTTTTTTATTGCTCCAGCCCGAGGTTTGCAAACAGCCTTTTATGAACTTTTCTTTCTGTTTGGCCATCTCGGCCGGGATTTTTTTGCCCACGGCCTTGCGGAATTTGTCCACCTCTTCCCATGAATATCCTGCCAGGTCATGAGCGATGGTCAGGAGATCGTCCTGATAAACCAGAATGCCGTAGGTCCGCTTAAGAATTTTTTCCAGCGCCGGGTCCATGTATTTGATCAGCTTCGGATTATGTTTTCGCTTGATGTATTCGGGGATGAATTGCAGAGGGCCAGGTCGGTACAGGGCTATCATGGCCATGATGTCAAAAATTGTGTTCGGCCGCAGCTCCGTCAAATACCTGGTCATGCCGGACGAGCCCATTTGGAATACCCCGAAAGTGTGGCCTTCGGACAAAAGTTTGAAAGTTTTCGCGTCAGGATGCGGCAAATTATAAATGTCGATCTCGACGCCGTGCCGTTTTTGCGCGATCTTTACGGCCGCCTCCAGGGTCGAGAGGTTTCTGATGCCCAACAGATCAAGTTTAACCACACCTATGGCCTTGCTGTTGGCATTTACATCCAGAGCGTACATGTCGTATTGGGTAATGACGCGGTCGCCGTCCGGCTCGTTTTGCAGGGGCATATAATCGGTCAGCTCTGATGGAGTAATGACAATGCCGGCGGCGTGAACCGAAGCATGCCTGGCAACACCTTCCAGTTTTTTCGCGATCTCGATGATCTTTTTTGTTTCCGGGTCCTTTTCGTATGCCGAGTGGAGTTCAGGATTCAGGTCCAGGGCTTTGGTCAAAGTCATGTGGAATCCTTGTTTGCCGATGGGGATCATTTTGGCGATCAGGTCGCATTTATTGTAGGCGACCCCCAGCGCTCTTCCCACGTCCCTTACCGCGGCTCTTGCCATCATGGTCCCGAAAGTTATGATCTGCGCAACCCTGTCGTGGCCGTATTTTTTTGTGATATAGGAAATGACCTCATCGCGGTGGTTGTCGGCGATATCCAGATCGATATCGGGCGGGGTGGGCCTGGCTTCGGTTAAAA
>JBDTSL010000004.1:0-91428 GCA_039931165.1 Candidatus Doudnaibacteriota bacterium
AATTATTTTGCCTCGATCAAAACCCGCGCCAAATATATTCAGGGCATTTCCGGCGAACGGATAAAGGCGGAATTGGATAAAATTTTAATTTCGGAAAATTTCGATATAGGCATCAGGTTACTGGAACTAACGGGCTTGTTGAAATTTCTTTGCCCCGAGCTTGATCGGCTAAAGAAAGTGTTTCATAAGTCCAAAAAATATCATTTAGAAGGGGATGTTCTTGTCCACTCGCTTCTCGTAATGAAGGCTTTAAAAATCAATGATCTAAACCTAAAATATGCCGCGTTATTCCACGATGTCGGGAAAATTTCTACAGCCCAGAAGGTCGTTAAACCGGAAGGTTGGGTATATTCGTTTCACGGTCATGGAGCAAAATCGATTGAGATTTTTGAAAAATTCGCAGTTAAATATAAATTCCCCGGAAAGGATAAAAATTTAATCCGGTGGTTGATTAAATTTCACGATGATAAAAAAACTTTCTTTGATTCAAATCCTTTAAAACAAATTATTTACGCCCTGCAGGACAACTTTAATTTATTGCTTGATATTTGGCAAGCAGACCAGGCAGGGAATATCAGCAAGCCGGAAAATGAATGGTATCGAAAACCTAGGATGGAGGCCTACGAGCGCGGGCAAGTTCTTCTGAAAAAAATATCATCGAAAAAGAAATTAGTGAAGAAACTCGCCAGAGGGGGGTTAATCATGAAATACACAAAACTTAAGCCAGGCCCGCAAGTAGGGAAAAAAATTGAACAGGTAAAAATACAGATTATTTTGGGGAAAATAAAAAATACACGTGATATGAAAAATTTTCTTGGCAATAACCCTTGACTTTTTTTCATAATTCATTTACGATTGAATTGCAAGGTCTTTGCTTATAGAAAATTATAAGTCGAACCCAAAATAAAATTTCCGTTCGGCGCAAGGAGACAAGCATTATGGCCAAGAAAAAACGAAAGTCCGTTAAGCGCTCTTCCAAAAGACGAAGCACGAAGAGAAAGAGCGGCAGCCGAAAGAAAAAGCGAAGATAGTTTTTCGCACATAAATACCCCAGCACACGTTGGGGTATTTTTATTTAACAAAAACATCAATAACTCAGGATTAAGGAGACGCTCGTGAACAATAGCCGCTTGACAAAGCTGGCGGTTTATGCTAATATTTAAAATTATGGATCCAGCAACTTTAAGGGGGAGGTAGATGAAAATCGGCATGGGCGAATTCGGTAAACTCAGCAACTCACTCGATAGAAATCGCGGAGACGATGGCGACAAAGGCTCGTGTTTTCCGCGCTCGGACGCCGCTGATCTCGGCAATGGTGCCAGTTTCATTCCGGGATGCGTCACGTTGGCAAGACACTTGGGAAGGAAAGTCCAGTTTCGGCAACCTTGCTTGAATCAGTGCTGCTGGTTCTGGCAGTTAGCCGACGGCTCGCGGATATATCATTACGAAGAGATGGCGCACAAGAAGCTCAAGACGCTGAACGACGGCGTTTGCCAGAGCTGTGGCAACGATTTCATCTCAGGCGGGACCATGACGCCGGAGCAAGCCCGCACTCACCAACAGAAGGGAGCAGTTCCTGACACATAGAGCAAAACGAACGGTTTTCGGTCATTAAATAAACGCAATTTTTTGCATCGAGCTTGACCAGCTCTTATTTTTTTTAAGAATACAATTTTATAGAGAAAGGGGCTTAAAGAAATTGCCCCACCTTACGGTGAGGCATTTTCTTTTTGGCGGGCGCGACCGGATTTGAACCGGCGATCTTCTCCGTGACAGGGAGACGTGTTAACCGGGCTACACTACGCGCCCGTGGTGGCTGGGGTGGGTTTCGAACCCACTACCTCGGGCTTATGAGTCCCACGCTCTACCAATTGAGCTACCCAGCCGCGTCGCAACGGGTAGACACTCCGCGTCCGTTCGTAAACTCACGGCCGCTACGGTCTGCAGGTTGCTCCTTTCAACAAAAATTCGTGCTCGACACTTCGTGTCTGCGCACCTAATTTTTGTTGTAAATATTTTTTAAAACCTAAATTTTCTTGGTTGCGGGGGTGGGACTCGAACCCACAATCTCAAGGTTATGAGCCTTGCGAGATGCCATTTCTCTACCCCGCGACGTCGCAATTCGTCTTCGGAACTTAGTTCCTGCGCACCTAATTTTTTCGAGTTGGGCTGCTTAAATAAAAACAGGTCTTCCGGATTCCCTTATGTCACCTCGAAAATCGAAATCCTGTAAGCCTTGTGATTATACTATACTCGCCGCGAAAAATCAATGTTATAGAAAAAATAAAAGTTTTAAACAGTGTTTTTTTGAATAAAAAAAGTACCGTAAGCCGAAGCTTCGGTACTATTGCTTTCTTATCTCGTCAAGCAGGAGTTTGCCGGTTATAGAGAATTGGATGACCCCAAACTCAACGAGCTTGTTGGCAATGGTCCCATCATCAGGGACACCGGGCCGGTAAGTTCCCAGCCACATCTTGAACTGCAGAAATCTGGAGGCCTGATATGGGTCATCCAGAACAAATCCCCGGTTCTTCAGTTTAGCTTCGATACTTCGGAGGAGGGTGATCCTGTCTTCTTCGGGATTTGAATGACTGGCGGCCATTTTCCCTCCATTGGAATTCCACGGACTGAAAATAAGTGCGGATATAATGATCAGAATCGGTATCAAAAGCCACAGGGACGAGAAGGTGGAAGGTGCAAGAGCAGCGGGTTGGGCAGGAGCAGTGGGCAGGGCAGAAGCATGCTTCAGGGCGACAGGTGTTTGTGCTGTAGGAGCAACCGCGTTCGACGGTTTTGCCGAAGCGGCATTCAGCCAAGTAGGTAACGCGTAAACGTCGCTGATCAGCGGCTTGTTCGGCCGCCGGCTGATGCTGTTGAGCCGGGCGAGTTTGTTGACGCAGTTTCCGACCTTTGAATCCTCCTCGCAGACCTTTGCCAAGGTCTTGCCCGCGGATTTATTGATCAGAACCGTTTTCGCCAGCTGATCTTCGACCACTACCACCCACTTGGGTTGGACGTGGTCAAACCGGGACAGCGAAATTTCTACTTGCTTGTCCGTGATCACTTTGATCCCGGCTTTGCGGTAGTTTGGGCTGCCGGTGAGCTGCAGCACGATTTTGCTGACAGTATCACCCTTCTTGATTTCCTTCTCTGCCGCCTGCGCCGCAAGCGGAAAGAACAGAAACGCAAAAATCAGTGCGACCACGAACTTCTTAGCCATGCCAGAAACCTCCGTGTTGTTGACAACGAGCGATTTTATATCGTAACATTTAAGCCCTTTGATGTCAACACTATTTTTGATATAATCATATCATGCAGCAGACATATCTTATTTTAATTTTGATGGTCCTGGGCTTCGGCGCGTTGTTTTACGTGCTGATAAGAAAAAAATCAGAACCGGCAAAAGATTATGATATGTTGAAAGTTATGATGGAGTGGATGAAAGAGATAAAACAGTCAACAGATAGCAGTAAACAGATAACAGACCAAAACATCAAGGATCTAAACAAAGCCATTAATGAACGCCTTGATAATGCCGGCAGAGTGATCGCGGGGCTTTCAAAGGAGCTTGGGGGGATGGCGCAGATCGGCCCGGACATTCGGAGGCTGTCGGAAACTTTGGCCAGCCCGAAAATGCGGGGGAATTTCGGAGAAGAGGTTCTGGAAAATATGCTGAACCAGGTTTTTCCCAAAGAATTTTGTAAATTCCAGTACCGGTTCAAAAACGGCGAAGTGGTTGACGCGGCGGTGAAAGTCGGCGATCTGCTGTTGCCTATCGACAGCAAATTCAGCATGGAAAACTACAGGCTTTATAAGGAGGCCAAAACCGATGAATCGATCGAGGACCAGCGGAAACTGTTTTTGAAAGATGTCAAAAAGCGGATCGACGAAATTCATAAGAAATACATCCTGCCTCAGGAAGGCACGTACGACTTCGCCCTGATGTTCATTCCAAGCGAAGGGGTGTATATTGAAGTCGCCGAAGACCTTGCGACATGCGCCTATGCCCGGGATAAAAAAGTCGTGATGGTCGGGCCGAACAGCCTTTATCTGACCCTGCAGACTTTTTTGGTTTCGCTGCGCGGCCAGCAGATCAACAAAGCCGCCCAGCAGGTCCTGGCTATGATCAACGGCATCCGGCAGGAAAGCGACAAGTTCGGCAAAACCCTGGACACCATGGCCAATCACGTAAAAAATACGAACAATAGCATGGGAACCGTGATTGATTCCTATAGCAAGCTTAAATCTCAGATTTTGAACGCTTCGAATCTGGAGCTTGAAGCGGAAAAAAAGGTCGACAAGCTACCTGAAGCGAGTATTGATAAATTGTTATAATTAATTTTATTTGCAAATATGTTAGCAGAACAAAGAGTTGGTGTGTTTGTGGATGTGCAGAATTTTTATTATACGGCGAGAAATGTTTATAACTCGCGGGTGAATTTCGGCAATATTTTGAAAGACGCCGTTGGCGAAAGACCGTTGGTGCGGGCGATCGCCTATGGGATCAAAGCTGATATGCCGGAAGAAGGAACGTTTTTTGAAGCTTTGAAGAAAGCCGGTTTCGAAGTCAAGCTGAAAGAACTGCAAAGTTTTTACGGCGGGGCGAAAAAAGGGGATTGGGATGTCGGGATCGTGATGGACATCATTAAATTGACCCCCAAGCTGGATGTTGTGGTTTTGGCTTCGGGTGACGGTGATTTTATTCCGCTTCTGGAGTACTTGCAGATTCAAGGAGTGAAAGTTGAACTAGTTTCTTTTGGAAAATCGACCTCGTCCAAAATGCGCGAACTGGTTGATTCATACCTGGACTTGGACAGCGATCCGAGAAAATACCTGATGCCGATTCATAAGAAGAGTCCAGGGAGGCGGTAGAAGTTGCCCCCACACCTTTGAAGAGTCCTCGTAGCTCAGTGGATAGAGCGTTCCCCTCCGAAGGGAAAGGCCGTGCGCCCGCCCGCCCACCAATGAATTTGTCCTCGTAGCTCAGTGGATTAGAGCGTCTCCCTCCGAAGGAGAAGGCCGTGCGTTCGACTCGCACCGAGGACACCATTGGTGGGCGGGTGAAACTCGCACCGAGGACACCAAAGGTGGGCGGGTGAAACTCGCACCGAGGACACCAAAGGTGTGGGGGTGAAATTCCTACCGGGGGCACCAGTTGATTTGATTCGTAAAATAACTTAATATATTTCCAACAGGAGCGAGTCAATCAGACCACGCTCTTTTGTATTCAACTCGGAATTTGCAGGGGGATTGGACATGTTTCGAGCATTGATCAGCGTTTCGGACAAGACTGGCTTACATGTTCTTGGTAAAGGGTTGGTGGATCGCTTCGGCGGGGATCTGATGATCATCTCGACCGGCGGAACCTGCAAGGCGCTTGAAGCGGAGAAAATTTCCGTCATGAAGATCGAGTCAATCACAGGCGTGCCGGAAGTCATGGACGGCCGTGTCAAAACGATCCATCCGAAGATTGCCGGCGGTATTCTCGCCAAACGCGACAATCCCAAACACATGCAGCAACTCGAGGAAGTTTTGCGCGCCGGCACCATTGACCTGGTCGTGGTTAATCTCTATCCGTTTGCAAAGGCCGCGGCGAACCCGCACACATCATTCAACGAGCTGATCGAAGAGATCGACATCGGCGGACCAACATTACTAAGAGCCGCGGCGAAGAACTTCCGAGACGTTATCGTGATTGTGGACCCGGTTGATTACGAGCGATTACTCGAGCAATTGGCTCAACCGGGAGGGCCAACACTTGGGTACCGCTTCGAGATGATGAAGAAAGTTTTCCGGCTTACTCATCACTACGATGGAGACATCGTTGAAACCTTGGACGAGTTCCACATCAACGCCGACAAGTTTTACCGATGCCCGACGTAGGCATGTCGCAGGCATGTAGACCGGCAGGATTTCGATTTTTCAATCGGAATCCTCTTTTTATATCCAGAAATGTTATAATGCGAATATGAGAACCGCGGATAAAGTGAAATTAAAAATGCTTGAAGGCCTGAATCAACAGCAGGAAAAAGCTGTGACTTTCGATCAAGGTCCTCTTCTGATAATTGCCGGCGCCGGCACCGGTAAAACCACGGTCATCACCAAAAGGATAGCCTGGCTGATCGAAAACAAATTCGCCGAACCGGGCGAGATTTTGGCCCTTACCTTTACGGAAAAAACCGCGAATGAAATGGCTCAGCGCGTGGATGAGATCATGCCGCTAGGGTATTCCGAAATTCAAATCTCGACATTCCATGCTTTCGCCCAGCAGGTTTTGCGCGATCATGCTTTGGATATCGGCTTGCCGGGCGATTTTAAAATTTTGTCGGAAACCCAGGCTTGGATCCTGATTCAGAGCAGGTTGAGTGAATTCGAACTCGAATATTACCGTCCCATGGGCAACCCCACTAAATTTATTCATGCTCTACTGGACCATTTTGACAAGGCCAAACGGGAAAGTGTCACGCCCGAAAAATATTTGAAGTATGCCGAAGCCATGAACCTGGACCAGGACAACGCCAACGGGTCCGAAGATCAGGAAAGTGTCCGGATCAAAGAGATCGCCAACGCTTATCACAAGTACCAAAAATTCCTTTTGGATGCAGGATTCCTGGACTACAACGACCTGATCAACTATACGCTGCAGCTTTTTAAATCAAGGCCGAATATCCTGTCACAGTTCAGAAAAAAGTTTAAATACGTCCTGGTCGATGAATTTCAAGATACGGACCTGGCTCAATACGAATTGGTCAAATTGCTGGCTCAGCCAGCCAACAATATCACGGTCGTAGGCGACGATGACCAGTCGATCTATAAATTTCGCGGCGCTTCGATCTCTAACATCCTGAAATTTCAGGATGATTATCCCGATCTGGCCAAAGTCACTTTGGTAGACAACTATCGCTCGACCCAGTCGATTTTGGACATGGCCTACGGGTTTATCCAGCAAAACAATCCGGAACGGCTGGAAAGCAAGCTTAAAATATCAAAAAAACTTTTATCGCACAATAATAATGACGGTGAAATCAAAGTTCTTCACGCCGACACATCGCACAACGAAGCGGCAATGGTCATAAATAAAATTTTGGAGCTGGTTCTTAATCATGGTTTTAATTACAATGATTTCGCGATTTTAGTCCGGGCCAATGACCATGCGGACCCGTTTTTGGCGGAACTGACCAAGCGAAATATTTCGTACATGTTCGTGGCCAACCGCGGGTTGTATAAAAAACCGTTCATACTTGACCTCCTCGCTTACCTCCGGCTGCTTGATAACTACCACGAAAGCGATAATTTATTCCGAGTTTTGTCTTTCCCCAAGTTCCGGATCGCGACAAACGATCTGATCAGTATTACCCAGTCCACCAAAAAAAAAGGCCTGAGTCTGTACGACGTTATCAGTCAGATTAACGCTTTAACTCATATTTCCGAGGACTCGTATAAAAAAATAAACGAATTTTTAACCCTGCTACACCGCCACAGCACCCTGGCCCGCGAGCGTCACGTTACGGAATTGCTGATGCGCATTCTGGAAGACCTCGGGATTTTGGACGATCTGACCGAGAACGCCAGCGAAAAGGCGGAAGAGATCGGGCTGCTGCGGAAATTTTACGGCAAGGCTCAGACCATGGAAACCGAAAGCGACGATAAGACCATTAAGGCTTTTTTGAATCTTATCAGGATGGAGCAGCAGTCCGGCAATACTGGAGAGCTGGCTTTTGACCCGAACGTCGGCCCCGAATCGGTAAAGGTCATGACCATACACTCATCTAAAGGTTTGGAATTCAAATGCGTGTTTGTGGCCAATATGGTGGAGGCCAGGTTCCCGTCCCGCGACCGCAAAGAGCAAATTGAACTGCCGGAAAGCCTGGTTAACGAAATTTTTTCTCCCGGTGATGTTCATTTGATGGAAGAGCGGCGGTTGTTTTATGTGGCCGCGACCCGGGCCAAGCAGTTTTTGTATTTTTCTTGGGCCGACAACTACGGCGGCGTAACGTCAAAAAAAACCTCTCGGTTTTTGGTCGAGGCAGGTTTGGCATCTGATTCTTCCAAACCAAAGCCCACCGGAGAGGTGCTGTTTGAACCTGCCAAACCGGTTGAGGTTCCTGATCCGGAACGATTGCCGATTCCAGAAAGTTTTTCCTGGACATCTGTCTCCAGTTTTCTGAAATGCCCGCTGGAGTATAAATACAAATATTTGTACCAAATCCCATGGCCCGGCAACCCCTATACGTCTTTCGGTTCCAGCATTCACAAAGCCATCCAGTTGTTTTCGCAGCTTCTGATCCAGACCAGATCCGCCAAACAGGGAGATTTGTTCGCCAGCTCGGACGAAAGGGAGTTTGAATACCCGCAGCTCAAAAAATTGTACAAATTTTATGAAGAAAATTGGATTGATGATTGGTATGAGCACAAAGTCCAGCAAAAGGAATTCAAGGAACGAGGATACCGGCTATTGAAAAATTATTATGATCGCCTGATCAGCGGCAAGCTGGTTCCTTATGAAGCGGAAAAATTTTTCAAGTTGAAACTTGGTCCATATAAGTACGTTGGTGTTATTGACTGTATTTTTCAGAACGCCGACGGGAGCGTCAATATCGTGGACTATAAAACCAGCCAAAAAGCAAGAGAGAAATTGGAAAAGGTTGAGAAGAAACAGCTGCTGGCATATCAGCTTGCCGCAGGAGAGTTTCTTAAATTGAAGGTGAATAATCTTTCTTACTGGGACCTCGAGGATCTGACTAAGGCCGTTGAATTTTTGGGCGAACCGGCTGAGCTTGAAGCTATCAAACAAGAGTTCCAAAAAAACATAGAAGAAATTATTGAGGCCGTTAAAACAGATTCGTTTTACCAACTCGACTTGAAGCGGCCAAGTCATGAGTGCAAATTTAGACATCTTGAAAGTTGAGTATGGTGAATATTATAAACTTACGCGTTTCTGCGAGCCTTGCCAACATTTCGCAAATTCGATAGATTCAGCGTTATCCAACAAACTCAAAGCTAAATTTTTGCCAAAATGATTACAAATCTGGTATAATTAATCACAGCACTACTCAAAAACTTGCAGAAAATCAAACTATATATCATTGGTTTAGCGCTTGCCGCTTTAAGTTTCGGGCTGGGCTTGGCTGTATTTTCAAACTCGCTTGGTCCTGACAGGTCCGGCAATGTTATCCTGTTCTATTTCTTAGCAGCGGTTTTTACTTTTTCTCTGCTGACTTTAGCCGGTTTTTTTATACGACGGAGGTTCGGACAGCGCGAATTATTGAACCATTATTTGTCTCAATCCGTCCGACAGGGCATATGGTTTACCTTGCTTATAATCCTGTCTCTGTTTTTACTCAGCAAAGGAATGTTCAGCTGGTTGAGCGGCGGATTGCTGGTGCTGACCTTGTTTTTCCTGGAATCATATTTATTGACAAAAAATAAAACCCAATGAACGAAAATTTAGCACAACTGAAAAACCAGGCGATGAATGGACTGGATTTGATCAAGGACCTGGCCGGACTTGATGCGTTTGTTTTAAAATATTTCGGCAGGAAACAGGGTCAGCTCACAAATATTCTCCGTTCGCTTAAAAACCTGGACGAAAGTGGGCGCAAAAGTCTGGGGAAAGAAGCCAACGAGATTAAAATAGAGATCTGGCATCTGATCGACCAAAAACGGCGGAGCATAAAAAATGCCGGAAAAAAAGAATTCATTGACCTGACGGCGGACGGGGAGAAGCCGGCTCTGGGGCATCTCCACCCGATCACGCAAATGGAGCGGGAGATCATTTCGGCGTTTAAAGAAATGGGCTTTGCCGTGATGCTCGGCCCGGAAATTGAAAGCGATTACTATAATTTTGAGTCATTGAACATCCCCAAAGATCACCCAGCAAGGGATATGTGGGACACTTTCTATATCAAGAATGATGAAAATAGAAGCATCGATCGTTTAGCGCTTCGACCGCATACCAGCCCGATGCAGGCCAGAATTATGGAAAAATACAAACCACCTTTTTCTGTTATTATTCCGGGCAGGACTTTCCGAAATGAGGCAACGGACGCGCGGCATGAGCATACATTTTATCAGGTCGAAGGATTGGTCGTCGGTGAAAATATCAGCGCGGCGCATTTGAAAGGCGCTCTTACGCGTCTTTTAAAGTTGCTTTTTGGTGACAAGATTAAAATGCAATTTAGGCCTTCTTATTTTCCGTTTACAGAACCCAGCATCGAAGTTTTGATGAGCTGTATTTTTTGCTCCGACGCCGACAAAGTCGGGTCGGAGCCCCGACCGGAGCGTCGGGGCGGCCGAGGCTGTGCCGTCTGCAGTTATACCGGGTGGCTTGAGATTTTGGGTTCAGGGATGGTGCATCCCAAGGTTTTCGAATATGCCGGTTATCCGAAAGGCAAGTATAGCGGGTTTGCGTTTGGGCTGGGGACCCTCCGCATGGCCATGCTGAAATACAATATTCCCGACGTCCGGATGTTTTACCAGAACGATATCCGGTTTCTTAAACAATTTTAAAATTAAAAATTAAGAAAAAAATATATGGATCCAGTGAAACCCACAAACACGCCGCCGATCGATGAGTCAGACCTTTCCTACCAGATCATGCCGCAGGATGGGCATTTTGAGCCATCTGCCGAGATCAGATCGTCATCGATGCCTCCTTCTGGGGTAAGGCAAAACGCCGCCGCAGCGCCCCCGCCCCCTCCAAAACCCTCAAACAGCGCATATTCGTCGCCTGTCGATCAGGGAAACATCCTGATGTCCGAGCCTGAACCCTCATTTTTTCAGAGCAAATGGGCCTATATTGTCGTAGGATTCATAGTCCTGCTGATTCTTGGCCTGGGCTCTTATTTGCTTTTTGTGCCTAAAAAATCTACCACCCCGGTACCTGTTGCGGTTGTAACCAAACTGCCAAAAGTATGGCTTCTGCAATACTTTAACAATGAGGTATGCGCCGATCAAACTTATTGCGGGGATGCCGCGGATCCGGACCAAGACGGGCTAAGCAATTATGACGAATTCAAAGCAAGCACAAATCCGACCAATCCGGACAGCGATCTTGATGGTCTCGCCGACGGCGATGAAGTTAATATCTATAAAACAGAACCAACTTCGAAATTCACCGACCGAAGAGACATCGTCCAGCAAAACAATTGGCTCGACGGTTTTCAATTGAAAAATGGCTATGATCCGCTTGCTCCGGGAATAAAATTTACTGACGCCCGTAAACAGCAGATTGGCGCTGACGTCGTAAAATTCGGTCTGCATGAGCCAACCATGACCACTTTGGGCCTGAATGCGGACGGAACGGCTAACACCAACGCCCCGAGCCCTATTCCCGTTCCACCGAGCATTACTCATGCCGTTTCAATAAGAGCTGTGACATTCAGTCCTGCTTCTATCACGATAAAAAAAGGCGAGACAGTTACCTGGACCAATGATGATACGGTGACGCATACCGTAACAGGAGACAATGGCGGACCCGCAAGCCAGAATATTCCTATAGGGGACACGTATAACTTTACCTTCAGCACTGCCGGTACTTTCAATTACCATTGCACAATTCATCCCTTAATGAAAGGCACCGTTATCGTTCAGTAAATGAAATTTTCTTATTCCTGGCTGAAAGAACTAGTTGAAATAAAATTATCGCCAAAAGATCTGGCGGAGTTCTTGTCTTTGCATGCTTTTGAGGCCGAGGTCCAGGCCTCTACGGGGAAATCAGGATCGGAATTCCCCGGAATCATCGTGGCTCGGGTAACGAAAATTGACAAACATCCAAATGCCGACAGGCTGAGGCTGGTCACTTTAACCGACGGCAGAAATATCATTGCTCCGGTCGTTTGCGGGGCTTGGAACTTCGAAGTTGGCGCCATAGTTGCTTTGGCTTTGTCCGGTGCGGTTATCCCACACAACCAGCATGATCCGGAGGGTAAGCCTTTCACGCTGGCCAAAGCCACTATCCGGGGCATTGAGTCCCAGGGCATGATCTGTTCGGCCAAAGAATTAGGACTGGGCTCTGATGGCGGAGGAATAATGATTTTGGATGCCAGCTATAAACTTGGAGAGCCATTTGAGGTAAACGATCGCGGATCTGAGGTCATTTTTGACATTTCAGTTCCAGCCAACCGGCCGGACATCATATCCTACCGGGGCATTGCCTGGGAAATCAGCGCTTTGACAAACGCTAAATATAAAGTAAAAAGTAAAAAAATACAATTAGGAGCGTTAAAAGGCAAGGTTCTCAAGATCAGGATATCCGAACCCGCCCTATGCAAAAAATATATCGGCGTTCGGATGGTCAATGTCAAAATCGGCCCTTCTCCGAAATTCATTCAAGAGCGCCTCTTGCTTTCCGGCCTGCGGCCGATCAATAACGTCGTCGATATCACAAATTATGTAATGCTCGAGGTCGGCCAGCCGATGCACGCGTTTGACGCCGGTAAAGTTGCCGGTCCGATTACTGTGCGCCGGGCGTATTTGAACGAAACCATAAAATCTTTGGATCAAATCGACCGTAAACTGACGCACGATATGCTGGTGATCGCCGACAGCAGCAAAACCTTGGCAATCGCGGGAGTGATCGGAGGAGCCAGCAGCGCGGTCAGCGATTCGACCTCCGAAATTATCCTGGAAGCGGCAAATTTCAACGGCGTATCGGTACGCCGCACCGCCCGGACTCTCGGTTTGCGCACCGACGCGTCAGCCAGATTCGAAAAAACTTTGCCGATCGGTTTTACCGGTATCGCGGCAAGTTACGCCGCCGACTTGATGATTAAGTACGCGTCGGCGAAGCCTGTGGAATTTGTGGAAGCTGGGGTCAAAAAAGAAAAGGCATTGGAGATCAAACTCGATCCGGAAAAGGTCAATACGCTTTTGGGAACAGAAATCCCTGCGGCTAAACAGAAGCAAATTTTAAAAAAATTTGGATTTACTGTCACGGATCACGGATCACGGATCACGGTGTCGGTCCCGTTCTGGCGTCCCGATTCGGCGATCTGGGAGGATTTGGCCGAGGAAATTGCCAGATTTGAAGGCTTGGAAAAAATCCCCAATATACATATCGCTTTTCCCAATTCTTCATTTATGACGGATCCAATAGTCAGTCAGAAAGATAAAGCGGTTGATATTTTAGTCGGTTTGGGATTTGACGAAGTTTATACTTATTCATTCGTTTCAGAATCAGATCTGCCCAGATGGCAGATAGAGAAAAAAAACACAATCGAAGTCGCTAATCCATTGAGCGGCGACCAGCAATATTTGCGCCCAAATTTGGCAATTAATATTATAAAGCTTGCCGAGAGGAATACATCGGAAAACGAAAATGTTGTGGGAGGAAAGTACTTCGAGATAGGTACTGTTTTTGGACGGGATGCGGAATTGATCAAAGAAAAAACCTGCCTGTTTATGCTGATCTTTCCCCGATCTAAAAAACGGATACAGGAATTGACCGGCGACCTGGCTGAACTAGCCCGCCGTTTGAATGTTGAGTTTCAAATCAAGCAAAATGAAGAGCAAATAGCCGAGATAATAGTAGCCGGAAAAACCGTAGGCCGGTTCGGCGTCTTCTCTTCGGCATCGAATTTAGAATGGATCGGCATCAATCTGGATTTTGAGGAATTTGTAAAAGGCCGGACGCATATGCAATACAGGCCGATCAATAAATTTCCGACAGTTGAACTCGATACCTCAATTCTGGTAAAAGAAGATGTCTCATGGGCAGAAATCAAAAAAGCAATATTTGAGTTAAAAAATAAATTGGTCTCAGAAGTAAAATTGCTGGAAGGTTCTTATCAAGGCAAGGAAATTACTCCGGGTAAAAAAAGCGTCACCTTCAGAATAGTTTATCAGGCTCCTGAGAGAACGCTGACCAAAGAAGAAGTGAATCAAGTCCATGAGCAAATTTTGGACCGGCTGAAATCGAAGCTTCAGGCTCAGGCGCGCGACTAAACCTCTTTAAATTTAGCCTGAATTCTGCTATAATATATATAGAATAAATTAACGTAATGGAAACCTGAAGGTTTCCGGTACATTAAAATCATGGCCAAAGAAGAAGACAAGAAGCCAAAGACCGAGAAAGCATATACCTCTGAACAAATCACTGTTCTTGAGGGTCTTGAACCTGTCCGCAAACGCCCTGGGATGTATATCGGCAATACGGCCAAAGAAGGTTTTCATCATTTATTGAAGGAAGTCGTGGACAATGCAATAGATGAAGCCATGGCCGGCCATGCCAAACTCGTGGAAATTACTATCCACCCTGATAACTCCGCTTCTGTACTGGACGACGGCCGCGGTATTCCGGTGGACGTCCATAAGCAAACCAAAAAATCGGCGCTTGAGACCGTGCTTACGGTGCTTCACGCCGGAGGCAAATTCGGAGGCGAAGCTTCCGGATATAAAGTGTCGGGTGGTTTGCACGGCGTGGGTGTGTCAGTGGTCAACGCGCTCTCCGAATGGCTTAAAGCGGAAGTGCGGCGTGACGGAAAAATTTACACTCAGGAATACAAGCGCGGCAAACCCGTGACCAAAGTCAAACTTGTGGGCAAGGTTCCGCCCAAAGACCCTTGGCAGCAAGGTACCAAGATCTCGTATAAACCTGATCCGACTGTTTTTACGGAACTGGAATTTGACATCAAGTATGTTTTAGACCACTATCGCCAACAGGCTTATCTGACCCGTGGCGTGCATTTGATCATCTCTGACGAGCGTAACGGTTTTTCTTACCAGTACTATTTTGAAGGGGGCCTGGTTTCGTACATTCTGCACATTAACCGGAACAAGAATGTAAAGTCTCAGCCGATGTTCGTGTCCAAGACAGTGGAGAACGTCATGGTTGAAGCCGCGATCCAATATACCGACGAATTTTCCGAAACCGTTCTTACTTTTGCCAACAATATCCACACTCCTGAAGGCGGCATGCATCTTACCGGCTTTCGGTCTGCGCTGACGCGCTCCTTAAATAACTATGGCATAAAAAACGGCTACTTCAAAGACACTGACAAGGTCACAAGCGAAGATATGCGCGAAGGATTGACTGCGATTATTTCGGTCAAGCTTCCGGACCCGCAGTTCGAAGGCCAGACCAAAGCCAAGCTCGGCAATGCCGAAGTCCGCGGGATCGTCGAGGATGTGGTCGGACAGGGTTTGGAATTTTGGCTGGAAGAGCACCCGGCAGACGCGGGCAGGATTCTGGAAAAAGTTTTATTGGCTGCCAAAGCCAGACTTGCCGCCAGAGCTGCCAGGGACGCGGTTATCCGCAAAGGAGTTCTGGAAGGCCTGGCTTTGCCGGGCAAATTGGCGGATTGTTCCGAGTCAGATCCGGCTTTTTCCGAACTGTATATCGTGGAAGGCGACTCCGCCGGAGGCTCGGCCAAACAAGGCCGGGATCGAAGATTCCAGGCTATTTTGCCGCTTCGTGGAAAAATTTTGAACGTAGAGCGCGCCAGGCTGGACAAAATGCTTTCGAGCGAACAAATTAAAAATGTGGTCATCGCTCTGGGTGCCGGAGTGGGCGATCAGTTTGACATTGAAAAGATCCGCTATCACCGGATCATCATCATGGCCGATGCCGATGTCGATGGAGCGCACATCAGAACCTTGCTTCTGACATTGTTTTATCGTTACTTTCCGGAAATAATCTCCCGAGGGTATCTCTACATTGCCCAGCCGCCCTTGTTTAAGGTTCAGCACGGAAAATCATCCGCCTACGCTTTCTCAGAAAAAGAACGCGACGCGGTGATCGAAAGATTCGCTAAGGAATCGAAAGACAAAAAAGCCGGCAAACCGAAAGAAGTTTCCGAAGCTTCCGCCGAGAGCGCTGCCGAGAGTGCTGAAGGAGAAATGGTTATCAAAGGGGTCAATATCCAGCGCTACAAAGGTTTGGGAGAAATGAACCCTGTGCAGTTATGGGAAACCACGATGGATCCCAAAAATCGGACCATGCTGCAGGTCAATGTGGATGATGCCGAAAAAACCAGCAAGATCTTTGAAATGCTCATGGGCGACGAAGTGGCGCCTAGGAAAAATTTCATCCAGATCCACGCCAAGACTGTGAAGAATTTGGATATCTAAAAATCGATAACCAACTCCTCGTTGATTTGCAATTTTAATATGCTTACTTTATAATATCCACACAAGGCCGGAAAGGCCTTTTAAATAAGGCAAAAATGACAAATCCCATTCAATTTATCAAAGAAGCTCGCTCTGAACTAACCAAGGTAGTTTGGCCGACCCGTAAAGAAACAATACGGATAACTATAGCTGTTGTTCTTTTGTCTCTGGCTGTCGCTGCTTTCTTAGGCGCTGTAGATTATGGCCTGACTGCCTTATTTGAATATATCGTTAACCACCGGTAAACCCCCACACCACAACGAGTTATTATGATAGATTTAACGAATCGGCATAGCAAAATTATACGAGAAAACTGTTTCGGCAAATCCGAAACAGAAACTCGTTTGGTGTGGGGGTAAATGCTGCCGCCCGGACACATTGCCGGAGGTTATCTGGCAGGCAAAATCGCTTCGATCTGGATCCCTGCCCTAAGGCAGCCTGAGTATCTTGCCCTTTCATCTTTTTTTGGATTTGTTCCGGACTTGGACACTTTCTGGACATTTTATAAGAACAAAAGAATGATCAGCACTGACCGGATAAACCACAGGCAATACTTCACCCATGCTCCGCTCCTGTACTTGGCTATTTTCTTGCTCTGGTATATTTTATTTCCGCACTCCAGATTGATCGCACTAACTTTTATTCTTGGTACTTGGTCTCATTTTATTCTGGACACTTTTTCGTACGAGGGGATCATGTGGATGTGGCCGTTCAGCACCAGCGCCTTGAGCATTTTGGCGCCAACGAAGATAAGCATCCGGTCAACCGAATTTTTCGGGCACTGGCTGGAGGTTGCGAAAAAATACTCCAGACTGGGTTTGGCAAAAGCAGAAGCAATGCTGATAATAATCGCAATTTTAACCTTAATTTATTCCAAGCATTAATTTATGGCACGCCAGCAAGTAACAGGTGAAAAACATTGGTACGTTCTGCATACGTATTCGGGCTATGAAGACAGCGTGGCGTTTAATTTAAACCAACGCATCGAATCCATGGGCATGGAAGACAAGATCTTCAATGTCCTCGTGCCGAAAGAAAAGAAGATCAAGATCAAGGACGGCAAAAGGGTGACGGTTGAAGAAAAGATCTTCCCGGGGTATGTTATAGTCGAGATGATAGTCACGGACGATTCCTGGTACGTGGTCAGAAATACGCCGAATGTCACGGGTTTCGTTGGCTCCGGCACTATTCCGACACCGATTTCCGATGCCGAGATCAACTCCCTGCAAAAAAGGATGGGTGTGGAAGAACCGAAATATAAGATCGATGTCAAGGCAAATGACCTGGTGCGGATCATGGACGGTCCGTTTAAAGATTACGAAGGCAAGGTTTCGGAGACCGACGACGAAAAAGGCAAAATTAAAGTTTTGGTGGCGATCTTCGGAAGAGAAACGCCGATCGAGCTCGACTTTTTGCAAATTAAGAAGCTATAATTAAAGACCATCGCGAGCGACTGCTGTATAAAAGGGATAATTTTGGCAGTCGCGTGGCGATCTAACCCTAAGGATAGATCGCTTCGTCGGCCGCCAAACAACTCTTTTTGAAAATCGGCCTCCTCGCAATAGAAAATTTATATGTATCAATTTATCACGCTAGTAATTCTGTTGGTTTTGGCAGGACTGCGGACAGTGCAGCAGTATCAGGTCGGCGTAGTTTTCAGATTGGGAAGGATCGTAGGAACAAAACAGCCGGGCCTAAATTGGATAGTGCCTTTAATCGACAGCTTGCATAAAGTGGATCTGCGGACAGTAACCCTGCCGATCCAGCCCCAAAAGATCATCACCAAAGACAATGTGTCTGTGGACGTGTCGGTGGTGGCTTATTATAAAATTCTTGACCCTATTAAAAGCATTGTCGCCATTCAAAATGTCATGGGTGCGATTGACCAGATCGCCCAAACCACGGTCAGAAACATTGTCGGCCGGTTCCAGCTTGATGAAATTCTTTCCGAACGCGACGCGATCAACGTCGAGATAAAGAATGTTTTGGACGGACACACCGAACCTTGGGGGGTGCAGGTCAGCGTGGTCGAGATAAAAGACATAGAACTGCCGGAAAATATGCAGAGAGCCATGGCCAAGCAGGCTGAAGCGGAGCGGGAAAAACGCGCCAAGATCATTGCGGCCGAAGGGGAATTGGCCGCGTCCGAAAAATTAGCCCAAACCGCGGACGTAATGGCGGCGCACCCTATCGCTCTACAGTTACGGAATCTGCAGACAATGGCCGAGATCAGCGTAGAAAAGAATTCCACCATAATTTTCCCGGCCCAGTTCATGGGCACGATCCAGGATATTAAGAATTTTATCGCGGGAGAGCATAAGTAATGGCAAAAAAGATCAAGACAATCATTAAGATAGTACTGCCCGCCGGTAAAGCCACCCCGGGCCAGCAACTGGGCACCTCACTGGGCCCTCACGGAGTGAACCTTGGCCAGTTTGTTAAGGAATTTAACGAACGCACGGGATCGATGGGCGATACCGTGGTCCCTGCCGAAATTACGATCTTTGAGGACCGAACCTATACTTTTATTTTGAAGACCCCTCCGGCATCGGCTCTGATCAGCAAAGCCGCCGGGATTGAAAAAGGTTCAGGTAACCCTTTGAAGGTTAAGGTTGGCAAGATCACCAAAGCACAGTTGCGGGCGATTGCCGAACAGAAAATGCCCGACCTGAACGCGAATTCCATAGAAGCCGCAGAAAAGATAGTTGCCGGAACCGCCCGGTCAATGGGAGTGGAGATTAAATAATTTAAAATAGTGGGAGACTCGCAAGTCGTTAGTACCACAAAAGGAGTTTTATGGGAAAAAGATTAATAAACGCGCAAAAAGAGGTTGATGCAACCAAGTCTTATTCGATTGCCGAAGCAGTGGCCTTGGCTAAGAAAACCGCGACCACAAAATTTACGGGCAATATTGAAGTTCACGTCAGATTGGGAATTGACCCTAAGAAAACAGATCAAACGGTGAGAACCACTGTGACTCTGCCTCATGGCACGGGTAAAACCAAACGGATAGCGGCTTTCGTGACGAGTGGGAAAGAAAAGGAAGCCCAGACTGCCGGCGCTACTGTGGTTGGCGGGGAAGAATTGATCAAGTCGATCAAAGAGACAGAGCATCTGAACTTTGACATCGCCCTCGCTGAACCGGCTATGATGCCGAAACTTGCGGCGATTGCCAAACTTCTGGGTCCCAGAGGCCTCATGCCTAACCCAAAGTCGGGAACCGTGGCAGCGGACATCGGCAAGGCTATCAAGGAATTCGCCACCGGCAAAACCGAATTTAAAAATGACGAATCCGGCAATGTCCATATGATCTTGGGAAAAAGCAATTTTCCTGACGAGCAGATAATCGCCAATCTAAAAACATTTACGGATGCATTAAGCCAGTCGAGACCCGCCGGCCTGAAAAAAGAATATATCATGGCCATGACCCTGCATTCAACAATGGGTCCGGGCATTAAAGTAAAGTTTTAATTTGTGTTGATTACTCACAGCAAAAAAATTTGGTCATCTTATGTTGAAGACACTCTAGGCCAGCACTAGGGACTTTTGCTTTTTCAAAAAAGCTGCCCTAGTCGGCGGTTTTTTTGTTTTGTAATTAAATTAAAACTATGTCCCGAAAAATTATCATCGCGTTAACTTTATATTTGAGTTCGCTGTTCGCCGCGAATACTCTGGGTTTAAAGTTAATGCCGTTTCTGTTCGGCTCACATCTTTCGGTCGCTGTGTTCTCCTTTCCCATAGTATTTATTATGACTGATGTGATAGGTGAGGTATACGGCAAACAAATGGCCAGGTCTTTTGTGCTGGCCGGATTTATTGCCACCGCATTATTTATCCTTTATTCAGTGCTTTCTTTGTGGATGCCGTGGTCGAAAGACGGGGTTTGGGCCAGATCCGCTTACAATCAAATTTTTGGTATTTCTTTGCGGTTCAGCATCGCTTCGCTTGTCGCATATGCGTTCGGTGAGTATCAGGACGTATTTACGTTCTTTCTGGCAACGGACAAATGGGGGCATAAATATTTTTGGCTAAGATCCAATTTATCCAACATCTGGTCACAGTTCGTGGATAGTGTTTTATTTAATGCGATCGCGTTTATCGGAATATATTCATGGCCTACTTTGGCCAGCATAACCTTAACTTGGTGGTTGTATAAAGTCGCGATTGGCATATGTTATACACCTTTGTCATATGCGGGCATTTGGCTCCTGAAGGAGGAGGACCTATGAAATTTCTGTCGGTCAAAACTCGGGCATTTCTTCCCCCTAAAGACGACATATATGACCTTCTCGGTGAGATAAAAAAACTGCGTGATGGAGATATTGTGGTTATTACTTCTAAGGTACTAGGCATTCACCAGGGCCGGTGCATAAAAATTGGCCCGGGAGTGAATAAGAAAAAGCTGATAAAACAAGAAGCCGAGTATTACAAGCAAACACGGGTTAAACAACAAAAGTTTATTTTAACAATTAAAAACCACGTTTTGGCTCTGTCTGCCGGCATCGATGAAAGCAATTCTAACGGTTATTATGTTTTGCTTCCAACGGATGTAAATAAGCTCTTGAAAGAGATCTGGGTTTACTTGCGAAAAAAGCAAGGCATCAAAAAACTTGGAGTCATCGCTACGGATAGTCATACTTTTCCCATGCGCCGCGGAACTATCGGCATCGCTATCGGCTTTTTTGGTTTTGAGCCTCAAAAAGATTACCGAAAACAAAAAGACATCTTTGGGCGCAAATTCAAGTTCACTCAAACCGATATTGTCGACGCATTGGCAGTCATGGCAGTATATTTTATGGGAGAAGGAGATGAAAGGGTGCCAATAGTTGTTATTCGAGACGCAGTAGCTGAGTTCACCGATAAGTCCACTTACCGGAAGCTGATCATGCCGATCAAATCGGATATTTATTACCCGCTCCTCAAACTTTTTGAAAAAAAGCAAAAATCTGTTAGAATTAGAAAGAATTAACGAATAGAAATGATACTTTCCGATAAAGACATAAAAAAAGCCCTATCAAGCGGTCGGATCAAAATTACCCCGGCTCCTGACCTGAAAACCCAACTCGGTTCCTGCTCCGTCGATATGCATTTAGGCAATAAATTCCGAGTTTTTAAGCATTCCAGTTACGCGTATATAGATCTTAAAGGCCCGGTTGATACGGATAAACTGATGAAAGAGATCGAGGTGCCGGACGGGGAGCCGTTTATTATGCAGCCAGGGGATTTCGCTTTGGCCACGACTTCGGAAAATCTTGATCTGGCTGATGACCTTCTCGGCCGCATAGAGGGTCGAAGTTCTCTCGGACGTCTTGGTATCATAGTCCACGGCACCGCTTCTATTTTTGACCCGGGCTGGATCGGCACTCCGACCATGGAACTGGGAAACCTCGGTGTCATGCCGGTAGCGCTTTATCCGGGAATGAGGATTTGCGCGTTTACTTTTGAAGAAGTCTCAAGCCCGGTTGAGGTTCCTTATAGACTGAAGAAAAATAATAAATATGCGGGCCAAAAAAGCCCGCTGGCTTCGAAATTATCGGTTGAAGTCAGAAAGGAGCAAAAAAACCATGAAGGATAATTGGCACGATCCCGGATTTGCCTCGGATTGGGATAAGGATACCGAAAGAGGCAATCCCGCCCGACTGATCCATCTAGAGCTGATCAAAAGAATAGTTATCGATAATTACAGACCCGAAAATACGATTTTGGACATTGGGGCCGGCTCCGGACAAGTGGAGGCTTTGATCATGGAAGTATTGCCGCAAGCGAATATTGTGGCGGTGGATTCATCGGAAGTGATGAGCGTTTTGGCAAAACGGAGATTGGAAAATTATTTGGAAACCGTTAAATTCATAAAACACGATCTGAATCAAATAAACAAGCTGGTTTTACCGAAACATGATTATAAGATTGCTATTGCTTGCCAGGTATTGCACGAAGTGCCGGATAAAAAGAAAATAATCGAATATATTTTCAAAAAATTAAGCCATGGCGGGATATTCCTTTTAGCAGACAGGTTGAAGGTAGATTTGGATAAACTGGAGCCGATCTATAAAACCGTCTTTGACTGGAACGAGCACAAAGCTAAACTGAAATGGGAAAAAAGTTTTGAATTTTATCAGGAAAAAATCGCAACGAAAGACGACTTTGCTGTAACTTTGGACGAAAACCTCGGCATCTTAAGTGCAGCTGGTTTTGAAGCCGCCTGCATTCATTTGCAGCTCGACAGAGTATTGATCGGAGGAGTAAAAAAATAATGGCCAAGGGTAAATTTATAGTTATTGACGGCACCGACGGGTCAGGCAAGACCACCCAAACCAAAATTTTGATCAACCGCCTGCAAAAAATCGGCCATAAGGTCCACTTTGAAGACTTCCCCCAGTACGGCAAAAAGTCAGCCGGGCCGGTGGAAGATTACTTGAACGGCGAATACGGCTCGGCGAAAAAATTAGGCGCATATATTCCATCGGTGTTTTTCGCGGTCGACCGGTTCACAGCGGCAAACCGCATAAGAACCCATTTGGCGCACGGAGACGTCGTGGTCTCCAACCGATACGTCACGGCCAATATGGCCCATCAGGGAGGAAAAATTGCCAATATCAGGCAGAGGGAAAAATTTTTTAAATGGCTGGCCGAATTTGAATATATATTTTTTAAGATTCCGAAGCCGGATCTGGAAATTATTCTGCATTTGCCGCCGAAAATTTCCGTCCAGCTTGTCAAACAGCGCGGGCCACAGCACTACATCGGCTCAAAACATCTTGACCTTCATGAAAAAGATATAAATCACATGGTGCACGCCGAAAAAGTTTATCTGCATATCGCAAAAAAATTTCATTATAAATTGGTGGAAGGTTTCGTCGATGGCCGGCTGCTCACGCCCGAGGAAGTCAGCGATAAGATTTTTCCGATAGTAAAGAAATACCTCAATGGCAAATTATGAAATAGAAATTAAAAGCCTTATCGGGGACAAGCGAAAAGCCGACGAGCTGGTGTCAAAAATGAAGTTAGCCGACCCGGGTTTAGTTTCGGTCGGAAAACACAAGCAGATGAATCATTACTTTGTTGGCGGGAATTTGGCCAAGTTAAAAGTTAGGCTGAACCTAGAACTGCCATTTCAAAATCCAAAGGATGCTTCTGTGCGGACCCGCTGGGCAGACGGCCGGGTTATTCTTGTGATTAAGGCTACCGTTGACGACACTACATCGAGCAATGGCACCGCTAGGCAGGAGTTTGAGAAAGTAATGAATTTAACTTTAGAACAGTTAGACAAAGCCCTGCTGGATTGCGGTTTTGAATACCAAGCCAAATGGTCGCGCGAACGCGAGGAATACCAATATAAAAATATGAACGTCAGCATAGATAAAAACGCCGGCTATGGATATTTAGTGGAATTCGAATCAGTTATTACCGATTTAAAGATGGCGGAACAGACCAAAACTGACATTCGAGACAGAATGAAAGAATTAGCTGTCGAAGAATTGCCTCAAGATCGTTTGGAGCGCATGTTTGACTACTATAACAAACACTGGCAGGATTACTACGGGACTGAAAAGGTTTTTAATATCGCGTAATTACGTAATTAAATATGTAATTCAAGCCGGATGGAAATAAAACACCCAGAATATCAATACCTTGATTTGCTCAAGGACATAATAGCTAACGGCTCTGATAAGCCGATCTTTTTTACGCCGGAGATCATCCAGCAGTACAAAGACAAGGGCGAACAGCCGCCGATCCTTCGTTCCGTTTTTGGCAGGCAAATGAGATTTAATCTGTCTGAAGGTTTTCCGCTTCTGACCACAAAAAAAGTTTTTACCCGCGGCTTGATCCACGAATTGCTTTGGTTCTTATCAGGAAGCTCGAACATTAAATATCTGGTCGACAATAATGTCCATATTTGGGACGATTGGGCCTGGAAAAGATATCACAAACTGGCGTTGGCCGGAGCGCATCCGGACATGAGACAGGATGAATTTATTACCAAGCTGAAAAGCGAGCCCAAGGAAGGCGAATTTGTAAAAAAATGGGGAGACCTGATCACGATTTACGGCAGGATGTGGCGCAAATGGCCGGCCTCGGACGGAAGAGAGATAGACCAGCTGGGCTGGGTCATCGAAGGTTTGAAATCCAAGCCATATCGCAAATCGTATGTGGTTTCGGCTTGGAACCCTGATTTTATTTATGCCATGGCATCGAAGGGCAACGCGAACGAGGTGCCTCCGTTCTGCCACACGACTTTTCAATTCGCGGTCGTCAATAATAAATTAAATCTTGGCTTGTACCAACGAAGCGGGGATTCGTTTCTAGGCGTGCCGTTCAATATTGCCAGCTACTCACTTCTGCTACTCATGGTCTCTCAAGTGACCGGTATTGAGCCGGGAGAATTTGTGCATTTTTTTGGCGATGTCCATATTTATTCAAACCACTTTGATGCGGTAAAGACGCAATTGGCGCGCGAACCGAAAGCCTGGCCCAGGATGAAACTAAATCCCGAAAGAAAAAATATCGATGATTTTAAATTTGAAGATTTCACTTTGGAAAATTACGACCCGCATCCCGCCATTAAAGCCGACATTGCGAATATCGGAGGATTCTAATGACAATCTCTTTCGTTGCGGCAGTATCGGAAAACGGGGTCATCGGCAGCCATAATGCAATACCGTGGCTCATTCCTGAAGACCTCAAACATTTTAAAAAGATAACCATGGGCCATGTTTGCCTTATGGGCAAGCATACTTTTGACTCCATAATGAGTTCCCTGAAAAAGCCTTTGCCCGGAAGAACTAATGTGGTCATTACCCGACAAACTGATGTTATTTTTCCTGAAGGAGTAATAACTTACCATGATCTGGATGATGCGCTCAAAAATATCAAAACCGACGAACTTATGGTTATCGGCGGTGGACAGATCTACCAACAGCTGTATGATAAGGGTATGGTAGATAAACTCTATATGACCCATGTGCATAAACATATCGATGGTGATGTCATGTTTCCCAAAGTTGATTGGTCAAACTGGAACGAAGTTTCACGCGAAGACCGCAAAGAATTTTCATTTGTAATCTATGAACGGAAGCAGTAACATCATATTTTTAAGTATTTTTGCAGCGGTTGTCTTACTGTGCTTGCTTTATTTTGGACTTGAATTATTTCATATGAAGAATAAGCAGATAGAAAACTTGACTGGTATCAATCCATTCAATCCGACGGGAAAGTCCAAATACATTATAATTGCTTGCTTTGTTCTAATGATTTTAGTATTAGCAGTCACTATCACTATTCTCTCAATACGAACTAGATGACAAATCGTGATATAGATTTTTTATACGAAATTGGTTCATTAAGAAATGTGCCGCGGGGTTGGCGGCAGCATCTGGGTTTTGATGTGGCGTCCGACCTTGAACATACTTATCGCCTGATCTGGCTGGCTTTGATAATTTCCCGCATGGAAAAGAAAGGCGACGAGAACACGATCATAAAAATGGCCCTGGTCCATGATGTCGCCGAGACCAGGACATCTGACTTAAGCTATGTCCAAAAAGTTTACGTTAAAGCGGACGAGCATAAAGCCGCTGTTGACATGTTTGCCGGCACGATAGTCGAAAGTTTTCGGCAGATCATCGAAGATTATGAAAAAAGGGATTCGATAGAATCAAAGATCGTGAAGGACGCGGATAACCTCGATATTGATCTGGAACTCAAAGAGATCGAAGAACTGGGATCAAAACTCCCGTTGAAGTGGGCATCGAACAGGAAATTCGTCCGCGAGCAAAAATTATATACGGAATCTGCCAAGAGACTTTGGGACGAAATTCAAACAAGCGACCCTAATTCCTGGCATATGAAAATGAATAAATGGCTGACTGACCCTAACGCTGGAAAGTGATGAAAATTAAATTAGTTGCTTTTGATTGGAACGGAACGATTTTGGATGATATGCTCGGAGGTGTGATTGCAGAATCAGCAACTCGAGTACATTTTGGATTTAAGGAAACCAGTTTAGAGGAAATCCAAGAGCATTTTGAAATACCAATAAAGAAATATTGGATCAATACTGGTCTATCTTCTGAATTTTTTGATACTCATTCGGCCGAAATAGATAAAATATTCATGCAGAACTATGAACCAGAAGAAGCACGATCTGGGTTAAGATCAGGATCCAAAGAGATATTGGATTGGTTGAAAGGCGAAAAAATAGATTCAATTATATTCAGCAATCATATCGTCCCGCACATTGTGAGACAAACGAAAAGATTGGGAATTAGGAATTACTTCAAAGAAATACTCGCCCGAGGAGCCTTAGGTGATCTGGTTCATCACGAAAAAACTTTTAAAGATGAGTTGTTGAAACAGTACGTCGAAGCAGGTTTTTTTGCGCCGCACCAGGTTCTGGTGGTTGGTGATACGATTGAAGAAATAGAAATTAGTAAAAAATTCGGTTATACTTCAGTTGCCTTTACTGGCGGCTGGCAAAGTACCGCGAGATTAAAATCTGCAAACCCGGATTTTTTGATAAACAGTTTAGTTGATTTAAGATCAATAATCACCCGTCTTTCCGAGCAGGCCAGTGATTGAGAATTTATTATGCTGGCCGACGAAGCAATCTCTTCCATAGGTGAGATTGCTTCGGCCGATGAAACCAGGAAAGATCGGCCTCGCAAAGACAAGATATTTTATGGAAGAACTCCTAAGACAAATTAAAACACTCAAAGACCAGGCTCATGATCTTAAGGAGCATCTTTGACCTGCCTCAAAAGAAACAAAAAATCCTAGAGATAGAAGAGGCGATGTCGGATCCGGTTTTTTGGTCCGACCAAAATTCGGCCAAAGCCAAAGCCAAGCAGCTTTCGGACCTGAAAAAACATGTTGAAGGCTGGTTTAAGTTTGAGCAAGAACTACACGATTTAGAGGGTCTCACGGCAGAAGCGGCACTTGAGTCGGACAAGGTTTTGGAGTCTGAATTAAAGGCCAAATTTAAGCTCCTGGAGGCTCAATATGGGCAACTTAGCCTCACAACCTTCCTATCCGCGAAATACGACGACCATGACGCCATCTTATCGGTCCACGCGGGCGCCGGCGGGGTGGATGCCCAGGATTGGGCGGAAATGCTTTTGCGGATGTTTTTGCGTTTCGCGGAAAAAAATAATTTCAAAGCCAATGTCATAGACGAAAGCCGGGGAGGCGAAGCCGGGATCAAAAGCGTTGTCGTGGAAATTTCAGGACCATATGCTTATGGGTATTTTAAAAGCGAAGCCGGGGTGCACCGGCTGGTAAGGCAGTCGCCGTTCAATTCCACGCATACGCGCGAAACGTCATTTGCGCTGGTTGAGGTTTTACCGGCCATTGAGCAAGATGAGTTTAAACTGAATATGGATGAGATAGAAATAGAGGCCAAAACTTCCCGAGGGCATGGCGGACAGTCGGTGAACACAACCTATTCGGCTATCAGAGCCACTCATAGACCAACAGGACTTACCGTCACCATTCAAAACGAACGTTCGCAAACGCAAAACAAAGAACAAGCGCTGAAAATTTTGACCAGCAAACTTGCTCAATTGGAGGAACAGCGCCAGCAGGAGGAAAAGCTGAAGATCCGAGGGGAATTCCATAGCGCCGAATGGGGCAATCAGATCCGTTCATACGTTTTGCATCCGTATAAGCTGGTCAAAGACCACCGGACGAATTACGAAACATCAGATGCGCAATCCGTGCTCGAAGGAAATCTGGATGAATTCGTGAAGCAATATCTGGAAAAAAACCGGATGAAGTAGACCGGTATGGTATAATGCTTATACATGATCAAATTCGACCAGGTAACAAAAACATACAACAAAGTCACAGCGATCAAGGATCTGACTTTGGAGATCCATAAAGGTGAGTTCATTTCGCTGGTTGGGCAGTCGGGCGCCGGCAAATCAACTTTGATCTCAATGATCATCGGGGAAGAGCGGCCGGACTCGGGCCGGATATTGATCGACGACATAGACGTTTCCCAGATCCGCCGTACCGATATCCCGTACCTGCGCCGCAAGATCGGGGTTGTTTTTCAGGATATCAAATTGCTGCCCAGGCGCACCGCCTTTGAAAATGTCGCGTTCGCGCTTGAGGTATCGGGCGAAAGCCACGCTCATATAAAAAAAGAAGTGCCGAAGATTTTGGAATTGGTCGGACTGGCAGACAAGACCAAAGCTTTCCCAAACGAAATGTCCGGAGGAGAGAAGCAACGAGTGGCGATCGCCAGAGCTCTTTCACATAATCCCGTTCTGCTCCTGGCTGACGAGCCTACCGGAAATCTGGATTCTATCAACGGTTGGGATATTATTCAGTTGCTGCTGAAGATCAATAAAGCCGGAACCACAGTAATTCTGGCCACTCATGCTAAAGACATGGTCAATAGCGTGAAGAAACGCGTCATCACCATAGAAAAAGGCCAAATTGTCTATGACCAAGAAAAGGGAAAATATGTATTATAAGTATAAAGGGACAAATATAAAGTATAATGGGATGTTTGCCCGCCCTGTTCCCTTAATACTTTATACTTAATACTATTTATATGAGCTCTACTAACGCCAAAAGACTGATTGGTTCCGGATTCACCAATTTTTTCCGGAACATCTGGATCTCGATCGCCGCCACATCCATGGTTGCCATCACTTTGTTCATTATTTCCACTATCCTAGTTTTTTATACGCTCACGGTTTTGGCGGTCCAAAATTCCACGGACAAGGTTGGAGTAGTAACTGCTTATTTCAAGGACACTGCCACTGACAAGGAGATCGAAAGCACGCGCGCCGATATCCTGTCTTTGCCCGGAGTAAAGTCCGTGGATTACACTTCTAAAGCTCATGCCGAGGAATTATTCAAGCAGCGGCACGCGAACGAGCCGGCATTACTTGAAACTCTTACCGAATTCAGCGCTACCGACGGCCCGATCCCGGCTTCGGTCGCTGTGCGGGCGGACAACCTTTCGGATTATCCGCATATTTACTCGACGCTGACCTCGGACAGGTACTCCGCCTTCTTCCAGACTGTCCGGGATAATCAAAAAATCATCGACAAGCTTCACCGTATTATTATTTTTATTACGAGATTTGGATTGATACTTGCCGGTATTTTCATCATTGTCACTATCATGGTGACGTTTAATACCATCAGATTGACGATTTACAATAGGCGCGAGGAAGTGGAGATCATGCGCCTTGTGGGTGCCACTAACTGGTACATCCGCTGGCCTTTTCTGATTGAAGGCATCATGTACGCGCTGTTCGCGACCACATTCGTCACTATCATGGTTTTGATCTTGCTCTATATGCTTTCCGGCAAGATCGAACAATTTCTGTCGATCGCGGCCCTGGGAACTACCTTATTCCAGGCAATCTTCTGGAAAATTTTGGCGGTAAACCTGGTCGCCAGCATCGTACTGTGCGTCATCGCCTCCAGTATTGCTATGCGCAAGTATCTGCGAATTTAAATTCGCAGATACTTGTATATAGTATTCAGTATTCAGAGGTGAGTATCATCCCTTTATACTTTATACTAAATACTGTATACTTTTTCTATGAAAGTGATTCTAACTAAGGATGTTTCGGGGCTGGGACGGGCTGGCGATGTCAAAGAAGTTTCTGACGGACATGCCAGAAATTTTTTGTTGCCGAAACATCTGGTTCTGCCGGCCACTATTTCAGCTTTGGGGAGGGTTCAAAAAGAAGAATCGGAACGCCAAGACAAAGTAAAAAAGCATGAAGAAAAATTACTTGCCGCCAAAAGCAAACTGGAAAACAAAACGTTCATCGTAAAAGGCAAGGCCGAAAAACAGCACTTGTTTGCGGCAATTCACGAAAACCAGATTGTCGCCGCCATCAACGAAAAGCTGAATTTGGACATTGAGTCTAACCAAATAGTGCTCGAGAAACCAATTAAAAGTCTTGGTTTGCATGAATTTCATGTCCGTCTTGGCGAAAAACAATTGATTAAGGTAAAATTGGATGTTGAAGCGGTGTAGTTAAATGTTAAAACAAATAGAGAAAAATTGGGGATTTACGCTTATCGAACTTTTGGTGGTCATCGCAATCATCGGACTTTTGGCTGCCGTGGTATTAGTCTCCTTAAATAGCGCCAGAGTCAAAGCCAGGGATGCCAGAAGAAAGGCAGATATCAAGCAGATGATGACAGCCTTGGAGCTTTATTATAATGACAATGGCGTATATCCGTTTTCAAACGGGTGGGCGTATAGCAACGACAGTACTTGGACAACTTTACAAACAGCCTTAGCCGCATATACAACAAAACTGCCTCATGATCCAATAGAAACAAACGGGCTTCCCTTTAATAACGACTATAGTTATGGGTTTTTTAATGAGGGGTACGGCTGCCAGCAACAATGGTTCATGATTGTATACCGTTTGGAAGTTGCAGACGGTCCTGACCCTGGAGTAATCACCTGCGATGGATTTTTATTTCAATACGGCGGCAGCGGCAGTTCCACCACAATGAAAACCGTAGGCCATGCTCGTTAAGAAAATGTCGAAACTAAAAATAACGATCTTAGGATTTACGCTTATCGAGCTTTTAGTGGTCATTGCAATCATCGGACTTCTTGCCTCTGTGGTTTTGGTGGCGATGAACTCGGCCCGTGCAAAATCTAGAGACGCCAAAAGACGCGCTGATCTTGATCAGCTTGCGACAGCTCTCGCTGTCTACTATGATGCTAATAATTCGTATCCAATAACAGGAGGGTATTGGGGAAATTGTTCAGGCTTTGGAAGCCATGATATAACCGGAGCCAACGGCTGGATTCCCAATCTGGCTCCGACTTACATTTCTCAGTTGCCACTTGATCCGAAACCTAACGGCATCTATGGTTGTTATCTCTATATCTCACCGGATGGTAAAGAATATAAAATTATGGCGTATGCCACAGTAGAAGGCCCATGTGTTCTGCCGACGGACCCATTATATAACCCTTCTGATGGATCCTGTAATGTGTTTGCAAGATATACACCAGGAGCAGCAGTTGCTTATTAAAAAATTACAATTAAAACGGACTTTAATTAGCAAATATTTAAAAAATCATTTATATTAGTAATATATTATGGCTGTAAAAAAACACGGTAAAGCTGCAAAATACATCTTTGTTTCAGGAGGCGTGATTTCCGGCCTCGGAAAAGGCATTACAGCGGCATCGATTGCCGCTATTTTAAAGGGTAAGGGGTATATAATTTCACCCGTAAAGGTGGATATGTACCTGAATTTTGACGCCGGCACCATCCGGCCGCAGGAGCATGGTGAAGTGTTTGTAACCAATGATGGAATAGAGACCGACCAGGATCTGGGCCACTACGAGCGATTTTTGGATACGGACCTGGCTAAAGTCAACTATATGACCACGGGCCAGGTTTATTCCGAAGTGATGCGAAAAGAACGGGCATTTGCGTACAATGGCGAGGACGTGGAAGCAATTCCGCATATCACAGACGAGATCATCCGCAGATTCAAGCTAGCAGGGAGAGGCGCTGATATAGTGATCATTGAACTGGGCGGAACCGTGGGCGAATATCAAAACGGTATTTTCTTTGAAGCGTCCCGGATCATGAAACTTCGCAGCCCCTCCGACGTGATTCAGGTCCATGTTGCCTACCTGCCGATTCCCGGAAATCTCGGTGAAATGAAATCCAAACCGGTCCAGCAATCGGTGAGACTGCTCAACTCCTTGGGAATCGAACCGGATTTTATTGTGGCCCGTGCCGAGCACTACGTGGATGACCGGCGCAAGGAAAGAATCGCGCTGTTTTGCAATGTCAGCAAAGAGGATGTCATCTCAAACCCGGACATGGCATCTATTTACGAAGTGCCGTTGGTGCTGCAGCAGCAGAAACTGGGCGAAAAAATCCTGACAAAGTTCGGACTTCCGGTTGGCAAAAAGGACCTGGAGCCTTGGAGGAAACTGGTCCGGACCATCAAAACCGTGAAAAAAGAAGCTCATATCGCGGTTGTGGGAAAATACTTCAGCACCGGGAATTACAATCTTTCCGATGTTTATGTTTCGATAATTGAGGCGCTGAAAGCCGCCAGTTGGCAAAATAAAGCCAAGCCTGTCCTGCATTGGATCGACTCGGAAAAAATCGAGAAAGAAGGCACAAAGCTTTTGGAAAATATGGACGGTATTGTCATCACCCCCGGATTCGGCAAAAGGGGAGTGGAGGGCATGATCTCCGCCATCACCTACGCCCGCGAAAACATAGTCCCTTATCTGGGGTTATGCTATGGCATGCAAATGGCCTCAATCGAATTTGCCCGCAATGTTTTGAAGCTCAAAGCCGCGCATACGGTCGAAGTGGACGACGAGACACCCCACCCGATCATAAATATAATGCCTGAACAGGAAAAAAAGCTTTTGAAAAAAGATTACGGCGCCTCCATGCGTTTGGGGTCCTGGCCTTGCGTGCTTAAGCCCGGTTCAAAGGCGGAAAAAGCCTATGGATCCCGCAAGATTGAAGAGCGCCACCGCCACCGCTATGAATTCAATAACAAATACCGCAAGCAGTTTGAAAACGCGGGTATGGTTTTTTCAGGAACCTCACCTGACGGCCATTTGGTTGAAATAATTGAACTTGCCGATCATCCATTCTTTGTCGGCGTCCAGTTCCACCCCGAATTCAAATCCCGTCCCCTAAATCCCGGCCCGCTTTTCCGCGAATTCATCAAAGCCGCGCTGAAGAATAAAGATTTTTTAACCACAAAAGCGACCAAAATCAAGTCTAAATAAATTAATAAAAAACCGCCCCAGCTTCCGGAGCGGTTTTTTATTAGAGCTTTATTTTTGCGTAGTTTCCTGTTGCCAGTGATGTGATGCAAACGCGCCTAGAGTGATCAGCCAAAGTCCGAACAATACTATCCAACCCACGATCGGAATTAAGCCCAGAAGCAGCATGATCACAGCGCCGACCCCGAGATCCCGCCAGTGATTTGGGCCTGCATTTTTTTGATACCAACCCCAAACCAACCTTCCTGTATAAAACATGACCAGAACGGAAGAAATTACAAGAAGCAAACCGTAACTGAGCATAACTATCAGTCCCAAATATACCCCAACCACGGTAATCATCAAAATAATCGCGAGAATAGGCAGGACTACCAGTACCGCAAATCCGATTCCAAGGTCGTGCCAAGGTCTAGCCAGAGCCTCTTTGACCACAGACGCAACTTTGGCTGGAAAAAGCCAAACCAGGACCAAACCCGCGGCAAGGAGCATCAAGAATTTAAATATGCTGCCGATAATCATCATACCGGCGAAACCGCCTTTTTGAGCCACTTGTTTGTTTACTTTAGTAAACTCAATCGGTCCGACTTTAGCGCCTGGCATCACAACCGCTTCCACGGGTCCTTTAAAGCTAATTTTCCCGCTTACCTCTGCATTTGATCCAAAGGTCAGGCTCTTGCTGGCCATGATTTCAATAACGTTGCCGCTGACCTTGCCATTGATCGTAACTTCACCGCCTCCGATTTTTAGGTTCCCGGTTACATCAGAATCCACGGAAATATTGCCTCCACCGATCACAAGATCTCCGCCAATGCTTGCTTTTTGCGCGACAGATATATTGCCGCCGGCCACAACAAGATCCCCGTTGACAGGGCCGCTGATGGAAATATTTCCGCCCGCTATACGGGCAGTTTCACCCACCGAACCATTGATATTCAAATTTCCGCCCGCGACCAATAGATCTTTTTCAACGTCCCCATTAACTGTGACCACTCCGCCGGCAGCGGCAAGATCACCTTTGGTTTGGCTGTTTACTGTGACGTTCGCTCCCGCTATGTAGAGATTTTTATGCGTCTCTTTCTGCAAGGTTGAAACATTGGAGTCGGTCTTGCTTGCCGGAGCTATAAACTCAGCCGCTTGGACGGTTACTGCCGCCAAAAAAGATAACGCGATCACCGCGCCTAAAACCTTAACTTTGTTCATAAATTTCGTTTCTTAATTATCTAGAGTAATTTAAGCACTAAACCTGAGCTTTGGCAAATAAAAACCGCTCCAGAGCGGTTTTATTTTAAAAAAATTATTTTCCAGACAATACATGCACGAATCGTCTTTGGTGCAAGTTGCCGTCAAATCCGCGGACTTTTTTGGCGGTGAATTTCACTGTGCCGATCCCGACGGAATAAAGAGTGTCGTCAGAGCCCTTGCGCACATTTTTACCCGGGTGCCACTTGGTGCCGCGCTGACGGACCAGAATCGTTCCTAGTTTGGCGGTTTGACCGCCGAAAAGTTTAATTCCCAGTCTTTTGGATTGCGAATCGCGCCCTAGGGCTGTAGATCCGCCTGCTTTTTTATGAGCCATAAATCGTGTAACGAGGAGCGTAGAGCCAGTAACGTTATACGTTACGCGTTATACGCTATACGAGTTCCTCACCGGATTCTGTCTCCAACGCATTTGCGTCTTCTACTACAGTTTCCTGTTTAGTTTCTTCTCCATATTTAACAACAAATATTTCTCTTGCGACAACTTGATCCTTGCGGTCATAGATGACGGACTTGCGAGGAGTTACCCGTAAAAATTTATATTTGACCGATAAATATTCAGGTAAAGGATCTAGAATAGTGTAGCCATTTTCGGTGATGAAGTCAAGGTCGGGCATAAACGCATAATCCGACATACTGACTTTATAAGCGGGGAAGGACACAACAACTTTTGAGCCCGGAGCAAGAAATTTTTTGAACTCCTTGAAAACCTGGTCGTAGAGTTTGGACAAGGTTTTGAAATTTGAGGTCATTTCGGGCTTTTTTGGAATCTTGGAGTATAGCGGGCCAAGCGTGCCTTCGGTAACCACAGCCGCGATTTTATATTTGGGTAATTGAATTGAGATTTCGGCGGCGTTGGACCGGAAAAGCTTGTAACGCCCCAGCGCGACATGATAGCGGTTGCGGAACCATTCCAGATTTTTCTCACTGTTTTCGACCATTTTCTGCTCAATGTCCGAACCAATAGCTCGATATCCCATGAGAACTGACTCCTGCAGGATTGTGCCGGAGCCGCAGAAAGGGTCCAAAATATAGTCCATAGGTTTCAAGGGTCCGGCAAGATTGATCATGGTCTGGGCTACTTTTGGCGGGATCATCCCTATCTTTTCGTCGCGGGCAGGTCTCTGATAATCTCTTCTTCCGTAATCTTCGTAGTTTTGGACCGATAAAGTTTTACCGACGAACAATCTTTGGTTGCCGGCGATGATCACAACCTCCGCGCCTTTAGCGAGCAGTTGGTTCTCGGTCACTTGGACGGATGAAAGCGCTTGAGATGGGAATTGAGGCAGCACGGCGCGTATGCTTTGGGACTGATCCTGGATGATTTTTTTTATCAGGAAGGCGATTCGCGGAGCTTCTTCATAAAACTTAATGGTAGGATCAAGCGAATAAATGGATACGCCGAACTGTTTTTTGCCCGAGTATTCGTGAAAGTATTCTTTTATTCTTTTGAAAGTAAAGTAGCCGGCCAAAACCTGCGACGGGAATTCTTTTCCCTTCTTTTGAAAAGTATCGAATAAGCGTATAATTTTAATGGTGCCGCCGAGACGGGCCTGAAGCGATTCGGTATTCAATGCTTTGTCCGCCTCGATCACCACAACCTCGGGTGAGCAGGCCATGACTTTGTAGGCCACTTCCAGTGAAGTCAGGACCGCAAGCAGCTCGGCCAAAGACAGCGTGTAAACCCTCCCTAAAATAAACGCGTATTGCATATAACGTATAATGTATAACGTGTAACCTATAACCGTTAACTATGGAAAATTTAAAGAATTTTCTAAAAGCTTATCAGCAACCCTTGGTCCTGACAATCGGCTACTTGCTCGTCGCCTGTTTAGCTTTCGGCTTGGGAAGATATACGTTACCGAAACAATCAGCACGACAAGTGAGTAGCGTTAAGGTGCAGGAGGCTAGCGCAACACCTTTAAATTATAATCCAAACTCGGCTTCAATACAATCCGCCAGTGACGTAAATTGCGCCGGCAAGATCAAAGGATCTGCCAGCCTGATCTACCATGTGCCCGGAGGAGCGTTCTATAATAAAACCTCTCACCCTATCCGATGTTTTAACTCCGAAGCGGAAGCCAAGGCGGCAGGCTTCAGAAAGTCGAGTCGATAGCATGAACATGGAGAGAATATATTTGGACTATGCCGCCACAACACCTTTAGACAATCGTGTCGCGAAAACGATGCGTGATTTTGAATTGGAATTTTACGGCAACCCCAGCTCCACCCATCGGGAAGGCCAGGCTGCCCGAGCCAGAATTGACACCGCCCGCGAAGCGGTGGCGAAGTTTATTAACGCCAAGACTCAGGAAGTAATTTTCACCTCAGGCGCAACCGAAGCCAACAACCTGGCGATCCAGGGCACGGTCAGCCACTATATCAAAGAATTTCAGATGAAACCTCATGTGATAACAACCATGCTTGAGCACCAGTCCGTTTACAATACAGTTAAAGAACTAAGCAAGCAGGGGATTATAGACGCGACTTTTATCAGTCCGTCCCCAGATGGACTGATAAATCCAGACGAGATCATCAAATCAATTACCGCCAACACTGTTCTAGTCAGCGTGATTTTTGTATCGAATGAGATAGGCTCAGTTTTGCCGGTAAGAGAGATCGGGCGCAAACTGGATGAGACCAATAAGCGCCAAAAATATCAGATCATGTACCACATTGACGCAGTACAGGCAGTTAAGTATCAAAATTGCAATGTGGAAAAATTAAATTGCAGTCTTTTAACCATGTCCGCGCATAAAGTTCATGGTCCGAAGGGGATTGGCGCTTTATACACTAAATCGAGGGTCAAGATCAATAATTTACTTTATGGAGGCTCTCAGGAATACGGCAAGCGTCCAGGCACCCAAAATACCGCTGGAATTATCGGCATGGCCAAGGCGCTGGAACTTTTGGGGACATTGGAGAACCGGCAGGAGGCCGGGAAAAAAATTTCCGTTCTAAGGAATAAATTAATTGAAGGAATAAAAAAAATAGATCAAGCTGATTTGAACGGCCCGGAGGGGGAGATGCGTTCGCCGGATAACGTCAGCTTTACTTTTTATGGGGTAGACCAGGACGCTCTCATGACCGCTCTCGACCTGGCCGGCATTGCCGCTTCCACCGGTTCTGCGTGCGTTTCAGGCTCATCTGAACCGTCTTATGTCATTGAGTCCTTAGGTAAAATCGGCAGCAAGCCCGCCGCCACAGTACGATTTACGCTTGGAAAAAGCACTAAAAATTCAGATATTGTTTATACGTTGAAAGCGCTTTTGAAAATAATCCCGCAGCTTCGCCGAACTGTATGAACTGGCCCTTGACTATTCGTCAAAACTACTGTATACTAATTAGTCTTTTGTAATAACTAATTCCAACCTAATGAAAAATAAATTTTGGTTAATCTTAGCTCTGATTTTACTCGCCGCCGGTGGAGCGTATTTTGTTTCCAAAAATCCTACCGCTCACAAAGTGGCGGATGTGGTCGTAGGTAAAACCCCGCCTCAGCCACCCGATATAACTTTCAATCCCTCTGTTCCTGATGTCGTGAAGGCGACTTCAGCTTTGCTGAACGTTCCTTTTGTTTCGCAGGCCCCGACCGGGAACTGGGCTGATCAGAAACAGGAAGACGGCTGTGAAGAAGCTGCGGTGCTCATGTCCTGGCTTTGGATCAATGATAAGTCAATCACTCCGGCCGATGCGGAAAAGACCATTATCAATATGGCTGACTTTGAAACCGCCCATTACGGAAATTATGCCGATACGGACGCGCAGGATACTGCCAAATTTTTCACCGACTATTACGGCTATACGAATATTGAAGTGAAAATCAATATCACGATTGATGACATTAAAAACGCTCTGCGGGCAGGCAAGTTGGTCTTAGCTCCGGCCAATGGCACCAAATTAGGCAATCCGCATTATAAATCACCTGGCCCAACCACCCATTTTTTGGTCATCAAAGGTTTTGACGATGCCACGGGGTTGTTTACCACAAATGACTCAGGGACTCAGTATGGCAAAAACTACACTTATAACTATCAAACTTTATTTAACGCATTGGTAAATTATCCCACAGGCAATCATCTGGATCAGACAGGCCGGCCCAAGGCCATGATCATCGTGACAAAATAAAAAAAAAGGGGACACAGAGATAAAATAATAAGCGCAAACTTCAGACAGGAGAGTTCGGGAGCAAAGTAACAGAAGGGCTTATTTCAAGAACGTTAGCTAGTCGCACAATGTACCTTATACGACAACACTTTTTTAAGCCCTATTTGTGTTGTCGTATAAGGTCGCGGAGTTGCTGCGACAAAATCATATTTATCCCCTAGCCGTTTGTCGCGAAATTTCGCGCGAAATTTATTTGAAATTACTAAATTAATAATCAGAGATTCAAAAACCGACCAGCAGGGTCGGTTTTGTCTCTCCCCTATTTTAGAGGAAGTTTAGGGGATTATAGGTTGCTCCATAAGGCACATCGTATGGACCATATATGTTCGGGTAAGCGCCGGGTGAAATCCCAAAACCTTCCGCATCAAAGACTGTAAAGTGCAGGTGATACCCGCGATGAGGCCCATAAATTAATCTGGTGGTGTTGCCGGTATTACCTTCAAATCCCACAAGGTCGCCTTGTTTGACTGATTGTCCTTTGTTCAAAGTAAAGCTGCTCATATGACCATATAAAGACACGATTGCCCGGCCGCTGAATTGCCCAACTGTGTGTTTGATCGCAACCCAGTTGCCGTAGGCACCCGTACCTGTGCCTGTCCCGACCACCACCCCGTCACCGGCCGCGTAAATCGGACTTCCTGGCGGGGCTGCGATGTCTATGCCGTTATGATAATTATATCCGAGCGCCGTAAATCCCGTATTGCCGTAGCCTTGCGTCAGAGTTCCTTCCATCGGCCAGCCGAGCAGGCCGTGGATCGAAGGCAGTTTGCGGTTTCCAAGCTTGGCGCTGATAGCCGCGTCAAGATCGAAAATTTCCTTGTTCAACTGATTTTCCTGTTGCTGGGAATCCGTCAACAGCCTTTGATAGGCTTTTTCCTGCCCCTTGGTTTCGTCCAGGACTTTTTGCCGCGCGACTCTTTGGCCGCTAAGACTGGCTTTACTGGTGTCCAGCTGGACCAGCAAATTATCCAGACTGGCTTTTTCGGCTTTTAAATCCGCCTGCCGCAGCTGCAGATCAGCTTGCAGTTTTTTGATCTTGGTCAATGCTTGTTGGCTTTGATCCTGAATGCTCGAAACATATTGGACCTGGTCCAAGAATTGCTGGAAATTTTCGTTTTCAAGAGCTATTTCCAGAGGACTCCGCTGGTCCAGATCGTTAATATCCACCATCAGCGTCTTTAAGATCGCTTTCTGTTTGGTTATGTCATTTTCGGTTTTTACTATTTTGTCCGTCACATCCGCGATGGCTATGTTGGACGCGTCAATTTTAGCCCGGGTTGCGTCTATTTGCGCAGAGGCTTCCGCAATTTGCAGGTCAAGTATGGCTAAGGTATTTTTCAGGGTATTGGCCTGGGATTGTTTTTGCTTGATCTGGCTCTGGTAATCCGTAATTTTCTGGAGTATTGCGTCAAGCTGTTTCTGCTTGTCCAGTTTCTGCGCTGCGAGCTGATCCGCTGTTTGGCCTAAGACCTTGGGAGTCGCGCTGATAGCAAAAATAACGCCCACAATGAGCAGACCGGAAATTAATTTCTTTAAATTATTTTTATTTTGTTTCGAAATGATAGACATATGCGTTTATTCTATCATTTTATGGGGTTTTTGTAAAGCTGCTACGTTACTTGAACAAAATTTCTGCCGCCTTGCTGACGCGCTTTATGATTTGTTCTTTGCCGTCGGGCAACACGGAAAAAGCGTCCATGATTTCATAGGGTCCCGGCGAAGCTTCAAGACCGGTCAGAGCCACCCTCAATGGCCAGAGCACTTCTCCGGTTTTAAGCTTCTCTGACTCGATAAACTTTTTGGTTTCGGATTCCAAAATATCTCTCTTGAATTTTTTTGCCGGTAAGGTTTGCAGGAAAGTTTGCAGACTCTCTAGATTTTTTATAATTGTCTGTTTTTCCGTTTTTTTCCAAATTAAAAGCTGAGGATCATATGTGGGTTCTTTAAAAAAGTATTCTACCCTCTCCCCTATCTCGGACAATTTCCTCAGCCTTCCGCGTTCGAGTTCCAATATCTTTTCGATGAATTCTTTCGGATATTTACCGGTTTCAATCCCAGTTTTTATGAGATAGGGCAGACAGCGAGCAAACAATTCTTCGATTTTCAGTCTACGAATGTACATGCTGTTAAACCAATCAAGCTTATCCAGATCAAAAATCGCTCCCGAACGGTTAACTTTGTCCAAAGAAAAAACCTGAACCAATTCCAGCATGCTGAAAATTTCCTGCTCGGTTTTAGGATTCCATCCTTGAAAAGCCAGAAAATTTATCAAGGCTTCGGGTAGGTAGCCTTTTTCCAAAAAATCTTGGACCGAAACGTCACCTTCTCTTTTTGACAGTTTCTTGCCGGTTGTCTTGGATAGAATCGGCGGCAGGTGGACGAATGTCGGTAGCTTCCAACCGAATGCCTGATACAGCAAAATATGCTTTGGAGTGGATGGGATCCATTCATTGGATCTGATTACATGGGTTATTTCCATCAAATGATCATCCACTACTACCGCCAGATGGTATGTAGGAAACCCATCGGATTTTAACAACACCTGGTCATCTACTTCGTTCGAAGAAATTTTTATCGGTCCGTAAACCAAATCGATAAATTCAATCAAGTGATCGGGATGGACATTTAGCCTGATGACGTGGGATTCGCCGTTTTTAATTTTTTGCGCCACCTCAGCTTCTGAAAATTTCAAACAAAACTTGTCATACTTAGGCGGAAGTTTGTTTACCTGTTGCTCCTGGCGCAATTGTACAAGGCGTTCTTTCGTGCAAAAACAGTAATAGGCGGCTTTTTTATCTAACAACTCCTGGGCGTATTTTTTATATATATCCAACCTCTGAGACTGAATATAAGGCCCCTTATCGCCCCGGGATTTCAGGCCATTATCCCAGTACGGTCCTTCGTCGGTATTAATTCCCAATTCATGCAGCGATTGAACAATATTCTCAAGGGAGCCCGGAACCAGTCTTTCTTGATCCGTGTCCTCGATACGCAAAATATATTTGCCGTTGTTTTTTCTGGCGAATAAAAAATTGTAAAGAAATGTCCTTATGCCGCCAATGTGTAACAGACCCGTAGGACTTGGCGCGTTTCTTACTCTTACTTCAATTTTATCCATGATGCTTCAATTTATATTTATAAACTTTCCAAATAAACACCGGCACCGCGTTCCAGATCCGTTTTGCCCGCCAAGGCTGGGTGATCAGCCTCCAAAGCCATTCTAAGCCCATGTGGTGCATAAAACCGGGCGGCTGAGAACGAATTCCTGATAAATAGTCAAATGTCCCGCCCAGGCCGATCGCCACCTTGGAATTGAGTTTTTTGGCGTTGTCAGAAAGCCACAATTCCTGCCTCGGCGGAGAGTACGCTATGAGCAGTATATCAGAATTGGCTTCGTTTATCTCCCTAAGGACGGACGCGTCAAATGGACGGCCGGATAAAGCTAATTTTATCTTAATGTTAGGATAGAGTTTTTTTAGTTCATACGCGGATTGAGCGGCGACATTGTCGCTGCCGCCCACGAGCGCTAGCGAGTAATTATTTTCCGAAGCCAGTTTGGCAATTTCATACACAAATTTCCTGCCAGTGATCCTTTCTTTTATCTCTGACCCAAGAAATTTCGCCGCCCAAACAATACCGGCTCCGTCAGCTAAAGATAAATCGGCGTTATTTAAAGCGTCTTTATATTTTTTATCACTTTGCGCAAACACTATCATCTCCGAGTAAGGCGTTACAACATAATGCGAATAGCCTGATCTAACGAAATTATCGATGAGCGAGATGGCCTCATCCTTAGTGACATTATCAATATTAACCCCGGCAACATTTATTTTCATGAAAGCAAGGCCTCCAAAAGCGGAATATATTTCGGGTGATGAAGCAAAAGTTTGCTTTCGTAAAGCAAAACCGTTTCGGCTTTGAAACTAAGCTTTTTCAATTCCTGGTTTGGAAAATTTTCCATTTTACGCTGGCGGTTCATGACATTATCCATGTGCAGATTGCCTAAATTTACATGCGGGTAGTAACTGCGGTCCTGAAAACTAAAACCGATTTGCCGGTAATCCTCCTCCAGCCTGGCCCGCAGGTCTTTCAGGGCTTGATTCTCCTTCAGAGTGATATGCAACTGGTTGTGAACTTTAGCGATCGCTTGAAACTCGACAGCAATAGCCGCCTGGCCATGCACAAAACTCAAAAAACAGCTTTTTACTTTTTCAACCTCCGCATCCGAAAGCTCGCCAAAATAATTCAACGTAATGTGCAGATTAGTGGTGTTGATGTACGGGATGGGCAGACGGCCGTTCGTAATTTCCTCCACTTGCCGTTTGGTTGTCTCAGGCAGAGGAATAGCAATAAAAAGTCTCATTTATCCTCCCACCAAAGAATTACTTTGTCTTTTTTTTAACTGCACATAAGATCTTTTTCTTAACTTTAAATTATGCTCTCTAGTCCAGGCATCTTTGGCTAACTTATAAGCCTCATAATAAATAATTTCAAAAGGAACACGACTTCGAATCGACAAGATTTTTTGAGAGTTATGCTCGTTAAATCTTCTCTTCAAATCATTCGTGCAGCCTATATAGTTTTGGCCATCTTTTTTACTTTTCAAAATATATACATATTGCATAAAAATAGCTTTGGTGGGAGGGTAAATCCTTTAAATTATAGCATAATTCTGTTAGAATGGATTTATGGAAATTAAGCGTCAATTTAAGAAACATTCTGAAAAACACCTCCACTCCCCTTCTCACGTTTTGGCTGACGAACTATCAAAACGGCTTGCGGACACAAGGAATTTTGGCTTTTATTTAAAAATGGCCACAATGTATGATCACAATCTTTTGCGCCGTTTGGCCGGAGAAGTGCTTGAAAGCAAGACCACAAAAAAACCCGGCGCTTTATTTGCCTACTTAATCAAAAAACACAGCGATGAGCAATCTTAAAATCGTCACAATCCCCGATCCGATACTGACGCGCAAGACCGAAGCGGTGAAAGATTTCAACCCGGCGCTAAACAAGCTGGTCACAGACATGATCCAAGCCTGCAAAACCGCCAACGGCATCGGCTTGGCAGCGCCGCAAATCGGAAAATCGATCCGACTTTGCATTATCGACCTTGACCACCTCGGCCTGGCGCCTTTTGCCTTGGTCAATCCCCAAATCAAAAAAAGATCATGGAAAAAAATTGAGATGGAGGAAGGATGCCTGTCTATACCGGGAATATTCGGGATTGTTAAGCGTCCGGCTAAAATCTCAGTCGAAGCGCAAAATTTAGATGGCAAAAAACATACATTTGTCGCCGACGGATTGGTGGCCCGTGTCATCCAGCACGAGGTTGATCATTTGGATGGAATTTTATTCACTTCAAAAATGAGCAAGCAAACCTTAGGCAGACCCAAGGACAAAATGTGACCCAGATGCAAAAAATCATCTTTATCGGAACAACTGAATTCGGCATCCCAACCTTAGAAAAGCTCTCCGCCAAAGGCGGATCCGCCTCCGGCGGAAAACCTCCTTATGAGCTTGTTTTAATCATAACCCAACCGGACAAACCGGTCGGCCGCAAGCAGATCATAACAGCATCCCCTATCAAAATCTGGGCTCAAAAAAATAGTGTTCCTGTGATCCAACCAGAAAAAATTCTGGATTCTATATCCCAGATTCTTGATTCTGGTCCAGATTTAATCCTTGTGGCGGCCTATGGGCAGATCATTCCAAAAGCTATACTGGATATACCGAAATTTGGCTCTGTAAATATTCATGGTTCCCTGCTCCCAAAATATCGCGGGGCGTCCCCCATACAGGCGGCAATTCTCAATGGAGATAATGAAACAGGCATAACACTCATAAAAATGGACGAAAAAATGGACCATGGACCAATTGTCGCAAAGCAGGTTGTCCGCCTCGCGGGGCTTGAAACTTACCCTGAACTTTATAAAAAACTTGCCGATATTTCTGCTGACCTGATAGTTGAAACCTTGCCCCGCTTGTTTGAAGGGAAGCTGAAAGCCGCGGAGCAGGTCCATCCACATGCAACTTATACCAAGCTCTTAAACAGGGAGGACGCCAGGATCGATTGGTCCCAAAGCGCCAAATTGATCGGCCAAAAAATCCGCGCGCTTAATCCCGAGCCCGGCACTTGGACCACACTGGACGGCAAGACGGTAAAAATTATCGAGGCTAAAATATTGAGCGAAGCAAAAATCGAACTACCCGGCAAAATTTATATCCGTTCCGGAGAACTGGCTGTCAAATGCCTGGACGGCAGCGTGATAATTGAAAAACTCCAGCCTGAAGGAAAAAATATGATGTCAGGAAAAGATTTTCTGAATGGATTAAAAATCGGAAACAAACTGTTTATCTAAACTTAGGCGATAGACCTTCCGCCGTCGACATATAGCACCTGGCCGGTCACAAATTCAGCGTCCAGAAGATACAAAATTGCCTTGCTAATCTCATGCGCCCCGCCCCATTTACCGAGCGGCGTGTTTTTAAGAACCTCGGCATTATCTGCATCCGAAAGACCATCCGGCTTTAAAATCGGGCCCGGGGCGATGCAATTGACCATTATTTTGGGCGCCAGTTCCTTAGCCAGAGATTTGGTCAAGCCGACAACTGCCGATTTGGCGACGTTATAAGGCAAATAATCTTTATAGGGCTGGGTCAAAACCGACCAGTCGGAAATAAAAATCATTTTGCCGGACGGCATTTCTGCGGCAGCGGCTTTTGCCATCAAGAAGGAGCTTTTAGCGATAGTATTCAGATTTTTATCCCAGTCAGCTTCCGAAACTGTTGCCCAGGGAGTTTTCGGGTAAATTGCCGCCATATGGATCAGGCCGTCGACCTGTCCGAAACGGGTTTTCGTCTGCGAAACAACTCCGGCAGTATCCTTCGTTTTGGACAGGTCTGCCTGGACATAAAGTATATCGGACTTAACGCCGGATAGGTCCGGTTTAGTCGTCAAATAAGTAACAGCTAATTTTGCGCCTAAACCATCAAGTGTCCTGGCTACGTCCAGGCCGATGCGCGCGACTCCTGTCAAAATAAATACTTTATTTTTAATTTCCATATCTAGACCTCAAATTCTTTCCCCAACTCGGGCAAAATCACTTCAATCCCTTTTGGAGGAATTATTGTTTTATACACGCCGTAAACAAACTGGGTTGATTTAAATCCGCCGTCGTGGACAGGAAAACCTTTTACAGGCTTGACTTCCATAACATAATTTATTGATTCTTTGATATTAGCCCAAGAGCCGGCAGTCGGGAATGCCAAAACCTCAACTTTTTTCGGAGGAATATACAAAGCGTCGCCCGGAAAAAAAAGTTTGTTCTGGATAAAGTAACCGGTATTCAACACCTGCCCGTATTCCTCGAAGATCTCAGCGTGCTTGGTCCCAAAGCCTTCAATCAATATCTGGCCGAATTTCTTGCTTTGGCCGTCCTCAAGAGTTTCGAACACAATATTCTCGGAGCTGAGTATATTTCCGACAGAGCTGTTTGTTATCACTTTTGCGTCAGGATTATTGGCCAAAACGGCTTTTACAGATTCAATATGTAAATGATCTCCGTGTTCATGAGTAATCAAAATAATATCGATGTCCTTCAGAACATTTTGTTCCGTGGTATACATACCGGGGTCGGTCAAAATTTTCATCCCCGCATCTTCAATGATCATGCAACAGTGACCCAGTTTCGTAATCTTCATAATTAATATCTGGCTAATTCTAAACTTATCTTTTTCCCGAACCATTTTTTCGCGTTCAACAGAAAATCTCTGTTTAACTTTGTAACGTAAAACTTTCTGTCTTTTCTTTTGGAAAGTTTATTTTCAATTTCAGGATGGCGACCCAGGTAATCGGCGAGCTTCACCGGAATGATCTCATCCTGGCTGATAAGTTTGATCCCCCGTCCAAGGCCCCTGGCAAACTGATCTTTGATCACAGCATAGTGCGTGCAGCCCAAAATCAGGTTTTTGACTTTTTTATCATTCACTAATCCCGTGTACTTGGCCACCGCCGACTTAAGCTTGCCTAATTGGCCGGTTTCGAGCAAGAGTACCAGTTCCGGGGCCGGCAGCTCGAATACTCTGAGCTTAGGGTTTATTTTCCTAAGCTCTCTGGTGTAAGCGCGCGCGCGGACCGTGCCCGTGGTGGCCAGAACGCAGACATCGCCGGCTGAGATCAACTCCACGGTCGGACGAATAACTCCCAAAACCTTTCTGCCGGCAAAATTTGTGGGCAAATATTCTTTCTGGATCTTCCGCAGTGCCTGGGAGGAGGAAGTATTGCAAGCCACGATGACCAGGAGGCACCCCCGGTCAAACAAAAATTTAATAGCCTTGCCTGTTAGATTGTAAATTTGCTTACGGCTTTTTTCCCCATAAGGAAGGTTTTTTGTATCCCCTAGAAAAACATAATCATACTTGGGAAGCCTATTTGCCACTGCCTTCAGCAAATAAAGACCTCCCAGCCCCGAGTCAAAAAAACCTATTTTCATAAGAAAAGTATAACATACCGGGAACTTTACCAGCCGGATGCTCCGGCGGAAAATCTTGCAAAGGTGCAGCTTCTCGATGCCGGATCCCACATCGGATCCGTTTGAGGAATCGAACATATGCTCTCTACGGTGATATGGGCTAAAATTTTAAAGTCGATGCCATCTGAACGGTATAAATAACATTTGTCGGTGTCCATTGGTTTCGGATCGAGAGGCAAAATTCCAACATAAGTTGGAGCTAAGTTGGGTATCCAGCCGTTGGCTCCGGTGACACCGTGGCTTCCGTAGGTTGTACAATTTCCCCACCATGTGCCTGCCGTAGTTGGATAAGCGTTATTGGCGTCATAATAAACCGCCAAAGCCGTCGAGAGCTGAGTGAGATCGGCCCGCCTCCTAGCGTCTCTTGATTTGGCCCTGGCAGAACCTAAAGCCACCAAAACAATCGAAGCCAAAAGCCCGATGATGGAGATGACCACCAAAAGTTCGATCAAAGTGAATCCTAATTTATTTTTATTTAACTTTGCCACAAATAATCCGCTTTTTAACTTACCAATCGACAGATGCCGATGAGGAATATCTGGCAAAAACACAGCCTGGTCTGGCTGGATCATATAAAGGATCAGTGGTAGGGACAGGACAATTTTCTACAGTCAGATATGCCAAAATTTTATAATCCGTACCATTTGACTGATATAAGTAACATTTACCAGTATTCGGCGGTATCGCATCTCCTGGTAACTGTCCAATGTAGGTTGGGGCCAAATTCGGGATCCACCCACTTGCACCGGTTGTCCCGTGAGCGCCATAACCTATACAATTTCCCCACCAAGAACCTGAAGTTGTGGGATAAGCATTGTTGGCATCATAATAAACAGCCAAGGCCGAAGAGGCCTGATCAATATCAGAACGCCTCTTGGCGTCCCGCGCTTTGGCCCTAGCGGAATTTAAAGCAACCAAAACTATCGAAGCCAAAAGCCCGATGACTGAGATGACCACCAAAAGTTCGATCAAAGTGAACCCGGCCTGAAAATTTTTTTTATTCATGCATCCCTGACGCACAAATTTGATCATATGATTGTGTTTGATAAATTTTGATTTAAATCAACTCATCTATTTTCGCGGCTAGGATAAAGTCATTTTCCGACAGACCTCCTACAGAGTGGGTCCACAGCTCTATCACAACCTTGCCATAAGAAACCCGCATGTCCGGATGATGGTCTTCGGCTGCGGCGACGATAGCCACCTCGTTTACGAAACCCATAGTCCCCGCAAAATTTTTAAACTTGAATTCCCGCCGGAGTTTTTTTCCATCGTTTACTGTCCAACCCTTATCAATCTTGGAAATATATCTGCCGATTTCTTTTTTTCCAAAAGCCGGCATTCCGCCTTCACAAGGAATACAGCGCTTTTCCGAAAGCTTCGGCATTATTTTTTTCATTTTTAATGACTTAATTTAAAAAATATTGGTCTAAAATAGCGGCAATGATTGCCGCTGTTTTAATGTTCCAATTATTTTATTTCCAAGTGCCAAGGATCGCGCCGAAGATCAGAAGCTGCACCAACTGATACGAATTGTTGAGTGTCCAGAGTTTCCAGGATTTGCCTTCCCAGAATACACTGCCCATGCTGACAGTGGCGATAAAGCCGAGCCAGCTTATAAAACCTGTCATCAGGCCGGCGTTCAGCCAGGTCGTGTTCATGTAGCTCTGGGCAAAGATAATCGCTTGGGTCAGGACCCAGGCCATGACCAAAGAACCGATAAATGTCAGTGTGTAACTTTTCATCATTTCTTTTTTCATTTCTTCCTTTTTGCCCGGGCTCCATTTATCCATGCCGACCATCTGCATGAACATTTTGCCGAACATTGGCCCATACCACACCGAGCCCAGGACCATGCTGACGATACCGCAAACCAATATAGCCCAATAATTCACAGGAACAGCTGCCATAAGATTGCTCTTTTAATTATTTGTCTAACTTAAGCTTAATCCGGGGAGTATTATTCGTCAATCAAATTTGAACTCGCGCATTTCACGCAGATTTATTTTGTAAACCTCGCGAATGACGATATCAGCGGTACCGAAAACGGCATTCTTCCAGTCAAAGCCTAATTGCTTAGCCGTAGCTTGTATCGATTCTTCAGTGGGGCCCTCAAACTCAACATATGTCGGGATCTTGGGCCAGGTGTCAATGTCCACAACTACTTCTCCAAGCTTAAACTTATGGCGAATTTTTTCCTGTTGCCTGTCCATGACCAAGCCGAGCTCTTCCAAAACCAATTTCATTTTGTCCGGTTCTTCCAGTTTAAATTCAATTTCCAAAGTACCGGTAGCGGTAATCCGCTCCACGTGCTTGTAAGTAAAAAAGACCCCTTTGGAGGTTTTCCGGATCCGGGCAAACTTTCTTTCCTGATACCACTTCCCCGCCGGGTCATGAAAAATCTGTTCGGTGATCAGCTCCTCGCCCAGGTCCGAAGCGCCCAAGCTGCGCAAAGAGCTGATGAGTTTTGTCTTGTCTACTTCCAGAAACTTAACTTCAATTTCCCGATTATCCATTAAAGCTGTTCGGTTACTACTCCTTCGTGTTTGCCGTCTTTACAAGTGCAAACTCTCATTGGCTGGCCGTTCAGATGACAACCTTCAGTATCGCAGCTCTTCGGACCCGATGAAACCACACCGCATGCGGGACAGACATAATGATTTTCCATAAAATTTGCTTGCAAATTTTACCCCGACCACAGCGTCGGGGTAAATAGTTAATTATTTGATTTCAAAAGTAATGCTAACCGTAGCCGTGACGTCCTGGCTTCCGGGTTCGATCGTCGGGGCAACGGACTTCACGTCAGAGCCTCCACCTCCCATGCCAGTGGCATAAGGCATAGGTGTCGGATAGCCGGCATTGTTCTCGGAAATACTGACGATCCTGCCGAGTTTCAGCCCGGTGGCGTCTGCCAGCTCCTGAGCTTTTTGTTTGGCCTTATCGATGGCCTGTTTGCGGGCAACTTGCTTAAGGTTGTCCGGGTCATCAAAACTGAACTGCACTCCCTGGATCTGATTGCCCCCGCTGAGCACGGCGCCCGCCAAAATCTTGCTCAGGTTATCTGTTGATTTATCGACTCCATGAACTTTTACGCTTATGCTTTGACTTCCTTGGTAGCCATTTATGGTATTTTTACCATTCTGATAATCATAACTTGGATAAACGCTGAAGTTAGAGGTGGTTATATCTTTTGAAGCAATTCCCTGCTGTTTAACAAAATCCGTGATCTTATTCGCTTTGAGGGTCATGTCATCCTGGACTAGCTTGGCCGTCGTTGAGCTAGAAACCACTCCTACATTAATGGTTGCCAGATCGGGCGTGGCGGAAGCCTTGCCTTCAGCAGACATCGAAATCGTGTTTTTCGGCTGTGAGGGCCTGAAATCCTGAGAAACGGTATACCCCTTTTCCAAAACCACTAAAACTAAAAAAATTCCAAGCAAGATCGCCAAAGTTTGCCAAAGCCAGGGCTTAATATTGGTTTCCATGAGTGTTTGAGGTTAATAATGCTTATTATAGCAAAAATAAATAGCAACCAAAAATCCCGATCTGCGCGCGGGCGTTTCTGAGTTTTCAGGGTAGAAAGTCTAAGGCGCGTTGAGTATCGGGTCCGGCACCAGCCACTGGCAGCTGGTCTTGTCTTTTTTTATCCGCGAAATGTCCAGCTGTATGTCCGCTTGATGACTATCTATTAAAGATCGGACAATACTTTGGATTTGCGCTGAAGTAAAGCTGCTCAAATCAAACTCTACCATTGAATAATCCGTCAGCTCGAATCTGTGGGTTTCGACATCAGGAGAAGGCGCAGTTTTGTTGATGACAAAAAACATTCTGGAATATTTTTGCTTGATAGCGTTTGGGTCAAACCCGAAATTCATTTCCAACAAAGTTTTCGATTCCGTGCCGGTCAGGAATAGCGGGTAGTACCTAAACCAGCAGTCGCTGTCAGAGACTCTGACGATGATCAGGTCATTCGTGGTTAAACCCAAAGCACGCATTTCTTCGGCTGTCCGATAAAATTTCTCGTGTTCGGATTGATAAATATAAGCTTGCGCGCGGCGAGATTTAAAAGCCTGGTCAAATCTCACGGATTCGTAGCCAGTAACCAATAAAGCGATCGATAAGGCTAGAACATATATGTAGCGGAAGTCTTCAGACTTCCATAATTTTCGAAACCTAAACGTTTCCGCTACTTGGCGCACACAAATTGTCAGGGCGTATAAAATAAAAAACAAGCTCAGCAAATAACTTTGATAAATGAAATTCGGCACTTTCGATGTGACCAAGGAAATAGCCAAGAGGTTCCAGACAAACCAGCCGCCGGACAAACCAAGCAGTATTTTATCTTTCCTCTCACCTTTATACTTTATGCTTAATACTATTCCAAGCGTTATCCCTGCATAATATACCCATGTCCAACGAAAAAGATATCTTTGCGGCAAATAGTCGGACAGATACCAATGCCAGGGCCTGGCCCATCCCTCCAGCTGCCTGAAATGGGTAAAAGAAACAAATATTTCACTTTTAAACGTCTGAGGGGAACTGAAGAATAAAGGCAGAAGACAAACCAGAAGCAAAAAAAGAAAAAACAGAACGGATGCCGACACTTTTTTGTTTATTGTTCGGTGATCCCAAATAAGCAAGCCAAAAAAAGTTGCGGCCGGTATCGCGCCCAGCAAATTTTTCGCCATGACCGGCAAAGCCACGACCAAACCGATAAGAGCAAACTTCCAAATAGGATAGTTTAATCGCAGCTCTTGATCTTTTTCCAAATACCAAAGATTGGCTAAGAATCCAAACACAACCGTAAAAGCCAAAACAATATCGGAAGCGCCAAAGGCGTAACCTGAGATCAGTTCATGGGTGAAAGGAGTGTTCAGCCAGAAGATCGCGGCTATTGTAGCAGCGAGTGCGGCCGATAAATTTTGACGGAATCTATAAATACCGCAAATAAACAGTAAACCTGCCGGACAAAGGACAAAGGCATATGACAGCCTTTTGACCTCAATACTGACCTGGCCGTCGAGATTAAAAAATAGATATGGCACATAAGCAAAAAGTGGCGGGATATGCTGCCAGTAAGGCCCCTCCATCCAATTCCCCTCCTGATCTACGAGCGGATTGACGCGAACCATAGGCGGAAAAAGTTTCCTCGTCAGGTTCGCTGCCACCACGGAATTCGACGATTCGTCATGCGCCAGAAGGTCTTTTTTGAATATCCAAGGAAAATCCGATTTTGTATTGAACAAAAACAAAGTCGTGAAGATCAGGCAGAGTATGGCAACAATAATTTGATTCTGATATTTTCTCATCTGCTTAATTCTACCTTACTCTTGACAATATCGCCAAAAAAGAGTACAATTAATTGTTAAGTAAATAACAGACTCGATACCAAAATTGTCAGATTTTTTGACCCATTTGGATGCTCGGGTCAAAGAAATAATTTATGAACGCATCCGCGTCAACAGCCTCTTTCGAGGGCCTGGGCATCGCCCCGCAATTGCTCGAAATCCTGGTAAAATTAAACTTCACGATCCCGACCCCGATCCAACTGCAATCCATTCCGATAGCGATTGAAGGCAAGGACGTCATGGGTATCGCCCAAACCGGCACGGGCAAGACCCTGGCTTTTGGTATCCCCATGATCCAAAGACTGGCCCAAAATAAAGGCCGGGGCCTGGTGATCCTGCCGACACGGGAGCTGGCCTTGCAGGTAGATGAAGCCATCCAAAAAATAGGACGCTCTCTGGGACTTAAAACCGCGGTGCTTATCGGCGGCGAACCGATTAACAGGCAGATTCGGTCATTGCGCCAAAACCCTCACATTATCATCGGTACTCCCGGTCGCATGAACGACCATTTGGAGCAAAAAACACTTGATCTGTCATCTGTCAACATTTTGGTGCTTGATGAAGCGGACAGGATGCTGGATATGGGCTTCGAACCGCAGATCAGAAGGATCCTGGCAAAAATCCCAAAAACCCGGCAGACTATGCTGTTCTCAGCCACAATGCCCGACCAGATCGTCCGGATTGCGACAGCCTATATGTCTCTGCCGATCCGGATCGAGGTCGCCCCCGCCGGTTCCACTGTCCGGGAGATATCCCAGGAGGTGTTCTTTGTAAATCGCGATAAAAAACTGTCTTTGCTGGAAAAAGTGCTGGCTGAGCATAAAGGTTCGGTTCTGGTTTTCACCCGGACCAAATACGGCGCTAAAAAAATCGCGCACGCGGTGCGGAACATGAGGCACACCTCTTCCGAAATTCATTCCAACCGTTCTCTGGGCCAGCGCAAAGAAGCTCTGGAAGGGTTTAAGATCGGCCGGTATAAAGTTTTGGTCGCGACAGACATTGCCGCCCGCGGCATTGACGTGACCGGCATCGAACTGGTGATCAACTATGACCTGCCTGAAAATCCGGAAGATTACGTCCACCGCATCGGCAGAACCGGCCGCGCCGGACTGTCGGGCAAGGCAGTATCATTTGCCACTCCTGACCAGCGCCATGACGTCAGATCAATTGAGAGACTGATAAAGATCAGCCTGCCGATCAAGCAGTCGCCAGAATTGGCCTCTGGCTTTGCGCCGGCAGACCAGCCCAGGCATAGTTACGTCAGACAAATGGGGCGTCAGTCTTCCGACAGGCCCCGACGGGACGGACCTCCTTCCAGGTTCGGCAAGTCAAGAAATAAGTTCAAACAGCGTGAACAATTTCCCCGTCACAAGCCGGGAGCGCCGCTGGATCAAGGTTTCGATGCCAATCACCGAAAACCAACCGGCAATTTTGACTCGAACCGCATTTCTTACAGGAATGACCGGGATTCATTCTAATAATAAAAGCTGCGCATTTCAAATTTCTTTTTGGCTAACGAGTGTGATAAAAATAGTTATCCCGGGTTATACCCGGTTATGCACCGTTTTTGACTTTGACAAAAAATAGCGAAGTTCTATGATGAATTTGAAAGGAGAGAACAAATAATGCAGCAGGACTTAATAACGCATAGAGCGCGTTTCCTCTGTAGCGAAAACTAGCAGGCCGGTTTAGGCCTTCAAATAAAAAAATAATTATCGCATACCTATGGAAACATCGCACTTTTGCTAAAAGCCGCACGATACCGTGCGGCTTTTAGGTTGCGGCAATTATTGGATAAGTTGCTGAATGTCCGAAGGTTTGATCTGCTGAACTTGATTCAGGCTGACTCCGCTTGAAGAAAAAATCACTGTGGCCAATATCACGAAGAGTAGGATCGATATCGCGGTTAGCGCCACACAAATCAACGCGGCTTCCTGGCCGTCTTCCTTGCCGCTAAAATAAAATTTAACCGCAAAAAATATGCCGACAGGAGGAACGGCTACCGAAATTATGTAGGCCCATTTTTTTTGTTTATCGGTCAGCTGGTCGGCCTTCCCGCTCTGCATGGCCATAATGGCCAAGGCCGCAACATCAATTTTTTTGTCCTGCTGGGCCAGTCTTTTGTAGGTTTCGAGCTCTTGAGCCAGTTTATCTTCATTCATAAGTTTTGGTTACCTGTATTATATACCCGGTCGTCATTACGCGAAACCCGGAAAGAAATCGATTTTGATCTGACTGCCCGGAATTCCAAGAGTTTTCAGGTTTTTTTCGAACGCCACGACCATACCGTGCGAACCCGAAATATAAAACATCCGTTCCTTATAATCCCCGACTTCGTCTGTGATCTTTTTTGCGGTCAGGTGGCCGTCTCTTTCCGTCATGATGTAAACGGTTTTGATCCCAAGCCTTTGCTCGGCTTGTTCAAAAATCTCCCGATAGCTGGCTTCGTCTTGGTTTCTGTTCGAGTAAAACAAAACGATATTCCTTTTTTCGTTACGGTCCAGAAGATATTTGATCATGCTCCGGAAAGGAGTGATGCCGATGCCTCCTGCCAAGAACACAAGCTTTTTTTTCGGGTCATCAGGTAAAGTAAAATCCCCGGATAATTGTCCGGCCAAAACTTCGCTCTCCGGTTTCAGGGCAATCAAAGTTCGTTTAAAACTGCTGGCTTCAGGGTAAAATTTTACCCCTATATGGACATCGGGTTCTGTCGGAGAAGACGCTAAAGTAAAATACCGGCGATTGCCTCTGCTGTCCGGATTTTTATGACCTACGGTCCATTCCATATATTGCCCGGGCTTGAAACTTAGGCGGCTGTTGGCCCGAAACACAAAGTCGTACGTATCCGAACCCATTTCCTTAATAGCCTTAAGTGATAACATGTATTTTTCCTTGGGGCTCAGAATGTATGAAAAAACATTTCCGGCCAGTAGTGCCATCTCTGGAGTTGAGTAGAAAGAACCGATGTGGATGTTTGGTCCAAAAAGCAAACCCACCAAAGCTCCATAAATAATCCTGGCCGATTTCCTGGGCGGCGTGGTCAGCGGCTCAGTCAGCATGATGAAAGCAAAAAATATGATCGGAGAATGCATCAAAATCTGTTGGATCAGAACAAACGGAGTAGAACGGGATGGTGAAAACGCGACGATCGAAACTGCGGCAGCAAGCAAGAAACTTATGACCAGTTCGAAGCGCTGGATTTTACGGGTAACCAGTAGCCCTCCTAAGATCACCAGGGGCAACAGCGACAAGGTTCCCACCCACCAGCTGGCCGATTGATTGATGGTCAGGGCTGTCAATGCAACGGCAAATGCCGCGGGATTGAAAAAATGTTTTCCCCGGAAAGCCAAAATATATTTTACAGACATGCCCCAAACCGCGGCCCAGAACAAAAACATCAGGCTGCTGAAATAACCGGCTCCGGATGCGGCAGGTGGAGTTATAATTAATGCCAAAATCAAGGCTGTGATGTATACCGACTCGACGTTGGCCGGCACTTTAAACACTCGGGAAAAAGTTTCGTTTGCAGCCCAACAAATCACCAATAGAATTAAAACTTCAAAAATAAGATCCAACGGCTTGAAAGCCAAAATCCCAAGAGCGGAAAAAACCACGGCTACGATTACCAACACCATCAAAAAATACAGCACCAGCCGGTACATCGTGATTTTGTTCAAATAACTATCAATAAAGTTAAGCATTGGCATACTCTTCAAATCCGCTGGTCATAGTCGCGATCTTATTATTATCAATCATATAACCTTCGAAGCCTGGCAATTTTTCGATAAAAACTATCCCTTCCTTTCCCATGGCGAACGCTGCGGTGGCAAACCTGTCAGCTTCGTAAATATTCGGCCCGATCACTGTCAGGCTGATTATATCAGCAATATCTTGACCGATATCGTGAGGATTGTAAATATGCTGGCCGCGGATATATGTCCCGGAAGTGGCGATGCCTTCGGACTTGAGAAAGACCACTTTTAAGATCTGCTTTTGGTCAAAAGGATTCTTGATCCCCACTCGCCATGATTTTCCCTGGCCGTTGCTGCCGCTGACCTGGACGTCTCCGCCGGCTTCAATAAAATAATTTTTAAAACCGGCTTTTTTTAGAATTTCAGCGGCATTGTAAATCGCCCAGCCTTTGACCAGACCCGAAGGATCAGATGTCCCGTCCGGTTTTTTGATGTCGAAGTAACCATTGGTTTGGTTTTTCGTCTGTTCCGAAAGCTCGAGCATGTTTTTCATTAGGGCGCTTATGTCCGCGGGTTTGATCTCGCCCCTGTTCATTCGGCTCATCTCGCTGTCAAACTTATATGTGCTGAAGCGCCGGTCGATCTGGTCAAAGTAATTAAAAATTTGCTCCAAATCCCCTGCCGTTACAAGGCTGTCGATCACCTCTACGGTTACCGGCATACCCATAATAATCCTGGTCGATTTCACAAAAAAATTACTCCTAATTTTTAGCCTGAGCCAGGGCTGAAGCCAAAGTTTGCCTGTAAGCCAGACTTGATTGCGTTGCCCCAGAAACGATGTTCACATTCGCGCTCTGGACTTGGATTGCCTCCTGCTTCATGATCGGCATTGCCTGAGTATTGATTTGAATAGAGGTGCGGCGATCGTTGGGATATTGCAGAAATATAATATCGGTTATTTTACCGCCTGAAATTACGGCATTAACCTGAAAAGGTCCATAAAAAGCATCGGCAACCATACCCATATACTGTCCGTCCTTATATAGAGCCTTGGTCTGCGGAGTCGGATAAACTGGAGTTTGATCCGTAGGCGTTGTGGTAACGGTATTGTTGGTACTTTTTAAAATGCTTCTCTCGTAAGCGACATAAACAACAAATGCCAGCACAACTGTCAGCGACAAAAGGAATTTTTTCATAAGAATATTATACCCGATATATCTTATGCGGCCAAACTTGAAAGATATTTCTGGGTACTTTCAAAATAGTTCCGCAGCATCTATAATTAGAGCATGAATACTAAATCAATTTTGCTGGCTGGGCTGGGAATAATTGTTATCATCGCGGTGGGATTTGTTTTTTCACGCCCTCGGATCCCTAAAACCCTGATTCTGGCAGTTCCATTTACCGCTCAAGCGCCGACCAATAACTGGTCTCGCAACGAGGACTGCGAAGAAACAAGCGTCGCTATGGCCACAGCTTACCTTAACGGCCAATCCGGGGACATGATGTCTGCGGGGGATGCCCAGAATGCCATAAATCAGCTTAAAAATTGGGAGAATATCAACACCGGCTACAATGCCAATACCGGCGCTGATGCCACCACAAAAATGGCCGAAGGTGCGTTCAAACTGAAAGTGACACAGATCAAGGACTTTACCGAACTCGATCTGAAGTCGGCGCTGGCGAAGCATCATCCGGTGCTCCTGCCTATCAATGCCAAATTGCTTGCCAACACTTACAAGGACAACGGCCCGACTTATCACATGATAGTGGTCCGAGGCTTCGACGAGCGCGGCTTCATCATCAATGACCCGGGTACGAATTCCGGAGACGGGAATGTCTATACATTTGAAACTTTAAAAAATGCTTCAGCCAATTGGAATCAAACGACAGGCTCAATGGAATCGGCAAATAAGATCGCTTTAATATTGTCTAAATAATGTTGATGCTTTCTTTGGCTGGGGAGGAAGGATTCGAACCTTCGATGATGGATTCAGAGTCCATTGCCTTACCACTTGGCTACTCCCCAAAGTTGTATTATTTTACCATTAAACTGTATTTAATTAAAGCCCACAGCGATTCGGTTTGGCCTTTGAAATTCATATGTTTGCCTTCGCCTTTTGATCTCGGAGCATAACTGATCGGGACTTCAATAATTTTATAACCGAGCTTGCTCAGCCTGGCAGTCACCTCCGGCTCAAAACCAAACCTTTTTGATTCTAGCTTATCGAGCACTGAACTTAAAGCCTTCCGACTAAATGCTTTATAACAGGTCATAATGTCCGTGATATTTTGCCCGGTAAACAGATTGCCAAAGCGCGTAAAAGCTTTATTAAAAAAACTATGCCAAAAAAGCAGATCTGGATTTTCCTTCAGATAGCGTGAACCATAAACGACTTCAGCTTTCAATTTCCAGAACGGCGCCAGAACATTTTCAATCTCCGCGGGATCGTATTCCAGATCCGCATCCTGGATGACAATAATGTCGCCTGTGGCATGCTGAAATCCGGTATGCAGCGCGCCGCCTTTGCCCTGGTTTATATCGTGAACAAACACGGTAATTTGAGGGTCTTGCAGTTTCCTCACAAACTCGGTTGTTCCATCGGTTGAATGATCATCCACCAAAATAATTTCTTTTTCCAGACCGCCGGATCCCGCAAGCTGGACTTGAGTCAGAAGCTCTTGAATAGTCGCCAGCTCGTTGTAGACGGGAATGATTATGCTGATTTTTTTATAATCCATGTCTTAAGTTTAGCTTTTTTGATCAAAAAAAAGAAGCGCAGGTTTAGGGACCCTGCGCTTTAGCGTGACTGAGTGGCCGGTGCCGGTTTCGGAGTCGATTCACTCCGCCCTCGAGTGAGGAAATATGCGCAGACCGAGACGATGATCACGATGACCGCCGCGACCATCACGAACTTCTTGCTGTCAAACCCGTACGAGGCTTGCTGCCGGCGGCCGAAACTCGGCTCGTTAATTGCAGACATAGCATTCCTCCTGGAAAGAGAACCTTGTCCACACTATAAATCATTCGGCCAAGCCTCGCAACATGATATAATCAAGACATGTTTGATAATATCAAAGACCTCTACAATCTGCGCAAACAGGCCGCGGAACTGCAAAACCAGCTCGGCTCTGAAAAGTTCACGGAAACCTCGGGCAACGTGACATTAACCCTGAATGGGAACCAGGAGCTTCTGGAGGTTAAAATCACAGACGGATCTGATATAAAAAACCTTGAAACTGATTTTAAAAACGCTTATAACAAGGCCCAAAACAAGCTTAAGTCCGCTTTGGCTTCGAAGTTCCAAGGCATGCTTTAGTTGAAATCCTCAGCTAATTCGGATATAATCTTAAAGGCTTCGTTAGAAGTCTTTATTTATTAAACACCATACCATGCTTACAGAATCTTCGATATTTGGCCTGTCGATCTTTGCCGGCCTTGCCGCGATCGCCTACGGATTGATCCTTACATACTGGGTTCTGCAAAAACCGGACGGAGATAAAAAAATGCAGGAAATCGCCTCCGCCATCCAGGAAGGCGCGACCGCCTATCTGACCCGCCAATACTCGACCGTGGCCGTGGTCGCCGTCATTCTGGCCGTGCTGATCTGGAAAATTTTGGGTGTGCACTCGGCGCTTGGATTCGTGCTGGGAGCTGTGGCTTCGGCAGGTGCCGGATTTACTGGGATGTTCGTAGCTGTGCGCGCCAATGTCCGGACTGCCCAAGCGGCCAGATCGGGGCTGAAAGAAGCTTTCTCGCTGGCTTTCAATGGAGGCGCAGTCACCGGATTGTTTGTGGTCGGTTTAGGTCTTTTGTCGGTCTCATTATTTTATCATTTTACGAATGATCTTAATTCCCTTGTCGGATTGGCGTTCGGAGCCAGCTTAATTTCGGTATTCGCCAGGCTTGGCGGCGGAATTTTCACAAAAGGCGCCGATGTCGGAGCTGACTTGGTAGGAAAAATAGAAGCCGGCATCCCCGAGGATGATCCTCGGAATCCGGCAGTGATCGCGGACAACGTCGGAGACAACGTCGGAGACGACGCCGGCATGGCCGCTGACTTATTCGAAACCTATGCCGTGACCACGATCGCCGCCATGCTTTTGGGAAACATTATTTATAAAGACAACTCTCTTTTCATTCTCTACCCGTTGGCTCTCGGCTCGGTTGCGGTATTTGCGTCGATCATCGGCACTTTTTTCGTGCGCTTGGTGAACAAACAAATCATGACCGCACTTTACAAAGGCTTGATCGTTTCAGCAATTTTGTCCGCTATCGGGTTTTATTGGGTGACGAAAAGCCTGTTTATCCCTTTTTTCGGCGTCGGCTTATTTTACTCCTCTTTGGTAGGATTGGGCGTGACAGCCGCCATGGTCATTATCACCGAATACTACACCTCAAAAAAATTTAAACCAGTCCAATCTATCGCCCAGGCCTCAACCACCGGGCACGGGACGAATATCATTACCGGGCTTGCCGTATCAATGCAGGCAACCGCGCTTCCGGTGCTGACAATCATTGCTGGCATTTTGCTTTCATATCACTTTGCGGAAATCTATGGCACTGCCATTGCCACGGTTTCGATGTTGTCCATGGCAGGGATCATCGTGGCCATCGACGCTTTTGGTCCCATCACGGACAACGCCGGAGGCATTGCCGAAATGGCCGGGCTTCCGGATTCAGTACGGCAGTCAACCGATGCGCTGGATGCGGTTGGCAACACAACGAAAGCGGTAACCAAAGGATATGCCATAGCATCCGCCGGACTTGCCGCTGTGGTGTTATTTGCCTCATACACCCATGAACTTGCCGGCTTGGGCAGGAACCTGACCTTTGATCTGTCGGACACAAAGGTGCTGGCCGGGTTGCTTATTGGCGCTGCCCTTCCATATCTGTTCGCTTCCATGGCCATGCAGGCTGTTGGCAAGGCCGGACATGCCGTAGTGGAAGAAGTCCGGAGGCAGTTCAAAGAAATTCCGGGAATTATGGCTGGCACCGCTAAACCGGATTATGCGCGGGCTGTGGATATCGTGACCAAAGCTGCCATTAGAGAAATGGTTTTACCGGCACTGCTTCCGGTCGTGGTTCCGATTCTGGTTGGTATAATCCCGTTTCTGGGCGCCAAAGCCTTGGGCGGAGTTTTAGTCGGCTCGATCATCACGGGCTTGTTTGTAGCCATTTCCATGACTTCGGGCGGAGCGGCCTGGGATAACGCCAAAAAATTCATCGAAGAAGGCCACTATGGCGGCAAAAAATCCTTGGCCCACCAGGCCGCAGTGACCGGCGACACGGTCGGCGATCCTTATAAAGACACAGCGGGTCCCGCCATAAATCCAATGATAAAAATAATTAATATCGTAGCGCTGCTGATCATCAGTTTTCTCGCCTAGCTTGACCATAAAAACAAACCGGATTTTGAAAAGTCTGGTTTTTGTTTTATAATTAAGACAATTGTTTTGCTTCTTTCCGTCAACCCAAAGGAGGGCCAATGGACACGAGCAGCTCTTCGGCCAAAAAGTCGTCCGTTCCCGTTCGGCCCGAAAGTTCGTGGGAGGACCCGGCAATTTCTACTGAATCTCGGGTCATCGACGAGGATGCTATTTCCCGCTTCTCCGCGGCGGTCGGCGAAGACAATCAGATCCACTTCTCGGACAGAGCCGCCCAGGAAGCTGGGTTCCTCCGAAGAGTGGCGCCCGGCAAACTGGTGGAGAGCATCGGCGTCGATCTGATCCGCAGGTCACTCAATTCTCACAGCCGCTACCCGATTCTGCTCGAGGATTGCTGGCGGCTACTGGCCCCGGTCTATATCGGAGATGAGATCTTTCTCAGGTACACATACCGCAACAAGCTCGGTGTGTGCGTGATCGGTGGCGAAATTTACGCCATCAGGGCAGACCAAGAAGTGCGCGTAGCTTCGGGATCGATCAAGGCCAAGTGCCCGTAGTTGTTGCGATGACGCTAGAAGAGGCTGACAAGCCAAAAACTTGTCTACCTCTCTTTTTTTTAATCATGCCCAATTAAAAAACCTTGTCTATAACCCCGCCGCCTAAAAGTTCTTCGCTGTTGTAAATCACCGAGGATTGGCCTGGAGTTATCGCCCGTTGTGCCTGTTCAAAAACGACTTCAAGTTTGTTACCGGTTTTTTGTTTGATATTTGCCTGAAATTCCGGATGATGATACCTGATAGAAACCCCTGTTCTGGTAGGAAAATCGGGGGTTTGTCCCACCCAGGAAAGGTCAGTAACGGAAAATGTATTTTTCCAAAGATCTGCGTCAGTTTTGTTGTTCGTGACTACCAATCGATTGCCCTCAAAATCTTTTCTGGTCACATAATAAGGACCTTGGCCTCCCAGATTCATGCCTTCTCTTTGGCCGATAGTATAATACGGCAACCCGTCATGAACACCCAAAACCTGTCCGTTGGCTGTCATAATCTCTCCTGCTTTGGTTTTAATATGAGCTTTTAAAAACTCGGTGACATTGATCTTGCCGATAAAGCAAATTCCCTGTGAATCTTTTTTAGCCGCATTAGGCAAATCGAATTTCTTTGCCAATGCTCTCACTTCCGATTTCGCCATGTGCCCGATTGGAAACAGGATTTTTTCCAGCTGATGCTGTTTTAATGTATATAAAAAATAGCTTTGGTCCTTGGCCGGGTCAATGCCTTTCAACAAATGATAACTGTTATCCGATTTCTGATATCTGACTCGCGCATAATGACCGGTAGCCACGAAATCTGCGCCTAACCGCAAGGCCTTTTCCAAAAAAACCTTGAATTTTATTTCGGTATTGCACATCACATCCGGATTAGGAGTGCGTCCGGCGGAATATTCCCGCAAAAAATACTCGACGACTTTATCGTAGTATTCGTTTTCAAAATTCCAGACGTAAAAAGGAATATTCAGCAATTGGGCCACCTTGCGCGCGTCCTCCGAATCTTCGGCCCATGAGCAGCCAAAATCGCCGAAATCCTCGCTCCAATTTTTCATATACACGCCAATAACATCAAAGCCTTGCTGTTTGAGCAAAGCAGCTGTAACTGAAGAATCCACACCGCCGGACATGCCGACAACAACAGTTTTTTTCTTTGAATTAAGCATAGCGAATATCATAGCAAATTTATAGCCAATTGTAACTCTTACGTTTTTGTTTCAATCGAATTGGATTTTATCGCCGGGTTTGAGCGTTCCCTGCTTTTGTTCCGGTTCGGCGGGTTTGGTTTCTTCGGTTTTGATTACCGGGGGCGCCGGTTGAATCCGCGGCTGCTGTTCGGGTACTTGCTTTTTTGAAGCATCTTTACCGAGCGAAAGTGCCAGAGAACTGCTTAAATCCTCCAGAGCCGAAGTGGCTTTCCCAACTCTCTCGGTAATCTTTTCCGCCGCCAGCTTATTCACAGTTTCCCAAACCGGGTTTTGCGCGGGTTTTTTATCCGCCATTCTTCTGCCCGAATTATTTTCCGACTGCTGTGCCGGCCTCCGTTCGGGTCTCCTGGTTTCCTGTCTGCGCGGCTGTTCAGACTGGCTGATCCTGGGGGCAGAAGGCACCGGCCTTTCAGAACGAGTAGCCGGAGCCGGAAGCGCTTGGTTGACTTGGACAGGAGGAGAAATAACCGCCGGACGGTCCTGGTAGCGTAAACTTTCTTGCAGCTCTTCTTGCTCAACAGCGCCGCTCTCTGACGCAGCGGCTTGAGCGTGAAATTCCGAACCCATCCACTTGTTGATCTTCTCTTCCACTCCTTCCCGTTTGTTCGCATAGCGTTCCCTGGAAATACTGACAACTTTTTCTTCGTTGCCGGTGATCTCCGCGATTGGCGGCAGAGTTGTCGCAGAAAAAGGTGTCGATGAAACTCCGTTGATCATCAGCTTCAAATAAACGTGATATTTGGTCAGATTGACCAGATCGTTCAGCAGATACGTCGGGTCGAATTCCTTTTCCAAAAATTCGGCGTCGTCAGCCCCGGTGCGGAAGCAAATCAATGTTCCGACGTTGCCGAAGATCGCATCCCTGACAACAGTATTTTTTTTATCCGTGACCAGCTGGCCGATGTACTGATGGGCCACGATCAAATTCAGCCGGTATTTCCGGGCTTCGGACAGAATGTTTGCGAAAGATTCGGTGGCAAAGTTCTGGAACTCGTCCACATACAGATAAAAATCCTCCCGTTCTTCCTCAGGAATATCCACGCGGCTCATGGCCGCAAGCTGTAGCTTGGTAATGATCATGGCGCCCAGCAAAGCCGAATTGTCCTCGCCGATCCTGCCTTTCGACAGGTTGATCAGGAAAATTTTCTTGTTATCCATGATCTCCCGCAGATCAATGGAGCTTTTCGTTTGGCCCACAATGTTGCGGATAATGGCGGATGATAAAAATTGCCCGACCTTGTTTTGAATAGGCGCGATGGCCTCGTTTCGGAATTTGTCGTTGTAATTGGCGAACTCATCCACCCAAAACGATTTGACCACGGGATCTTTGATATTATCCACAATCCTTTTCCGATAGGTTTTGTTGACCAGCATCCGAGCGATTCCGAGCAAAGTATTGCCTGGCGAATCAAGCAGGGCCAGAATCGTGTTGTTCAGAATATACTCCATTCGCGCCGACCAGACTCCGGCCCAGATCTTCGTGAACACGCCCATCAGTCCTGATGCCACCAAATGTTTATATTTCGGGTCTACTGATTCCAAAGGGTTAAAAGCAATGGGAAAATCGCTGTCCGCGGGATTCAGATAGACTACGTCATTAACCCGGTTGGACGGGATGTAGTTGAGGATCTTTTCCACGGAGTCGCCATGCGGATCTACAAAAGCAACCCCATGCCCATCCTGAATGTCCTGGATGACCATATTTTCGATGAGGGTGGTTTTGCCCATCCCGGTTTTGCCGATGATATACATGTGGCGCCTGCGGTCATCCCGGCGGATACCGAAAGACACATCCCGGTTCCGGAAATTGGTTTTTGCGAACAGTGTTATGTCATTATCAGAGGCCATAGAATTTAGAATTTAGAATATAGAATATAGAATATAGAATATAGAATATAAAATTTAGAATAAAGTCCAAATTCCAAATTCCATATTCTACCTAATCGGCAGATCCATCGGCGGCGCCGATTTGACTGTCTGAACTCTCTCCAGCTGCGAAATCCTGGTATGCGGGACCTGCGGGAAGTGAAAAATACTCGCCAGCTCTTCGGTGTTCATGATGACCTTGCCTACGCCCTGCCAACTGCTGCGCGTTAAAATCCAATGCAGTATGTGCCGCCTGCGTTTCAACTTTTGATTTTCAATATATGGCCGCTCCAGCCTTTCGGAAATATGAAACGAAGGGCCTTCGGTCCAGCTGTGGCCTATATCGGGCTTCATGCCGTTGAGGTTAACATCATCAAAATTGCGGAAAGCTCCGACAATTTCCGGGATCCTCAAAGATTTGTTGATTTTTCCTTTGGGCGCCAGATAAAAAGTTCTGATACGGACTTCGTATCCGATTTTTGAAGCAGCATGTTCAATGGCGTTTATCGCCAGCTTTTCATTATCGGTTTTGTGAAGCATCAGGCTCGGCGGTTCTTCCTGCACTCGGGATGCTGGCGCATGCTCTTCAGCAGGCCCGGCAACAATGCCGACCAAAATTTTGGCGATCAGGTCAGGGACAAAATGAACAATTTTCAGTAGCCAGTCATCCCCGTGCTTTTCCGGCACACCTTTCAGCTTTTCCACAAGATGTTTAGTGTGATTTTTCCAGGAATCATCAATGGGCTTGATGACCAGCTGGAATAACAGCAATTCGTAAGGCTGGATATTACTCATGACCTCTATGACATTTGAAAGCGGATCGATAAATGTTTCCTGGGCGCCGTGCTCATAAGACGAATCCTGCAGATATGTCCGGATCGGGTAAGCATTATCCTTCTTTTTCAGCCACTCCGTGCCCCAAAATTCAAAGTCCGCGTGTTCCGGATCATAATGATGGGGCAGATTGCGCAGATAATCCTCGATTTCGCGGATCTCAGCCTTGGCGTATTGGGCAAACACCGCGCTTTCCAATAAATTCCGGAAACGGGTAGGAATTCTGAAAATATAAGAAACTTTGCCGCCCAGGCTGACAATTTCGCACGAAACAGATAAAACGGTTTTTCCGGACAACTGCTCGCCCCAGCTGTAGTTTGTATGTATCGCGTGCAGCGCCGCGAAGATCTGCTCCATAGCCAGCGGCGACTTTTCGTTCAGCTCATCGATCTTCACTTCCAAAAGAACCCATTCGATCGAATTAGCGTACTTAATGCGGTTCGCGTCCCGCTTCAACCACCAGAGCATCCAGACCAGAAACACCAAAAAAACGGTCCACCCATACCCGCTGATCAAAACAATGTCAACCAAATAATGAAAATAATCGCTAAGAAACGACATCGGTTGATTCCTCCGTTGCTAAAGCAAATTTATCTTTTCCGACTTTTTGAAAATGTTTGCGGTTGGAAAGCCCTACCAGGATCGTGTTTCTTTTCACCTGGCGCCGCTTCATGACCTCGGCTATGATTTCTTCCCGGCCAATGGGCCTGTTGAAAGATTTCAATATTTCACGGATCACATCCGCAACCACGCCTTTTTTGTATCCCCACTCCGACAGCGCGTAAATGCCGCGGCCGATCAGCACAAACCGGGTGTCCTTGATCAGCTCATTATGGACAGTTTCCTGATAAGCGACCCGGTCGTCGAATTTATTATCGTTGATAAGTTTAGTGATCGCCGAATAGTGCTCCGGCTTTCCGTGATGCTTCATTACCAGATAAGCCTTATCCCCTACGTCGCGGGGTTTGACTTCACTCCAATGCCGCAGCCCGATCTCGCTGAACGGATTGATTTGGATGATCTTGGACACTCCGAGATAGCTGTGCAGGATATTATCATTAAATTCCAATTCGTGCTCCTTGAAATACGCCGTCTGCCTGAATTTTTGGTATAAAGCATCCTGGCTTAAGACATGCTTGTCAGATTCGAGGATAGCCGTAAATTCCTTCACCACCTTCTCAAGTTTGGAGAAGTCAAAGCCCAAAATATACCATGACTCAAAGTACTCCCCGGAATCGTGAAGGTTTTTAAACTGCTCTCCCATGCATAAGAGAAACTTGACCGCATTCAGTTCATTGTTGTCCGATTTGCTGATCAGAGTAGTCTGCATCAAAGAATCCTCGCTCATGATGCTTCCGTGCTCGACGATCGTATCGAAGATCAGCTGCAGGGCTTTTTCCAGAGGAGGAAAATGCTGTTGTTTTAATAAATTCAAGGAATCTTTTTCGATCTGGCGAACTCGCTCCCGGGTCAAATTATTTTTTTTTCCGATCGACTCCAGTGTTTCGATCTCTTTGCCGGACAAGCCAAACCGCTTGCTTAAAATCTCCCGATCCCGTTCTTTCAAGCGCGACAAAAGATCATTGACCAAAACTATAGGCTGAAAATCGTTCAGACTGGTTTGGGTCTGACTGCCCATGATCTGGTCGAGAATGTTTGAATTGCTCTGATTGTTCAACTCTTCAGAAGCCATAAAATTAAATCAATAATAGTATAGCACAAATTTTCATTTCTGTCAAGAGCCTTGACGAAAATTCTAACCTTTCAGATAGTATATTTATGAAAAATCAGGATTTTAAGCCCGCGCGCGAAGTTTTGGAGAAATTACATAAAGAGCCGGATACTGGCCAGAATTCACCAAAACCCGAAAACCAAGAACCAAAATATGTAACAAAAATTAAGCCGAACGTTTTCTCAATTCCCAATTATGCCAGACGATCAGGATCGGGCTGGCTATGAAGATGGAAGAGTAAGTTCCTGCCACAATGCCGATCAGCAAGGCAAGCACAAAGTAATGAATACTCTCCCCGCCGAACAGGAACAAGGACAAAAGGACAAAAATAACCGTAAGCGAAGTGTTAAGAGAGCGCACCAAGGTCTGATTGATGCTGTTATTGATAATTTCCGACAGGGACGAACCGGCGCGGACGCGCAAATTTTCTCTGATCCGGTCAAAGACTACGATCGTATCGTGAACCGAAAATCCCAAAACCGTCATCATGGCCGTCACAAACAGGCTGTCGACCTCGATGCCTTTGAAGTGTCCCAGAATGGAAAATGCTCCAAGGACAATGAGCAGGTCGTGAAGCAAAGCCACAACCGCCGCGATGCCGAAACGCCAGGATGAGACCGGTTTGGAAACTTTTCTGAAAGCGTAAGCAATATAGAAAATAATTCCCAAAGAAACCAGGATCAGCTGGACAAAAGCCTGTGAACGCAATTCTTTGCCTATCACCGGGCCGATGGATGTGAATTGCTGTTCGATGACTGGGCCGAATTTATCGGACAAGGCCTTCATTAATTTGGCATGTTCGGCCTGTTCCTGAGGGCCGGTGCGGATGATGACTTCATTGTTGCCGGCTGGCTGGATCTGAGCGCCTGTAAACCCGCTAGCAGACAGGACTGTTTGAATTTCGCTTGCCTGCGGAGCGGCTTTGTTAAATTGAATCTGGGTCAAGGCTCCTCCGGTAAAATCAATGCCTGGTTTCAGCTTGAAACTGACCAGAGAAACGATGCCGGCAACCAAAAGCAGGCCGGAGACCAGAAACCAGAATTTGTAATACTTCATTATGTTAAGCATTTGATTTCTCCTCGATCATTGTCCTGACCCCGTACAAACCGTGCCTGACCAGAATATTATGCCCGACTAGCATCCGCAGAAATGTCCTGGTCACCGTGATGGCGGTGAACATCGAAACAATAATGCCCAAAGCCAGAGTAATGGCAAATCCTCGGATAATGCTTGAGCCAAAATAATACAAAATCAATGTGGTGATCAAGCTTGAAAAATTGGAATCGCGGACAGACAGCCAAGCCCGGTTAAATCCGTCTTCCACAGCCAGACGCAGGGTTTTGCCTTTGCGCAATTCCTCTTTCATGCGCTCAAAAATCAAAATATTGGCGTCCACCGCCATACCGATCGAAAGAATAAATCCTGCGATGCCGGCCAAAGTCAGAGTGATGCCGAATAATTTGAAAATTGCCAAGGTCAAAATGGTATAAACCGCCAAGGCTAAGACAGCGAGAACTCCTGGCAAACGATAATAAATGATCATGAACAGCGCCACGATCGCAAACCCGATCAAACCCGCGGCCACGGACTTCCGGACCGACTGCAGTCCCAGAGTGGCGCCTACGTTTTGCTGGGAGACCAGTTTGATCGGCACAGGCAATGCTCCGGCGTTGAGCCGGGTCACCAAATCCTTGGCTTCAGCAACCGTGAACTGGCCGGTGATCACGGCTTGGCCGTCGGTGATGGGCGTATTAACGGTCGGCGAGGATAAAATCTGACCATCGAGAAAAATGGCGATTCTTTTTCCCACGTTACGGGTCGTAATGTCGGAAAATAATTTAGTGCCTTCGGCGTCAAATTGAAGGGAGACTTGCGGCAGGCCGGTCCGCTGGTCAAACTCCAGAGTGGCTCTCTTGAATTGCTTGCCGGAAAGCCCGGTGGCCTTGAATGCGTCGTCAGCGGACAAGGTTACTTGGCCGTTTTTGTCAGGCGTGACATTCGGCGGATTCGGATTCTCTTCTCGGAATTCCAGAAAAGGGGTTTGCCCGATCAGGGCAATCGCTTGATTTATATCCTTCACTCCGGGTAATTCGACGATCAGACGGTTGCTGCCCGAGACCTGAACCAGAGGTTCCGATACGCCAATGGCGTTCACTCGGCGTTCAATAACGTCGCGAGCGGAACTCATGGCATCACCCTGAACCTCGGACGGGATGTTCTTCAGGTCTCCCTCGTACACCAGATGCGTGCCACCCTGCAGATCAAGGCCCAGTTTCAGGCTGAACTGCTGGTCGTAGTTGATTTTAAACCGTTTGAGATTGATCTTGCTTCCGGCAGGAATGTCTAAATAAACCGCGCCCGCGGCCAGAAGCAAAATGGCTAAAAAAGTTAAATAAAGTCTTCGCTTTGACATAAAAAAAGAGGTAATTCCTCAAAAGGGATTATAATAAATATTTAAAATTAAGACAAGCGGCGTTTTTTAATGATGACATCGACTTTTCTGGGAGCTGTTTTGGCCGCTTTTTCGATCAGCCAGGAGCTGGACTGGATCTTGCCGCCGGCGCCGACATTATAAACCATTTTTATGCCGTATCTTTGGCATACCGCCAGATCCCGGTTCAGCGAAGAGGAGCGGTTTCGGGCATCCTGAATATTGCGGTCGCCGCCGTTGGCGAAAATATCCGGCTTGAGCCTGCGCAATTCCTCGCTTACGCTCATATCTTCGGGATCGTGTTTATGTCCGGAAACCAATACCTCATCCACGTATTTGATTGCTTCCAAAACTTCTTTGCGCTCTTTCACGGTCATGAATGTGAACTTTTTTTTCTTCAGAAGCCAGTTATCGTTGTTTAATATCACCACCAGAACATCGCCCAAATCTTTGGCTTCTTTTAGCATCCGGATATGGCCAGGATGGATCGGATCAAATCCGCCGGACACCGCGACCACCTTTGGTTTTTTATTCTGGGTCATAAACCTCGTCAATCAGCTTCTTAGTTAAAAATCTGGGCAATCCCATGACCGTGCCTTTCTCGCCCTCAATGTACGCAATGTATGGCTTGATCGGCGGATCATCCGGATGAAACGCGCCGGCGAAATCAAAAATTCGTCCGAGCTTTATCATTTCTTCAATGAGATTATGTGGTATTTTTTGAAAGTATACTTTTGCGGAATCGACTCCCTGAACCGATCTGCCGTTGCCGGTATTTGTCACCACAACGCCACAAATTACTTCCGCAGGAAGCAAGCCGTAAGACTGCAGCATTTCCCGCGCCTCATAATCACTGCCGGGTTTTTCATAGAGCCTGCCGTCGTGCAGAACAATCGTATCACACGTGATCAAAAGAGCCGGCTGGGTGATCTGCTGCCTTAGATTTTCGGCCTTAGCCGAGGCGAGCATAAGAGGCAATAACCGCAAATCTTCGGACCGGATCATTTTTTCGTCAATCTGTGGCCTGAGGACATCAAACCGATACCCCCAATCCGAAAGCAATTTTTGGCGCCTTGGTGAGCTGGAACCCAGAATCATTTTCATGTGTTTATTTTAGCATTTTATTTGACTTCTCGGAATCAGCGGATCATATATTATAAGTTTTTGTAAAATAAATAAAAATCAAGGCCAAAGCCACGAATACCGCGATTCCTATGCCTATCGCTTTATTGGCTCCAATTTTGTCTGAATAATAATATATCACGAACATATAAGGCAGCCAGGCCACGATAGTCCCTAGCAGGACAAACAGGGAATGCTTGGATACAGCCTTGTTTCCGGACACTCTGGCAATAAAAAGATACGATATCCAGGTCGAGACCGGGAATAACGCCGCCAGCCTGGAAATAGTCGGCCAACCTGAGTTCGCAAAATAAGTAATTATCGTGGTTACCGCGCCGCCAACAATAAAAACCAACAAATATTCTTTCATTTATAATATTTTTACTTATCCCATACAAATCCCCGTCCGAAATGCCCCCAAACCGCGGTCTGGGCGTAACCTGTCTTATCAAGTTTTAACAAAGTCCTGATCCCGCCCGGCGACAAATCATATTCTTCAGGAAACTTCACTTCCTTGCTGTCCAGTAAGAGTGTTTTCATTACCGGTTGGGGCTTTCCGATGGCATAGGCAATTTTTACCAATGCTTCTTTCGCATTATTTTTTCTGACCGAATCTGCCGCGATCTTTCTCGCTATATAAGCGCCCGAGCGGTCGACTTTGGTATAATCTTTTCCCGAAAATGAGCCACCGCCAACCGGTACATTAGGGCCATAGTTATCGATAACAATTTTGCGTCCTGAAAGACCTGTGTCCGCGTCAAATCCGCCCAAGCTCCATTCGCCGGCCGGGTTTATCAAATATTCTTCTGCAGCAATTTTCGATTGAACCAATTTTAATAACTCCGGTATTTCGGCATTTTGGAAACTGGCCACAACCGTTAGGATTTTATTTCCATCGGTTGTCACCTGTGTCTTACCGTCAAAAGGATAAACATTATAAATTTCCCTGCAAAGATTCCGAGCCAACTCATATTCCAAGGGCATCAGGTTTTCGGTTTCATTGCAGGCATATCCGACCATAATTCCCTGGTCGCCTGCGCCTCCTGTATCCACGCCTTGGGCGATTTGCGGACTTTGGCTTGTAGCGTTAACGGTAACTTTAAAATCAGGACCTACAAGGCCCTGTACGACCCCGGATATATCCACCGAAGCTTTGCTGGTAATTTCCCCGCTGACAGTGATCATCCCGTGCCCTCCCATGACCTCCACTGCCACCCGCGCTGCTTTATCTTGCGACAAAAAAGCATCCAGGATCGAATCTGCGATAAAATCACAAATTTTATCCGGATGCTTTGGGGAAACGAATTCAGCCGTCTTGATCATATCGAGGCTATTAGACAAAAAGTTTCTCGATCTGCTTGACCACAAGATCGGGAGTCACCGCTGTTTTAACGAAATAATCCACCGCGCCCAATTCCTTGGCGCGGTTAATTTCCTTCAGCCCCGTCAGACTGGACATCACGAAAACCGGGGTTGTGATTTTTCTTTTTTTCAGATCATCCAGAACCTCGAGCCCGTTGAACAGCGGCATCATGAGATCCAAAAGCATGACGTCATAATGCTCCTCCGCGATCCGGCGCAAGGCATCCTTGCCATCAGCCGCCACTGCCACATCAAAGCCTTCCAGGCGGAACCTGTTTGCCATGACATCGGCCAAAAGCAGGTCGTCTTCAACTATCAAAACGCTTTTTTTTTCTTTCAGTGCCATATTGATATTATTGTATGGGATTCGTTTGCTGCCGTCCAGTGGATAGAGTGGAGATTGAGCACAGTCCGCCCCACAACCCCAGTTTGTTGGTTCTGGCTGAAATTTCGGCGGCTAAAAATTCGGCGGATTTAGAGACATCAGGCGGATAAGGATAAGCGAAGGCGTAGCCCTGCTTGACCAGTTCCATGTTCACGAAAGTTCCGTCTTCCAGATAAACAAATCCGAGCCATCGGCCGTATTTGTCGGTTTCTTCCACGTCTTTATAAAATTTAATGGTTTTACCCTCTGCAAGTTGCTTATTTTTTTCCGCGGCTTCTTTAGCAAAGCATTGAACCGGTTTGCGCTGGTCAAATTCCTCAGGCGTATCAATGCCGACATACCTCAAATGGTCACCGTTGACCAAAACAATCGTGTCTCCGTCAATTACTTGTGTCACTTTAATCGGGACACCATGTTCGGTTTTGATACTCTTGTCATATTTTATGCCGGACACCACCGGCAGGGTGGGTTTGACGCGGCGCTGAAAATAAACGCTTGTGACCAGCGTAAGCAATGCGATAAATAAAAATAGGAGTTTGTTTTTCACAGCATTATCTTTTTTCGGCAATACGTTTTTGGTGTTCAGATGTATTCAAAAGCCCGCACTTCTTCCATTTCTTTCCTGAACCGCAAGGGCAAGGATCGTTGCGGCCGATCCCAGCGCTCAGCGCTGAGCGCTCAGCGCTGACAGTTGGCTGCGCCACAACATCAACTTTAAAGATCGTGAATGCGATCTGCCGGTTTATCTCATTCAAAAGTTTTTGGAACAATTGATACCCTTCGTTCTTGAATTCCTGTAAAGGATCCCTCTGGCCGTAGCCGCGCAGTCTTACGGAATCGCGCAAGTGTTCGATAGTATCCAGATGTTCCTGCCACAATGTATCGATTGAGCGCAAATAAACCATCTTCTCTAATTGATTCATTACATCAGATCCAAGTTTTTCCTGCTTGCGCTTATATTCCCTTTCCGCGATCTGGACAAAGTGATTTATCAATTCAATTGAATCTTTCGAGTCAATTATATCTGATGGCTGCATCGGTAAAAATCCTGCCAGCTCCTGGTGCAGTTGCTCCAAATTCACTTCTTCCGCCGTCAGAGTAAAATTAACCAATTCGGTTATTTCTTTTTCCATTGATCCCAAAATTTCTTCAGCCAAAGATTCTTTGCGGTTCAGAACATCCTTACGTTTGCCGTAAATTATAGTCCGCTGCTTGTTCATGACATCGTCATATTCCAGGACGTGTTTGCGTGTATCGAAGTTCAGGCCCTCGATCTTCTTTTGCGCCGATTCGATGGATCTGGAGATCAGGCCATGCTCGATCGGCTGATCATCCGGAATTCCCAAAGTCTCCATCATTTTCTGTACGCGTTCGCCGCCGAACAGCCTCATCAGGTCATCCTCCAAAGATAAAAAGAACTGCGAGGAACCGGGATCGCCTTGGCGACCCGCGCGTCCGCGCAATTGGTTATCGATACGCCTGGATTCATGCCGCTCAGTGCCGATCACAGCCAGTCCCCCCAGCGATTTGATCTGTTCCTGCTGTTTCGGGTCCGGAATACTTCCGCCCAAAATAATGTCCACACCTCGGCCGGCAATATTTGTCGCCAAAGTAACCGCGCCCAAACGACCTGCCTGCGCGATAATATGGGCTTCCCGTTCGTTATTCTTGGCATTCAAGGTCTCATGAGCCACACCTGCGTTTGCCAGAAGCTGTGAGAGCATTTCGTTTCTCTCTATCGAGATCGTGCCGATCAAGATCGGCCTGCCGGCTTTGTTTAGTTCTTTGATCGTTCTTATAAGGGCAGTCCACTTCCCTTCCGCGTTTTTATAAACCTGGTCCGTTAAATCCGCGCGGACCATGGGTTTGTTGGTCGGGATCTGGACCACTTCCAATTTATAAATTTTATGGAACTCCTCGGCCTCAGTCTCGGCAGTGCCGGTCATGCCGGAGAGTTTATGGTAGAGCCGGAACAAGTTTTGGAACGTTATAGTAGCAAGAGTTTTGCTTTCTTGCTGAATTTTCACCGGCTGCCTGTAAACCGCGTTCTCCTTGGCCTCGATCGACTGGTGCAAGCCCTCCGAATACCTGCGGCCGTACATCATGCGCCCCGTAAATTCATCAACTATGACTATTTCCCCTGACTTCACCACATACTGCTGGTCTCTTTTATATAGTTCCTTGGCGCGCAAGGCATTTTCATTATGGTGGACCAGCGCCACATCACTGTACAAATTCGGAACGTTCAAAATTTTCTCCAGTTTTGTAATACCTTTATCGTTTATCATCACGGCTTTGTGCTTTTCGTCCACAGTGTAATCCTCATCCTTCATCAGCTTCTCGGCAGCTTTGGCGAATTCCAAGTATTTTTCGGTTGGATCAGTGTCAGGAGCCGAGATGATCAAAGGGGTACGCGCTTCATCAATCAAGATTGAATCGACTTCGTCCACAATCGCGTAAAACAAATCCCGCTGGACCATCTGTTCTTTGGACCAAACCATATTATCGCGCAAATAGTCAAAACCATATTCATTGTTCGTGCCATATACAATATCCGCGGCATAAGCGGCCCTGCGTCCGATCGGCCGCATGTCTTTGACATCCAAAACCAAACCCTGCACCTGCGACTCGACGTTCTTTATCTCTTCTTCGTCAGGAGCATACGCCGGGTCATACAGAAAAGCCTGCTCATGCTGGATGGAGGCCACCGATAAACCCAAATAATGATAGATTTGCCCCATCCAGGAAGCCTGCCAGCGGGCCAAATAGTCATTGACCGTGATCAGATGCACTCCGCGGCCGGCCAAAGCATTCAGATACATCGGCAGCGTCGCAACCAAGGTTTTTCCTTCTCCGGTCCGCATTTCCGCGATCGAACCTTCGTGCAGGACCATGCCGCCGAGAAGCTGGACATCATAATGTCTCTGTCCGATGGTTCGTTTGGCAGCTTCTCTTACCGAAGCAAACGCCTGCGGCAATATTTCGTCAAGATATTTTTTTGTCTCTATCAAATCTAAAGACGCCAGATCGGATTTCCATTTGGCAGTAAGTTCCTTCAGCTGGTCCTGCGACTTGGTCTCAAATTCTTTTTCTAGCGCGTTGATCTCGTCAACTTTCTTGCCCAGGCGCTTGACCACAGATTCGTTTGAAGAACTGAATAGATTGGATAAAAATGACATAAAAGCTTGCTTAGTATACCAACTTATGACCATTTTGAAAAGAATAAAAAACCGCCCCGACAAGTCAGGACGGTTCTCTTATTTCAGTGCTTTTGCCTTGTACTTATACAAGATCATCTTCATTAATAGCTTGGCGGCCATGAAGTCAGGAGCTTGAAGTCCTTTGATCGGGGCAAGCTCAACCAAGTCCATGCCGACAATATTTTTTCTTTTACAAACTTCGCGGATGATGGGCAAAATCTCGTCCCAAAAAGGCCCTCCTGGTTCCGGCGTGCCGGTGGAAGGGATCATGGCAGCGTCGAAGCAGTCAATGTCAAAACTAAGATAAACATTCTCTCCCAAGCTGTTTACGATCTCATCTATCTTCCAGCTCTTGCGGTCGCGCGCCAAAAAAACTTTCACGCGGTCAGGATTGCTCTGCCAAAATTCGTATTCCAATTTATTAAAATTCCTGATGCCCACCAGAGTAGCTTTCTTGATATTCGGTAAGCCTAAGGAATATTTCAACCACGCCGCATGAGTGAATGGATTAAGCGACCACCTGTCTCCCAGATCTAAATGCGAATCGAAAACTAAAACCGATACTTCTTTATATTTTTCATTCAAAGCCTGGGCAAATCCGTAGCTGATCGAGTGCTCCCCGCCGATCACAACAGGTAATTTTTTGGCGTCAATAATTTCACTGACAATTTTTTTCAGAAGTGCGCAGGCGGCTTCCGGCTCTTTCGGCAGTTCGGGCTGATGTGTGGTCCAAAACTTGATCTGGTTTTGTATATCATCCAGCAATTCATCGTCAAATGTTTCCACCTGATACGAGGCTTCGATCAAACCCGCCGGGCCTTTATCCGTCCCATGCCCAAAAGTCACCGTACCTTCATAACCGAAAGGCACTATAACAGCATCTGATGAATCAAAAGTAATCTCGGGCTTAACGCCGAGATTAAAGATGTCCAAGAAAGGCTTAGGTTGATATGCTTTTTTAAGATCAAATATCATTGATTCAAAACGTAAGCAAAAATCAGAGGTGCCACGATAGTCGCGTCAGACTCGATAACAAATCGAGGGGTGGTCACATCCAGCTTGCCCCAGGTAATTTTCTCATTGGGCACGGCTCCCGAATACGAACCATAAGAAGTAGTAGAATCCGATATCTGGCAAAAATAGCCCCACAGTTTGCATTTTTCCCGTAGATCCTGTTGGATCAACGGCACGACGCAAATTGGAAAATCTCCCACAATTCCCCCGCCGATCTGGAAAAAACCAATATCTGAATCCTTGGAATTTTGTTTATACCAGTCGATCAAATACGCCATTTGTTCCATTCCTGATTTCACCACGCCGTAATCTGATACTTCCTTGCGTATGACGTTTGCCACAAATATATTGCCTAATGTGCAATCCTCCCAGCCCGGGGTAAAAATCGGGATATTTTTCTCGCAGGCGGCCAGAACCCAGGAATTCTTCGGATCGATCTGGTAAAATTCCTTCAGTACGCCGCCGCGAATGAGCTGATACATAAACTCCCAAGGGAAATATCTCTCCCCTGCCTTATCAGCGTTCTTCCAAAATTTGAGGACCAACCGTTCGATCCGACGCATTGCTTCTTCCTCAGGAATACAGGTGTCAGTGACGCGGTTAAGGTTGTTTTTCAGCAGATCGACCTCATCCTGATCCGAAAGATTTCGGTAATTAGGTATCCTTTTATAGTGATCGTGAGCGATCAAATTAAAAATATCTTCTTCCAGGTTATTCGCGCTGCATGATATGGCGTGAATTTTGTCCTGGCGGATCATTTCAGCCAAAGACAAGCCTAACTCAGCAGTGCTCATGGCTCCGCCCATGGCCAAAAACATCTTGCCGCCTTTTTCCAAATGCTTGACATATGCTTCAGAGGCGTCCACCACAACCGCGGAATTGAAATGGCGGTAATGGTGTTTGATAAAATCTTTTATCGGTCCCATATATTTTGGGTTAATTATGTAGCCTTTTCTTCTTTAGCAAGGCGGGCCGCCAATTACCAACCGAACTGCTTGCCAACTTCTTCTGATGTCTCGCGCCGGCGCGCCAATTTGATCTCCCCGTTCTGGCAGATGATTTTTGCCGGACTGGATAGCAGGCAATGATGCGAAGCCAGAGGGTCTTGATAAGCGCCGGTGTCATAAAACGCCACGTACAAGTCCTCGCCGTTTAGGTCCTCCATGCGCGGCATAAAAATATTACCGCCGCCAGACGTATATCTGTCGTCGGAATCACAGCTAGAACCGGCAAACCACACTGATTGCAGTTTATTTTCCTTCATATAATTGACCGGGGTCACGTGCCATTTCCATTTGATCGACCAGGTATCCAGCAGGTCGTTCATAAAACTGCCGTCAATCACATACCACTTGCGTTTACTGCCCTCGGACACGGCTTTTTCAGCGATGATCTTATAAATTGTGATCTGCGCCGGTGAAGCGACATATCTTCCCCATTCCACGATCAGATTGGGGTGCTTCAGGTTATTTTTATCGCAGAATTTCTTGGCCACGCGCACGATCTGATTGATCGCGGTCTTCGCCGAATAGAACTTTCCCTTCTTTTCATAGGGAACGCCGGCGCCTCCGCCCAGATCGATCGTATCCAGCCCGGGATTGGTTTTTTTCAGTTCTTTAAAAATTTCCAAAGCCCGCTTGAACGGATGAACCAGGCCGTCTACGCGTTCTATCTGTGAGGAGATATGATAGTGCAAAACACTCAAATTCCTGATCTTGCCGATTTTCAAAATTTCGTCCTCTTGAAACCCATAACGGTTAAAATGTTTATCCCAATGAGATCTGACCTTGACATTCATATTCAGACGGATACCGGTTTCGCCTTTGAATTTTTTGAACCGCTCAAGTTCTTTATAATCTTCAATGATCGGAATGACCGTAAGTCCTTTGGCTTTCAGCTCTTCGATCAGTTTAATGTAGGCCTCATTTTTCGGCCCGTTGCAGATTACGCGGATCTTAGGGTTGAATTTTTCCTGCTCGAGCATGCGCTTGACCAGCCATAATTCATTCACGGAAGCCACATCGAAATGCCCACCTTCGGAAACGACAGGCAATACGAATTCCTTGTTCTGATTGACCTTCATGGCGTAGTGGTAATAAAACCGGCCTTTATAGCCATGCAGCTTGATGTAGGCGTTGAAAATGTCGATCAGATCGCGGACTCGGCTCTCCAAAATGTGGGGGAAGACAACCTCAAGAGGCGAACCGTATTTTTTTATGAGTTCGAAAATATTGTATTGGTAATTTCCTTCTTTGACGACCAGCTTCCCGTCCCTGGTGATGTCAAATGGTTGAGTATTGTACTCCTCGACTCCGAGTTTCCAAAACCGTTTGAAATTTTTTTGCAACTAGATCTTTCGGGATTGTCCGCCGACGCGTCCTCCGAAGCTTTTTGCGTAGGAGGAAATTATGAAACGAAGACGGAAAAAAATAATATCAAGTTTATTTTAAACCTATTGTTCAGGTTGTCAAGCCGGATAGTAGAAATTTGACAGCCTTCGGCTTAACAAAATCAAATTTCACTACCCGATACTCGTCCGGTAGTGAAGTTCGATTATTTTTTTGCGCAAGCGAATCTAACTTCTACTAACGGATTTTTCCTTTTGCTGTCCGCGCGCCCCGGCGGTATTGCGTGGTTTTTTTGTCTTTGAATTTGGCGATCTGTTCTTTCAGCTTTGGGATACATAGGTCAACCGCCGCGTAAATATCTTCAGCCTCAGCGTCCGCTCTCATCAGCTTCCCGCCCATGACCAGCATGATTTCCGCCCGGAAAACCTCGCCTTTATGATGGTGGCGGTCCCGCTCCAACTCAACCTTGCCCTCTAAAGTATGGATATATTTACTCAAATTCCCGACTTTCTCATCCACATACCGCTTGATGGGAGAGGTTAGTTCCAGATGTGTTGCTTTAATGGCGATGTTCATAGTTTTACGAATTTACTGATTATCACAAAATGACTTATTTTTTTCTATGTTTTGTTTTGGCGTCTCTTATGATCACAGCGCCGGAAATTTTTTTAATGATCAGTCTTTGCTTAGTGCGCCAGCCAAGCGCCTGGATGATTGCCGCGGGGATCACAACCGACCGGGACCTCGATGCGCCAACGCTGGTAAGCTTCCTGATTTTACTTTTAGGCATATAGGTTGCTCCATATTTTAGTCATGAGCAGAGTCATGAGCAATAAATTAATTTGGTAATTATTATGTCTTTATTCTACCAGTTTCCTGGCCAACAAATCAATATCTCCGGCGCCCATCATAAGTACAGCGTCGAAATCCTTTATTTTATCCCTGATCAGCGTTTCTGCTTCGTCTAAATTTTGCGCAAAAGTTGCTTTCACATTTCGCAGGACAAGCTCACGGGCCAGATCATTGGAACTGATCTGCTCTCCGTGCTCGCGCCCGGCCACGTCAAATATCTCCGGTAATATAACTTCATCGGCTATGAGCAGCGATTCGATAAATTCCCCGAATAAAGACTTGGTTCTGTTTCTGTGATGGGGTTGAAATACGACCAGGATTTTCTTATCGGGATAAAACTGCTTTGCGGCTTCGATCGTGGCAGTCACACCAGCGGGATGATGGGCATAATCGGAAATTACAACTTTTCCGTCCAGCCTGCCGACAATTTCAAACCTGCGCCAAATGCCGGCATAATTTTCCAAAGTTTGCGCGATTGAAGCGGGTTCAACAGAAAGCTTGAGTCCAGCTAAAATCGCTCCCAAAGCGTTTGAAACATTAAATAAGCCGGGTACTTGCAACTGAAAAGTTCCGATTTTTTCGTCATTTAGATGCAAATCAAAAGTTTGACTGCCCCCTGCGCCCTGCCCCCTGACCCCTAAATTTAAAGCCTGCAAATCCGCGTAATGGCGGATTCCAAATGTAAACTTGTGACAGGTCGCGTGCTTGCCTACATCAACGGCATTATGGTCATCGGCGTTATAAATCAGAATTCCGTCTGAGGGCAACGATTTAATGTATTCGGAAAAAGCCCGTTTGATGTCTGACAAATCCTTATAGTAGTCCAGGTGATCTTCCGCGACGTTGGTCAAAACGATCATCTTCGGCTTGTTCTCCAGCATTTTTCGGGCGTATTCATCAGACTCGGCGACGAAAAACCGCCCCAAGCCCATGCGGGCATTGGCTTTAAATTTATCGCTTTCATTTTTGGGTGAAAGCAATGAGCCGATCAGCACCGTGGGGTCCAAGCCGGCATTTTCCAAGATCTTTCCCAAAATCGCGGAAGTTGTGGACTTGCCGTTGGTTCCGGTCACTCCAATGCCGTATTTATCTTCCATGAGCCGACCCAAGGCCTGACCCTGGCTCAGTTTGGCAATGTTTATCTTATCAAGTTCTTCCGCCGGCACGGCGGGGGTATAAATCACCAGATCAGGACTGCCTTCCACAATGTTAGAACCGAAGGAAATTTTAATCCCAAGTTTAACCAGGTCCCGGGTAATTTCCGATTCTTTCAGATCCGATCCGGAAACATTTTTTCCCATTGCAAAAAGCAGACGCGCAAGTCCTGAAACACCAATCCCGCCTATTCCCAGACAGTAAATATTTTTTGCTTCTTTGATCGTCATATTTTGATCTTAAACAAATAACGCATTTGCGAGGAGGCCTTATTGAGGTTTAACTTTGCGGCCGACGAAGCAATCTTCTACGTTTAGACTGCCGCGCAACCGCCAATGCTTAAGCTTGAGAATAGCGGTCGCTCGCAGATTCGATTTTTTCTGATTTTTCAACTTTATAATTTTCGATTAGTTTTCTGATCTGCGGAACTGCTTCCTCTGCGGCTCTCCGGCCCTCCAAATAAATTTTTTCCAAACTGCTAAATTCGGTCTTGCCGAAATGTTTGACTTTCGGCTCGATCATCAGATCGCATGCTATATGAGACTCGTCCCATTGCTCCTCGATCTCGAACGAATGATCGATGGCCTTGGACAAAACTGACATAACTCCGGGAATTTTAATATCTTCTTCTTCCAAAATATCGGATTGGGAATCTATCCTAAACAGTAGTCTTGGCGATAATTTTGGGATGACCTTCTCCCGGATGAACTGCAAACCCGTGAGCCGGGTCAGAAATCTGTACCCACGCCATATCGGCATCCTTTTTTCATAAATGAACTTAGTTGCCGCGAGATTGACCCCGATCACTATATCCGCTCCCATTTCTTTGGTCGGCAAGGTCGGCACAATATTGACCAAGCCACCATCCACCAGAACATGCTTGTCCCAAATCACAGGTTCGAATAAACCGGGAACCGCGACACTGGCCTTGAAAGCCTTGTTCAAACTGCCGGTGGTCAGGGTCACCAATTCCCCGGTATTGATATCGGTCGCGGAAAACCCCAATTTCGGATGCTGAATGTCTTCAAAGTTCAGATTTTTGGTAAAGCCATTCAACTCTTCGCTCATTTTGTCTCCATGCAGATGGAATAATGCCCCTTTAGCCTTGTGGGTGGACCAGAGCCGCAGCATTTTCGGAAAGGTCAGCGTATACATAAATCTTTTCAGTTTGTCCATCGTGCCCAACGCGAAACTGGCACCGGTCAGCGCGCCGGATGAGCATCCGACAATATAATCAATCGGAATATTTTGCTCACGCAGAACTTCCAGCACGCCTATGTGGGCAACAGCCCGGCCTGAAGCGCCAGATAAAGCGATCCCGATTTTTGGTTTATAATTGTTCATTTACCCCACACCAAAAAAAATTATTTGAATAAATATTTTTCATCGTCAGTACTTTAATATACATAGGCAGCGGCGTCATTCTCCTTGATTGGTGTGGGGGTGAACTTGCTTAATCACAACCTTGGCGAGAAGCATGGCGGCATCTTTGGGCATTAATTTTGAGATATTCCGGCTCAAAATGCCGGTTTGCGCTTGATTAAATTTCAAATTGTTGATAACTCGAGCCAAATTATCTGTCGTAGCCTCATCTCGTGATAATACGGCGGCTGAGTGCGCCTCCTGCAATATTCTAGCATTATCTTCCTGATGAGTATTGGGCATGGGAATAATGATCGCCGGCTTGCCCAGCGCTGAAAGCTCCGCGATGGTGGACAAGCCCGCTCTGGCCACGACCAAATGCGCCAGCTTTAGAATTGCCGCGTATTCTGGAAAAGCAAGAAATTCAAAAGGAAGATAATTTCGGCTGGAAAAAGTCACACTATTTTTATTTTTGCCGGTTATATGCACGACCTGATGTGTTTTTACCAAAACAGGCAAAATTTCTCCTATCAGCTGATTGATCTGCTTAGCGCCGGTAGCACCCCCTAAAACCAATAGGATCGGCAGCTCTTCGTGCAGATTAAAAAACTTTTTGGCATCAACGGCGGAATTGAACAAATCCGGCCTGACCGGATTGCCAACCCATTGGGCGGCGGGTTTTAATCTTTTTTCAAACAAACCCGAGCCCGAATAAAATTCCTTGCTGGTTTTTTCAAAAGCCGTGGTGATCTGGTCGGCAATCGGCGAAATTAGTTTATTCGCCAAACCGATCCGGGCGTCCTGCTGATGGATCACTATTTTGGCGCCATAAAGCCTGGCGGCCCAAGCCACAGGGACCGCGACAAACGAACCGGCCGAAAATACCACATCCGGCCGGAATTTTCGGACAATTCTTAATGATGACAAGAATCCTGTTATCAATACAATAGGAGCGAATAAATTTTGGATCGTAAAAAACCGGCGCCATCTCGCTGCGGGAATGGATACGAATCGGATATTGGCCGGTTCAACCATGGCTCTGTCCGGCCCGGTTCGAGTTCCCACGAACAAAAATTCCGTCTTCGGCCGGAGTTTTCTGATTTCCATAGCCACGGCAATAACCGGTGTTACCGGACCGCCCGTGCCGCCGCCTGCTAAAAGTATTTTCATAAGTATGAACTATAACCTATCACCTATAACCTCATTATAAAGCTTAATAGTCTGCTCTGCAGCTTCTTTCCAGCTGAAATGCCTGGACCTGCTCAACGCCAAATTAGCCAGTTCTTCCAGCCGCTGCGGGTTTTGTAAAAGCCGGTAAAGCACATCCGCCATGTTTGATAAATTTTCAGGGTCAAAATATTCCGCGCCCTGGCCCATGATCTCGCGAAGAGTAGGGATATCGGAACAGGCAACAGGGATGCCGCAGGCAGCCGCTTCAAGCGCTATCAAGCCAAATCCTTCAATTAAGGAAGGTAAAACAAACAAAGTCGCCCCGTTATAAAGTTGATTTAAATCGGCATCGCTGACTCTTCCCAAGACCTTTACTCGTGATTTGTTTTTGATGCCCAAGACCTTTTCGGCGATGTCCGGATATGACGGATCAGACGCCCCAACCAAGACCAGCTCCAGGTCCATGCCTTTGGTGATAAGTATATCAAATGCAAGGGAGAGCTGAGGCAAATTTTTATACCGGCGCCAAACACCTACGTTTAGTATATATGGCTTGCTGAACCCAAATTTATTGGACATGGCCTTATAGGCCTCCTGCTTATCAAGCATATGGTATCCCTGGCTGATTCCTTCATAGACCACGTTAATTTTATCTGCAGGAATTGGAAAATGCTCAAGAATGGATTTTTTAGTGGCGTTGGAGACAGCGATTATTTTTTTGGAACGCCGGATCGCATTCCGCAAAATTAAGTTGTAAGCGATCCTGTGAAAAAAATGGGACTTTTTCCTGCCCGGAAACAGAGTATGCGTTAAATCGTGAATAGTCACAACAAACGGCCGGCGATAAAACAACGGCACGTTGAAATGCGGAAAATGAACCAAATCAAGTTTTTCTCTTTTTAAAATTCCTGGAAATTTTAATTGTTCGGCAAATGAATAGTGCGGTATATCGGCAATCACAATTTTTTGGTTGTATTGTTTATAATTCGCGGATTTATCGATGTCACGAAAAAATAAAATATATTGATTGGTTTTATCTTGCTTCAAAATCTCATGACTAAGATCGGTAATATACCGGTCTATCCCCGACCCCCCGCCGATCATGCGCAAATCCACACCTATTTTCATGCCTTTTCTAATGAATTAAAATATTCTTTAACTTTATCTTGATGCCTCTTTATTGCATCTCCAAATTTTAAATATTCTTCTGGTTTTACCAGCAAAAACTCTAGACCTTCATTTCCAAAAATTATATCTTTTCTATCGACATTCAACGGACGGGTTACAAAAAAATACGATTCCTTGGTTGGATCCATCGCGCTCATATATTGTTTTGCATAAGAAATATCAGATTTCTCAATTTGAACACCAAACTCTTCTTTACTCTCCCGTTGAAAAGTTTCAAAGGGCGTTTCATCTGCTTCTTTGCCTCCACCAGGAAGATCAATTTGTAACGGGAAATTATCGGTCTTATTATCTCTGCGATAGACAAGCATTTTATCATCTATAAAAATAATCCCCTTTACTCCGTGAAAATTTCTCTTGCTAAATATTCTTTGATCGATCGTTTTATGCTTTTCTTCAACGAAACTTTTAATTTTTTTCTTAAAAATTTTCTTATCGAACTTTTGTGCATGTTGTCTGATCGTCACCGGGTTATATTTGCCTGAATCGAATCTTTTTAGTACTTGTTTTAGGGATTCTGCGTTTTGTTCGTCAAAAAATTCGCCCGTAACTCCGCCCAAAACGGCTTCCAGAGCGCCTCCTTTGCCGTACGCGAGCACGGGGGTGCCGCAGGCTTGCGCTTCCAACAAAGCAATACCCGCGTCCTCTTCGGCGGCGAAAACAAATGCCTTGGCTTCAGAATAATATCTTCGCAGGCGCTCATCGCTGACTCTGCCGACAAATTCTATATTTGGTTTGGCTAAAGCTTTAAGTTGGCCTTCGATCGAGCCGGTACCGGCAATTTTTAAAGATAATCCCATTTGATTAAACGCCTCAATGATTAAATGGATCTTTTTAACCGGTTCCAAGCGCGAAACGGTAAAAAAATAATTTTGCTTTTCACCGTCAGGAAAAAATTTGTCCGCGTCCACTGGCGGAAAAATCACTATTGAATCTCTGTTGTAATATTCCTTGATTTGATTCTGGATATTTTTCGAGTTGGCAATATAAAAATTTGGCCTTTGGGCGGCTCGGTAGTCCCATTTTTTAAGCCACCTAAGATACTTTCTTCCAAAAAACTTCAATAATAAAGGATATTTTTGGTTATCTAAATATTCTGGAACGGTCCAAAGATACCGAGTCGGCGCGTGGCAATAGCAAATATGCAGTTTGTCGGTCTTAACGCCCTTTGCAAACGAAGATGCGTCTGATAAAACTACGTCAAATTCCGAAAAATCGAAATTTTCTATTGCTTTTGACATTAATATAACAAACAATCTGTGATGTTGATGGGCAAACGGCAACGAGTTGATAATACTGACTCGCTTTTGGGCAAATTCAAACTCGCCGTGAGTGTTTTCCTTATCATAAAGGAGCAGGTGAACCGTGGCCTCCGGCCATATTTCCAAAAAATTTTGCAACACCCGTTCCGCGCCGCCGAGCTGATTCAAATATTCGTGGACCAATGCGACTTTCATTTAATAATCCACCTTCGGGCGGCTGCCGAGCAAGATCAAAAAAGTTTTATAGATGATCCACAGGTCCAGCCAGATCGACCAGTTCTCGATATAAAATTCATCCAGCTTGATCTCTTCTTCCCAGGAGATCTCCGGATTTTCCGTATGCTGGATGATCTGTGTCAAGCCTGTCGCTCCCGGCTTGAGAATAAATAATCTTTTAAAGTCGTTGCGGAAATGATCCACTTCCTTGACCATGTGGACTCGCGGGCCGACCAAGCTCATTTGGCCGCGCAAAATATGCCAAAGCTGCGGCATTTCATCGAGCTTGGTTTTCCGCAGGAACTTGCCGAATGGCATGACGCGCGGATCGTTTTTGATTTTTACGTATGGTCCGAGTCTGGCATTTTGCTTTTCCAGTTGTTCACGGAGTTTATCCCCGGAAACGGTTCCTTCCGACATTTCATGATACATGGTCCGGAACTTGTAGCATTCAAATGAATCCAATCCCGCTGCCCGCAGCTGGTGAAAAAACACCGGGCCTTTGGAGGTCAGTTTTAAAATAACTGCGATTATCAAAAAAACAGGACTTAAAGTAATTATCGCCACTGCCGCAATCAAAGTATCCAAACTCCGTTTAAGCACCTTGCCCCAGCCTTCCAGCGGAGTCCCCTTCAGCGTGATCACCGGGATGCCGGAAATGGTTTCGATGGCAATGTTAGTGGTTGAAGTTTCAAACAGGTTCGGGACAAAATTAAACCTGATGCCGTAGTCTCGGCAAAACTTCAGAATTTGACCGCCGATTCTCTGTTCCAGAAAAGGATCGGCCTGCAAAAGCTCGTCTATTCCGCGATTTGCGCGGATTTCCTTCAGCTGATCCAGCAGGGTCTGAACCGTCAAATTTGAATCCAATTCTCCGACGATCCCAAAGCCCAGCTCCGGGTTCCAGGAAATTTCCTTTACCAACCCGGAGGTTTTGCCGGCGGGTCTTACCACTACCAGACGATGCAGCCCGATGCCCCTCCGAAGCAACCTGACTTGTATGAAGCGCAAAACTATCCGGCCGAAACTGACCAGGACAATTGTCAGAACCCAGGTAAATAAAATGATAAGCCTGGAGGGAAACAAGCTCTGGTTGAAAAAAAACAAAATAACAACCAGCAGAAGGCCGGAGGAAATTGCTAAAACTATTTTCAAAATTTCCGAGGATTGCCTTCTGGTTCCCTTAAGGTTATACAGCCCTGCCAGAGCCAGTAATAAAATCAGCACCGGAGCGATAAAGGCCAGAATTTTCAAAAAATCATTCAAAGACAAATAGTATAAAATTGGCCGGAATCCTGCCAATTCAAACCGCGCATAATAAGCAATGATGCCGGCCGAAAGCACCATAAATAAATCAACGACAATCGAGATTAAATTAAACAGCATTTCCGATCTTTTCATATTTTTTGCTAATTTATTATACCACTTTTGACCGAATTTTTCCAACTGAAAATATACAAAAAACCCGGGTAACCCGGGTCTTTTGAATTTAGATCGTATTGATTAAATTAGTAGCTATCCCGGTGTCCGCCGCCGCCATAACCGCCGCGGTCTGAACCACCGCGTCCGCCGCCGAATCCACCCCGTGAACCACCTTCGGTTTTAGGGCGGGCTTCGTTGACAGCCAGTGACCGTCCGCCGAAGTCGGTGCCATTGAACATTTCAATAGCTTTTGTAGCTTCTTCGTCAGAAGACATCTCCACAAACCCAAAACCTTTGGATCGGCCGGAGAACTTGTCGGTAATGACCTGCGCCGTGACCACTGTACCCGCTGCGGCGAAATGATTCTTCAAATCGTCGCTGGTAGAGGTATAAGGCAGGCCGCCGACAAACAATTTCTTTGCCATTTTTCTTGACCTTCGAAACAAAGGAAAATTCACTAATGCAAACTTGACCCTTGTTCTCTTATTTTAATTAACTTTCCCTCGACTCAAGGAAACGTGGTCAGTATAAAATAAAGACCCGTTAGTGTCAACGGGTCATTATTTATTGTTGCTTCTCCCGCCACCGCTATTAAATTAATAACGTAGGCGGGATCCCGCAATTTGCGGGACTAAGCAGGTTATAAGCCGAATTCTGTCTGTCCCCGACTTGCGCCGGGGGAGGCAATCATCTCTCTGGGACATACATTACTGTATGCCTCAAGCTACCTACCCGTCCCTATGCCTTGCGGCACGAGACCTATTCGGTATTGCACTATTAAATAGGAATTTAGCCGTTTCACTCTCAATGTTACCATTGAGATCGACCGGTCATTCGACCGGTCGTCCGCGATCCTTTCGGATCGGGACGTCTCTGTTCGCATCCCTAGATTTCTCTCGACGGGCGTTACCCGCTACTTAAGGCTGCATGAACTCGCGAGGACTTCATTCAACCAACGTGTTCGGACTTTCCTAACCCTGGTTTGACCCAAGGCTTGATTGCCGCGCCTACTTAAGAAGCCAAAATATAATACTCTTTTTTCGTGAAAATGTCAATAATAGCTATTCTTCGTCTTCTTCCGTGCTGTCTTTGACCTTCGAATAACAGGAATCGCACAATTGGGCAATGTCTGCAACGTTTATGCGTTCGCCGCTGGTTTTTTCCACGTAATTGCGCAAAGAGGTCTGCAATTCGTAATCTTCGGCGTAGTTTTTGACCAAAGGGTCATGCTTGCGGCAAAGATCGCAAATCTTGCTTTGGTCCAGGTTTTTCCGGTCAGTTTCCATGAATTCATTATACACCAAAAGTAAAACTTGATAAATTCCCTGAATTGCCCTATAATTGTGTTGCTTCGGCTTCGTGCCTAAGACGCACCGCCGAATTTTATTTTACATAAATTATGAAACGCCAAGACATCCGAAATATCGCGATTATCGCCCACGTTGACCATGGCAAGACCACCCTGGTAGATGCCATGCTTAAGCAAACCCATGTCCAGCGAAATATGGAAGACATGGGCGCTTTGATCATGGACTCGATGGACCTCGAGCGCGAGCGCGGCATCACCATCAAAGCCAAAAATGCCTCGGTTGTCTACAATAATGTCAAAATTAATATAGTGGACACACCTGGCCACGCCGACTTTGGCGGCGAGGTCGAACGGACACTGCGCATGGTGGACGGAGTTTTGCTTCTCGTGGATGCCAAAGAAGGCCCCATGCCTCAGACCAAATTCGTACTGAAGAAAGCTTTGGAGTTGGGGCATAAGGCAATCGTAGTAATCAATAAAATTGACCGCTCCGATGCCCAGATTGACGAAGTCGTGAACAAAACTTTTGACCTGTTCGTCAATTTGCATGCCACAACCGAACAATTGGATTTTCCGATAATTTACGCCCAGGCCACTGCCGGCATCACTACGCTCGATTACCATAAACCTGGAACTGACCTGACTCCCCTGTTTGAGACCATCATCAATAAAATTCCTGGACCGACGATCATTGAAAACGAACCGCTGCAAATTTTGGTCCTGGCGCTGGCTTATGATTCATACAAAGGCAAGACCGGCATCGGCAAAATTTATTCCGGGAATATCAAGAAAAACCAGCCGGTCATGCAAATCATGCCTGACGGCACCAGATTCACCGCTCGCGCCATGGATATAGCCGTATTTCAAGGTCTGCAAAAGCTGTCTGTAGAAACCGCGGATGCCGGAGAAATTGTTTCGGTCGCGGGATTGGAAGAGATCACGATAGGCTCAACCATTACCGATCCTGCCAATCCCAAACAAATCGACCCGGTGACAGTGGACGAACCCACCGTGCAGATGACTTTTGCGGTCAACAATTCTCCTTTTGCCGGGCGCGAAGGCAAGTTTGTCACATCCCGCAATCTGCGCGACCGTTTATATAAGGAGCTGGAAACAAACGTCGCGCTCAAGGTTTCTGATACTTCAAGTCCCGACACTTTTCAGGTCGCGGGACGAGGCGAACTGCACTTAGCCATTTTGATCGAAACCATGCGCCGCGAAGGCTATGAAATGCAGGTCTCCCAGCCGGAAGTTATTTTCAGGTATGAGGACGGCCCCGACGCTGCGGTCGGGACAGGCAAAAAAACCGAACCATTCGAGCGCCTGTCCGTCATCGTCCCGAACGAATTCCAGGGCGCCGTGATCGAAGAGATCGGCCGCCGCAAAGGAGAACTCATAGAAATGATCCATACAAATAACGGCGAAACTCATATAGATTACATCATGTCCACCAGGAGTATTATTGGACTAAAAAGCAAGCTACTGACCCAAACCAAAGGCACGGTTATCTTCAATCACATCTTTGACTCCTACCGTCCTGTGGAAGCAGCCGGTCAGGTGAATATCCCGCACGGCTCCCTGATCGCGTCCGAATCCGGTGTATCAAACGGCTATGGCTTGAACAACGCCCAGGAACGGGGAACCCTGTTCATCGGCCCGGCAGTGGAAGTCTATCTGGGAATGATCGTGGGCGAAAACGCCAAAGCAGAGGACATCGAGGTCAATATCAACAAAACCAAGAAACTGACCAACATGCGCGCCTCAGGCACTGACGCGGCCCTGATCCTGACCACGCCCAAAACCATGAGCTTGGAAGAGTCGCTGGAGTACCTCGGGCCGGATGAGCTTCTGGAAGTTACTCCCGAGAGCTTGCGCCTGCGCAAAAAAACTCTCGATCCGAACAAACGAAAACGGGAAAAGAAACAAAATAATAATGCATAAATTTTCTTGTCATTCCCGCTAGGCCGGAAATCTCGAGACTAGATTTTGCTCATGACTATGCTCATGACTAATTATTGCCATAGCTCCTACTTACTATTTACATGCTGAATATCGGCACTGTTGGCCTTGAGAACTCTTACCTTGGCAAAACTAAAAACACCAGCCATTTCTGGCCGGTGTTTTTTGAATTACCGCTTGCTGAACTGCGGCGCTCGGCGCGCGCGCTTCAAACCCGGTTTCTTTCTTTCCT
>JBDTSL010000005.1:0-58830 GCA_039931165.1 Candidatus Doudnaibacteriota bacterium
TCGCTTGGGCTTCAACCGGGCCGCAGGCATCGTTGACATTGATGGTAAGATTATAGAAAGTGTCCGCCTGGGTTAACGCGACAAATGATACTGACAGCACGGCAATCAATGCCAGGCCAACAGTTTTAGCAATTGCTGAATTACTGAGGTTTATTCCGTACTTCATAAAGTTCCTTTCGATAAATCGATTTAATCTGTTCGTTTACTAACTTAGTAGCTTAGCAGTACTTGCGGATTTTGTCAATAGGCATCCGTTTATGGCAGGCCAAAAGGGCATCTAAATAAGCCAAAAATAGCCTATTATAGGGCCTATTATGCTCAACTATTGACAAAATCGTCGATTAAGAGTATAATGACTAGTTCTGCTCTGCCTCAGCTGAGTTCAGGGTTAGGAACATCGCAACACCGCACATAATACAGCTGGCCTAACGAAGTCTTAGTCCGGCGCCCCAAGGAGGGGTTTCAAAATGCGTAAATTAGTATTGTCGGTCGTATTCATGTTGACGTCGGTCGGCATCGCTTCGGCGCAAACGCCCGTTGACAGTTGGAAGACTGCGGCGGAATGCGTAGCGGCGCCCGAGGCGCCCTTCTACAGGCCCTCGGTCGTAACTCCCCGCAGGCTCGGCAAAAACGAGATCATCCGCGGGCACCCGACGGGCGGGTGCTTCGAGATGAAGCTGCCGGACCGGATGAACAAACGCGGGTTCGTTCGGATTGAACAAGGACGGGAATTCGTCTACAACTTCACGACGCGGAAAATTCTCCGCCTCGCTGAATGCAACAACGATGTTTTTGAATTCTCTCCCTTCCTCACCAAAGAGGTCGCTCCTGCTCCCGCAATAAAGGGAGACAAGGGGGACACTGGCAAGCAGGGAGACAAAGGCGATAAGGGCGACAAGGGCGAACCGGGTGCTCCGGCAATCCCAACCACCGTTAGCGACGAAACGTCTCCCGCTACGACCAAGCCAATCGTAGGGGTTGGCATCGGGTACGTGTTCGGGTCCGTCAATACGGACTTCACCTACCCTGACCCCAAGCGCGGCGATGTGCCCCAAAAGCACAAGTTCGCCGCTCCCGTTCTCACCGTACGAGTGGATCAGTCGGCTCACAAGGGAGCATTCGGCTCCGTGACTGCCTCCTTCCTCGGTAATACCTCGGACCAGCTGTACCAGGACCTGCAAGGGAACTGGCTCAGCAAGAAGCGCGATTCGGATACCAGCCGCGACAAACTGCTCCAGATCCGCGGCGGATATAAGCTCGCTGTCGGAGATGTGCTCAGCATCGGAGTCTCGCTTGACTTCGACCGGACGTGCTTCTGCGAAACATACTTCGCGCAGAACACGACCACCGTCACCGAAAGGTCTTTCCAGACCTATGGGGTTGGGGTCGAAGCTTCTGGTTCGACCAAGAGCGACGACCACCGGCTCACTGTTCGAGCTGGCGGAACACTAGGACTCGGTGGCTCACGAGACAAATGGACCACCCAGCACTACAACGGCGACACCAAAACGCCGGCAATTGACTTCCCCAAGGTCACAGACGAGCAGGAGCAAGCCAAGCTCAATCGTCTCGGTGCCGACGTGGACGTTCAGGCGATCGGTCGTGTCCACGTTTTCGCAAACGTGTCGTGGTCGCACTACAAGTCAGTGCGTCCGACCTCCCACACAGCCCATGAATCGACGTCATCGATGGCGACAATCGTGGGTGTCAAGGTGAGCTTCTAGCTCACCTACGCATACAACAAAGGCGGATTCCACTCAGTGGAATCCGCCTATTTTTTATGCTTATTATTACTATTTATTTCTTTACAGCCCTACCTGCACAGCCGATACAACTATCCGGTTGGTCGATGTGCCGATCGGCCAGCAGGTGGAAAGATTCAGCAGGTTGGTTGAGCCGGATACGAACTGGGCCTGGTCATCGGGCTTATAAATATTGTTGCCTGTGACCTGATAGCGGTAATTATAGACTTTGCCGTCCACGCTGTAGACGTCGACAAATACATCGTCGCCGGGTTTGAGATAATTGATCTTGGCGAAAATGCTCTGCATCGGATCGCGTTTCCAGATATAATCCGAAGAATGCCCGGAAACATAGATCGTACCGACTTCTCCTGGCAAAGCGGTTCCCGGGTAATGGATCACGCCCTTCGTCAGATCGGCTTCAAACTCAGCCGGGTCCTGGGACCAGATCAAAGGAACGGTCAGGTTCAGCCGTGGAATAGACAGGCGGCCTGGTTTGGTGTAATCAATGTTGCCGGAGTTGGGCGCTATAACCAATCTCGAATTGTCAGGCAGGGCATTGTAGCTGATCCGGTTATTGATCGTGTTCATATCCAGTTTCGGGATATTTTGCTTTTGCGCTTCCGACATCGGTCCCGAGCCCCACAAATTCAATCCATTGATGACTTTCTCGCCGTCGGTCATGCCGCTTCCGGAAGAATCCGCGACCATGGGGTTCGTGTGCAAAATAAACTCGTCCATATTGGACAGCCCGTCTTTATCCATGTCATTATTCGGGTCAAGCAGTTTTCGATCGGAAACAGCGTAAAAATATCCGCTGATCCATGTGTTGTACGGCTGGAGCTGATCACCCAAAATTTGCTGGTCTTGAGGCTTGGCAAAGAATCCCTGGAGCTGGGCGGACATTGAGGAAAAATTAAGCGCTATATAAAAGAAAACAAAAGCGCCGATGAAAATGGCCGAATAAATAAGAATACTTTTTAGGCTGAAACCGATCTTTTGGATCAGGCCTGGTTTTGCCATGAAATTATTGGCCATATTGGTTCTGCCAGGAATAGCGTGAATAACAGGCTTATGCTGATCAATCAAAATAGGCAAGTCTTCAGGGACGCCACTAAAATGCGGCGAATCGGACGGATCGCCCAGTTTCAGCAACCTATGAATTTCTGATGTATTATCTATTATCATAACTAGCTATCTTAGCACAAAATGGCGCTATTGTCAAGGCCTTTGCCAAGAAAAAACCAGTAGTTTACACTAATATAGTAAGGATGGCCTAAACTCTCCATGAAATTAAACTATTATCTGTTTGCTTCGGAGCAAAATAGCTATAAACCCTGGATTTTGACAACCCCGGCCTTGGTGCTTTTTTGCTTCGTCATCTGGGCCTTGCGCTTGCTTTTGCCCGGTATTTCAATCGCGGCTCCCGGGATAGATCCGCAGGATCTGATGACGAGGATCAATGCCGAGAGGACCCAAAGATTTATTCCCGCGCTTATCACCTACAGTAAATTAATTACGGCCGCGACAGGCAAGGCTCAGGACATGATGGCGCGAAGTTACTTTGCCCACGTCGATCCGGACGGAAATTACGTATGGCCGCGGATCGAGGCTACCGGTTATAAACCTTATCTGACCTTGGGAGAAAATCTGGCAATGGATTTTACTTCGGCGTCCGAAATGATGGCCGCGTGGATGAACAGCCCGGGGCACAGGGCGAATATCGAAAATGAAAAATTTGTAGACCAGGGGGTGTCCACCATCTCCGGCACGTTTGAGCCGAACCACAATACGATCATCGCCGTCAGCCTTTTCGGCGCGCTTTATAATCCACCGCCGTCTCCGGTTGCCAAAACTTACCCGACTCCGGTATATCAAACTCCCAAAATCATCAAACCTAAGCCAACGCCGGCGCTTCCGCCCGCTCCGGCTCCGCCCGAAAAATCAAGTTTAATTATTTTCCCGGATATCAAAGTCAACACGACTGTCGTTTCCGGCAAAATATTGGTCAACTTGGATGTGGTCATCGGCGGAAATCCCTCGCTCGTTACATCCCGCCTCAAAACTCAATCCATAACCTTGGTTGCCGGCAAGCAGCCGGGAGAATTCGTCGGCTCTTTCACCTTTGACCAAACCGAGATCCTGGGCAGCCAGACGGTTTCGATCGAAGCCCGAGACAAAACCGGAGCCAAACTCGCGCAAGACTTCCGGATACGGATCGATGTTCCGGCTTTATCAGGAGCCGCGCAAGATTCGCTGGTTCCTATTCCCGTAACCAATGAAGCTGCGATTATCAAGGTGCTGAGGATCATATTCGGGATATTCGGGGCGATCTATGTCATTTTCCTGGTGATTGACGCGGTTATCATCCACCGGGCGAAGATCAAAAGGACGGGAATTCATTCCTGGCCCCATCTTTTGGTTTTGTTGCTGATCGCCGCTATCACCCTGCTCGGCAGGTGATTTCCCTATAAGCGAGGATGCTGTACAAAAAAGAAATTGAGGCCGAAGCGGCTTAACCGCCGCGAGGCCGAAACTTAGGCAGAAATTTGCGTCCAGCAAATTTCTGCCGTCTTTTTTTGCGGCATCCGAGCGACCTATATCACTCGTTGGTTGAAATTATGTGTGGCTAATAAGATCGTGATCAGCAGCGCCATCATCGCCAGGTATTCAAACACGACCACGCGCGATAGAGTTTTGTCCAGATGATTATGGAGCAGGCCCCAGAACATATTGTAAACCGCCAGCATCACCAGCCCGGCGGTAAAATATTCATAGTTCCAGAAACTATAGACCCAGAGCGATACGAGGCCCATGGCCAATGCGATGATCACGATCCAGATGAAAATCGAAAAGTTCAACAGATTGTGCTGGAACAATGCCTGGTAGATCAAAAGAAAGGTCACGGATGAAGCCGCGGTAAATAAAAAGAAAGCGTCATAGCCGAAATGTATGGTGACCCCGACAATTGCGGAATAGATCAGAAATGCGGTAAATAATTTTACCACGGACAAGAGTCTGATCCAGTGGTGCAGGACTTCCATCCGCCGGCTGATCTGCTCTTTCATGAACCAATAGGCCACGGCTAAAGCAATGGTTGAAGACACAACCATAAACTGTTTTATGGTAATGTTGAATGGATTAAGCAAGATCAGCACAACTGTTGACCAGTAGATCAATCCCGGCAAGACAAGATAATTTTGATAGTGCCGCAGATACTCCCATCGCCTGATGTGACTAAAGCGTTCTTTGAAAGCTTCCCAGACCATCTTGGCTCCTTTAAAGTTGACCGAAGCCTCTGCCAGCACTCCCCGCTTCTTCAAATGCAGATCAAATATGAATGTCAGCCAAAAAATATGGAACGCGTAAACATAAAATGACAACAAAACGGCAATTTTAAGCTGATAAATGCCAGTGATATAGCTGACAGCTTCGAAACCCAAAAGCGCTCCAAAAGTGGCTATCGAAGCTGAAAGATATTTTTGGTGTTGTTCGCCGATCAAAGGTCTCATGATATCGCATTTGCGAGGAGCGTTAGCGACGAAGCAATCTTAGATAAGATCGCCACACCTGCTTCGTAGGCTCGCGAATTCGTTAATTATTTTTCAAATTTTAGCAAATTCTTTTCATTCCGTTTCCCCAAGGCTTTGCGGGCCCAAAAAACCCCTGACCTGTAGAGACTTTCAAATGTTCCGGCGTCGGACCAGAATCCTTCAAGCCTAGCCCAGCGCATTTTTCCGTCTTCAATATATAGATTGTTGACATCCGTTATTTCCAGTTGGCCACGGCCGGATGGTTTGATTTTTTTTATGAGCTTGAAAACTTTGTTGTCAAAGATATAAAGCCCGGTCACGGCCAGGTTGCTTTTTGGCTTCTTGGGTTTTTCCTCAATACCTAAAATCCTGTTCGGATCGGTCTTATCCAACTTCGCTATGCCGAACCGATGAGGATCTTCCACTTCCTTAAGAAACACCAGAGCTCCGTCTTTGAAATTTTGTACTTCTTTGCGGATGTTTGCATCAGTGCAATTATCCCCCAAAATAACCGTGACCGGTCCATTATCGGCAAAACTTTCCGTAAGCCTCAGCGCGTCCGCGATACCGGCATCCCCAGAATCCTGATAGGCAAACTCCAGATGTTTGATCCCGAATTCCTTGCCATTTCTCAAAACCCGGATAAAATCTCCGGCATGCGGACCGCCGACCACGACCATGATGTTCGTGATCCCGGCCCGCAGCAGCGTGCGGATAGGATAATAAATCATCGGTTTATCGTAAACCGGCAATAAATGCTTGTTTGTGGCATGGGTCAAAGGATATAGCCTTGTTCCCAAGCCGCCCGCTAAAATAATGCCTTTCATAATTCTACCCTAAGTATTCTTTCAATGCTTCGGTCCAAGGCCTCAGCTGGATGAATTTATTGTTATTTAAAACCCCGTACTGGGGCCTGGCGGCTTTGCGAGGGAATTTGTCCCGTGATATGGCTGTTAATGTTACTTTCACATTCTTGATCTGAAATATTTCGTTCGCCCACTGATACCAGCTCGTCTGGCCGGCGTTAGTCAGATGATAAATTCCGAATGGTTTTTTTTCTTCAAGCAATGCTCTTGTGGATTGTGCCAGATCCAGGCAATATGTCGGCTGGGCAAATTCATCTTTGATCGCTTCGATGGCTTTGCCTTCATCAGCCTTCTTCAGCATCATGGCCACAAAGCTGGTTTTTCCATGACTTCCCGGCTTGCCATAAAGCCACGCCGTCCGGATGATATAAAACTTGTCGGTTTTCCCCTGAACCTCATTTTCACCTAAGATCTTTGATTTGCCGTATATTGAACGCGCGTTCGGCAGATCATCTTCATTATATCCCTCTTGGTTCGTTCCATCAAAAACATAATGCGTGCTGAAATGGACAAAAACCGCGCCCACCTCAGATGCTGCTTTAGCCAAATAACCGGGCGCATAGCCATTTACGGATTCGGCAAGCTCCCTTTCCTCTTCAGCCTTATCCACCGCGTTATATGCGGCGCAATTAATAACCAAACCGGGCTTCAATTCGGCAATTTTTTTACTGACCACTTCTTCGTCGGTGATGTCAAGATCGAATTTGCCCCAGCCGACGACTTCCTGGTCTTTGTAAAGATCAAGGAAAGCCTCCCCCAAACTTCCTTTGGCTCCCAAAATCAAAATTTTCATAAAGGTTTAACATCTTTCAGCATAGGGTGTTTCATGTCATTATCTGAAATGATGGCTTTATCCAAAGCAATGGGCCACTCAACCGACAGATCCGTATCCGCCAGATTCACGAATTTATATTCCGACAACTTTTCCGCGGACCAAAAATCATTTACCAAATAAGAATAATAAGTTCCCTCCTCCAAGGTCTGGAAAGAATTTGCGACACCCCGGGGAACAAACGCGGTTTTGTTCTCGTCAATCGTCATTTCAACTTTTTTGCCGAAATTGCCGCCCTTCCGCAGATCCACAAACACGGCAAATATCCGGCCGGTAATTATTCCGATATATTTCTCCCACGGTTCCGCGTGAAATCCGCGGGTAACGCCGACAGCCCTGTTGAAAGAAACGCTGTGCTGGACCGGCACAAAACCATTTGGAAATCCTGCGGCAACCAATTTTTCCCTCTGGTATTTTTCCTGAAACCAACCCCTAGAGTCTTCTATCATATTGACATCAATCTCCAAAAGTCCGGGAATTGCGGTATTGTTGATTTTAAATTCAGTGGTTTGCATAGGTTAGATTGCTTCGTCGGCTTCGCCTCCTCGCAAATGCGCATCTGCGAGCGAAGCGAAGCAGTCTATCTAAGATTTATATTGCGTCTGGTAATAATTTTTTCCACCAGGATTCGTTTTTTTGATACCAGTCTATCGTATCTTTGATCCCTTTTTCAAAATCGATCTCCGGTTTCCAGCCAAGGTCTTTCTTGATTTTTGAACAATCGAGCAAATATCTTTTATCATGCTGGAGCCTGTCTGGAACATAAGTTTTTAAATTTTTATCTTCCCCCAGAATATCCAATATTTTATCGGCAATTTCTTCCACGGATTTCTCAACTCCACTGCCAATATTATAGGATTCTCCGACCTTGCCTTTCTGCAAAATCAGATCAATTGCCGCGCAATGATCTTGAACATGCAGCCATTCACGTTTATTCTGGCTGGTCTTAAACAAAGGCAAAGATTTGTTCTGGAGTGCATTTGTCGCAAACAGTGGGATTATTTTTTCCGGAAACTGGTAGGGGCCATAATTGTTGCTGCAATGACTGATCGTAACAGGTAACTTATATGTATGGAAATAAGCCATTACCTCGTGATTTGCCCCGGCCTTAGAAGCGTTATAAGGGGTTTTGGGCAAGAACGGATCGGTTTCCTTGAATGCCCTGGTTTCGTCTAATTCCAGATCGCCGAATACCTCACATGTTGAAATATGATGAAAACGCTTAACTTTAGCTTGCCTGGCCGCTTCCAAAAGAATCTGTGTCCCCAAAACATTAGTACGGACAAAAATTCCAGGATCCTCAATAGCCCGATCATTATGCGATTCCGCGGCAAAATTTACTACAACATCAACATCCTTCATTAGGTCTTTGGCCAAATTCAAATCACCTATGTCCCCTTTTATGAATTTATAGCGCGGATTTTGTTCATACAGTTTTACATTTTCCAGGTTGCCGGCATAGGTCAATTTGTCCAAATTTACAATTTCGCAATCAGGATATTTTTCAAAAAGAAAATGGATAAAATTGGAGCCAATAAACCCAGCCCCGCCGGTGATAAGATATTTCATATTTTTTGCTTACTAAGATCAAAATTTTCCCATACTACGTACGCTTCTCCTGTGCTTTGAAATTCGGAATATTCGCCCTCGTCGACAAATGGAATTATTATTTGAACTTTTTTTTGCCCGCTACTGACAATATTAGCCATAACAGCCTTGCCAATATAGTCATAGTTAGAAATTAAATTTTCTTCTGTATTTACCGTAATATATTTAATGCCTTTCTCTTTCGCTTTCTCACCGAGGTATTGGAATAATTGCTCAGTTGCGCTTTCCCAATGGATCGTGGCCGGTATTTGAATAGCATCTAAGTGCCAGGCCTTTTCACCGGCATCAGTGTCCGTAATCAACAGATAAATATTGCCGATGTGTTTTTGCTTGGATTCAAAAACCTTAACATTATAAACCGGGATTAGAGAATCGGCGAACGGCAATGGTTTCCCTTCGGTGCAATCACCGCTGATTTGTCCTGGATCCCTATCGAGTTCGGCGTTAGGAGTCGGATCCAAGTAAAACTCCTGTTTATTATCTCGGGTTATAAGAATGCGGAATGAAGCTTGTTCAATCTCTGATAAATATTTATCAAAGTAAGCCGCTACCACATTATAGGCTGTCAAAAATTGCTTAAGTTCGGAAATAAACAAATTTTCCTTGCGGCTCTGGATATCCATTTCTTTTTTTCTTTTACTCAGGGCCTTTTTGTCTTCTATTGTCACAGCTTCACTCATTTGGGTTTCGATGTCTTTTTTTTCCTGAAAATGGGGGAATTGCCGGCCTGAAATTTTCCCGGCCAATTCAGATGCTTCATCATAGGTTTTACACACGGAAATTTGTTCTCCCAGATGGACAAATCCTTTCTTAACCAGAAATAAGCCCAGGAAATGAATTTTCAGTTTTTCTTCATTATCAATTTCATGTTCAAAACAATATTGTAAAAATTCAGGTGTTATATGATTATCATGCTCCTCCTCAGACCATTCCTGAATAGTAGTTTCTCGGTCCCAATTAGTAAATTCTTTTTTTAAAGCGGCTTTATCAGCATACATGGCCTTGGCTCTTTGAATGTCTTCAAAAAAACTTTTTGATTCTTCAGGGTCATTTGCTTCTTGAATTTCGGACAGTTTATGCGCCAGCCCATCACTTAAGCCCAAATCTCTTTCCACGTCTCGTAAGTCACCGTCTCTTTTCAAAAAATGATCAGTCTGGGTATCAAACCAATTATTCCACTCGGTTATCTTTTGTTCGAAGAATTCTTGAGATTTCAGAAAGTCGTAGAATTCATTCGAAAAAGCTAAAATTGGATTATTTTTTCGCAAATTGCCTAAAAACCTTTCGTTGTTATAATTCTTATCAAGTTTACGCGCAATATCCAATTCGTGCCTTAGTTGGGCTTCAGTGGAATCCAGCTCAAGCTTGATTCGTCCAAAAGGGATATTTTCTTTCTTATTTTCTAAATTCGAACCTTGCTCAATTCTTTTTTCTAATTCGTCAGCTTTAACTATACTTCCTAGTGGATCGCGGGAATAACCCAGTGTAGCGAGTTCTTCGGAAGGAACATTTTTCAGCCCATATTTATTTACTAAATCCATAAGAGTTTGGGAGCCTGGATCAAATTTTTCTCGTTCTGCCATAATTTTATAAATTATTTTTTATCAAAACCGCGAGCTCTGCCCGGGTCTTGGGCTCCGAATCATGATGCTGCCAAGGCTTCAAGCCGTCGTTTTTATATCTGGGGATCAGATGAAAGTGCATGTGGAATATGACTTGACCCGCTGCCGCTCCGTGGTTGGTGGTCAAATTTATCCCATCTGCGTCCACCGCATTCATCACGGCGGTCGCAATTATTTTGATTTTTGGGATCAGGTCTCTGAGCGTTTCATCATCTGTGCTCAATAAATCTTCGGAATGAAGCTTTGGAATCACGAGCACGTGCCCGCGGCTGACGGGACGGATATCCATGAAGGCTAAAGTACGATCATCTTCATAAATGATATCGGCCGGGATTTCTTTATTTACGATTTTACAAAAAATGCAGTCTGTCATTTGGGTTTGGAAAAATAATCGTTCAAAAATATTTTCAAATTCTCGCTGATTATATTTTGATCCTTATCGAGCGTCATTCCCACTACCCGGCCGGTTAAATTCACGATCGGACCGCCGAAGTAATCGGCGGATAAAACGGCATCAGTCGAGACCTGCTTGCTCCCGATTTGATTCGCCAGGCTTTGAGTGACAAAAGCGGCTTGGGCTTTATGCTCAAATTTGATATTACTACGGCCGAGATAAATCACTCTGTGTCCGGCCGAAAGACTGCCGGCATCGTCGAATTGGGCGCTCGATAAATTATTCGCTGAAATGATCAATAGCGCCAGGTTGGTTTTCGGATCAGCCGATTTTAGGGCGGCCGGAAATTTTTGGCTGTCATCGGTGACGGCTGAAACCGAAATTTGCCCGGAAATAATCGAATTAGCCGTCAGAATCAGGCCATCGGATGTAACGACGATGCCGTTGCCCAGAAAATTATTTTTAGGCCCATAAATGCCGACCGTAAAATTGCCCGACTGTTTGATCAAATCGATAAGATTTACCCCTTCGTTCAGCTGAACTTCTTCCCTGCGGTTTATTACGATCGGAGATGAGGAAGATAATTTATTCAACAACGAAAACCCTTTAAATGTCGCGACGTAAGGAATGAGGAAACGGCCAAAGACAATGCTGCCTAAGGCTCCCACAAAAAATGAAATTATGATTATCCAGGCTACAGATCTTTTAGTCATGTTTATACCCTTCTTTTTTTAACATCATAATTTTTCTTTTGACTCCTCCAGGGGCGGAGTAGCCGTGCATTGCTCCGTCCGAGCCGATCACCCGGTGGCACGGAATGTACGGGGCATCCTGATTTCCGGCCAAAGCATTGCCCACAGCCCTGGCTGCGGAAGGATTTCCTATCTTGCTTGCAAGCTGCCCATAAGTCCAGACCTGGCCTTTGGGAATTTTCAAAATCGCCTTATAAACCTTCTGCTGAAATGGAGTATATTTGGACCAGTTAATTTTATGCATATTATCTGAGCGGCCGCCAGGCGGCGGTGGATAATGTCAAAAGCAAAACTATCGCTACTAAAGTCAGCTGCCAATAAATTTTTTGCCTGGTCAGTCTGCCGAAAAAAGCCGAAAAAGAAAACAGCCAAAGCAGGTAGAATATGCAGAACAACACTACACTGTCGACAAAAAAGTACGTCGGCCAAAAGATCAATCCCCAGGCCGCTTCAGAGATCACCAAGGCGTGCATTAAATAAAAATAACGTTTTGCCGGCAAGGAAAACCCGGCGAAACCCTGGACTGAGAGCAAATAGGTCGCCAAAAAAACCAAGGGGACAAACCACCAGGCCTTGAGGTTAAAATAAAACTGCGCTGCGAACAGCCCCAAATACAGTCCGAACGCGGACAGCAAAAACATATTCTGCAGAAAGTGGCTTTCGTGCCCGAGTTTCATTTCCAGGACATAAAACAGCAGGCAGGCGGCGACCAAGAAAACAATGCGAAAATTCGGATCGGCTATGACCGCAAACACGCTTGCCACTCCCAACAGATAAATTGTCGGCAACAATAAATGAGGCCAGGTGAAATTCAGCCTTTTGAAATTGATCGCAAATACGGCTAAAATTAGAACCACTATTGATGCGGTATAAATATATTGATTCCCTTGGCTTCCGAGAAGCACGAAAAAAAGCAGAAAGGCCAAAGTAATTGATGAGATTCTAGTGAACATTGCCCACTAAGAATACCAGCTTTTGGCCATTTTATCAATAAGAAAAAACGCATTTGCGAGGAGCCCCGACTTGTCGGGATGACGAAGCAATCTTGTCATTGGATAGACTGCCACGCCTCGCTTCGCGAGGCTCGGAGATGCGGTTTTTTATGTGACTTGGCTTTGCTTTGCAAAAATTATTGCCCCTGAAATCAGGAACAAAACCGCGGCCACCACCTGGTCGACACGGAAGCCCGAGACAAAGAAACTATCCAAACGGATCGCCTCGATAAAAAATCTGCCCAAAGAATACAGGAGCAAATACGACCAGCCAATAATGCCGCTTTTCGCTTTCCCGGCCAATCTGCTCAGGATCAAAAAAACAGCAATATCAAGCAAGGCCTCGTAAAGAAAAGCCGGATGAAAAAAATTACTGGACGAATATTCAACCGGGCGGTACTTCGGAGCAATATACAGTTTCCAGGGCAAATTCGTGGGAATGCCGAATGCTTCCTGATTTACAAAATTCCCGAATCGTCCAACCGCCTGAGCCAAAGGAAGAGACAAGGCAATAAGATCAAAAAGCTGATAAAAACTAAATGCTTTTTTCCGCGAATAAAAATAGCCGAACACCAGTCCTGATAGAATCCCTCCGTAAATAGAAAGTCCCCCATGCCAGATCTTATAAATCTCGGAAGGGTTATGGGAAAAATACGAAGAATAATTAAAAATAACGTAATATACACGGGCGCCAATAATACCCGCGATTACTGCCCAAAAGGCGAAATCATCTATATCGGTTTTGCTGATGCCAAACCTCCAGGAATTCTTCCGCGTCAAAAAATACGCCGCCAGGATGCTTGATGCCATGATCAAGCCATACCAGCGGATCTGAATCGGCCCAGCGCTCAAAATCGGATTTAAAATCAGCCGGCCGGTAAACGCCGGGATGAACAAAAAATAAATCAGCACTACTGCCGCCACAATACCGACCATCCAATAAATCTTTTTCATATCTTAAAACAGGCTTGTTTGCCGCGCCATAGGCTTTCGAACAGACGGCTCAATGAATTTAATCTGGATTTCTCTGGTCTCGAAATAGTCCTTATACAGCAACTTCCCGTAGTTCTGAACATAATCATGCAGATCTTTCGTGATCCGCACGTCATCCAGGCAATATTTTTTCAGCTCTTCGATCTGCCCAAGTTTGTAAAACTTCAGCGCCTGTAATCCATCTCCTGATTTGCCTTTGCCCAGGGTCATTTGGGCCAGATTATCCAGCTTGACCCTGTGTCCGATAAGTTTTTCTACTTCTTCCAAAATATCCAAAGCCGGAATTTCCGACAGTTTAAAATTTAAATACGGCTGCAGAACCTGGAAATCAAAATTTTTGATATTGAAGCCGATGATCTGATCGGCCTCTGACAGCATTTCTCCCAGGCGGTATAGCTCGTCTTCCAAAAAGGTCAGGTATTTATTTTGCAGATAAGAATAAACGCCGACCACGGAAACCTTCAGCAGATGATTTTTCCCAAATCCCCCGACTTCTTCGAATGATTTTTGAGTTTCTAGATCCAGAACGAATATATTTAACATTTTCCTTCAATAAATTGTTACGTAAACTATTATAGCATATCGCAATTGGCCATAAAAAAGACTCGCGATTTATAATCGTAAGTCATTAGATGTCATCATCAAGAATTCCTCCCACTTGCGCCGACAAGAGAAACAACTCACTTGCATCGTCTGTTTTCTTCGCTATGAACGCATCCAATGCAGCGAGCTGTTCTTCCTCGTATTTAATTTCCGCATCGAAGGTTTTTGCCAACGGCCCCAATCTTGAGGTAATTTCGTAGAACCGATTCATCACAGCACAAGTGTACTGAAAGTTTTGAAAATTCGACCGCGCGGTGTTGATCAGAGTATTGACCGGCGCGCAAAACTCTTGTCTGTCGAACTGAGCTTGGCGCGCGGACCTAAGTGCCGATAACTTTGCCGAGACTTGATCTCTTTTGGCCAGAAGGACTGCGATCTCTTTCTCGAAACTTCCCGCCAGACCTAAAAGCGCAAGTTTGGCCTTGTCAACCATCGACGCGGACACCGGCGGATAACCAAGCTGACCTGGTTTTGCCATACACACTCCTGCCGGCTATTATATAAACTCTCTTATGAATAGGCAAATAAAAAATTGCTTATTTGGTCAATCAAGCAATTTATGTTATAATTTGGGTGATAATTTTAATATTTTGATTTGAAATGAAAAGAACCCTAATCAAAGACACGGTCGATCAAGTCGGTAAAAATGTTTTGCTCAAAGGCTGGGTCAATATTCGCCGCGACCATGGCAAGCTGATCTTTTTGGATCTGAGGGATAAAACCGGAATGATTCAGCTGGTAGTCAACCCAAAAGTTTCGGCGGAAGCTCACAAGACGGCCAGCGAATTGCGCAATGAATTCGTTACCGAAGTCGAGGGCAAGATAAATCCCAGGCAAGAAAAACAATCCAACCCGGATATGGAAACCGGCAAGATCGAAATCGAAGTGACGAAACTTACCATTATCAGCCGGGCCAAAGCTTTGCCTTTCGAAATAAACGAAGATACGAAAAAAGTCAACGAAGAGGCCCGGATGAAGTACCGCTATCTCGATCTGCGGAGTGAGCGCATGGCCAAAAATATGCGTTTGCGCCATAAAGCCGCGACTTTGGTCCGGGAATACCTGAACCAAGAAGGTTTTGTGGAAATCGAAACCCCGATGCTGACGAAAAGCTCGCCGGAAGGAGCCAGGGATTTTTTGGTGCCCTCGCGGCTGCAGCCGGGAAATTTTTACGCTTTGCCGCAGGCGCCGCAGCAATATAAACAACTGCTGATGATCGCCGGTTTTGAAAAATATTATCAAATGGCCAGGGCTCTGCGCGACGAGGACCTGCGCGGCGACCGCCAGCTTGAACACACCCAGATCGATCTGGAGATGTCTTTTGTGAAAGAACGCGATGTTCTGGACCTGGTCGAAGGCTTGATGATACATGTGGCCGAATCCTGCGGCAAAAAGATCTGGAAAAAACCTTTTCCGGTGTTCACGCACGAAGAAGCGGTCAAACAATTCGGCGCGGACAAATTTGATCTGCGTGGTGAAAATAAAGATCCGAACGTAATGGCATTTGCCTGGGTCATGGACTTCCCGCTTCTGGAATGGGACGAGGATGAAAAAAAATTTACGTTTGCCCACAACCCTTTCTCAGCGCCCAAACCCGAACATGTGGAAAAACTGATGCGCGGCGAAGACCTGGGCAATTTAAGGGCTCAGCAATACGACTTGGTCTGCAATGGGTTCGAGCTGGCATCGGGCGGAGTGCGCATTTCCGACCCCGCAGTCCAGCGCAAGGTCTTTGAGATCATGGGCTTGTCTGACGAAGTAACCGAAGAGCGTTTTGGCCATTTAATTAATGCGTACGAATATGGCGCTCCGCCTCACGCCGGCATGGCGCCCGGATTCGACCGCCTGGTCATGCTTTTGGCAAACGAAGAAAATATCCGCGAAGTCATCGCTTTCCCAGTGAATTCCTCAGGACAAACCTCGGTCATGGACGCGCCATCACCGGCAACCGACAAACAGCTGAAAGAATTGCATATTAAACTGGACATCCAAAAGAGAAAGAAATGATCACACAAAAACAATACGAGTACAGTAAAAATTTAAGGATTGCGCTTCTTACCGCAAATGCGCTCTTGATCGTGGTTTTGGGTTTCTTGCTTTTTCAGCAGAAAGATATCAACGCGCAAAATATTCTTAGCCTGATTATTCTGCTGGTGAACACTATCTACTTAATTTTCAACAAACCGACTCCCCCGCCAACTATCTAAACCAATGGCTATCTCAAAACAATTAGAAAAGCTGCTTAAAATCAATAAAGTCAAATATGAAGTTGCGGAACACCGAAAGGTCTTCACGGCTTTTGATTCAGCAGAAACGCAGGATATCAAGCTTTCCGAAGTGGCCAAAGCCGTACTACTTAAAGGGAAGAAAAATTTATATCTCGCGGTTTTACCCGCCGGCAACAACTGTGACTTCAAGGCCCTGGGGAAACTGGCCGGTGACAAACTATCGATGGCAAAGGAAAAGGATATCACTACCAAACTTAAGACAAAGATCGGCTTACTCCCGCCGTTTGGATCTTTGTTTGAACTGCCGATGTTCATCGACAAAAAACTCTTAAAAAATAAAGAGATCAACCTTCCGGCGGGTTCTTACACCGAATCTGTAATTATGAAAGTCAAGGATTATTTGGCTCTTGAGAAACCAGTAGAAGGCAATTTCGCAATAAAAAAATAGTTGTCTTTGCGAGCGACCGATTCGATAAGGTTTAACCTAAGCGGTCGCGAAGCAATCTCTTTTGATCAAGTATATAGATTGCTTCGTCGGCCACAAAACGAAACCTTATAATCGGCCTCCTCGCAAAGACAAGTTGTTGTTAAACTATGCAAATAAAAACCGAACAATTCGAAGGGCCGCTTGCCCTGCTGCTGCAGCTTATCGAAGAACAACAGCTGGACGTGTCAACTCTGGCTTTGGCATCTGTCACCGAACAATTTTTACTTCATGTAAAAAACTTACAAGAAAAAAATCCCATCAATCTGGCGGATTTTTTGGTCATCGCGGCGAAACTGCTGGTCATCAAGTCTAAATCGCTGCTTCCCGACCTGGATCTCGGGATCGAAGAGGAAGAAGCTGCGTTTGACCTCACTGCCCAGCTCCTGATCTATAAAAAATATAAAGAGGCCGCAAAATACCTGAAAAAACTGGATCAATACCGGAAGCAATTGTGGACCAGAGACGGGGAACTCACCGACCGGGTGACATTTTTACCGGACCCGGACATCAATATTTCGGTGCTTGCCCAAAGCCTGCGGCAACTGGACACGGAGCTGAAAGAGATTATCCGCCTGCCGAAGCAAATAATGAAAGAGGTGGTTTCCATCTCCGATAAAATCGCCCATATCCAAAAGCTGATCTCGGAGCAATTGGAAACTTCCCTGTCCAGCCTGCTGAAAGGCGCCAAAACCAAAACCGAGGTCATTGTGACATTTTTAGCGGTACTGGAACTGACGAAGCAAAGAATTTTGGTAGTGGAACAGAGCGAAATTTTCGGAGATGTGATTATTAGAAAAACCAACTAAAAACTCAAACCTAACAAATGGACCTGACCAAACTCAAATCTCAAATTCTTTCCATCCTCTTTGTCGCCTCCAAACCCGTCAGCCTACGTGAACTCCAAGAAGCGCTGGAAGCCGAAGATGAATCGATCAAACAAGCTATTTCCGAGCTCGTTTCGGCAAATACTTCATCCGGGGTGATTATTTTGGCCCACGATGACAAACTCCAGCTGGCGTCCAATCCTGACAATTCCGGAATTGTTAAAAAATTCCTACAGTTGGAACTGCGTGAAAAACTCAGCGACGCGGCGCTGGAAACTTTGGCTATAATCCTTTACCGCCAGCCGGCATCGAAAACCGATATCGAAAACATCCGGGGCGTTAATTCCCAATATACTTTGCGCCAGCTCCTGATCCGGGGTTTGATCGAAAAAATCCAATCTCCCACGGACCGCCGGATGCAGCTTTATAAGACCACTCTGGAATTTATGCAGAATTTGGGCATCAAAGATATGAGAGATCTGCCTGATTTTGAAGAATTAACCAGATCAATCGATTTGCCCTCTGCTACAAGCTAAACTGCTGTCTAAGCTTAAAGAGATGGATATTTACCACTCTTTCTATAGCAGCATCATGATAAGTCCTGACAATATCCTTGACCCAGATCTCAAAATGCTTGTAAGCCCGTTTGCTTTTGACCTGAGAGGCTTTATAGGCGATTTCGTATACAACCAACACATTTTTAATTGACATAAGTTTATCTTTATTTCTTAATAATAAATTATTATTAATTTTCTTGTACTAGTTATACGATATACCAGGTAAATAGTTTCAGTCAAATTAAAAAGGGAGAGTATAAAGAATCAAGTATAAAGGGAAACAAACAGGTTTTTTTGACTTAATACTTTATACTAATCCCTTTATACTGATTTTTTTGTTCTTATGGGTTTTACTGGGCAAATAAATCTTTTGCGGCATTCCACATACCCCAATCATTGTTCTTTTTGGCCATCCAGTACCACCATTCAACCCCCCACAAATAATGCCTCGAAAGCTGGGTTGCTTTGGCATATTGAACATTGTCGGCAAAAACTTTGGGATTCATTAAAGATCTTTGGATATCCAAAGAGGTATTAAACGCCCCACCGGTAAACCACGGCTCCATCTGAAGCTCCACATCCCAGACATCCGAGGTTTTTCTGAATGTCTGCAGGAATCCGGCTTTGATGCGGTAAAAAACAGCCGGAATAGGATATTTGTAATATCCGCCGTATTTAGGGTCAAAAGAAACCCGGTAAAGAGTAGCGCCCAAAATATCCGCGCCTATTCCTGCGCTTTTAAGCCAGGAACCGCGTTCACCCGAATCGGTCACTACGATCGGGCGACTATCTATTTGTTTTACTATGTCGATTTCGTCCAAAAGCTGGTCTTCTGAACTGACGGGGCAATCAGGTCCGAAGTTAAAAAATGGCTCGTTTTCGACCTGCCACTCTTTGATGACATCAAATGTTTTGAAATGCACGGTACTTGCTCTTACGAAATCAAGGAGAGCCTGGTCCTGCTCCTGACCCGGAAGTTTTTTAACCCAATCCGGTTCGGAACATTCGGGCCATCTCGGCTGCTTGCGCCCCAAGACCAGTAAAACGCCTATGTTGTTTAGTTTCGCTTGCTCTAACTGCCAGTCAATATTCGAAAAATCATAGCTGCCTCGCGTCCGCTCAAGATCTTTCCAATACGTCATCAGTCGGAGTTTTTTAGGCTTGAGGTCCGACAGAACCTCCAAAAAAGTTTGCCTGGGATTAAATCCCAATCCCTGCGCTTCCTGATATGAAAAGGTTATTCCCCATTCGACTTTGGCTGAAGGCATGTATCGGAAATAAAAAAACAACAAGACGGCGGCCGATAAAATCAAAAAAAATCCAAAATACTTTAAAAATTTTTTCATAAAGTCAGCAGGCCCAGGCCCACCGCGATGAGTATGATCGCGATCACTTTCAGTGTGATGATTTCAAACGAAATTTTTTCTTTCAGAATCTTCGGGAAATAAACAGAAAGCAAGCTGGTCAAAATCAAAAGAAACACAAACTGCACTCCCTGCAGGCTATTGACCACGACCACCGAGCCTAATGAGACCGCGTAATTTTGCAGAAACCCGCCGATGGTCCCGCTGACCCGTGAAGAATAGTAGAGCACAACGTTCTTGACACCGGCTTGTTTCGGGGCATTGAAAATTACATCGCGGTTTTTCTTAAACAGCAGGATCGGCAGGGCGGCGACAAAAAATCCCATGCGGGTCCAGACCATGCCGGAAATAAAATTGCTGTGATTGAAAATGTATTTGGTCAGAACCGAGGTCAAAGCAAAAAAAACTGATGACAGAGCCGCGTAAAATAAAACTTTTGCCGACCAGATTCCGTGTTCTTTCCGAAATGAGATCAAAACGGTGCCGGTGACCAAAAAACCAAAAGCGACAGTGTGCATAATGCTCAATTTTTCGCCCAAAATCAGATAAGCAAAAACAAATGAAAACACCGGGATCAATCCTCCTTGGATCGGCACGACCCTGGACACGGAGCTTTTGGCGATAGCCGAATAAGAATAATAAATTCCGGCAATGAAAACTATCCCCGCAATCAGAGAAACGCCAAAATCATAGATACTCAAAAGCCTGGCCCCGAAAGGCACCAGGATCAAAGACAATGGCCCTGTGATTGCGGTGTAGAAAGCGTATGCGATAGGCTCTCTGACGACCTTGGACACCATAAACTTATCGGCAATCCCGGTAAAGGCCAATAGAAAATAACCGCCAAGGGCTATAAATATCCAGCTAACCATCGATTGTCACCTCCTTTATAACTGCGGCGCTTTTTCTGACCGTTCTTTTCTGCGTCGCATAGTCAATTTCAATCAGGCCAAACCTGGGCCCAAATCCGTAAGTCCATTCATAATTATCCGTAAGGGACCAGTAGAAATATCCCCGAACATTGACGCCTTCCAAAATCGCTTTTTGGATCCACCTTAATGATTCCCGGATAAATTTTGCCCGTCGGTTGTCGGCTGCGTCAGCCAGTCCGTTCTCGGTGATATAGATCGGCAGATTATATTTCTTGAGATCGCCAAGCAAGTGATAAATCCCTTCGGGATATAAAAACCAGCCCATATCGGAACGGGTTTCCTGCTCGCCCAGAGCCACCTGTTCGCCGGTAAAATTATTGTTCATTTCACGGTATAAATGTTTGAAATCAAATTTCACGAGGTTAAAAAAATAGTAGTTGAGGCCGATAAAATCCATCCGTTTGCGCAATTTTCGCAAGAAATAATGATTACTGATCCAATCCGCGAAAAAAACCACAATCCGGTCAAAAAAATTATCTTTGCGGAAAGGCGCGTAAAAACTGCTATTCTTGGCAATACCGACTTTCGCGTCGGGATATGCCGATTTGATCGAATCAAAAGCCTTATTATGGGCTTGGATCAAATTCTGCAGAACTCGCCAGTAAATGAGCTTGCTTTTTTTAAACGGCGGGAACTTTGCGGCTGAATATGCCTGCTGGCAATATACCTCGGGTTCATTTAGCGTGACCCACAGATCTATTTCTCCACCCAAGTTTTGCGCCACAAACCAAGTGAAGCGGGCGAAAGCTTCGATGCCTTGTTCGGTTTCAAATCCCCCTTTATCCGATAGCCAAGCCGGCAGTGTCCAGTGCCAAAGAGTGGCCATACGCGTCATCCCGTTTTCTTTCATCGAAACCAAAACTTTCTTGTAATGTTCAACCGCTTCAGTGTCCCATAGGCCTTCTACCGGCTCAATTCTGGCCCATTCAATGGAGATCCTGGCCGCGGTCAGTCCTATTCCGGCCCCAAGCTTAAAGTCCTCTTCGTAGCGGTTATAATGGTCTGCCGCCTCACCAGATTTTGGCAGCTTTCCCAGCTGTTCCTCCCGCCACCAGTCGGAATTGGTATTATTGCCTTCGGTCTGGTGAGCCGATGAAGCCGCGCCCAGCAAAAAACCCTTCGGGAAATTTACCCCCTCACCAACTGCTTTGGTGCGGGGGTGTATTTTTGTTTCCGATTTGTGGGATTCCATGACCCCTTAATTATATCTGTTGACCTTAGTATAATCAAATCTCGGCCCAAAACCAGGACGGATTTTTCGGCAATTCACTTCGCTAGAACCCTTGTTCGTCTGCCGAAGGCCCGTAAACTTGCGGCACAGGGATATCTTTCAGGCGCATAAATACCGTCAGCTGGCCGCGGTGATGGACCAAATGCCTGACAGATGAGCCTATGTTTTCCAGTTTTGAAGAAGTGAAGAGGACCTGGCCGTTCATTTTAAGATAAAAAGTCTGCGCAAGATCAAGATCGGAAATGTTTATAAGGGCATTTTTCGCGGCTTTCATATTATCATCGAAAAATCTTGCAAGCTTCTCAGTGGAATCCGGCCTCATATGTTTAAATGCGGCGAAGTCGATCTCGCTTTCGGTGATCGCGGTCAGGATCCATCTTGGGATTTCAGCCACTATGAAAGCAAGGCTGCCCAAACTCATGGATCTGGGATGCGGTTTCCAATCCCATAATCGTTCCGGAATTCTTTCCAGGCACTTATGCGTCGCAGACGTCTCCGCTTCCAGTTCGTTTAAAAGTTGTGTGACCAATACTGTGCTGTCCATATTGTTCCTTCCTTCTCTTTCTATAAGGAATAATAGCAAACAACCGTGACATTTTCCACTCTTTGACGAAATGTGCTAAATTATCGGTATGAAAACAAAAATTTTAACGTCAATAATTTTACTATCGGTTCCGGTCTTTGCCAGCGCGGCGACTCACCCTGTTGGCACAAATGTAATTAACAACGGCACTGTTTCAATGGTTACGGCTGACAGCCACCTGCGCCCTTACACCTCTGCCGGAGCCTTCCTATCTTATGGCTTTAATAGTTGGGCCAAAGTACCATCCGCCAACCCGGATGACCTGGCACTTCCGACTGGTGATTTCATCCCTCCCCGCGACGGCAAGGTGATGTGTTCGGACAGAGGCGCGGACAAAGGAACCTGTTATCTGATCACCGAAAGCAAGAGAGCTGGTTTTACAAGCAGCGACATATTCACAGGACTTGGATTTAATTTTAAATACGTCCTTACGGGCGATGTTTCCTTTCTCTCCGCGACGCAAAATATAGACAACGCGGCACAAGCGCATCGACCCGGAACCCTGGTCAATGATGATGGAACTATTAAACTTGTAGCATCCGGCGGCAGCGTGGGCATTCCTTCCATGGATGTTCTGGATTCCTGGGGGTACTCGCTGACAGATGTTGTAGCTGCAAATCCCGCGGACAAAACGATGACGCAGATTGATATTCTCTCCAACCGAATAGCGGGCCAGCTCGCTTTCACCCCTTCGTCTCCCTCTCCTTCCTCGCCTACACCAATATCCTATCAAACTCCATCCGGAGGGCCTTATCAGACGCCGATACCTACCATCATCATCACAAACCCATTTACGGGTGTTCCGCGTTTATTTTTTGTAAGCACTGATCCGCAGATAGGCAAAACTCAATATGACTTTGCGATTGATTTATCAATCCCTGAAACTGTAGACGACCAGCAGGCTCAGGTTTATAGTTTCAGGTGCGTTACACCCTTAAATCCGGGCGGCATAAGTTTCCCGACAACCGGCCTTTACGCTTACGATAATCTTACAATATTAGGAAGCATATTCCCCATAGATCTGGGTCAAGGCCGCTACACATGCGAGTTCAGGTTTAAGCAAGGGACTTTTATATCAAATTCCATTAACTTTAATTTTGACGGGACAAACCTAAGTTTCTGATTGACAAACGGCGCAAAATAGGTAATAGTAAAATTGTGAATAAGTGATTTCAGTCCATATTAAGGGCTTTTTAAAGCATTTTGAGGCAAATATATGAAAAAGACTCTATTTATAGCAATCTCATCAATCCTGATTTTCCTCCCTAATGCCCGGTCTTCGGCATCAGGCGTTTTATCTTTGAGCCAAAACAATGTCACATTAAGCCCGGGACAAACCACTACCGTAACCGCATATCCGCCAGCCGGGCAAATCGCCAACGTGACCTCCATAACCAATTCCACCGGAGTATCTGCCACTGTTGGCAACAACGTTATCACTATCAACGCCCTAAATTCTGGCGTTTCCGGCATCTCTCAGATAAGTGTCTGCACCTTTGACAGCACATGCGGCACAATTAACGTCACGGTTGCCAGCGGCTTCAACAATAATTGTTATAACTGCAATAATTACAACAATTACGGCCAACTGACTTTTAGCCAAAACAATATCAGTCTTGGCGCTAATCAAACTATGACTGTCAGTGTCTTCAATACAAACTCCGGTTCCATCTACATTTCCAGCAATTCCAATCCCGGGATAGTCAGTGCTTTTGTTTCCGGCAGTGTGATAAATCTCTCAGGGTTAAGTTATGGATCGAGCACGGTCACCGTTTGCGGCTCATTCGGCCAGTGCGGATATTTATACGTAACCGTCAGTTCTTCGTCCGGAGGCTTGCTGAGTATAAGTCCGAGCAGTCTCAATCTCGCAATCAATCAAACCAGCACGGTTTATGTTTCAGGCACAAACAATGGATCGGTTTACATCTCGAACAATACCAATTCGAATATTGTCACCGCAAACATAATCGGTTCCGCGATTAACCTGACCGGCATTAATTTCGGCAGCGCCACTCTGACTGTTTGTGCTTCAAATTCTCAATGCGCTTCTCTGTATGTCTCTGTCAATACTGGCAACAATAATTCCGGCCTGCTCTCATTCAGCCAAAATAACATCAATCTAACGATCAGCCAAACGATGTCAGTTAGTGTTTACAACACAAATTTCAGTTCCATCTACATTTCCAGTAATTCCAATTCCGGCGTGGTCACGGCGTACGTTTCCGGCAGCAGTATCAATCTCACAGGTATCAACAACGGCTCAAGCACCATTACGGTCTGCAGCTCCAACGCCGCTTGCAACTACTTATATGTTACCGTCGGCGGGTACAATAATAACAACGGCCAGATAAGCCTCAGCCCGAGCTATGTGAACATGAACATCGGGGATTATTCCAACGTCACGGTCTACAGTACCAACGCGACGAATTTGTATATTTCCAGCAATTCCAATCCCTCCGCCGTGTCGGCCGTTGTTTCCGGCAACCTGATGAGCCTGCATGCCCTGAATTCCGGCAGCTCGGTTATTTCCGTCTGCTCTTATAATTTCGGACAATGCGCGAATCTAAGCGTCACAGTCGGCGGTTCGGGCTTCAACAATTTCTCAAATATTACTTTTAGCCAAAATTCCGTTGCTCTCAATACAGGCCAGAGCATGACGGTTTCGATTTATTCCGGCAATTCATATACAAACGCAAACTCTTATTACATCTCAAGTAACTCCAATTACTCCGCGGCTTTGGCTACCGTGAACGGCAACTCTCTGTTTTTAACCGGACAAAATACCGGAACTTCTACGATTAACGTATGTCAGACCGGTAACGGTTGCGGCACGATTACGGTCACGGTCAATTCAACTTATCCTAACGGCACCGGCGCGGTTTTGGGCTCAAACGTATATAATAACGGAACGCTGATAAACGACAACGGTACAATTTACATCACTTACAAGAATACCAAAAGCGCGTTTGCCACCGCGACCGCATTTACCGGGATGGGATTCAGCTTCGGCAACACGATCAATGCTTCAACCGTAAATTTAAATTATTCCGGCTACACCATCGGCAGTCCGTTTATCGCCCATCCTTGGGGCAGCTGGCTAAAAAATGGCCAAACAGTTTACTTCGCTGACAGCACCGGTTTGATTCCGATTGCCAGTATGAATGATTTCACTGCCAATGGCGGCAGTCTGAACATGGTGGTCAATGCCAATAGCTACGACCTCGCAAGGCCAATTCAACCCGTGATGACACCGAGTGATCCAAGGTTAAGATAAATATAGATAAGAATTTTTTTTGGTGACCCCACCGGGAATCGGTTCGCCGCTTAAGCGGCTCAAACCCGGGGCAGCGACGAATGCTACGAGCGCTCGCATTCGTCGTCGTTCGGCTACGGCATAGGCCTTGCCTCACTTCTGCCCTTCGATTCCGCTTAGTATGCAATATGTAATTCTTGGTGACCCCACCGGGAATCGAACCCGGATTCTAGCGTTGAGAACGCTATGTCCTAACCGTTAGACGATAGGGCCGCGAACAACCCTTATTATACCGATTTTGTTTGCTTGATTCAATCGTCTTTTTCATATTAGGCTAAACTCAGTTCCCTAGCCTCGCCCAACCCGGTCCGATCCATCTCGCGGAGCGTTGGCGTTATTTATTAAGCCAATTTTCCGACTGCCTGACCAGCAATTTTGAAGCATTTTCCGGGTCAGCCATGATCTCTTTCACGATCTTTTCCATGCGGGTTGCCTGCGACCCTTTGACCAAAATCGCGTCGTGCTCCTGCAATTGGTCCTGAATCGAGATTCGGGCCAGGTCAGAGTCGCCAAACCACATTACTTTCCCGCCAAATTTACGTTTGCCCAATTCGTCTCGGATGATTTTTGCGTCATCACCGATCAGGAACACCAGGTCTATCAGGTTTTCCACAATTTTTGCCGCAACTTCCCTGTGTCCGCTCTCGGTTTTATTTCCCAGTTCAGTCATGCTGCCCAGCGCCAAAATTTTGCGCCCGGAAGCAACCGATTTTAACGCTTCGAGAGCTGCAAAAGTGGAATCCGGGGCCGCGTTATATGTATCGTCGATGATCAGAGTTTGTTTGATCCCATCAATCACCCTAAGGCGCCCAGCCGGAGGCGAATAAGATTTCAATGCTTCCGAAGCCGTGGCCAGATCTATGCCGAACCTGACAGCGCAAGCAGCCGCGGCGGCCGCCGCATATACCGGTGGCCTGCCTAGTACTTCCGGCAAAAAAAACGGCACGACATTGCCATTGTGGTGGATCTTGAAATTGACCCCCCACTTTTGGCCTACTTGCAGGATATGATAATCCGAAACCAGTATTTGAGCCTTGGGATTGGATCCATAACCGACAACCTCGGCTTTGGTCTGAGATCTGTTCTCGAAAATTTTAGGATTATCAAAATTCAGCACGGCCAAGCCTGTTCGGCCCAGTTTTTTTATCAACGTCAGCTTTTCTTTCGCCAGTTCGTTTTGATTTGAATAAAACTGCAAGTGACTGATGCCGATATCGGTTAAAACCCCGACTTCGATCTTACCGATCAAATCGGCCAGGTATCCGATATCTCCAGGGCGGTCGGCGCCCAATTCCACGACCAGAATTTGCGGATAGTCCGCAACGGTCAATTTCACCAAGGCCTTGATCACTATCAGAAGCCAAAGCAAAGGATTTTTACCTCCCGATTGTTCGTTAATGATCGCCAACGGAACCCCGATCTCAGTGTTGTAATTCCCAATACTTTGCCTTACCGAATATTTCGCAGACAAAACTTTGGCGATCGCTTCTTTGGTCGATGTCTTGCCGATACTGCCCGTAATCGCAACAACGCGCGGTTTGTACCGCGCCAAAGTCATTTTGGCCAAAATATATAATATATTCTTGGTTAATTTACGCATATCAGCGAGAGGGAGGAATTTGTAAATAATTTAACATAAAACTTGCGATGTCTCCAAAAGCGGGAGCTGCGGTTGATTCCGCAAACTTAACATCCTTCGGTCCGTCCACGCGCACCAGTATCACAAACTGAGGGTTATCGACAGGGCCGAAACCGATAAATGAACCGATATTTTTATCAGGATCATAACCGGATTTATCTTTGAACGGCACCTGGGCCGTTCCGGTTTTGCCGGCAATATAATAGCCCTTTACCCCGGCTTTCTTGCCATGGCCATTTTCCACCACGTCCACCAGCATAGCAGACAATGTCGAAGCCGTCTTGGAATCGATTACATCTGTTCCCGGTTGCGGGCCGAAAGTATCCTGACTGCCATCCGGATGGACGATTTTATTGACTATGTACGGCTTGACCATTTTCCCGCCGTTGGCGATGGCCGCGTAGGCCTGGGCCATCTGCAGAGGTGTAACTGTGATGCCCTGGCCAAAGGAGGCTGTGGCAAAAAATATATCTCCTTTTCTGTCCAAATTGGCGATGTCGCCGGGTGACTGGCCGGGAAGGTCGAAATCAATGATCTTGCCAAATCCGAATTTCTGGACATATTTCTTAAAAGTATCGTTGCCGATCTGCTGTTCGACAAACATGGCGCCGGTATTTAATGACTCATCCAGGACTGTAATCATATTTTGCGGGCCCAGGAAAAGGTTTGGATCGGAGTTTTTGATGATTTTGTCATCAACCTGCTCAGAACCCATGTTGTTAAAGGTTGTATCGGGTGTGACCTTCGCTTCGTTCAGCGAAGCTGCCATGGTTATGGCCTTAAATATCGAGCCGGGCTCATAATCCGCGGATAGTACTTTATTGCTGTACGTGGAAAGATCCGTAACCTTGCCATAGTTATTCGGGTCAAAGTCCGGAGCCGATGCCATGGCCAGCACAGCGCCCGTTTTGGGATTAAGAACTATCACACTTCCACCGTCCGCTGTGTGGTTTTGGACAGCGTCTTCCAAAACCTGCTGAGCTTTATGCTGGATTTCCGGGTCCAACGTCAGGTAAATGTCATCTCCGTCCTTTGCCTGCACCAAATTCCTGTTTGCAAGAGAGATCCAACTCCCTGAAGGGTTCGAATCCGAACCAATGGTTCCTTTTTCCCCGGCCAAATTTTTTTCATATTTCCCTTCGATCCCGTACTGACCCACTCTCTGATCGCCTTTGTAGCCCAGGAATCCCAATACTTGGCTGGCTAAATTCTGCTCCGGATAAAACCTGATATCCTGCGCTTCCAGATAAATTCCGGGAATTTTCAGGGCCTTAACCTTCGCCGAGACGTCGTCTGTCAATTGTTTTTTCAAAGCCACGTAGCTGGGATTGGCAAACCTTGACTGCAGGTCTTTTGACGACATATCAAGCAGTGGAGCCAGCCTGGTGGCCGCCGACTTTTTATCAGTAATTTCCCTAGGTATGGCAAAAACCATGTTCTTTGTCAGATTGGTTGCGACCAGCAAGGGCTGGGAATTATGAATTTCCGGTGAAAGATAAATTTCACCGCGCTGGGGATTTATGGTCGCTTCTAGTCCGTGCTGGTTTTCGGCCATTTGCTTGTACTGGCCGTGCTTCAGTATCTGGAGGTTAAAAAGCCGGATCCCGATCAAACCAAAAAATACCGCGATCAAAATCAGTAACAAAAAAATTCTTAGGTTGTAAGAATTTGGTTTCTCTGATTCATTTCTAAGGCTTTGTCGGCTCATGTTTTTAGGAACATACGGCTCCTTGATTATTCGTTTATGTTATTTTAAAGCAAAATCGGAATCTTTGAGGTAAGTGATATTGGTGGACGGGACAAAGTTCAGCAATCGGGCCTGGGTTTGGATCCTGTTGATCGATTGCAGATCGGAAGCCCGAATTTGGAGGTTTTTTTGATCTTCCTTCACCTGGCGGACCTGCAATTCCAAATTCCGGATCTGATAGCCTTTGGTTCCCAAATAATTGACCTCAAACAAATAAATTATGCCGAAAAATACTATCGCAGCCAGAATAGAAATATTTAATATTTTAGTCGAATCTAAATTGACTATCCTTTTTTTTATCAAACCTCCAGGTAACGCAAGTGTCAAATTACGCATTGGCCGCCTTTTTTTATTTTGGAATTTAGAATATAGAATTTAGAATTTGGATTTAACCATATTCCATATTCGACATCCCACATTCTATCTTAATTTTTCTGCTGCTCTTAATTTTGCCGGTTTGCTTCGGGGATTGTTCAAAATTTCCTCTTCGGATGCGGTAACCGGTTTGCGTGTCAGGATCCGCAGTTCAGAGACTTTATCGCATATGCAGGTCGGAAACTGGGGAGGGCAGACGCAATCTTTCGCCTGGTCGCGGAAAAATTCTTTTACGATCCGGTCTTCAAGCGACTGAAAGGAGATAATCACCAGCCGGCCGCCCGGGTTAAGCATGTTCAAGGCTTTGGGCAGGAACTGTTTGAGATTTTCAAGCTCATCGTTGACCTCGATCCTGATGGCTTGAAACACCCTTCTCACGCTGTCGTCGGCTTTATACCTGACCGGAGCCGGGACTGCCTTCCCAATGGCTTCCGCCAGTTGCCCGCTCGTTTCGATCGGCTTGAGTTTGCGCTCTCTGATTATACTTGCGGCGATCCTGCGATAAAATTTTTCTTCGCCATACTGCCGGATCAGCGTTTCCAGCTCTTTCTGATGGTAGCGTCCGACCACCTCGGCAGCGGTCAGTTTCGCGTCTCTGTCATAACGCATGTCCAGAGGGCTGTCGGTTTGGAAAGAAAACCCGCGGGATTGATCATCCAACTGAATTGACGAGAACCCCAGATCGAGCAAAATGCCGTCAGCTGGTCCGAAACGTAAGTCTGTTACGATTTTATCAATATCCTTGTAATTCCCATGAGCCAGTTTGACCCTTTGGCTCAAGCTTTTTTGGTCAACTTCAATTTGCAAGTTGGCCATAGAGGCTTGGTCCAAATCGATGCCTAAAATTTCGGCTTTCGGGTTTAAGGAGGCGGCAGCGAAGATGTGTCCCCCGCTTCCTGCCGTTCCGTCAATAAACTTCAGCCCTTTTTCAAGATTCAAATAATAAAGAGCTTCTTTTACAAGTACAGGAATGTGAGGCATCTAAACCCCTAACTCTCCCAACTCTTCGGCAATTCTCGTGCTCTCGCGCTCGGTATTTGCCTTATAGGCCAGCCAAGAAGATTCATCCCATATCTCAAGGCGGTCATACAATCCGGCCACTACGATTTTCTTGGTCAAATTGGCAAACTTGCGCAAGTATTCCGGGATCATGATTCTCCCCTGCTTATCGAGCTCTATGTCCCAGGCGCCGGCCAGCATCAGCCTGGAGAAGGCCCTGGAGTTGGCCTTTGCCAGCGGAAGTGACGCGAGCTTGGCGGCAATCACTTCCCATTCTTTCCGCGGATACAGAAATAAGCTTTGATCCAGTCCCCTGGTGACCACAGCCGCCGTATTCAGAAGGCTTCGAAACTTTGCCGGTACCGCGATTCGCCCTTTTGCATCCATGCTGATTGTATACTCACCAATAAACATCCTTTTTTTTTCTTTCTTTTTCTATGGTTAAATTCATTAGCGGGGATAGTGCACAAAGAATTTTGAGGCCGAAGTCGCATAGCCGTCTTTTTTTGCGGTATCCGAGTGGAATGAATTTAGCCACTTATCCACATCTCCCCACTTTTATCCACAATTCACCACTTATAAGTCATTATAGTCCACTAATAACCACAAGTCAATGGAACAAATCCAATTAAAAATCCCCGAAACAGGGATAATTCCGCCAGAATTACTGTGAATGGTCAACCTGTTACAAATTTATTCCACAACCGGCTTATCCACAAAAAAATGACCATAATAAAACCCGGCACAGGGCCGGGGTTTTATTTATATAGTTTCGGTATCGCCTGCGGGCTCTTCGGGCGATGAATCGTCCGCGGTCTTATCTTCATCTTTGTCCTTGTCCTCATCGTCATCCATGTATTATTTGTTAATTATTTATTTTGAAGCAAAAATTTTATGATATTAACAAGGCTTTCCCAAATATTCTTCAGGATCGGGACGGAAGCGGGCAGAAGCACGATCAACAGAATAATATAAATGAAATCCTTGCGGATGACTTTATATATGCCTATCACAATCAGGACGGCTAATGCCAGCGAAACCACTCCGTGGAGATTGGCCGGGAAATAACTTAAAAACTGATTATAAATGGATGTAATTTGCGCCATATTTGTTTTTTTGTTAATTAAAACTTCATTTAAAATTTATGGGCGATTTTAGAAAGGTTTCTATTTTTCAATTTGTCGATGACTATCACCGGATTGTTCTCAAGAATATTTTTTACGAACCTGTCGCTCATGACCTTGCGGTATTCAAATTCATGAACGGTAAAAACCGTGTAACTGATCTGCTGCTGGGCGAATTTTCCTGCCTGCTTGAGAAATCCCTGCAATTTTTTGGGACTGACCTTGCCCACGAACAAAACATCGGTTTCAACCCTGGGTTTGCCCACAAACACACCTGTCAAGATCACAAGCCTGCAATCCCCCATCTTGGACGCGGCTTTGGATAATAAGTCTGCCGGGATCTTTTTAACTTTCCGTAAAAGGTTCAAAAGCTCCGGGTAAAGCGGAAAGTTTCGGTTCATCTGGTAGTACTTGACGCGATTTTTTTGGGTGATGGACAAAAAATCCATCCTGATAAGTTCCTTCAAAGTTTCCTTAAGAAGCTTATTCGGGCAATCTGAACTGGCCTTGAGCTCGGTCTCAGAAAAGCTGCGCTGAGGGTGCGCCAAAAGCAAGTTTATAAGATTCGTCTTTGGTTTAGAGGAAAGCAACTGTGCAAGCATGCGAACATTATAGCATATATCGCCAAGCCAGAGAAAATATGCTACAATAACCGGGTTATGTCGCGATTAGAAACCCAAATAAACCAAATCTATCTAAGTTCTCCGGATAACAAAAAATCCTCATTGATCCTGTACGAGGAAGCGATCAGCAATTCGGCCCACCTTTTCGTTTTGGCCGAGATCAGGAGCGTGCTCCGCAAATCGGATGCCGCTGACCTGAAAAAAATCTCGGAAATTATTCTCGAATCTTTCCGGTCAAACAAAAAACTGGCGGCCGAAACTTTGTTTGAAACTTCCCTGGCCCAGGTCAACCAAAACCTGGCTGACCTGGCGCACGCCGGCCATAAGTCCTGGGTCGGCAAATTTTCATGCCTGATCGCCCTAAAATCCGGAGAGAATATTTATGTCGCGAACAACGGCCAAACCTCGGCCTGGCTTTTGCGCAAATCGGAGCTGATGGAGATCCTGAAACCGGAAAAACAGGGTATGCATCCGCTGAAGACTTTTACGAATTTCACGCAAGGCCGGCTTGTGGCAGGCGACGGGGTGATCATCACCACTTCCAACATTTTCAATTTTGTTTCGGTAGAGCTGTTTGAAAGGATCCTTACAAACAAAGCTTTGCCGCAAGCGACTGACGAAATCTCAAAACTCCTGCTGGATCTGGGCAAAGAAGACCTGGGCTTTTCCACTTTCTTCCTGGAATTCAAAAAAAAGCAGGAAATGGAACCTCAATCTCATGCTAATCCCGTTCCCGTCTACGCGCCCCTTCCGGAAGAAATGGAAGAACCACAAACAAAAAGTACATGGCACATGCCTATAGTGCCTGGTCTTCCGAAATTCCAAATGCCGAAATTTAGCATGCCGGAAATGATACCCCGCATTAGCTGGAATTTTTTTCAGAACCTTTCAGCTTCCGGAAAATTTTTCTTTATCAGCTTTTCAATTTTTTTACTTCTTTTTTTGGGAAACCTTGGGGTTTATGGGATCAAACTGCACGGTAAAAATACGAATGATAAAATCGAAGCCCAAGCCCAGCTTTTGGCAAAAGACTTGTCGGATGCGCAATCTTCCCTGATTTACAAAAATACAACCGATGGACTGCGATATCTCAACCTAGCTGTGGCTGATTTCGATAGTCTTCAAAAACTCAGCGCTTCTAAAGCCTCTGAGTACCAAAAACAACTCCAGACCCTGAAAGATCAGATCAATAAGGTCAGCGTGGTTTCCGAGCCCAAGGTTCTGACCGAATTAAAGCACCAGCCGATTTTCTTCAACCGCTCAAGTATTGGTTTTTTACTTACGAATCAGGATTCCAACACCTTGACGCTGTATGATTCAAACCTGAACGATTATTTTTTGCTCAACAGCCTTAAAGACAGTGTTACGGGAATCGGCTTTTATCAGCCCGCGGGCGTGGTGGTCTCTTCCGGCAGCTCCATCTATCATATTGACCAAACCTTAAAACAGCTCGAACCGATCGTGACCGTGGCCAACGGAAAACTACAAGGAACGGAAGCTTACTCTTCCAATCTTTATAGTTTGAATCTTGCCGCCGACCAAGTCGTCAAAATCGGCTTTTCAAAGAACAAATATTCCACCACTCTCATCAACGCCGGCAGTTTGCAAAATATCCGCGATTTTGGCCTGGACAAAGATATTTATCTTCTCTACCCGGACAAATTAGTCAAAATCACGGGCGGCAAACAGATAGCGTTTGGCTATCCTAACCTTTCCGAGCCGATCACGAATGCGACCAAAATTTTCGTCGGGTCCAACCTATACATTTTGGAGTCCAATAAAAAACGCGTAGTCGTCCTCAATAAAAACGGGCAGCTGCTTAATCAGATTTATTTGCCGAACACCACCTTATTCGACCTGGTCGTAGATGAGGCTGCTCATAGCCTGTACCTGCTGGGTGATAATAAGCTTTATCAAATTACACTATAAACATTCGCCGAGCTAGAATGTTACGGAATAAAAAAAATCCTGAATAATTCAGGATTTTTTTGAATCATGTTTATGAAAATTGCTTTGTACTTAACGGTAATCGTTCTTGCAGGCCCCCAAATATTTATTTATTTCTCCATTGTATATTGCCAGGCAATATAATTGGCCTGTAAAATTATCTCTCAAAGTCACCCAGGAATTGGTTTGGTTTACGGGCTCCGCAGACTCAACACCTGCTCCGGCTACCAAGCCGGCAGAGACTTTTACCGGCTCAATGGTTTCGGGCACGATGTTATTTAAAGCCTGCTCTGTCATAAACTTGCCGGGCAAAGATAAATTTAGATCTATATTTTCTGTAGCCAAAGCTTTCGGTTCCTTACTGAAGATCCGGGCAAATTCCTCATAAGTTGAATGAAAAACATAGTAAAGCGCCTGGTCCGAGTCCGGCTGGGATATTAATGATATATATGCCTGAGAGGACTGGTCGTAAAAAGCCGTAACTCCTTCATAGATCTGGCCGAGCGTGTCAAAATAAGCCGCATCGCCTAAGGTTTGCTGCCAGGCAATGCCGAATTGGTGTTTAATATCATTCTGCAGGGAAGCCACTTCAGGGTCTTTTGAAGGGCTGATAACAAAAAACGCCGTCATCAAAACGAATATGCTTAAACCATAAAAAATTGACGAAACTTTCTGCATGTTTATCTGCTGTTAGGGGTTCCGGCTGCGGGAAAAAACGGCAAGCTATTGGAAACATCGAAAATCGCGGCCAGCTGGCCGCTGGATTGCTGATAAAAATCATATACGCCATTGTAAATATACACGAACTCGGACCCAACTCCGGTCCCGTCGAGGTCCAGAAGCTGCATCATTTGAGTGGTGGCCTCTTGGTAAAACATGTTCACGTCTTGCGCCGTTTCGATCATCGGCTGGAATGCCAAGCTCATGTTCTGGACAGTTACTGAAATTTCTCCGGACATATCCAAAACTCCGACTGCTTTCTGCCAATCGGCTCGATTGCTTGAGAGAAACAATGCTCCTTCCAGAATCAACACTGCGGCCAAAACAACCGCAAGCTGAAATGTCGGATATTGTTTTTTTCGAAGCTTGGAAATTCGGTTGATTTTTTTGTTTTTTGAATTTATTTTTCTTGCCATAATATTTTTTGGGACCAGGTATTAATTATTGATTGTTTGATCGACTGCCACTCTGGTGGCGCAAAGCTGTAGGGTATGATAGCTTTCGGCGGACCGGCGGAAGTTTGAGGACATTTCTCCGCAGTCTGGGTAGTCTGCATATAGTCCTCGTCGATCATGGCACCCGCGACGATCCCCGCTCTTGCCGATTTTCCCGAGCTTTCGAAGCTATACCTATAAGAATTCCGCTTTTCATAACCATAAACAAATTGGTCAGAATAATCGGCAAGTCCGTTGTAAGCCAGTTTGATGTATTGACCGGGAGCTTCGAAGACGTCAGCCGGCAATACCGCGATCTCGGTGAAAGCGATGTAAAACTGATTATAAAACTCTTCTTCGCCAGATAAAATCAGTTGTGCTTCTGCCAATGACTCGCCAACCTGTTGGTGGATATCAAGTACGCTCAAAGATCGAATAACATTATTTTGCTGAGAAAAATTCAATCCGGAAAATAAAATGGTTGTGATTAAAAATATTCCAATTGTGATAAAAAATACCGCGGACGATTCAAAAACATTTAAATTTTGAAAATCGGTGTTCATATTTTACATCAACAAATTTAAATATTTCGAAAGCTGCCTAAGCCGGCTTTTCGATTCCAGATGTTGCTTATTTAAATATTCAAAAAGGTCAGCTTTCGTGATAAGCCAATCCCTGCCGATCTTGCGTGCCCTGAGTTTTCCTTTGCGTGCCAACAGATTTAAATAATCGGCGCTATAAGGAGAGTGCTCGGCAGCTTCCTTTAGTGACAATAATTCAAATTTATCTTTTGTTTCTGTTTGAATCATTTTGTTTTCTCGTAAAAACAGATTAGGCCGCCCAAGAATTTTGTTTAGGCAGCCAAACATATTAAATTGTTTTTTATTTTGATTTCAGCACGATTTTGTATTGATTGGCGGCTATAGATCGGCTAACCAATACTATATCTGTAAGTATTATAGCAGAAAAAGACGCGGCTGTCAATAGAAAAGGTTATAAATAATAGGTTTTAGGTTATAGAAAAAACCCTTGGTTTTTCTTTCAAGGGTTTCACTCTACAACCTATCACTTACAACCTAAAAACTATTTTAAAGTTACTTTTCCGCCAGCTTCTTCTAGCTTTTTCTTGAGCTCTTCGGCTTCAGTTTTGGAGATATTCTCCTTGATCGGTTTTGGAGCCGCATCCACCAGATCTTTGGCTTCCTTCAAGCCCTTGCCGGTCACTTCCCGGACAACCTTGATGACGTTGATCTTGTTCGGGCCTGCTTCGGAAAGTTCAACTGTGAATTCAGTCTTCTCTTCGGCGGCCGCGCCTGCGGCTGCGGATGGACCGGATTGCATCATCATAGGTGCCGCGGCAGAAACGCCAAACTTTTCTTCCAGCATTTTAACCAATTCTGAAAGTTCCAGCGCTGTCAATTTTTCTATTTCCGAAACTATGTTATCAAAATTTGCCATATATATTTCCTTTCGTATCGACCTTTAGGATTTCTTTTCCTTAATTGCATTTAATACGTTCAACAGATTTCTCGTATTTCCGGAAAGCACGGTAACCAATCCCTTGGCAGGACCCTGTAAAACCGAAAGCAACTGTCCCAGCAATTGTTCGCGGGTCGGAAGGTTGGCTAAGCGGGTGACGATCGTGGCGTCCACTAAAGCAAAATTGAAAATTCCGCCGTCGAGGACCAGCTGTGGATTCTCCTTGGTCATTCCTTTCAGGATTCTGGCTGGCGCGGTTTCGTCATCATTCGATACAGCCACCGCCAATGGTCCGAAATATTTCAGAGCGTCGGAATTGATATTGAGCGCTGCCAATGCTTTTTTCAGCAAAGTCACTTTCACAACTTGAAATTTCACGTTTGCCTGGCGCAAAGCCTTGCGGACTTTGTCGAGCTGCTTCACGGTCATGCCGCGGTATTCGGTGAAGACCACGCCCTTGGCGCTTTTCAGATCTTCAGTGAGCGAAGCAAGCGAAGCTTCTTTTTCTTTTCTGGTTACGGCCATATGATAATTTTGTTAATAAAAACCCGCTATCCAAAGACAACGGTTTGTTTCCAGATTCTAACTTCTAGATTCTAGCTTGTTCCTGCTTAGGCAATTAAGGCGTCTGCCACCTAAGGTCTTTGGCTTTATTAAATTCCTGATCAGTATATTTGAATTACAGGGACTCGTCAAGGCCTTTTCACTACTTTAAATATTTAGCCCTATTCGCATTATGTTCATCCAGTGTCTTGGCAAAATAGGCTGTACCGTCCGGAGAATTGAGAAAAAAAAGGTAATCCGTGTTTGCCGGGTAAATAGCCGCTTTTATGGCTCCAAGACCGGGGTTGGAAATAGGTGTTGGAGGCAAACCTTTGACTTGATAAGTATTATATAGAGACTTGATCTTCGTATCGGCGATACTGACGGACCGATCAGATTTTCCAGTGAAGTAGTTGACCGTGGCATCAGACTCAAGCGGCATATCCAAAGCTAGCCGGTTATAGAACACACTCGCAACAAGATCTCTTTCGCGTTGCATGGCATTTAGATCGTTTGAGGTCAGATTTTCTTTATTGCGTCCGACTTCCTTTTCTATGATCGATGACAAAATCATGACTTGTTTTAAATCAGTGTGTTTTTTTTGAATGTCGGCCAGCATTTGGTCCGTAATTTTGTTTTCAAAATTACTCAGCATTTTTTGGATAAGCTGGCTCGCGGTCCCGTCAGCGGCTAGCTTATAGGTGTCGGGAAAAAGAAAACCCTGGTAGTCGAATTCTTTTCCTTGGGCATTGAATTTGAAATTATATTTATCTTGCTTCAGCAACCGGTCAAACTCCGCGGAATCAGAAATAATTTGCCGGCCGGCCAGATAAGACGCGACTTGTTTATTCGTCCAGCCTTCGATGAAAGTAAAATTGCGGGCAGTGGACAAGACCTTTCCTCCTGTCAGGATGTCGACTATTTCGGGAATGGCCATGTTTGTATTCAGCGCATATTGGCCGGCTTTGATTTTTCCGGAGGCGGAATGGAGCGTCGTATAAACCAAAAAAATTGTCGGGCTGCCGATAATTTTTTCCTCAGCCAGTTCTTCTGCCACTTGTCTGGTCGGTATGCCTTTTGCGATCGTAAATGCCACCTCGCGGCTTTCGGAACTGGCCGGCTTGTTCACTTTTGTCAGATAGTAGATAACCGAAACCAACACTGCCACCAACAAGGCGGCTGCGACCAGCAGTAGAATATTCTTGTGTTGTTTACGCGGGTGCGGTATTTCGTATTCGTCCATGGATACAGTATAAAGGAAAAAGCATAAAGTATAAAGGGATATATAAAAAAACAGAACCGCAGATTCCTCTGCAGTTCTTTATCCTTTATACTAACCCCTTTATACTTTCTCTATTGTCTCAAAGAAACTTTATTTTCCTTACTGCCAAAAAATTGAACGATGATAGTGGTATTATTGCGGCTGACCACGGCCAGTCCAGCTTCAGAATAAAAAGGAGAAAGAATGTTTGCTCTGTGAGTCGGGCTGTTCATCCAGGAATTTTCGAGTTCATAGGGATCGGAATAACCTTCGGCGAGGTTTTCTCCAGCATAGCTGTAATTGTATCCCAAATTCTTAAACCAGTCCCAGGGCTTGACTCCTCCGGGGCTGACATGGGCGAAATAATTTTTACTGATCATATCTTCGGCTTTGGCGTAAGCCGCAAGGTTCAGAGTAGGGTTCAACGACAAATCAGAAAGGCCGTGTTTTTCACGGTCCAGATTAACAAGATTCAGGATTTGTCCGGCTTGCATCGGTACAACCGCAAAACTACCCGACAGAAAAAAGCTTATTACGACCAATAATACGCTAAAACGCGCTTTGGAGATCATTGTATGGATTTTTATTTTTGTTTCGATAGCCACTTCAGTTTATTCTCCCCCTTTGGGGGAGATGTCACGAAGTGACAGAGAGGGTAAACACTTTCTTTTCTCAACTTACATATACAGTATAGCAGATTTCGGAAAAAAAAGCAACCCTGTCCGCCTGGTTGGCAAATGGGTTGCCTTATTTTTCTAAGTGCTAACACTTAATCGTAAAATATTTCTTACGATTTGAGATCTTTTTCGATCCTGTTCAAAACCTTGGTCGCATGGTCGCGTCCTCCAAGGCCAAACGCTAATCCTCCGGCTATAGCCAACATTGCTATAAAGCCAGTGAATAACGTGCTAACGAAAAGCGCTGCTACTTTCAACTGATCCAAGGTTGCCAAAATCGTAAAGATCATGACAGCCCATTGGGTCACGGCTCCGAGCATATCCCCGGATGACAATCCCGCAGCAATGACGCTATGCCGCACCAGCTTCGACAAGAAACTGGCTAACATGGTGCCAACCAACAGAATCGCGGCCGCTGCCACGACGTTAGGAATATACATCAGCACAGAATTCAGAAACTTGGAAACTTCGGTAAGGCCCAGAATATCCGATGCTCCCAGGAACAGTACCAGCAGCAAGAACCATTTGAAGAGCCAGGCAACCGCGCCCGACACGCTCAATTTCATTCCGGTCCTGCTTGATAACTCATCCAAACCAAGCTTGTCGCCGAGTTCATCCAGCTTCAAGGCGTGCAGGGCTTGCTTAATAAGGTTGGCGAGGAACACGACCAAAACCAAACCTACAACTAAAATAACCACTGCCACCAGGAAACCCGGCAAAAAATTTAGCAACTGATCGTAAAGACTTCGAAAAGTATCTACAAGAGCTGTTGAATATGTGTTTGTGTAACTAGGCATTATATATTCACCCCCTTTCAGTCCCCTCCAAAAACTCTCGACCTTTAAAATATTATTCCAAGATTTGGAAACAAAGTGAAAAAATTCACCCCCGCACCAAACGTATCTGTTTGATGTACTGAATTAATTTGATTAACCAATCCAGATTTATGTTTTTTTTAAAAACATAAATCTAAACTCGTTATGGTGTGGGGGATTATTCGCCCAACGCGGTCACGACAATCTCCCGTTCCCTGGTACCGTCAAGCTCAACCAAAAAAATACTCTGTTTGGGACCCAACTGCATTTGCTTGTCCAGAACCGGAATGGTTTCGGAAGATCCCAGCAAAAAAGTTTTGACATGCGCGTGTCCGTTGCTGCGCTCTCCCGGTTCAACTCCCAAACGGGTCTCAAACAAATCATGCGAGTAATCAATATCTACCGGCACAAGCCGGTAGATCATTTTAATGATATCCTGCATCAAAAGCGGCTCGTTATGATTGATCCGGATGGCGGCTGTGGTGTGCGGCGCAAACACTGAGACAATCCCCGAGCTGACCCCTGATGATTCCAAAACCGCTTTGACCTGGGCCGTCACATCGATCATCTCGAATTGTTTTTGGGATTTATATTTTAATCGTTCAGTCTTTATCATGAGTTTTGTTTCGTTTAGCCCTCACTTGCCAGCACAAAAAAACCAAGGCCCTAAACGCGGGATTACTTGGCTTTTGACTGTTTGATTTGTTGTTTAGTTTCCATCAAGAATTTACTATATATATATTATAGCAGATTTATGTGTTACCGTCAAGCTACTTTCTACGAACAAAAAAACCCGGCCTGATCAGGACCGGATCTTTATGTATTCCTTAAAATTAGAGAATCGAGTCTTTGGCGGCTTTAGCAACCCGGAACTTAACTACAGTCTTTGCGGCAATCTTAATCGATTCGCCGGTAGCTGGGTTTCGCCCCATGCGGGCTTCACGGTGCTTTTTTAAAAGCTTTCCCAAACCCGGGATCGTGAATTCGCCGGATTTCTTCACCTCATCATAAGCTAGGCTTACGACGGCATCGAGTATTTCCCCGGCTTCTTTTCGGGTTTTACCGAGCTTTTCCGCTAACGCGTTGAGCGTTTCGGACTTGGTCATTCCTTTGGCCATATGTGCGTTTCCTTATGTTATTAACAATACGTAAACCAGTATAGCAAATCCCCAATATTTACGCCAATTCTGTCAACTGTCAGCTTAAAAGCCCAATATTTCTTTGACGATGATGAGGTGCACCTTTCGGCCCATTCTGGTGTTCTCGCGCAGGAACAATACCACTTTCGAAAGCATGGTATGCGCATTGTGAACTTTCATCAAACGCGCGTCTTCCAACGGTACGACGTACTCTTCCAGGCGGCGCATCGCTTCAGTCATCGTTGGGACGATCTTCTGGGCGCCAACCACAAAAATTAAATTCGGCGAAGTAAAAACAATATGCGGCAGCTGACTACCGGTATTTGAGGCGACAAGAAATTCCCCTGTTTCGGACAAAGCATGGACTGAGCCGAGGTAATAGTCCGAAAGCGCAGTTTGTTTTCGGAGTACGGCCTGCTTTTCCTGATCCGGTTCGGCGAGGATCTTGGCGTGCAAGTTATTCCATGGCTGTTCGGTGGATTTGAGGTATTCGATAAATCCGATCTGGTCGAGGGTCACAGACCCGCCATTCATCACGGAAACTCCGGCTGGGATCAATTGTTTGATTTTCGATAAAGCGTCAGCTCCCGTATTTACCGCTTCAGCCTCTACACCGTGTTCTTTTAATGCTGCGATCGTTTTATTGATTGCTTCATCCGTGGCGATTTCATCGTACATATTATTGATTCTCCTTAATTACTTTTCTGATGCTTTCAAGTTTTTTGGACAAGTGTTGTTCAAACTTTTCGAAGTGGGAAACTTTAGACAAAGCGACCATATCGGTGCCCATCCCGAAAACCAAAAGCTTGTCTCCTTTTTCCAGTTTCATTAACTCCCTGACTTCCTGAGGAATGACAAGTTGTCCTTTTTCTCCGACTGTCGTGGTCCCATAAAATGGGCAAGGCTCTTTTGCGCACATATACCTTTTCTCCTTATTCCTAATAGTAGGAAATGTAGGATTAGTATAAATCCTCTGATCTTTGTTGTCAAGCTTCACTTTTCAAACAAAAAACCCGCCTGCCGTATGACAGGACGGGTTTAATGTCGAGATTTTAAGCTCGCTGGACGTTGACCGCGTTTGGTCCCTTTGGCGAATCTTCCATATCGAAAGTGAGCGCGTCACCTTCATGGAGTTCGGCAAAAGTCACGCCGACCAAAGATTTACCGTGGAAAAAGAGGTCCTTTTCCTGGCCTTCAACTGTGATGAAGCCGAAACCTTTGTCAGTGAGTTTTTTGATTGTGCCGTTCATTGACTTGAAAATTAGTGAGTAAACCCCCACACCGTAATAAATTACTAAGATGCCGGGGAAGTTCTACACCCACTCACTGATGCTAAATTATCAATAAAATAGCTTCTGGTGTGGGGGTAAATTTGCAAAGTAAGTAGGTTTGCGAAACTCGACTAAATTTCAAACCTGCATTTGCAAAATAAGCATAGCAAATTCGCCTATATGAGTCAACTGGAGGCCGGCGCCTAATTACCCGGCAAAGCCCCCGGCCTGGATATTCCAAAGTTTTTGATAGGTCCCCTGTTTTACCTTCAGAAGCTCCTCGTGTTTACCCTCTTCCCTGACCTTGCCTTTTTCGATGACTATGATCCGGTCCATTTGCATGATGGTCGAAAGCCTGTGAGCAATGACGATCGTTGTTTTGCCTTTCATCAGATTTTTCAGAGCGTCTTGGATATAACGCTCCGATTCCGAATCAAGAGAGCTCGTCGCTTCGTCCAAAACCAAGATCGGCGCGTTTTTCAGGATCGCGCGCGCGATGGCGACTCTTTGCCTTTCGCCTCCGGACAATTTCACCCCGCGCTCCCCCACGAATGTTTCGTACTGGTCGGGAAGCTTGGTGATGAACTCATGGCAATGCGCAAGTTTGGCGGCTTCAATAATATCTTCCTTCGATGCATTCTGTTTTCCATAAGCGATATTGTCATATAGCGAGCGATGAAACAAGATCGGTTCCTGCGGCACCAGTGACAGTTGAGCGCGCAGGCTTTCCTGTGTCACCGCGCTGATGTCCTGCCCGTCAATCAAAATTTTTCCGGCCTGGAGGTCGAAGAACCGGAACAACATTTTGACTATTGTGGTTTTGCCCCCTCCCGACGGGCCGATCAGGGCCACGCGTTCGCCGGGGTTGATTGACAGATCAAAATTCTGAAAGACCCTGCGTCTGCTATTGTAGCCGAACGTTACGTCCAGAAAATCGATCTTTCCTGAGATAACTTTGAGCCTTTCAGCGTCGGACTTGTCCGTGATCTCGTGCGGCGTCAGAAGGATTGCGGTCATTTCTTCAGCATCGCCCAGCCGTGAATATATCTGCTTGACCTGCCGGCCCAGATCCCAAAGCCTGCCGAACATTTGAACCATAAATCCCTGCAGAAGGGCGAAATCGCCGATCGTCAAGTTTCCCTCTTTCCAGAATCTCAGAGCCAGAAGCAGCAGGCCAAATTCCAAAATCACGAACAGGCCGCCCTGCACCGCTTCATTCACCGAACTTAGATCCCAAGTCCATTTCCGCATCCGAAACTGCCTGTCTGTCAGCTGTTTGAATGATTTGAGCTCACGAAGCGCACCGCCAAACAACTTAAGATTGATATTGTTAGTGATTGTGTCGGCCAGCCTGCCGCCCACTTCTGTATCAAGCTCGGCATTGGCAACGTCATACTTAAGCTTATATTGGGCAAACGCGATGCTGAAAACAATATAAATTGTGCTCCAAACAAATACTACAAGCGCAATCAGCCAATTCACAAAATATAAAACTCCGATTATTATGGCGATTTTAAGCACGGTTTGCCCCAAGCTCCAGTAAAGCTGGTCGACTATATCTTCATATGCCCGTTCATACCTTCCTACTTTTTTTACCAGGCTGCCGGCAAAATTATTGCTGAAAAAATTAAACGAATGATCCTGCAAATACGAAAAACAGGTATTAACCAGGTCGGTCATAACTCTCGGCTGAAAATTGTTATTGACAAAAGTCGCGAGGCGCCAGAACGCCCAGGTAAAGCTTCCGGCAACCAATATTTTTACAACTATGCCGAATAACTGTCCAAAAGAAGCGGATTGAGAGGCAAGAACATTAAACAACTGTTTATAGAAATATGGGCCGAATACATCGGCAATGCTTGCGCCAATCAGGCACAGGCTCAATATAAAAATCGCCCACGGATAACGCCTGGAATGCTGCCAAAATATTCGAAATGTCTGCTTGGTTTTGAAATCCATAATAAATTAGGGCAGCTATTTAGCCACCTATTATTAGACGCTTTTCATGTTTGTTTGTTTCGATCAAAAACGACTGCTTATGGCAGGGGCGGTAGGAATCGAACCCACGCAATTCCTTTTGGAGAGGAATGTACTACCATTATACGACGCCCCCACCAAAAGCAGTCGTTCGGGTAAAGAAAAAAATTATTTCGTTTCTTTATGTTCGGTGTGCTGTTTGCACCATCGGCAGAACTTTTCCATGGCCAACCTGCTTGGCGTGAGTTTTTTATTTTTTCTGGAATGATAATTTACCCGGTGGCAAATCGAACATTCCAGGCTGATCAAATTGTCCTGCGACATAAAATAATCCTTTTCTGCTAATTTCTAGCCAATAAGATTCACTAACCTGGGAACGTTAGACGTTCCTGGAGCCCAGGCGCGGAATTGAACCGCGGACCTACTCCTTACCATGGAGTTGCTCTACCAGCTGAGCTACCTGGGCGCTAAGTCTTGGTACTATAGCAGAATTGAAGGAAAAAATCAACCCGGTATATCAACTTCGATAATGGTTTTTGTGTTCGCTTTTGCCTAAATATAAGCCTGTGCTACTATTTACCTTAATCTATGGATTGACGATTGACTACAAAAACCATTAAAGGCAAAAAGCATCGAAGTTGTATTACTGGGTCAACTCCGATTATTTCACGATTGGTAAGCTAAAGTAGAAGCTCGTACCTTTGCCCTCGGTGGATTTGAACCAAAGCTTGCCTCCGGAAGCCTCGATAAATGCCTTGCAAATATATAAGCCCAGTCCGGTCCCGGTTGTTTCCATGCTTGCCACATTAGAACCGCGGAAAAATTTGGTGAATATATCTTTTTGCTGGTCTTTCGGAATTCCGATTCCCGTGTCCGATATTGTCCCTAGCATTATGTCCTCCTGAATCTGAAGGTCAATAGTGATCTTGCCGCCCTCAGGAGTATATGAAATCGCGTTTGAGATCAGGTTTAACAACACCTGCTTGATCTTGTTGATCTCGGTTCTGACCTGAGGAAGCGGCTCCTGTTCCGTAGTGAACACTATCTGCAGCTTTTTTTGCTTGATTTGCCTCTCTTTTTCTTTGATCAATCCTCGGATGACAGGGGCCAGATCCGCCGGCTGTAAATAAAGCTTGGATTGGCCTGCCTCGATCCTTGTCACCTCAAGCAGATCATTGACCAAGGCGATCATCCGTTCATTCTCGATTTGGAGTTTTTCGATAAAATCTTTCTGTTTCTTGTTCAAATTCCCGGTGTCCGATTTTTGCAGCAATTCCAAAAGCCACTTGCTTCCCGACAGCGGCGTGCGCAGCTGGTGAGAAGTTAGGTTCAGGAATTCCAGCTGAATCGCTTCCTTTTTTTTATGAGTTTTCTTTATTGCTTCGGGCATAAGTGTTTCGGGCATATTATTATGCCGGGACCGCTATTCTTTTAACTTCTGTCTGCAGAGAGGCACCAGCCGGTAAAATTGGCAAAGCGCAATAAAACGTCGACCCTTTCCCCAGTTCGGAAAACACTCCTACGCGCCCAAAGTGCGCTTCGGTTATTCCCTTCGTGATCACAAGCCCCAGACCTGTGCCTTTTTTTTCGGACAACGCCGACTGCTCAAGCTGGGTGAATTTATTGAACAGTTTGTCGATCTGGTCGCTGGGGATACCCATTCCCGTATCGGTAACGGCCAAGACCAGCTGGTCGGTATCGAAGATCTGTTCTTTTATTCCCGGCCAGGACATTCCCAGGGATGCGACTTTATTCACCAGGCTATCCCCTTTTTTTGCCACGAATCCGGATAAAATAATTTTTCCCTCTTTGGTGAATTTTATTGCATTGGATAAAAAATTATTCAAAACTTGCGCAATCTTATTGTCATCGATCTGAACCTGTGGCATCCCGTCGGCCAATTTGCTTTCCAAGGTCAAATGATTTTCGGCCGCCAACGAAGCAAAGGACTGGATGCGCATTTTTACCAGGTCAGCAATATTGGTTTCGCGGCGCAAGATCTGAAATTTCCCGGCCTCAAGCTTGGCCACGTCCAAAAGATCATTGACCAGATCCAGCATGCTGGCGGAATTGGACACGATCAGGTCGATAAATTCAGAGTATTTTTTCTTCTCGTTTTTTATCTTTTCTTCTTTCAGAAGATTGGCGATCGAACGGATTCCGGTTAAAGGACTTCTCAGTTCGTGGACCATCATCGAAGTGAAATCATCCCGCATTTTTTCAACCGCTTTTTCCCGGGTGATGTCGTGGAATGAAACCACGGCGCCGAGAGCTTCGTTGTCCGCGTTCTTGACGGCACTGATGAGCACGCGGAGCATTTTGTCGCCCAAAGCCAGCTGTTCGTCGATCAGCTTATCGGTCTTGATACTTTCCTCGATTTTGGTTCTCAAGTCTATTTTTGACGCAAGGCTGTCCAGGACATCAAAAATAGACGGCTGAGGTTTAGAGATCCCGAGAATGGTCGTGGCAGCTGGATTGATGACCAACAGCCGATTTAACTTGTCAACCATGAACACCCCGTCGGACATGGATTCAACCATGGAATAGAGCTTGCCTTTTTCCTGATTTAATATGGTTTCCAGCTTTGAAACCGCCGAAGAAGCCTGGTTCATGATGGTGTATAGCACGGTCATTTCCTCTTCCTTATACAAGCCGCGTTTTGTGGATGAAACGTTCAAAAGGCCCATGGCGTTATTATTTATGACCACTGGTACGTTGAAAAAAGACTGTACGCCGAGCCTATTGCTTTCATCCGTGATCGTTCCCGAAACGCTTTCGTCCACGTCCTCAAGCTTGAACTTCTTGCCGGTTAAAACCGAAAGAGCGGTCGTCATACCGGCCTTGGTATCTTCGATAAATTTTTTATTGACGGTTTCTTCCACAAAACAATGGAAAATAATACGTCCTTCATCTCCCAGCAACAGATAGGAAACTGTGGAATAATCAACCAATTTGCGCAGAGAGCCGGTGATCACATCCACGATCTTTTGCACGTTCAGAGAATAGCCGATACGGTCGCTCAGTTCTTTCAAGATCGAAACCTCATACATCCTTCTTTGCATTTCCTTTTCTTTCGAATTCAGGGTACTGCGGATCCGGCGGCTATCGATCCAAATAAAAATAAAGACAATCACTATATAGATTGCCAACAACAAAAAAATTTGAGTTGTTTCCAAATGCAGCATTGATTTTTATTTTTTGCCGGCTTAGGCTCTGGCGGCGGAAGACAGCTTCGAAAACCCTAAGCCCAGAAAAATCAATCCGATGACATTAAAAATATCTTGGATCAAGGCCAGATTGGTCGTGCTTTGAATGATCGAAAAATTAATCAGCACCCTCTCGATCACGGAGATTGTCACGAATAACACGCCAAAACCCAGCAAACGGATAGCGACACCGATGATCCCGCCGTAGACTTTGGTGCTGACCCAAAGATTATAAAACACACCTATGACAATCACGGCGATAAATCCCTGGATAATCAAGCCCGATTGTGAGTTAAAATCATACATTGAGGTAATATTAATTGCTATTTAGTTGAAATATTTATGTCCGGGTATTTGGCGAATACCGGGGTCAGAATATTTTTTACGATCTGTCCGGAGAGAGCGATGTATTCATTTATCAGGATCTCCAAGACCTGCTGAGGATCCCCTGTAATGCTCTCGACCTTGCCGTCATCAGAAACTTTCAGACCGGCGGTGTTCCGGGCTTTCAGCAAAACAATATCCGGACCTAAAATCACGGTCTGTTTGGCAATAATATCGTTGATCAAGTTTTTATAATCAGCTTCGTTGGCCATATAAATTAATTTAAGGTTAGACAGCGGGCGGCACCACAGGCGCGCTGAGCACGCCCGATTGCTTGCGCTCAAGCACTGTTTTGATCTTGTTGACCAGTTCTTCCAGATTGTAATTCGCTTTTACCAAATAATCCATGGCTCCCAACGACAGGGCATCCGAAACCTTGTCGTAGTCGGAAAGATTGGTCAGGATGACCACTGGAATATCCTGTATCGCGGGATTTGCCTTCATTTGTTTAAGCGCCCCGATGCCGTCCAGCTTAGGCATGACCAGATCAAGCAGGATCAGGTCGGGTTTTTCTGAAGCGGCCTTTTCCACACCCTCGACCCCGTCTTTGGCGCCTACGACCTCAAATCCTTCCTGGCTTAACTCCTCGGAAAGCGCTGTAAGCAGTATTTCTTCGTCTTCAACCACCAAAATCTTGGTCTTTTTCTCGTCCATATGGCTTTGGTTTCTTGTATAGAATAATTGCACGTTCATTATATCATAAATAGCAAATAAAAGTAAAATTCCAAAAAGGTTGAAAAATCAGTCCATTTCTGATAAAATTTGCGGTATGCCCCCTTAGTTCAGTGGTAGAACAACAGTTTTGTAAACTGTAGGCGGTAGTTCGATTCTACCCGGGGGCTCCAGTAAGGTTTCAGTAAGTACAAAATCAAATGCCGCGGAGGGTTAGGCAAGCATTTGATTTTGAGAGGAGCAACGCAGAAACCGTAGCGGCCTTGAATTGACGAAAGGACGCGAAGGTTTCGCAGTTGCGACGAGAGGGCAGGTAGCGAAGTGGTCAAACGCGGCTGACTGTAAATCAGCTGGCCTTGCGCCTTCATAGGTTCGAATCCTATCCTGCCCACCAGAAAAAAACTTTTGGCTTTTTGCCAAAGGTTTTTTTCTTTAGGATAGGATTCGAACGGGCAGCAGCGAGACGAGGCATCAGCCGAAGTCGAGCGCCGATGAAAGCGAGCGCTCGCAGCTTTCAGCGCTGCCCCGTACATGAGCGCATCAGCGCGAATCGAGAATCCTATCCTGCCCACCAGAAAAAAACCTTCATCTTCTGATGAAGGTTTTTTTATTCCACTTACTATTTTCTAAATCTTTAGTTTCATCAACTTCACGCGTGCCGGCTTATTCGTCGGGTCCTTGGCCAGAATCTGTTCAAAAACTTCCTCAGCCCGGACATTGTTATCCAGTCGGACATACGCGTCGGCCAGGAGTGACAGATAATTGATGTTCAGCTTATCCAACGCAAGGGCTGATGTGATCGCCTTCACTGCTTTATTAAACTCATCCAGTGCTTCAAAACAAAGCGCCAGGTTGATCCACCTCGTCGCGATCTTGCTGTTTATGTTCAGGGCTCTTTCATAAGAAAGCGCAGCTTTTTGGTATTCGCCTAGCGAATAATAACTCAGACCGAGATTGCTGAAATAAATATCCCTGCCGGCATCAAGCCTGGTCAGGTATTCGTAAATTTCAGCGGCATCGGAAAAATTTTTATTCTGAAGATATAGCCGGCCCAAAGCCTCGTAAGACTGCAAGTCAACTGGATTTTTCCGGATTGCCTCCAAATACATGTCCTCGGGGTTCTGAACGACCGGCTTATTGCCCAGGTCAGCGGCTTCGGGCAGCCACTGAGGCTCGGATGCAGAAGATCTGATCCGGATGCGAAAAACGTTTTTCGCCTTCTCGACTCCCGTGTAAAGTGTTTTGGTCGCGACTGGCGTCAAATCTTTCGCCTCCAGAATAAACCGCCAAAGCCTGTTTGCCACAAATCCCAATTTCTGCCTGAAGTAAGGCCAAAGGGTTTCGTAATAATGCGGATTAACCCCAGCGAGTTTAACCTTGATCGAAGGCCGTTGCTGAACCTGTCCGAGCTTGACCAAAAACATGCCAGCAAGGACCAAAAATGACAGAATAAAAAGTATTGTCGCGAAAAGAATCATAAAATAGCCGATTATTCCACACCCAAAACAAACCGGACGAATCTTCGCACCTGAATGTTCTCGCCGAGCTTATTGACTTTTTCCGCCACCAGATCTTTGATCTTCTTCTCGGGTTCCCGCACATAAGGCTGGTCTAAGAGCACCGTCTGTTCGTAAAATTTTTCGAGTTTTCCGGATAATATCTGTTCCTTCATCGCATCAGGCTTGTCTTTTATCTGCTCCTGATAAACCTGTTTTTCGTTATCAATGGCGTTTTCAGGGACATCGGTCCTCGATACATACAAAGGCGACGCGGCAGCGATATGCAGGGCTATTTCGGCAGCAAGTTCCTTGAACTCTTCATTGCGGGCCACAAAATCGGTTTCGCAATTGAGCTCAAGTATTACTCCTATCTTTCCACCGGCGTGGATATAGGAAGTGATCAGGCCTTCTTTCGCGGCGCGGTCGGCTTTTTTTGCCAGTTTGGCATGTCCCTTTTTGCGCAAAAAAACCACGGCATCGTGAAATGTTGCCGATTCTTCCAGAGCTTTTTTTGCATCCAACATGCCCGCCCCGGTGTCATCCCGTAATTTTTTGATATCCTCTGATGTGATCTTCATAAATTTTACTTTTACTTTTAACTTTTTACTTACTTAGCTACCGCTGCTCCTTCGGTCGCGGTCACGATTGCGCTGGCCATATTGGCCCGGCCTTCGCTGACGGCTTCAGCCACTGCCGCCGCCATTAACGAAATAACCTTAACCGCATCATCGTTCGACGGGATTATATAATCTATCTTTGTCGGATCGGAATTGGTATCGACCAGGCCGATGATCTTGACTTTTGATTGTCTGGCTTCTTCGACCGGGATATGGTCATACTTCGTATCAAGCACAAAGATCGCTTCCGGCAATTTTTTCATGTCTTTGATCCCCGAAAAAAATGTTTTCATTTTTTCCACTTCCCGCGCGATCATCAGCTGTTCTTTCTTGGTATACTTCTTGATGTCGCCGTCCGCGATCATTTTCTCGTACTTCTCCATTTTCTTGATCGTGCGCTGGATCGTTCGGAAATTCGTGAACGTTCCGCCCAGCCAGCGTGTCACGACATACGGCATATCGCAGGATTCGGCCGCTTTGCGCACTTCATCTTTCGCTTGCCTCTTCGTGCCCACAAATAAAATAATACCGCCCTTGCTTGCGACTTCTCTGGCAAAGTTCAGAGCCTCGGTAAGCTTGGTCCTGGTTTTTTCCAGATTCAAAACATGGATGTTGTTGCGCTGGGTGTAAATATAAGGCGCCATTTTCGGATTCCACAAAGAGGTTTTGTGCCCGAAATGGACCCCAGCCTTCAGCATTTCCATCAGACTGATGGTTTTCATAAAATATTGTATCCTTTATACTTCTGTTCCCGTCGTCTGCTTTGGGATCTTAAGGATTCATTGTCTTGATTCCTTAAAACAGGCCCCAAACACATCAGAGAACATGTATGATTAATTACCAAAAGATTCTAACATAATCTTGTGATTCAGGCAAGATTCAAGCAAGCTGCCTCTTGATTTATCTGTGAATCCATGCTACAATTTTTTGGCTATGAAAAAAGATATCCACCCAACTTATTTTACCGATGCCAAGGTCGTCTGCGCCTGCGGCAATACTTTTATCACGGGTTCCACCAAAAAGGAACTCCATGTTGAAATTTGCTCGAATTGCCATCCGTTCTATACCGGCAAACAAAATCTGCTCGATGTGGCAGGCACTATCGATAAGTTCAAAAAACGCGGAGCGAAATCGGTGGAGCTTAAATCGAAAAAGATCACCAAAAAATTAGCCGCAGCCTAGCTACCCAAAAACACGCCATAAAGATATAATTATCTTAGGCGTATTTTTGTTTCGAATTAAAACTATGGAACTTCAATATAACCACATAAAAAAAGAATACGACCAGATCCAGGATTTACTTTCCAAAACCACTGACCCCAAGAAGTTGGCTACTTTAGGGAAAAAACAATCCGAGCTTTTGCCTATGGTGGAAAAAATCAACCATTTGGGAACGACCAAGACCCAGATCGCCGAACACGAAAAAATGATAGCCGATAAATCGGAACTGGCTGACATGGCAGCCGCGGAGTTACCTGCTTTGCAGGCAGAGCGCGATAAACTGACAGAGGAACTTCGGGTCGCAATGCTGCCCAGAGATCCATATGACGAAAAAAATATCATCGTCGAGATCAGGGCCGGCGCCGGCGGCGATGAAGCCGGATTGTTTGCCGCCGAGCTTTTTCGTATGTATTCAAAGTATGCCGAGAAGCTCAAATACAAAGTTGCGGTCCTCAGTTCGAGCAAGACATCAATTGGCGGATTCAAGGAAATTATTTTCGAGATACTCGGCCGCAAGGCATACTCTAAATTGAAATACGAATCCGGAGTCCATCGCGTGCAGAGAGTTCCGGAAACAGAAAAGTCCGGCCGAGTGCATACCTCTACCGCGACCGTGGCCGTCATGCCAGAAATAGAAGAGGCTGATTTTAAGATCGATCCTAAGGATATAAAAATGGAAGCGACTACCGCCTCGGGTCATGGCGGGCAGTCGGTCAACACAACTTATTCCGCGGTAAGAATGACCCATCTTCCGACAGGCATCATGGTCGTGATGCAGGATGAACGCTCTCAGGCCCAGAACCGTGAAAAAGCCATGGATGTCCTGAGAGCCCGGGTTTTGGCCTTGGAAGAAGAACGCAAACGCAAAGAATTAAGCGACAAGCGGAAATCGCAGATCGGCACCGGCGACAGATCTGAAAAGATCCGGACCTATAACTTTCCTCAGGACCGCATCACCGACCACCGCATTAACCAAAATTTCAGCCAGATCCAAACGATCATGGACGGCGGCCTCGGCCAGATCACGGACGCTATGATCGCCGAAGATCAGAAGCGCCAGCTTGAAGAAATCGCCAAATGACCATCCGAGAACTATTGAACAAGGCAGAAAAAAAACTGCCAAAAAGCACTTCCCCGAATTTAGACGCGGAAGTGCTTTTGTCGCATGTGCTTGATAAGCCCAAAACATATTTGCTTGCCAATCCAAACGATCAAATTTCGCCGAAAACCGAAAAGCAATTTTCGACCCTGGTTGCCCGCAGGCAATCCGGCTGGCCAGTTCCATATATCACTAACCAAAAAGAATTTTACGGGCGCAAATTCTTTGTGGACAAAAATGTCCTCATTCCCCGCCCGGAAACTGAAGAGCTGGTCGAATTGGCAATAAAAACTTTAAAGAATAAAAAGAATCTGAAAATTTTGGATATAGGCACCGGCTCGGGGAATATTATTATCTCGCTCGCAAGAAATCTGGAATCTAATACCATTGCGAGGAGCGAAGCGACGAAGCAATCTAATCCAAGATCGCCACGCGGCCTCCGGCCGCTCGCGATGGTAAATCTATATTTCGCATCAGACACTTCAAAAGCCGCACTTAAAGTCGCTAAAAAAAACGCCAAACTCCACAAAACATCTATTCTGTTCAAACAGTCGGACATTTTAAAAGGTTGGAAAGATCAGAGCTTCGACGTAATAATTGCCAATCTGCCATATTTGGAAAAAGAAACCGACTCAAGCACAAAATTTGAGCCTAAAACCGCTTTGATCGCAAAGAAAAAAGGCTTAGCGCTTTACGAAGACCTCTTTACCCAAGTCTCCACCCTCTCCCCTCAACCTTCTACCCTCTTTCTCGAAATCGGCCATGACCAGGGCAAACAAATAAAAAAACTGGCAGCAAGATTGCTCCCAGCTTTTGAAACCAAAATTTATAAGGATTTATCCAAATTTGACCGGTACGCCATGCTCAAATCCCAAACTTAGGCTATTTCTTATCTTCTTTCTTCTCGGCTTTTTCAGGGCCAGCTTTCTTTTCGCCTTCCACAACAGCTCCTTCAGCAGCGGCTTCCGGCTTGATCACGCCCTCAACTTTGGTCACGTCTTCCACAACCGCTTCCTGCAATGACTTCATTTCTTCTTCGGTTCTAGGGGGCGCCACGGTGACGATCACCTCGTCTTTTGGATCCAAGACCGTGACTTTATCGCCGGCACTGAGGTTTGCCACGCGAATCACATCTTCAAAAGTATTCAGAGCGGAAATATCTATTTCAAAATGCTGCGGGATGTCGCCCGGCAAACATTCGACCTCGATCTCGGAAAGGTTCTTGACCAGAGTTCCGCCCAAGGCTTTCACAGCCGGCGCTTCACCCAAGAAATGGATCGGCACACGCACTTTCAATTTTTCCTTCATGTTCACCGCGTAAAAATCCACATGAATGACCTGGTCGTTCAGATAGTGGCGCTGGGCTTCCTGGACCAGAACCGGGTGGGTTTTCCCCTCAATCAGCAAATTGATCAGCGTGCTCTCGCCTGCCTGTTTGAATGCTTTCTGGAAGTCTTTGTCAGACATCTCGATCTCCTGGGTCTTTACGTCATGGCCATATAAAACTCCCGGCAGTTTTCCTGCATTCCGTAATCCTTTAACCCGTTTGCCCAAAACTTCACGTTTCGTGGCTTGAATTGCGATATCTGACATCTTTAATCTATAATCTTATTTTGCTGACACAGAATAACATTATTTAACCATTGCGTCAACAACAAAAAATGCCAGAATTTGGCATTACCTTTTTAAAAAGGTGTCGAAACCTATTTCAAAGCCGTGCGGAAATCCCCGTCAAAACCCCGAAGCGATTCATGAATAGCCAAAACCTCATCCGTCGTGATCGGCTTGGCGTTTTTAAATTTGGAGGTATCCTGGCTGGTCAGGTCGGTAACCATGCCGATTGAGAAGATCTCAGGCCCGTCGATGGCGATACTAAACACCACGGAACTTTTGCACTTGTCGCAGTCGGTATGCACCAGAAGCGAATGGCCGCTGAGCGGCTTTTCGTCCCCGGTATCGATGATCTTCGTCTGTTCGGGGGTATAGCGATGCCCGCAAACCGGGCATTTCAATATATAAGCCAGCCACTGGACGATCTTGTTAAAATCAAATTTAGGCATCTTTGGTAAATTAAAATCTTTCCTATCCACATCCTAATTCTAACACTCCCAAACCAGCAGTCAACCTAGGCGTCGAATTTGAGGGCTTTTTGGCGCGCCACGACGCTTTGCGCCAAACCAAGCGCCGCCATGGTCGTGATCAGCGACGATCCGCCATAACTCAAAAGCGGCAATGGAATGCCCGTGACCGGAAGCAGGCCGATATTCATTCCGACATTGATCAGGATCTGCGTCAGCAGCATAAAAAAGATCCCGAGAGTCAGGTACATGCCGAAATTGTCCCTTGCGTACTGCATGGCGCGGATGAGGCGAAACAGCAAAATGCCGAACATTCCCAGGATAAACAGACTGCCGAACAAACCCAGCTCTTCGGCAGTGGACGCGAAAATAAAATCCGTCTGGCGTTCGGGCAGAAATTTCAGCTGGGACTGCAGGCCGCGGCCAACTCCCCTGCCTGTGAAGGAGCCGGAGCCGACGGCAATGATCGATTGCAAAACATTATAACCCCTGCCCTGCGGATCAAGCCCGGGATCCAAAAAAGTATAGATACGGCTTTTCTGAAAATCCCGCAGCACAAAAAACCAGCCGAATGAAGAAACCAAAACCACGGCCAAAAGCAGGAACGCCACATGCTTCTTGTTCATTTTTGAAAATAAAAGCATGGCAAGCCATGTAAAAAAAATAACCAAGGCGCTTCCCAGATCAGGCTCGATCAAAACCAATACCGCAGGAATGACAACATAGATCAGCGATAAAATCACATATCGTATGTCTTTCAATTTTTCACCGCTCTGATCAAGGAATTTGGCGGTGATCAGGACCATGACCAGCTTGGCGAACTCGGCCGGCTGGATGCGGAAAATCCCGAGATCGATCCAGCGCGAGGAGCCGCGGACATTATGTCCCAAAAACCAGACCAGCAGCAGGCTTAAAATAATTAAAATATAAAGCACGCCAGTGGTCTTTTTCAGTTTTCTGTAGTCAAAAAACGCCAGCAGAAACAGGATCGCGAAACCCAATACGGCATAGATCAACTGCCGGCTCAAAAGATTGGTAGGGCTCGCCAGCGTGGTGGAATAGATCATGAGCAAACCTAAAATCAGCAGCAGGGTGCTGCTGCCGAAAATATACAGGTCAAAATAACGGAAGTTGGCAAGCCAATTCCTCATGGCACTGGTTGTGTCGAGCTGTTGAAAGGTGTGGCTCCGGCAGGAGTAGAAAATATGTTCCGGTCAAAAATATTTATCTGGGGATTGATCTCGGCGCGGACAGCGTCCGGCACGGCTACCGGCCACAGGTACTGAAAAGTCCGGGTCTCCCCTGACAAAACATCATTGATAGAGGTAAAATTCACTGCCACGATCTCATTTTTGGCATTGAAAACCGTGACCGGCAGGTCAATTTCTTTCACGGTCAACGCCATGAGATTTTTTAGCCCTGCGGCAATTACCAGACTATCGGGATTAATTTGTAAATCCGTCCGTTCCAGTTCAAGATTGACCGCAACATCGGGCTTATGGATAAAGTGGGTATCGGCCAACGCTACCGCGATCTCATCCGGCTTGGTTTGGGAAGTAAATCTGCTAAAGACGATCAACTTTTCGGACGATGGCAGTATAAAAGTCGAGCCGTTGACTTTCGTTATGCTCGTTCCGCCCAAAGTTTTGAACTCAACGGTATATTCCAGGCTGGGCACTCCCCATTCAAGATTGATATTTTTTATTCTTACATAGCCTGCATATACATTTGGAGACAAAGTAAAAATTTTCTTATCGATAATCTGCAGCGGCAGTTTTACCGCTGCCGTATAAACGATCTGCGGGGCCTGGTATCTGGCGGTAATCAGACTGACGAAACCGAACTTAGCCAAATAATAAAATGGTATCAGAACAACCAGAAAAATACCCAGAGCGTACCACCACTTTTTGTTCACAGGCGCTACTTTGTCTCCGATATATATGAACACTTCCTGCAGCCGTTCGTTTTGCATAGTAACTTTCCTATTAGTCTCTCCTTCCAGGAGAGTTGCCCCGACCGCCCACACCTGCATTCAATATAAGGCGGGAGAGGCAGAGAGGTTGGTTTCAAGTGAAGGTTAAAAGTATCTAAATTATACCACTTTTCTCAGTAAAATAAAAAAGCCGGAGTCCGCGTGTGCAGACTCCGGCTACTCACCTTCAGGCAACGACCCATGAAAATCGAGTAGCAATTCGCTATCTTCCAATGCTATGAATGTCGTAGGAGTACCCGCATCGACAAAGTACTTCCCCCCAGAACCCAGGACATGTGTCATGTCTCCACGGCTCACCTGGATTTTCCCGCTCAACACAACGACGAGCTCATTTCTTGTGTGAATCACGTTCTCGCCAGGACAGAAACCGGCTTTTGGTTTAAAAATACGGACTTCGCAAGGACACCCATCTAAAGCACTCACTATAACACGATCTGAAATCGTGCCGCCGCCAAAGTCTCGCGTGAAATGTTTTTCTCCCGATTGCTTCACGACCAGCGCCATTTCATCCTCCTTGAATCCAATAAAACCAAATCTTTGGACACTCAAGTTTAACCCAAAATTGCCCCTTCGTCAAGGCTTGGTTATAATGCCAACATATGTCTAAATTCACTCATCTCCACGTCCATTCGCACTATTCCCTGCTTGACGGCTTATCAAAAATAAGCGAATTAGTGGCGCGGGCAAAACAGATGGGTATGGAAAGCCTGGCGCTGACTGACCACGGTGTAATGTACGGCGCGATTGAATTTTACAACTCCTGCCTGGAAGCCGGGATCAAACCGATCATCGGAGTGGAAGCATACATAGCGCCCAGAAGCCTTGCTGATAAAAGCGGCAAGGTCGATTCTGATTATTTTCATTTGACTCTGCTTGCGGCCAATGATAAAGGATACAAAAATCTTCTCAAGCTTACGACCATCGCCCACATCGACGGCTACTATTACAAACCACGCATCGATCTTAATGTTCTGAGACAGCACAGCTCCGGACTGATCGCGCTTTCCGGCTGCCAGCGCGGCGAGCTGGCGCGCGCGGTCATGAATAAATCCGACGCGGAAATAAAAGAAGTACTGAAAAAATATCTGGATATTTTTGGGGCGGAAAATTTTTATATAGAGATCCAGCGCAATAGTTTACCCGCCGAAGCCTTGGCGAAGGCGGGCCGAGTCCAAGATGCCGCTGAACAGAAACTTAGCCAAAAACTCATCGCCTTAGCTAGAGCAAATAATCTAAAAATCGTGGCCACTGCCGACTGCCATTATATTTATCCCAATGACGCGGAAGCCCAGGATGTTTTGCTCTGCATCGGCACTGCCCGCATAACTTCCGACAGCAACCGAATGGATATGCGAGGTTACGATTTGTCGCTCAAAACCGGAGACGAAATGCTTGAAAGGTTTCAAGATATTCCGGAATCGGTCAGCAATACCGCCGAGGTCGCAAGCAGGTGCGATCTGAAGATCCTGACCGGGCAGCGATACTTTCCAAAAGTGGAAGTGCCGGCCGGGAAAACTATCGCCGAATACCTTCGTGAGCTGACATATGAAAAAGCCCTGCCGCTTTACGGTAAAAACGGCCAGATTCCGCCTGAGATACAAGAACGCATTGATTATGAACTGAATATCATCATCAAAACCGGGTTTGATACTTACATCCTGATGGTAGCGGATGTGGTTGAAGGCGCGCACAAGCTCGGAGCTATCACCAATACCAGAGGCTCTGCTGCCGGCAGTATAGTCGGACGAATTTTGGGCATCACCAACGTTGATCCTCTTTATTATGAACTGCCTTTTGAAAGATTTTATTTCAGCAATCAGATTGAAAGGATCAGG
>JBDTSL010000006.1:0-52987 GCA_039931165.1 Candidatus Doudnaibacteriota bacterium
TCAGGCCAAACAGGCGTCCGCGCCGCTTTTTTGCTGGCTATACTGACACAGGAATCCAACCTTGGCAAAAACGTCGGCACCTGCAACAGGCCCGGCGACCCGCCTGAAAAAAGCTACAAAGTCGTTATGAAACCAGACCGCGACATTCCGCCTTTTATCCAGATCACGCAAGATCTGGGCATGGACCCGAACACGACTCCGGTTTCCTGTCCCCAGAAAAACAAAAACGGCAGCCAACTGGGCTGGGGCGGGGCTATGGGCCCGGCGCAATTTATTCCGTCAACTTGGATGGGATATAAGGATAAAGTTACCGCTCTCACCGGAAAAATGTCGAATCCGTGGGATATTAGAGATGCTTTCCTCGCTTCCGCCATAAAATTAAAAGCCGGCGGAGCCGGCAGTGTAACCGGCGAATGGGCCGCGGCAATGCGGTATTTTTCCGGAGGGACCAATACCAAGTACAGATTTTACGGCGACAATGTAGTTGCAACCGCCAATAAATACCAGGCCGATATAGATAATCTAAATAAATAATTCGAACATTTTTTTGACTTTGAAAGATTCCTGTGGCAAATGACAATGTAATTTTAAGATTCTCTGATGTTAGTTTTGAATTTGAGCATAAAAAACCTCTGCTCGACGAAGCTAGTTTCAGCGTGCGCCAAGGAAGCAGGATCACGCTCATGGGTCAAAACGGCGCCGGCAAAAGTTCCCTGTTTAAACTGATCACCCGGGAACTGAAACCAAACAGCGGCAGTATCCATATAACCCCGAAGGACGCGAGCATCGCTATCGCCCGCCAGGTCATGCCGGTGAAGATGCAATCCTTTACCATACGGGAATACTTTGCCACTGCTTTCAGCGAAATAAAATATAATCTGGATAAACTTATAAACGAAGTTTTCGAAATAGTAAATCTGCGGCTGCCTCTCGACCGGACAGTCAAAGAATTATCTGGCGGACAGCAGGCCCGCTTGCTTTTGGCTCACGCTCTCATCCAAAATCCGGATATTTTATTGCTGGATGAGCCTACCAACAACCTTGACCAGCAGGGAATTGAGCATCTTACGGGATTTCTCATGGCGTATGAAAAAACCTGCATAGTTATCTCTCATGACGCCGATTTTTTAAATGCTTTCTCCGACGGCGTTTTATACCTTGATAACTTTACCCACAAAATCGAGCAGTACACGGGCAACTACGGCGACGCGGTCGAAGAGATAAAAAATAGGATCGAGCGGGAAAATCTCCAGAACGCCCGCATGCAAATGCAGATCAAAGAAAAACGGACTCAAGCCGAAGTGTTCGCGCATAAAGGAGGCAAGCTTCGGGGTGTGGCCAAACGAATGCGTCAAGCGGCCGAAGAGGCTGAAGAAAATGTTGTCAGTGTCCGCCAGGAAGACAAAATCATCCGGCCATTTACGATTCCCTCGCAAGAATTCGATATCCATTTCGACGGTAAAATTCTGCATCTTGATTTTATTACTGCCATAAAAAACCACCGAATGGTCAAAAAAGAAACCGATATCACAGTGCGAAAAAATCACCACCTGTTGATTTCGGGGCCAAACGGGATCGGCAAAACCACCCTGCTGGAAACTCTGGCCAAACCCGGCGCCGGTGGATCCAGTATAGCCAAGGACGTAATCGTGGGATATTATAAGCAAAATTTCAGCAACCTCGACTTTGAACAGACGGCTTTCGACGCGCTGAAAGAAGCTATGAAAAAATTTGACGAACATACTTTACGCGCGTCAGCAGCGGGTTTTCTACTGGATGGAAAACTGCTTGGCAGTAAAATTCAGGCTTTATCCGAAGGCCAAAAAGGCTTGCTTTCTTTTTGCAGACTGGGGCTTATGAGGCCGGGCCTGCTGATATTAGACGAACCGACCAATCATATAAATTTCCGCCATCTGCCTGTGATCGCTCAGGCACTGGATGAATACAAAGGGGCGATGATCTTGGTCTCTCATATCCCCGACTTCGTGTCCCAGATCCGAATTGACGAAATCATAGACCTTAGTACGATATAAAAATTATTCTGTAAAAAAACTAGGTTAACTGATTATTTTATTGGGCAAATTTGAAAAAAACGCCGTTAAGTCTTCTCTCCTCTATCCAGCTCTTCTTTGATTTTTTCAACCAGCTCCCTACGATAGTGTTCCATGGGCTTTTCGGCTTTATCTAAAAAGATTCTAAACCACTCAGGGTGAGTTGAACGGAATTTTTGAGCGATGCGCTGAACTCTTTTGTGCCAAACTTTTTTTTCAGGCACACTTAATTCCTGAGCAATCGACGAGATAACTTGCCATCCTTCACGCTCGGGCGGATGGGTTATTTTTTTTGATGATTCACGAATTGCTTCTACAAACTCCGGGCTATAATGTTCATTTGGCTGTCCAATTTTATTAAGGTATATTTTAAACCAATCGGGATGTTCTATTCGAAAAGGTTCCGCCAAATTTTTTACTTTTTCAAAACTCCGACCGAGCTCGTCAACCAAAGCGCGGTTGGTCTTCCAGTCTTCTGGAGCTTTTTCATATTCCGAATACTTCTTTTCAGGCTGTTCGACATTTAAAATCAATTCAGTAATTTTTTGTTTCCATTTATCCGGATCGCCTAGATACATAACTGTATCGATTCGGTATTCCTGCGAATCTTTTAATTGGCTTTTAGTTAAAGAATAAACTTTTTGCCAATCTTCCATCTTAGATTCGATATCATGAACTACAAATGTCGCCTGGCTAGCCTCATCATTTACCAAAATCAATTTTTTTGCATCAGGCAAATAGAACATCAAATAATCGGATTTACGCATGCTTTCTTGGCTTGGAGTTCCGCTGGCCATGTTATAATGCAAGCCTTGTTCCGAGAGCGCTTCTACCAAATAACGGCTCCGCGGTACTGGCGAGGTTTCTCTCATGCCCACCTCACTGCCCTTAACCAAACTTCCTCTTTCATCCGGAGGCAAAATAACGCTATCCATTTCAATAAACGAATCGGGCATGCGCAGAAAGGTCCCGTGCTCAATTTGTTCATTCATATATCCGCCCACGTCAAAATGCAAAACTGGCCCTCGTCTTCCGGCCGCTTCATGTTGTAAAAATTTCTCCGCTCCCAAAATAGCGGCAACCTGTTCGAGCGGAGCGCCGGAATGCAGCAGGCTTTCGATATTCCTGCTTGTTTCCTGGCGGTAATTGGAAATCTGCGCCGCTCGTTCTCGTTCGTTATTTAATTCAGTCATAATTTACTGTTAACGAAACTTTTAATAATAGCTAACGGTTTCAAACTACTGTCTGTGTCAGCTTTATGCGATTGACCCTGAGTGCGTTAAAGATCACCACCACATCGATGACCTCCTGCAACAAGGCGCCTTCGATGGGCTTGATGTAACCGAACAGCGCGATCACCATCAGCACCAGACTCAGCGAAATTCCCACAAAAATGCTTTGTTTGGCAATTGCCAAACCCCGCCTGGAGATCTCCAGCGCCTCGCCCACCCGCTCCAAATTATCTATAGTAACCACCACGTCTCCGGCTTCGGAGGCAGCGCTGCTGCCATGCGCCCCCAGCGCGATGCCGACATCTGCCGTGGCCAGGGCCGGAGCGTCATTGACCCCGTCGCCGACCATGACCAAGGTTTGTTTCGACTTCATCAATTCTTTAATTTCGGCCACTTTGTCTTCCGGCAGAAGTTCCGCGCGGAATTCTTTGATATTCAATTTCTCGGCAATCTGCGCGGCCGCAGAATTCCGATCCCCGGTAAGCATTATGATCCGGACAATGCCCTGCTTTAATAAATTCCTAAAAAAATCCTTCACTTGAGGTCTGGCTTGGTCCTGGAAATGAATTCTTCCGAGCACATGTTCGCCGTCGGAAAGATAAACAGCGATTTCGCCAGTTTGCTGCAATTTTTCGTGTTCATCCGACATATTCTTCTCTATCGGAATTCCTTGATTTTTTATAAAAGACAGTTTGCCCAGAAAATACGTCTTCTGACCCAGGACACCCGTGGTTCCGTCGCCGAAAAATTCCTTGAATTTCTCAGGATAATCCAATTTCATGCCCTTGTGTTGCGCGTACTCAACCAATGCCTTGGCCAGAACGTGGACGGATAATTGGTCCAAGGACGCGGACAGGCCTAAAACCTCGGGCACAGTCCTTCCAGCGAAACTTTCGACCAAGCGCACTTGCGGCGTACCGATAGTCAAGGTCCCGGTCTTATCAAAAACAAAAATTTTCGCGTCAGCAAGGCGCTCGAGCGCGGCGCTGTTTTTTATGATTATGCCTCGTGAAGATGCTCGGTTCATGGCCGAGACCATAGCTATGGGAGTCGCAAGAATCAGAGGACAGGGCGTGGCCACCACCAGCACTGACAAGGCGCGCAAAGCATCTCCCCACCACCAGGCAAGACCAGACAAAAATAATGTTACCAAAGTAAACCAGATGCTGTATCGGTCGGCCAGCCTGACCAGAGGAGCTTTCTCGCGTTCTGCCTCGCGGACCAGACGGACGATCTCCTGATACTTACTATCCGCGCTCGATTTCAGAGCCTTGATCTCCAAGACCTGATTTTTATTGATACTGCCGCTTAAGACCATGCTCGACCGGGTTTTCTTCACCGGAACCGGCTCTCCGGTGATGGCCGATTCATCCACTTCGGAAACGCCTTCGATGACCAATCCGTCTACAGGTATTGTTTCTCCGGGCTTGATCACAACCAGATCTTCCGGCTTTATTTGCTCTACCGGCACATCTATCACTTCATTATTCTTCTTTATGTGAGCGATTCGCGGAGCAAGGGCTAATAAAGCATCCAAAGCCGCTCTTGCCCGGCCGCGGGCATAATCTTCCAAAGCCTCTCCGCTGGACAGCATCAGCAGAATCACCAGCCCGGCCCAATATTCAGCCAAAAGCCAGGCTCCGGCAATCGCCACAATAGCGATGATATCGATCCCAAACGAACCGTTAAGCAAATCCCGGATTATCCTGATGACCAAAGGCAGCAAGCCCAGCAATAAAAACCATTTCAATAAATCAACCGCGAAAGCGGCGCTGCCGGTTAAATATAAGTACCCGGCTAAAAGAAAAATGGCAAGGACCGCCAACGGCAAAATTTTAAAAATTTTATCAAAAAAATTTGATTTCATCTTTGAATTATTTTTTAACTCAAATCCAGATTCCTCAACAATTGCGCGTTCAAAGCCACAACTATGGTGCTTACCGACATCAGCAATGCGCCGATCGCGGCCGGTAAAATTATTCCGAATAATCCGGCTGCCAGAGGAATAGCCAAGACATTGTAGCCGGTAGCCCAAATCAAATTCTGCCGCATTTTAGAGTAGGTGGCTTTGGACAATTTTATGACTTTCACAACATCTCTAGGATCGCTTTTGGCCAGGATAATGCCAGCGGATTCAATGGCCACATCCGTACCGGCTCCGATGGCAATTCCTATGTCGGCTGTAGTAAGGGCCGGCGCGTCATTTACTCCATCGCCGACCATCGCCACTTTGCTTCCGTCTTTTTGAAGTTGTTTTACTTTATCAACTTTATTCTCCGGCAAAACTTGTGCGAACACTTCCTCAATCCCCAGTAGCGAAGCCACATAATCCGCCACTGCCTGTGAATCACCCGTCAGCATCGCCACTCGGATTCCCATGCGCTTCAATTGATCCACCGCTTGTTTTGATTCTATACGGATCAGATCGGCGACAGTGATCTTGCCGATAATTTTATCGTCTTCTAGAATTGCGATTTCGGTTTTGCCGCCGGAATTATTTTTACTTTCGGATCTCCCGACAAAATATTTTTTTCCATCCAACTCGGCCCTTACTCCTAGCCCCGGCATAGCCTGAAAATTTTGAGCGGGCGGAAAACTGATGCCCAACTCTTTTGCTTTCTTTACAATGGCAAGTGCAATCGGATGTTCGGAATTCATTTCCACGGCAGCGGCAATTCTTAACAAATCTTGTTCACTCCCGCGGACAGGGATTACGTCTACCACTCCGTGTTCGCCGCGGGTCAGAGTTCCGGTTTTATCAAACAAAACCACGTCAATATTTCTCGCGGATTCCAAAGCCATTCGTTGCCGCACCAGAAGCCCGTTGCGGGCAGCAAGGCTGGTGGAGATCGCGGTGACCAAAGGAATAGCCAGTCCCAAAGCATGAGGACAGGCGATCACAAGAACTGTCACCGCGCGTTCAAACGCAAATCCGGCCCCCCGGCCGAAAAAAAGCCAAGCTATTAAAGTAATTATTCCCGAGACAGTCGCGATGATAGTCAGATAAAAAGCTGCTTTATCCGCCAAAATTTGCGCTTTGGATTTGGATGCCTGGGCATCGGCCACAAGCCTCATGATGCCCGCCAAAGTAGAATGCTCCCCGACCCGGTTCACTTTTATTTTTAATGACCCGGTGCCGTTGATCGTACCGGCGATAACCTGGGTGCTGGCAGATTTATGAACCGGTTTTGATTCCCCGGTGATCATTGATTCGTTAACGTTTGACTCCCCTTCAACCACAATCCCGTCAGCCGGAACTTTAGCTCCCGGCCTGACCAGGACTTCATCTTGAGTCTTGAGTTTGGAGACAGGCACAATTGTTCCGTCTGCCAATTCCGCCTCATCGGGCAAAAGCTTTGCCAATTCGTTCAAAGCGCCCTGAGCATTCATCACGGAGCGCATTTCCATCCAGTGCCCGAAGATCATGATCGTGATCAGAGTAGAAAGCTCCCAGAAAAATTCACCGCCTCCGATAAACAGAGTTGTGACCAAGCTATACCCATAAGCGACAATTATCGCCTCAGTTACCAGGAACATCATTCCGGGCTGACGGTTCCGGATCTCAGCGATCGCGCCTTTGATAAAAACAGTACCTGAATAAAAAAATAAAATAGAGCCGAATATCAGAGGGATCAAATTGGAGCCCGGGAACGTCGGCATGCTGAAATGCAGCCAGCTCTGGATCGAGTTGGAATACAAAAGTACCGGCAGAGTCAGGATCAAACTCCACCAAAACTTATCACGGAACATTTCGGGAGAATGTCCTTCGTGTTTGCTATGAGTATGGTCTGAAGAATGCTGATGTTCCATCCTAATGTTTACGCAGCCATTTTACCAAAGCGGCAATTCCCAGCGCCAACAAAAGCCAGACAAGGATCATGGTTATTCCATGAACCCAGCCGAAATCACCTTTAAAACCCATATGCCCCCGTCCCATCATCCCGGAATTAGAAAATCCTGCTGAACCGTAATTACCCATCATTCCCATCGCAACCGGAGCTGAATTGTAACCGGCCCAACAGCCGAGAAAGGCTTTGCCCATGTTTATGTGCGCCGACATTAGAGTTGCGGATCCTTCTCCGCCCATCATATTTTCCATAGCGGTATGCTGTTGTTCGGTAATACCGTATCCCATCGAGGCATCGCCCAATTTTTCAAATTGAGCGTCAGTAACTTTTGAGCAGTTTACCTGGGTAGTACTTGTCACATTTTGCGACTTGTAAATATCCTGCAAAGCCGCTTCGATTTTCGCATTATCGATTTGGGCGGTATTCGACCCTGAACCCATCATGCCCATCTGGGCAAACACCGGACCGGCAACCAATACACCGGCAGCAAACAAAACCAATAATAATTTTTTCATAAATTTCCTTGTTTAATTATATTTTTAATAAATTACTCAAAACAGCTCATAATACGCATCCGCCGTGGTCGTGCAGGTCGATTTATTGGCGTCATCGAGGATATTGCAAAAATCCAGGGCCTGGGTTTCCGAATGATAATACGAAATAATTTCCTTGACCGCGCCGACGACGCAGTTGCTGCGGTCGTTGGGATCAGAAGCCAGCCAGCAGATTTGTTTGGTGGCATCCGCCTGATGGCTGGCTTGATTGGCCGCGTCGCGCCCCATGCTTTGGTTGCAGATAGTGCGGAACGGCTCGGCCACAGTGGTACAAAGCGCAAATGCTTTGGCAAAATTATAGCCGTTGACCTGCAGTACATAGGATGTTTGGCCGAGGTAACACTGGCCTTTATATTTATCCTCCACGGCTGTGCACGGGTAAAGCGGGTCAGAGGGCTTCAAATATTTCACGACATTGTTCGTATCCGCGACATTAGTGGAGTCAATGATGTTTTGCATATATACGCCGCCGTAGCAGGACTGCTGTTCCCAGTTGCCGGTCAAACTATCGCACATCTTCAGCGAATCAAAAACTTCGTCACTGAGTTCGGCCATGATGCCGTGACCCAGGCCGTGCACGCAATTATAATAGTTAAAATTATAAGATTCCTTGCCGGGGATATCGGCGCAAATTGAGTTAAGTTCGTTCGGCAAATTTTGAAGTCCGATTTTAGCCACCATCCCTTCCATGATTCCGTGGTAATACCCGCTCCAGCAAAACGGGTCGCCAAGCAGGAATGCTTCAGCCGTGGTCTTATAGCTCTCCGCCGCGGTCCGGCCCACGATATGCGTAAGCGGATGACAGTTGGAAGCAACATCCGCGTTTACTTTAAATCGCTGCTTCATATCGGCAATTGCCGTGCTTGCTCCGTAATTGCCTGTCAAATTTTTATAAAAGTCCGCCAGGCACAAATATTCAGTACTGCTGCCGCTGCAAATCTGATTACTGAACGAATATTTGGGCAATCCGGCCCTGGCCGTAGCCGGATTGTCGGGAACTTTTGGTTTTGATGTTTGAGCCGCGGACCGAGCAGGGTCGATCGCCTGGGTCAGCAGCTGGCCTTCCGGCTGAAAAATAACGGGGGGAGCTGCTTGAGGTGTTATTTGCGGGGTTTCTTGAATGACTATTTTATTTTTCAAATTTTTTTTCGCGACAGACACATAACCAACCCCGGCCAAAACAAGGATGGCAATTAGAAAGCCTAATTTATTCAAAGCCGATTTGTTCATTAACCTAATCATACCAAAAAACCGCCGGATTGGCGATTTTTTTTCAAAAAATACATCTCAATATTGGAACTATTTTAATTCCAAATCGCTAATTAATCCTTGAATCTTAGCGACACTATCTTGCAGGCGCCGTTTTTCCTGTTCAATTTCTGTTGGGTCTGTCGGCGCAGTACCTGGGCGCCAGTTCCAGAACGGCTGGTCAATATGTTTTTCTGCTCGCATAAGTTGGGAATGCAAAATATCCAAAGCCATTTGGGTTTTGCCTGCTTTTAGTTCACTAACGGCATCCTGTAATTCTTCGATCTCCTCTTGTTCTTCTTCCATGGTAATTTCCCTGCCCGATTCAGCATCGGTTTGCCCGGAACCCATCATTTCTTTGGAATGTGCGATCAGATCTTCAAAATCTTCAATAACCCTGACAGACTTGCTCTCGCGTTCATGTTCGCGATCTCCCTCATGTTCTTCTGGCATAAAATTTTATTTAATTATTACTTGATATATAATAGCAAAAAAATGAAACTAAGAAAAAAAGAGCTTCTATCGTTCTTGTTTAAAGTCGAGTGGAATAAACTTTACTCATATCTCAACGCTTCGATCGGATTGAGCTTGGACGCTTTATTGGCCGGATAAATGCCGAAACCCAGGCCGAATATGCCGGAGACTCCTACAGCCAGAACGATGGCGTAAATCGGCACGGTCGGGCTCCAGTTGCCGACTTTGGCAATGCCAAATGCCCCGAGGTAGCCCAAAATCACGCCGATGATGCCGCCGATAATTGTCAATGTTATGGCTTCAAAAAGAAATTGCAGGAGAATATCCTTGCGCTTAGCGCCGATAGCCTTGCGCAAACCGATCTCGCGGGTCCGTTCCGTGACCGAGACCAGCATGATATTCATGATCCCGATGCCGCCGACTATCAGGGAAATTCCGGCTATCGCGCCCAAAAATAAAGTCAGCGCCGAAGTGATCGTACCCAGCAGCGCCACCGAGTCCTTCAAATTCCTGATCGTGAAATCATCCTTATTCGGGTCTGTGATGTGGTGATTATCTCTTAAGATCTTTATGACCTGTTCCTGCGCCAAAGGGATGGCCTTTTCATCTGCCACCTGGATCTGCAACAGGCTGTAATAATCAATGCCCAAAAGGATTTTTTGGGCGGTTGTGACCGGAACGGTCACTTGGCTGTCCTGATCCACTCCGCCTACTCCCAAGCCCTTGGATTCGGCCACACCTATGACGCGGAAGCTCAGTCCCTTGATCTTAATGATCTGGCCGATCGGGTCCTGAAAGCCGAATAAATCATCTTTTACGGTTGATCCCAGGATCGCCACCTGCGCAAACCCGTCCACTTCCGACTTCGTATACCAGTTCCCCGCGCTCAGCCCGACGTTTCTGACCTCTGAAAAATTTTCATCCTCGCCGGCCACAGAGGCCTGCTGGTCCTGGTTGCCGAACGACACCGTGAACTGCCCTCGAACCTCGGGGCTGACAAATTCTATATCCGGCGCCAAGTCTTTATTTTGCAGGGATTTGACATCCTTATCCACCAGGCTGGTGACAATAGTTCCGGAAGCGGCGGCCGGGGCCGCGAATTTGCTTTTGCCGCTGCCGCCGGGAAGTACAAACAATAAATTGGACCCGATGCCTTTGACCTGATCCAGGATCAGCGATTGCGCTCCTTGGCCGGCTGAGATCAGAATTATAACGGCACCGATGCCGATGATTATGCCGAGCATGGTCAAAAAAGTCCGCGTCTTGTTCAGCAGCAGGGATTTGAAAGCCATTTTTATAGTTTGCAGCATCATAAATTACCTTTTCTCCCTCTTGTCTTCGATAATTTCCCCGTCTTTCAGCCTGATCACGCGATGGGCGTAAGCCGCGATGTCTTCTTCGTGCGTGACGAAGATCAGGGTCCTGCCCTGATCGTTCAGCTGTTTGAATAAATCCATGATCTCAATCGATGACTTGGAGTCAAGGTTGCCGGTCGGTTCATCCGCAAAAATTACCTTCGGGTCATTGATCAGCGCGCGGGCTATGGCCACCCGCTGCTGCTGGCCGCCGGACAATTCCGCCGAATGATGTTTCGCTCTGTCGGATAAATTCACCTGTTCCAGCATTTTCAGTCCTAAGGTTTTCATTTCAGCGTCGGTGTGTTTGTTGGCATAAAGCATAGGCAAGATCACGTTATCCAAAGCCGTTGTCCGGGCCAGCAGGTTGAATGACTGGAAAACAAAACCGATTTTTTCGTTCCTGATGTCAGCCGATTCATTATCCGTCAGTCGCGTAACGTCCTGGTCTTCAAAAAAATACCCTCCCGAGGTCGGCCGGTCCAAAAACCCAATCACATGCATCAGTGTGGATTTGCCGGAGCCTGAAGGGCCCATGATCGCTACAAATTCGCCCGGCTCGATCGTCAGGTTGATGTCTTTCAAAGCTATAACTTGGTTATCCGAGCCGTTGTTATAGACTTTGCGCAAATTTTCCAGTTTGACCAATGGCATACCGGGTAGTAGAAATTTGATTTAATGATTATTGCCCGAAATTAATTGACTGTTTTAATTTATCTTATAACGCAGACTTGCGGCTAGTTATATTTGTTTGGCTTCGCCAAACAAATATCAAATTTCACTACCCGGCAAGATCTAAGGTGTCACCGTCACCAGCACATCTCCAGAAGACAATCCGGAAACGACTTCGGTGTAATTATCGCCGGCCAATCCGGTGGTTATTTCAATTTCTTGGGGTTTCGACTGCTTCAGAACAGTGACCGTTCTTTTATGGTCAGACGTATTGATCAGGCGATTCGGTATGGCCAGGGTATTCGGCTTATCGGCGATAATAATGTTCAGATTCACGGTCATGCCCGGTTTGATGCTAGGATCAGTTGGCAGGGATGAGATGACCCGGAACTCGATCACACCCGAGACGACAATTGATGCCGGATCAATGGACAAAATCTGTCCTTGCAAATGCTTATCCGGGCCCAGGGCGTCGAGAGTCATATCGATCGCCTGCCCGGCCGCAACCAGGCTGATCGACGATTCGGGGATATTGGATTCCACATGCAGGGAATTTTGGTCAAGCAGGACCAGGGCTGGTTTGAGGGCAGTTACTTGTTCTCCTAATTTTATGCTGACAGTGGTGATCTGTCCGCTGATCGGGGCCAAAATTATATTATTGGCAAAAGCATTCTGCGCGATCTGCAGCGAAGCTTTGGCCTGAGCTAACGATGCTTTCGCGGCATCCACGTCCTCCGGCCTGGCTGCGGCCTTTTTCTGGTCCAGCGCGGCCTGTGCCGAATCTACGGAGCCTTGTGCTGTAGATACAGCTTGCGACTGGGTTTGCAAAGCTGCCTGATACGCGTTGTAGTTATTTAGATAGCTGGTAGACTGAATGTTGGGAATTGATATGGTCCAGGTATCCGAGGAAGCAAAATTTCCGGTCAAACTGAAATTAATATTCAACCCATGGCTGCCGATAGGTATGGCTACTCCGCGATTGATAAAACCCGACGCCGTGTCCAGGCCTGTGACATTGTAAGTGAATCCTCCGCCTACCGCGGAAACCGTGATCGTATCCGCCCCTTGCTGCGTTCCGGTGTAGGTTCCGGAGACCGCGATCGTGGCGGTTGATAAATTGGCAACTGCTGGAATAGCGGCAATCCCTGAATTAAGCATGGCCGATAAAGCGTTGCTAACCAAGGTTTGCTGTTGAGTCTTAGTATTGGCCAAACTGGCTTTGGCATTATTCAAAGCCACTTGAGCCACATCAATATCAGTTCCGGAGGCGCCGTTTAAGACCTTGTCCAAATTTGCCTGAGCGGACAGGACTTGGGCGTTGGCCTGGGCTATCGAAGCGGAAGCGTCCTTTTCATCCAGCTGTGCCAGGATCCGGCCGGCTCTGACCTTATCTCCCACTTTCACATACAGGCGGGTAAGGATGCCGCTTGATTTAAAAGCCAGGCTTAAATTTGACTGGGAGGTCACGGTGCCGGTGGAGATCACGGTTTGGCGCACATCCTGGGCGGCAACCGTATAGGCTGCTTTGTAGGCTACGGGTTTCTTTCGCAGCACCAAGTAACCGGCGAATACGACGGCCAAGATCACCAAACCCCAAATAATATATTTCTTGGTAAAAAATCTGGACATAAAATATTTTAATTCTTAATTGTTCGAAAGTTTTTTTATAATTAGCATAAGCGTGGCCTGTTCCTGCCGCGTCAGCTCTTTTAAGACCTTTCGGATTTTTCTTTTAAAATGTCCAAGGCCGGCGCGCAAAAGCAAAGAGCCGGACCTGGTGATATGCAGACGGACGTTTCTGCGGTCTGTTTTGTCTTCAGATCGAGCGATAAATCCTGATTTCACCATTCCTTCGATCAGAGAAGTGGCCGAAGGAGGCGCGATTCCGAAAAGATCGGCAATATCCTTCATTACTGTATTCGGATTTGCCGAGATAAAAAGCAGGGTCCGAAGATGCAGGGGCGAATACCTCTGCGAGAACTTCTTTGAATCCTGGGTCAGCTTTTTTGCTTCAAATATTAACTTGATTATCTCATCAATCTGGCTGTCGGGCATATTTAGTTAGACTCCCTAAATATTCATTGACCTAACTAATAGTAGGCCAAACCCTTCTGTTTGTCAAGTTCTTTGATCCGAAAGTAAATTATTTAAAATTGCGGAGTGAAGGTATTGCGATATTTCCTCGTCAGAAATCGTCAACAGAGAGGATGATTTGGCGCCATAATTACCGGCAGTTGAAAACTGCTTCAAACTGCCATCCGCCATTATATAGATCAATCCCGAATCTGCCGCAAGCAACGTGCCGTCCCGGTATTTGACTGCCGCCAGATCGGGCAGGGCCATATCCGCTGAATTGGCGTCTACCACCCGGTCAATAGGCGATCCCCAGGAACTGAACACTTTTACATTTGGAAATAGTTGTTTGCCGTTGCTGGCGATTTTATATATCGCCGGCCCATCCTTGACCAGCGTTCCTTGAGGATGCGCTGAGTTAAGTGAGACCAAAGGCTCTCCTGCCGGATATTTTGATAAATTTCCTTTCAAAGCTTTTGAAATGCTGTATCCCAAACCATTGAATTCTTCGGCGCTTGCGAACGCCCTTTTTTCGCCGTTCTCAATAATATACACGGACCGATAGTCAAATGTGCCCGGAATCATGGAAATGTCGTGAACTAAACTGCCGTCTGCAAACGGGATCACCGGATCATTTTGAATTGTTACTTTCGTGCCCTCGTCCGCCCAATTGTATAGCCCTTCCATGTTCGCGTAAGAGACGTTGATGCAGCCATGACTCATGGGATGGCCGAAATTATTGTGCCAATAAGCTCCGTGGATATAATAATTGCCGCCCGCGTGCGCCTTGAACTCCAGATTCCATTTGGTGTTTGGAAATCTATAAGTAGCGCCGATATAATTAACAACAGGTTTTTTTATGAGCACCGAAAATTCTCCCACCGGAGAAGGCATGCTGGCAACGCCGCTGGAAATTTTAAATTCGCCAATGACCTTCGTCCCTTCCAAATACACCAGGTCTTGATCATCCAGGCTGACTATGATTTGCTTCTGAGGCACTGGAATCTGAGAAATGCCCTGATCGCTTCCATCCGCGAGCTGATAATAAAAACAGCCGCTGGGATTGCATACCGGATTGTTTGCGGCAACCCGGACCGCAGCGCCCAATACCCGGCCAGCCGGGACGTGAGCCTTCTGGGCAAATACACTAGAACTGTCAACGGGCCCCAGTGGGTCCGTGTTCGAATCGGCAATTATTGTCACCGCGCCTATACCGGCAACAGAAATCAAAACCACGCCCAAAACCGTGTTGATCTTTGTTTTAAAAAGCCCTGTTATCCATCGGGCTAAAATATTATTCAATGTTTTATTACAAAGCAAACAGCTATTTTGGCTATCTGCGCTGTCCTTCTATTTAATTTTGTTTTTGTTTCAAAGTCACCTCGAAAAGTGACAGATGGAAGAAAATAAACTTTACTTATTAATTATAGCACAAAATCAAAAAAATATCAATAGCGGCTAAAATTTCTTGAAGCCCATTGGTCGCGGTGATGTTTATTTCGGCATTTGTCCGATGGCCAGGATATTTCCTTCCGAATCCTTAAACCAAGAGGACTTAAAGCCGTCAAAATTTACAATTCCGTTTTCGGTTTTCAGGCCCGGCAGATCATATTCTTCAAAGACCACGCCTCTGGCGCGCAAGTCCTTCATTTCGGCTTCAATATCAGCGACCATAAAACTGGCCTGGGTATGATCGATCTTCACCGGTCCGCGCGGATAAATATAGAGCTTGGTGCCGTCGCCGCAATCAAATGTCGCCCCTCCAGGCTCTTGCGCTTTGGATTCTTTCAGTCCCAACTTTTCTTTATAAAACTTTTTTGCTCTGGTGATATCTGTTGCCGGCAGGCACGGAACGATGGGCGCTTGGCTTAGCATATATTTAATTAATTAATGACAATTTTGTTGTAAATATTATAGCACGCCAGCTCAGTAGTCCACATCTTTGTCATAGTTCAAAGCTTTGCAGTAAAGACGGGATATTTATTTTAAAACCGGGGTTGCTGGTCAGCAAAAACTTCTCTAAAGAAAGTGCTTGAGGCATTTCGGTATGAACCAGGAATAAATTATTAAGCTCACGGGTATGGTCTATATAATTTGCCAGAAACGCCTGGTCGCCATGGGCCGAAAATTCGTTCATTGTCACAATTTTCGCGTTCACGCTCAAGCGCGACCCCAAGATCTCGACCTGGCTTGCTCCCTGCTGGATCTTCCTGCCCAAAGTATTTTCCGACTGGTAGCCGGTGATCAAAACCGCATTCTTGGGATCCTCTATTCCGTTTTTCAAATGGTGGAGGATGCGTCCCCCTTCCATCATGCCGGAAGAGCTGATGACCATGAACGGTCCTTGTTTCGCGTTCAGAGCTTTCGATTCTTCCACGGTACGGATGTATGTCAGGCTGGCGAATATCAGGGGCACCTCCTGCTTGCTGCCGAAATCGGTCCAGGTCTGGACGTCGAAATCATCCTGATGCCTGGCAAAAACTTCTGTAATATTCAGACCCAGCGGGCTGTCTACGTAAATAGGAATTTTTTCAACCAGTTTGCGGTTGGTCAGGTCATGCAGAATATATATCAGCTCCTGCGTGCGACCCAAAGCAAACGCCGGCACCAATATCTTGCTTTTGTTCTGGATGGCAAAATCAATGACAGTCTTCAGCTGCTTGGCGGCATCGGACAATGGCCGATGCAGGCTTCCGCCATAGGTCGCCTCGCAAATCAGCGTATCCACGGTTTCCGCGATCGGTTCCGGATCGTGTAGGATAGGCACTCCGCCCTGGCCGATGTCCCCTGTGTACGCCAAACTTTTGATCTTGCCGTTCTCTGTGATCTCAAAATAAGTGATGGCTGATCCCAAAATATGGCCGGCATCGTAAAATTTAAACCGGATCCGGTCATTGATCCGGGTCCACTGCCGGGTCAGACGGAAATAAGGCACCTCTTCAAAGTATGGAAAGACATTTTCCGCCTCTTGTTTGGTATAGAGCACCGGTGTGTGGTTGGATTCCTGCTGCTGGACCATGGCGCTGTCGACCAAAATATATTTGGCGATATCGGCGGTGGCGCTGGTGCAGTAAATCTTGCCCTTAAAACCATTCCTGACCAAAACCGGCAGCATGCCGCAATGGTCGGCATGGGCATGGGACAGGATCACACTGTCAACAGACTCAGCGCCAAAAGCCAGTTCGCGGTTGGCTCGATCGCCTCCTTCGCCCTGATGCAGGCCGCAATCCAGCAAAATTCTAAAACCCTCGCTTTCGATCAGATGCTTGGACCCGGTCACTGTCTGAGCCGCCCCGTAAAAAGTAATTTTCATACTTAAATGATAACATACGCGATGGATACAAAAAACACCAGCCGATGCCGGTGTTTTTTGGAAATCGTAAATTACTTAAATTATTGTCCTGGGATCTTCATTGTACTCAGGTCCATGAACTTGACGTTGGCAGGAAGTTTGAATTTGGAGCTGTCAGAGCTCCCATTCAAACAATTATAGTTCAATTGCCTGTTAATATCCACTTGCTGTTCCGATGAAGCGCCGGGATTTTGGCCAAGACTTTCATTATTCTGGGCGTTCATCATGGTTTTAAACCCGGTCGTCTGGCCATCTATCCAAGTATAGGAGGCGGTGCCATCCATGATGGTATGCATATTTGTGGTGACATTATCGTTTTTGGATGTTATATCCACTCTCTCCTTGCCGGATGCCACGTAGACTACGGTGCTATTCTGTCCGTCAGAATAGGTGCAGATCTGGTCGCCTGCGCTCAGCAAACCTTTCAGGCTGGTGGGTTTGGCCGAGGTCTGCTGTTGGCCCGAAGTATTGTCGCTGGTATCTGCGTTATTCGTCGTAGGCGCCGTCTGTTTATTGCAGGCAGCCGCCACCAGAAGCACCGCGGACAAAAGAATTAAAGTCTTTTTGTTCATAAAATATGGTTAATGATTTGAGAATATCATAGCAAAAAACAGCAGATTTCGCTACTATGCGGCCTTAAGCCGTTGATCTTTCCCTTCCTCTTCTGACTTTTGGAAAATATTTGGATAGGCTTTTCTGAAGTCACTCCGTTTTTCATTATTTGTCAACCGCAGAACTTCATCTAGCATTCTTTGGTCGCTAATGGAAGTGTTCAGACCGCGCATGAATACATACAGATTCGAAGCCTCTTCCGGCAGTTCTATTTTAGCGTGTCGTGCCATGCCTTGCGCTTGGGCTTCTCTGTGAAAATCCGGAGCACGCGGTATTTCGCCCTTAAGAAATTTCTCTACCTGCACCCGCTGATCTTTGTAGTTATCCGATTTTAAAATACCGCTATCTACGGAACTCTGCTCTTCTGTTTCTCTTGTTTCTCTGGAAAATTCTTTTATCTCACCCATATAAATATTTTAATATTATCTCTACTATATCTATTTGTTCGCGAACCGTCAATTAACTGTTCTTTCGAGCCATCAGGGCAAACTGGTCAAAATATGCCTGCAGATTTTCCGGATAATCCGCGCAGCCAACTTCGCGCAGACGAAGAAATTCGCGCTTGCGCGCAGCCGACCAGCGCGGGTCATTTATCGTCAGGTCCAGAAGTTCCAAAAATCGCTTGGAGGCTCCCTCAAACTTGGCCTGATCATTTCTCTTTCTGCTAGAAACTGCTCGGCTGTATTCACTCCCGACGTTCCCGAGCTGTTCGGCCAGGGTCATAGTGAACCAGCGGCCATCGGCTAAATCTTTATGCTGCATATTACTTTACTAATTTATTTACAATTTCCGTAATTTTATCTTTTAGTTCTTGGTTTTGAATATCTCGAGTTGAATTATTCTGACTGGGCCGGATATTGATCATGGAATTATATTCCAGCCAAGACTCTCGGGGCTGGTCAACGTAAATATTAAATCCCCACAAATTTTCTTGTTTTGATCCTTGTTGTAAAAGTATTGCCTCTTCATCGGCATGAAGTTCGCCGCCAAAAGCAATCACCCTTTTTTCAAGATCCGCGACAGCCTTGACCATATCACCAAAACTCTGTTTGGCCAATTCTTTCAACTCTGCTATTGAAATATTTTTATCTACAAACTGAATTTCTGACATAATGCATTAATTATAACAAAAAATCGCCGGAAAGGCGATCTTTGCTTAGGTCTTCTCGGGATCGCGTCCGGATCGTGAAGCCTGCCAGCCTTGCCTGCCGGCTAGTCAAACTAAATTCATCAACTGCTCTTAAGAACCCTTGGTTTTTTTGATCGGACGTTTTCTTCGGACTATGTAGAACAAAGACAATGCCGCCAGCATGCCAAAGGGTAAAATAACTGTCGAAGTAATATTTTTACCGATTTGGCCGGCACCGGTTTTCGGAAACCCGGGAATTCCGGCACTTGGCAAACCTGGCGCCGCCACCTGAACAGTAGCGGACGCGGAGTCGACGGTTGTCAAACCATTGGCACTTCCTATGGCTGTCGCGGTGTTCATTGTACTGTCTGTGAGATTCGTGCTGCAAATGAAAGTAAAACTCTCATTTGGATCGAGCAGATTATTTTGATTAAGGTCTCCGGGGTTATCTGTAATTTGGGTCGGTAAGCCGCTGCATTTGTCGTCGGCAATTGTCACATTGGCCAATGGGACAGGGCCTGGGTTGGTTATGGCGTATCTGTAAATAACCACGCCGCCGCCTGCGGGCAGGGTGAGAGTATCCGGTACTGTTACGACATGAATCAATGGCTGTGGTAATGGCAGGCCAACCACAACCGTTGTGGTTGCGGTATCAGTCGCTGTCAAGCCATTGGCCATTCCGGTAACAGTGGCAATGTTTGTCGTGGTTTGGTTAACTAAGGACGCGCAGCTATATGTCCATGTTTCGGCGGTATCAAGCAGATTGTTCGCATTCGTATCGCCCAAAACAAATGTCACCGGACTGCAGCCAATATCGGTCACCGTAACATTACTCACCGAAACTGTTCCAAGATTGGCAACTGCATAAGTATACCTAACCGGGCCCGGTCCTTGAGGTAATTCTGTTGGGTTCGGAATTTTTACCATGTCAATCAGCGGCGGAACTGTTGCGAGACCGATTACCAGCGGAGGGCCTGTTGGGCCGGGAACCACAGGAGCAGGGGCCACCGGGTTGGCGGAAATCATTGTCAAATTGTCGAAAAGAAAGCCGTTGCCGGCATTTGCCGGCATAGCCGTCCCGCTTTCGCGGATGAGTAAGGAATCTACGGTTCGGCTTACATCAGCCGTAGAACTATTCACGACACCTCCGCCAGACTCTGTGCACCAGCGGTAATAATCTTCCCAAGTCGTACCCGTGTGCGCCAGATTGCCGTCGATATATATTTTGACAACATCGTTCCCGGGACCATCAATAAAATCCATCGAAAATTTAACTGAATGCGGCAACGAACGATCAAGGGTCGCGATATCGGTTTCGACAAAGTTGTCTCCTACGCCACAGCCATGGGCAGGGTTCGCGAGCGTTCCGAACACAGCAACATCCTGGTAATCATCAAAAAAAAGATGAATACCGTCGGCTTGATCCCTGAATCGCAAATAGCTCATACGCGTACCACGCCCGCCGTTCGGCGAAACGGTCGCAGCAAGACCCGGTTGCACCGCACTCGGCATTGTTGATGCAATGTCGAACTGAACTTCAAAATAAGACTGTCGAATACCGGGAGGGAATCCATCGGTCCGCGCGGTCGTCTCCCCCGCCTCGTTCACAAGCGATTTCGAGAATGTCTGGTCGATGAACGAACCACTCGTTACTGCGTCCGATATCCTGAACGCATTCGTCCCAAACGAAGCATATCCGTATGTGTTCGGCACCACTTCCTGGTCGAATGCTCCAGTCGCGCTCCATCCGTCTTGCCCGTTAATGCTACCCGGAGCATAGCTTTCGAAATCGAAACTACTGCTGTCAGCTAAGGCATTTCTTTGAGGAATCGCCAGAAAAAAACAGCCAATTATAAAAATCGCTGCCAAAGCCATAATGCCGGTTGGTTTCATTTTTATATTTTTACTATATCATATACATTATAATCTAAAAACTGGTCGAGTTCCAGCAATAGTTTGGTCCTTTGGTTCCTCAATTGGCGTCGGTTGGGGCAGAGCTAGATGAAAATTTGATTCTGGGGTCGCATAGTCATGGATGTTCGAACCATAATCCGGCAAACCCCCGGTTATATTTATATTCCTGATCTTGCCGGGTTTGGATTAGGAATGTCCAACGTATGAAATCTTCGGTACTCCTACTAATGTTTTTTCCTCCCAGAAATTTCATTCCTAATTATTTGAACTAAGTCAGGGTGAAGGTGAAGACTAAACTTACCCCTTGTGTTTATGTAATCGGCAAACCATTCCGGATGAGTAGGTTTATATTTTTCGGCGAGTTTTTCTATAACAATTCGATGTACCATAAGTTCTCGAGATAAACCGTTTCCTGTCATCCAACCCTCGGGAGCTTTTTCCCTGATGGTAATTTCATTCCTGATTATTTGAACTAAATCAGGGTGAAGATATTCCCTGACCAAATTTATTTTATCCCGGTAATCAGCAAACCATTCCGGATTTGTTGCATGAAATTTATATACGATTGTTTCTACAAGCTCATTAGAAACCCCAAGCTGATCAGCAATACCGCTCTTCGTCATCCAACCCTCGGGAGCTTTTTCCATGCCAATAACTTCATTCCTGATTCTTTGAACTAAGTCAGGGTGAAGGTGTTGATTGATGCGGTTCATTTTATCCTGATAGTCGGCAAACCATTCCGGATGAGTAGGTTTATATTTTTCGGCAAGTTTTTCTGTAAGAATTCGACTTACCATAAGTTCTTGAGATAAGCCGTTTCCTGTCATCCAACCCTCGGGAGCTTTTTCCCTGATGGTAATTTCATTCCTGATTATTTGAACTAAATCAGGGTGAAGGTGTTGATAAAACCTGCCTATTTTAGATTCGTAACCAGCAAACCATTCCGGATTTGTTGCGTGATATTTTTTTACGATCGTTTCTACAAGCTTATCAGAAATCCCAAGTTGATCAGCAATACCATGTATCGTCATCCATCCCTCAGGTGCTTGTTCGTATTTATTTTTCTCAACACGTTCTTTCTTTTTTTGTTTTTCTTTTGGTTCATAAGGCCTCAAGAGTATCTCGGATATTCTTTTTTTGTATTGTTCAGGATCTCCCGGATAAATAAGTGTATCTGTCTTATATTCTGCAGAAGTTTTTAATTCTTCTTTTGTGGTGGAGTAAATTTTCGCTAACTGCTCGGGATTATCTTCTATTCCGTGAATAATAAAAGTTGCATTACTTTCCTCGTCGTTTACCAAAATCAATTTTTTAAGTTCGGGTAAATAAAATCCTAAATAGCTCAATTTTCTTACCATATTCGGATCATTAGTTCCTTGAACAACAGAATAACGCTGTTCCAACTGGGTGAGTGCTTCAACCAGAAAACGGCTTCGAGAGATAGTTTTTGTTTCTTTCATTCCTTTGCCACTGCCAACACTAATTTCACCTTCATCCGGAGGTAAAATTACTTCATCTCTATTTATAAATTGATCAGGTAAGCGTAAGTATGTTCCTTGCTCGATTTGATTTTCAGTAAAAGCATCAACATTAAAATGTAACACTGGTTCACCTCTTCTGTTTGGCTCATGTTGAAGATAGTTTTCCGCTCCAACCATATGAGCCACCTGATCAAGAGAAGCACCCAATTGCAACAATTTTTGAATTGATTCGCTAGTTTGTTTGCGAAATTCAAAGGCTTTTGCTTGTTTTTCTTTTTCTGGATTTTCTTCATTCATATGGGTTTATTTTAACAAAAAATCGCCGGAAAGGCGATCTTGGTTTTGCATAAGAATGAAAATTTGATTCTGGGGTGCCCGATGGGAATCGGACCCACGTGACAGCTGCCACAGAGCTGCGTTCTACCATTGAACTACGGGCACCACAAGGTCAAATTGTCATTCTTAATCCCGGCACGCCTAACTGCTAACAGCCAAAACGACAAACACAATAATCGTTAAAATAAACAGCCATCCGACCGTGTATCCGAAAAATTCGAGCGCCTCTTTTTTCTTGCCATCGACATACAGGAGTATCGGCCTTCCTAAGACCAACGTACCGGTGATTGTCGCTGACAGTACGAACATCATCAGGACCGCGACCGGGGTCCAAGGACCGTCTGTTTCACCGAAGAAACGCTGGCCATGGGACATAATAAAAGCGACGAACGAAACATAGATCACGACCAGAACAGTATGACCCAGACTGTGCCAAATTGGCTTTGGTACTTTCATATTTTTTTTGTTAATAAAGATGTCCACCCCGCTGATGCTTAAACCTTTTAAGCTTCGGCGGACAGACTTCGCCTTCGATTTTCTGGCGCAGCCAAACGAAACTATATAAAGCTTCATCCAAGGCGAAGTCTGGTACCCCCGGGGGGAATCGAACCCTCATCAAGACCTTAGAAGAGTCCTGCTTTATCCATTAAGCTACGGGGGCGTGTTCGACCAAAACTTTTAAATTGTTTATAAGTTTTTCTTCTGTGGCAGTTAGCACATCTTATTTCGCATTTCTTGATTTCCTTCAACACGGAGTCCCACGAGTAATGACCAGATAAAAGTCTAGATATTTGCTTAAATTTATCACTTGGTTTTCTATGGTCAAATTCCAGTACGATCGGATCATTTTCTCCACAATCAATGCATGATTTATTCGCCAAAAAATCAAATAATCGTGCACGCACTTTCACTCGATGTCTTTTTTGTGCGTTATACAAATCCTTTCTATATTTATACGGCATATTAGGATTGTATCACATCATTCTAACCCTATGCAATATTTAACAAAAAATCTCCACAGATTCTGGGAGATTCGGATAACATACCTGCTGTGACAGGTAGGTTTGGCTTTGATTACTAAGCTTAATAATTATACTCTTATCTCGCCAAAATGTCAAAAAATATTCGATTTTGCTCGGCTTTATGCTATACTATTCAACAATAGCGTAAGCTTTCGGATAGAAACCGAAGAACAATTTGACGGAGGAGCTGATGATCGCTCACTTGATCGTGTCGCTGGTCGTCGCCGCAATCCTGATCGAGGTGGCTGTAATGGCAACCACCATCTTCCTCCACCGGTGCGCCACGCACAGGGCGCTGACCCTGCACCCGGCAGTCGAATTCCTGTTCAAGCTCTCTCTTTGGATCACAACCAGCCAAACCACCAAAGAGTGGGTGGCCGTACACCGCAAACATCACGCGTTCACCGACGAAGAGGGTGACCCGCACAGTCCCAAGCTCGAGGGCTTCTGGCACGTCCAGCTCGGCAACGTCTTCTACTACATCCGCGAGATCAAAACCACCGACGTGGTCGCGAAATACGCACGCGACATCAAGGACGGTTGGTTCGACAAGCACGTCTTCCGGCACGGCTGGCTCGGTATCACTCTGGGCACGATTGCGCTGTGTTGGATGATCGGCATCGGCTGGGGGTTGCTTGCCGCCGGCATTCACGCCGTGACATACATCTTCGTGCTGTCGTCATCCATCAACGGCCTCTGCCACACCAGGGGTTATAAAAATTTCGACAACACGGCGACAAACATCCACCTACTGGGATGGATCGCCGGCGGTGAAGGTTATCATAACAATCACCATGGCTTTCAAATGAGCCCGAAATTCAGCTTCAAGCGCGGTGAGTTCGATCCCGCCTGGCCTGTGATCAAAGCTCTCGTAATTTTGCGGCTGGCTAAAGTCCAGAAAACTATCGAAGAACGCCTGACACGGCCGGATGCGGAAATGGCCTGAACGAAAACGCCGGAGTCCTCTAGGATTCCGGCTCTTTTATTTTACAAATTTTGATTTGAGTTTCGGAATCACAAACAAATATAAGACCAAAAGCAAGCCGTAATTAACCAGCATAAAGACCGGTTCCACCCACGGCCAGCCGTTTATATAAAATTCGGAGACGGGAAATAAAAAAGGTGTTGGATAAAACTTGCTGGAATGGGTGAAAATGTCAATGCAAATGTGCAAAGCCCAGCCCAGCAACACCCATGGGAACTTCCGGAACATAATCCAAATCACCAAACATACAACCGCCCAAATCACCAAACTATGCGAGAAGTTGTATAAATGATGAGTCAAACCATCCAGCGGCAAAGGTCCTGGCGCGTCCTGCGGGCTTACCAGCCTGAAGCTGTGACTGACGAACAATGCTTCATAAAATATATAGGCAAAAACCGGCGTAAACGCGAACAAATCGGGAAAAATCCCAAAAAAAATCCCCCAAGATGTCGCTTTTCTGTCTTTCCTGGTCTCGGGAATAGCCTTATACATCGCATTCGTCCAAAGACCATGGGCAAATATATCCATATTTTTACCTCGTGGCCTGTGCCAAAAACATATCAATTTCCAGCTTGACGTTTGAATCGGAAGTTTTTATCTTGAGATCGATCGACAGCAACTGCGAGAGCAGTTGTTTTAATTTAAGCTCGGAAATATTTTTTAGATTTTTTGCCGTCACAAACACCCTCCCCGGGCTCCAGTCCAGTCGTTCGGCTATTCCGGCCTGGTCCAGGTTTTCGCGTTGCAGCAAACTCACCGCCAACAAACTCCTTAACTGCTCCGCAAGCAATCCCACAATTTTGATCAGGCTGGTTTTTTCTTCGATACCGGCGGTGGATAAATAATTTTCCAAAGCTTGAAAAGTTCCTTTGGTATTTTTTGCCACCATCGAATCCGTCAGGGCAAAAACCGAATCCGGAATTTTTGGTCTGACTGACGCCTCGACCTGTGCTGCTTCGATCTTTCCGCCCAATGATGTAAGTTTCTGGATCTCGGAATTGACTTCCCACAGATCAAATGCTTCTTTCAGCATAACTACTCGTCCACCGGTTTTTTTTTCTTCAAACAAATCGCGGCCTAAAAACACAGCCAATTTATCCGCAGCCTCATCGGTGATCTCCGAGCCTTGGGTTTTGACCATGGCCTTGATCCATTGATTTAAGACCTGGCCATGCGGCAGTTCGGATTCTTCCACTTTTACCAGCGCCTTGAACTGTTTGGTGAATTTCAACCGTCCATCGGGTTTCGTGCTCTGCCAAAAAATAATAAAATTATCGCTGCCAGCGTGATTCGGCAGATCCAAAAGAAATTCCGCTAATTTTTCCTGTTCGGTTTTTTTTGGCAATCCGTCGCGGATAATTATCAATTTTTTACCGGCGAACAGCGAAGGCGCCAGAATATTCTCCAAGCTTTTTATCAGATTGGTTTCGTCCAAATTTTCACCGTCCAAAAAACTGATGGCGGAAGCGGAATATTTCTCTATAAATCTGGCTTTCCAACGGTCGATCTTCCTGTGCAGGGAAAAATCGTCTTCGCCATAAAATAGATAAATATTATTTTGAATTTTTTCAGTCATATTTTATAACGCATCTGCGAGCGACCGCTTCGGCATGGATTATCTTTGGCGGTCGCGTGGCAGTCTATCCCAAAGATTAGATTGCTTTGTCTCGATAGGTAATTCCTAATCGGCTCCTCGCAAATGCGATACTACTAAAAAAGAGAGAGGTTTTTTCCGTCATGTTTTTTGGTCAGTTTCTGGTTGATGATCTTATTGATATCCGATTGTCTTAGCTTCCACTGGCTGCCGATTTTGAAAGCCGGCAGTTTGCCGCTTTTGCACCAGCGCCAGACGGTCTGGTTGGACACGCCAAAAAACTTTGATAACTGCTCGACATTCATGATTTTATCCCCTTTTTCACTCATGGTTGTGTCTTTAGCTTAACATTGAAAAGTCTTGAATTCAAGGCTATAATATCTAGGTTAATAGGCGTCCGTGGTGAAACGGATATCACAACGGTCTTCGGAACCGTTATTGGGGGTTCGATTCCCTCCGGACGCACCAAAAGTGTGCGGGTGAAATTCCTGCCAGGCGCACCAGAGTCAAAAATCCTAATGTTGAAGGTCCGGTAAACGAAATAAATCAATGAAAAACAATTTTGAAGGTGAGACGATGTTTCCTCCAGGTTTGAAAGAGATGCGAACTCCTTCCAAACAATCCCCAGAGAACAAGCCGGGCATGTTTCAAAAAGTCCGCAAGGGCGTGCGTAAGCGCTTAAACGCCATGGCTCTGGCGGGTTTTTTAACTTTAAGCCTTGGGTCCGAAAGTTACGCGGACCAGGTAAAATTTGCCAGGCCTGAGAACCAGGCGGCGCATTTTGTACTCGAAACCGAACACGGCGAAGAAGGGCTAGAGGAATTTAAAAATAGGATAAAGGTTGAGGAACCTGAATTTTTTGAGTGGTCTGAGAGCATCGAGTCCTCGGTCAAAACAGGCATTGACAACATGACCGCGGAAATAAAAAATCTTGACGCGGACAAAGACCGCCAGGAAGAATCGGATTTTCAAGCCGTCGACAGCGCCGCGAAAATTAAAAACTCAAACCTCAGCGATTCCATCAAACAAAACCATAAAGTATTGGATGATCTGGCATCAAATAAAGATTTTTACAAACTCCAACAAACGATAAAAGACAACTTAGACAGTATCCTCTGGAGTTTTATCGCATCGGACGATTCTTTGGCAGTCAGAAATTATATGCGGGAAAACCTCTCCGCGGTTAATATAGATTTTAAATATCATCAGGACTTTGAATTCGGAAACTTTCTCGCGATTACTGAAGTTCAACCTGAGCCTGCAGGGAACAAACTGCAAAGCAATATTCTGTTGTCTCCCAAGAGCTTTATTGATGAAGACAATAAGATCAATCTAAATCTATATATTAATACGTTTGTCCACGAACTTTTTCACGGCACACATCCGCCGACGCGCGGGAAGAATCCATTGACCGGCCTGCAGCAAGTATTAATCGAGGGTGTCGCCCAAAACACCACTTTCAATACAATTCAGTTCCTGGCTAGGGAAAATAAAACTATTAAGCCGGCAGTCGGCATGAACGAATATGACCAGCGAGTTGTGATAGTTGCTGTTACCGATGCTATTATCCGGTCTTCCACAAAACCGGACATCTTGGCCCAATGGAATGCGGGCATAATAAACGACCAAGAATTTTTATCAACTTTTAAAAATACTCTTGCGAAAATGAGCCTGGATTCCCGCATTGCAGATGATCTGGCAAACTTAAATTTACCTAATACTGAAGCTTATCCCGCAACAACCAAAGCGCTGGAAAACATCTTGGCTCACCTTAAAATGAACGGTTACGCATTATCGCCTGATTTTATAAAAAGCATACTTACAAGCGGAAGAGATCTCAATCACTCTCAAATTAGAGCGGTGGAAACTCATCTCAACCTGAACAGTTTGAACCGGAATGTTTCCCGCCGGATAAAAAATATAAAAAAATAGCAAGTGAAATTATTCCGGCGACAAAAAGAAGACTTCGTTTGCGAGCACTGTAATTTTAAAGTAGTAGGCAACGGCTATACCAATCATTGCCCGAAATGCCTTTATAGCAAGCATGTGGACATCAACCCCGGCGACAGGGCGGAAATTTGCCGCGGACTGATGAACCCGCTGAACGCCGATCTTATTGCCGGCGAGTATATAATTATACATAAATGCCTCAATTGCCGTGTGACACGAAAAAATAAGACAGCTAAAGAAGACGATTTTGATATTATTATTTCTCTGATTGGATAAGCATTAATATTTGGTTTTAACAGCCTGAGCTCACTTCTGCCCTACTCATTCAAGCCTGAAAAAAATGTCCCACCTTGTGTGGGACATTTTTTTCTGGTGGGTTGGCCGGGACTTTCACCCCCACACCTTTTGGTGGGTTGGCCGGGACTCGAACCCGGAACCAACTGCTTAAGAGGCAGCTGCTCTACCATTGAGCTACCAACCCAAATAATTCTCCAAAAGGTGTGGGGGCGTGCCCGGAACCAACTGCTTAAGAGGCAGCTGCTCTACCATTGAGCTGCCAGCCCGTCGTCGCAGCCTGTAGACACTCCGTAGTTTACTGTCTTTGCGGTTTTTTTTCAAGTATCAAGCCCGAACAAAAAAACGTCCCTTACGGGACGATTTTTTTATCGGTTGAACCGACCCCGCCAGGTTTTGACCGAATAGTATAATGCGACTAAAAACAATAAAGCCAAAATTTCGTTAGTGACGAACAAAAAAGGCTGCTGCAGGTTATAAAACCGGATCGCATAAGCTTCAAAGATCAATAAGGCCACAGCGGAGACAATCGCATTAATTTCGATGACCCACTTGTGGTTCGGGCTTGTCAGTGCGGCAAAAATCACCAAGGCCAAAGCAGCAACCAGGGATAAAGTAATCGGCAGGCCCAAGTATCCGTAAACAAAAGGCAAGCCGACCACAATAATCAATGCGGCAAAAATAAATAATTTTCTGATACTGTCCCCGTAATAATGTTCCATGTATTTTATTATTTCCTGAATACAGTTCCTTTTTGCCAGGGTGTTCCGAGCATGGGTAAGAGATAGCGGTCCAGCCCGTACCATCCGGCTGTCCGCCAGGCCAGGATCAAAAACAACTGCAAGAGCAACAAAACAGGATTAGTGCTGACAGTGCCCGCGAACAGATAGTTCAGGTTCATAAAAGTGCCGAAGAACGCCGCAATGCCGGTAAACACGCCCAAAATCAACGCCGCGCCAACCAACAATTCTCCATAGGTCACAATATAGGAAAATAATACTGTGTGGTGCAAGGCAAACTCGCTTATGAATGAACTGTACCATCCGGAAACGTCAGGGTGAGCCCCTGTTGTTTTTTGCAAAGCCCCGTTCAAAAAACCCGTGATCGCGGTTCCCGCTTGAGGGCCGACCCAAACCGGATTGTTAAATTTATCCCAGCCGGCGATCCACCACTCATAACCCACATAAACCCTGACCACAAGCCAAAGCCACGACATTCTGGTATCCGCGAAAAGGAAGCGGGCCCAAGGCGGTTCAGAAAATTGAACAGTTTTTGTTTCTGCCATTTATTTTTTGTTAATTAATATATACCTTAATTATATTCCTATCTGCCCAAACGTCAACAATCGGCTACTGTTTTCTGTACCTCCAATACAGCCAGCCGATAGCCGCGCCCAGGCCAAGTACGCCGAATATCAGCAAGGTCCAATACAGCAAGACCGGTTCGCCGGGGGCGGCGATATCCCCGGGCGCCAGAATGGCTGGATTTGGGGTGTTAACTTCCGCATTCGGAGGCGAGGAAATCTGGTTCTGGTCCATCTGCTGATTCAAATTAACGGCGTTGCCTGTGGAGTTCACGCTCTGGCTGTAGTTGGGAGCCGTGTTCTGCGGAACCGGCTGCAGCGGCGTGCCCACAGGAACTGTCCGCGCCGCAAAAACCGGATGCAAGGCCAAGAATAATCCGGCAAAAACACAAATAAATATCAAACGGTTTCTTAAAATCATATATTAATTCGAGCTCCAGCTTATTTGCTGATAAGTGTCCTGGGCCAGAGGGAAACTTGGCGGAGGGCCATATAATAAATTGGCGTCATACACGGTACTGGTGGTCGTATATCCCGAAACAATATTATTTGACCCGTCGACCCAGCTCCAGGTCCATACCCCGTAGGTGGACAAAGACCCGTAGATCAGAATTGAAGTTTTTATATTTCCGGGAAAGTAATAACGCTGGGTGCTGCCGTTTTGCGCGATCATCGCCGCGTCGATCTCCAGGTTATTAGGCGCAAAATAAGTTACAAGCACATCCTGCTGGGCGATCAATCCCAGCTCCACACTGCCGTCTCTGGTTGAGTAAATAAGATTGTTCGGGATCAAAATACTCGGCGCTATTGCGGGGCTGTAAGGCAGTCTGGCCGCGGCCACCAGCGCGCGTCCGGCAACCGTTCCCTCCACCCATGTCCGGTCCTCGACGTAGATCAGTCCGTTAGATGGGATCGCCTGGGTAAACTGGAGAGCGCGCGCGTTATAATCCAGGTCTTCATTGTGAGCGTTTCCGCTGACGTCCCAGCCTGTCGCATGGGCTCTTAAGCTTGTGACTTTATAAACGCTGACGGTTGCGTCGGCATTAAATACCAAAGAGTAGCCCTGCGCGCTCGACGGCGGCAGATAAATTCCGGCTGTCTGTGCTCCGGTTTTGATGGCAGCCAGATCCGAAGTGATCGTGGAAAAATCGACATTCGGTACCGGGAATTTCCAAAAACTCTTGGTCGAAGCTGGAGCCGCTCCCCAGATCCCGTTCTTTGTCGCGGGACATGGGCTGCCGGACCAGCTCTGGCAGGTGTAAGTGACCTTGGCGGAAGCAATCGGGGCATTGCCGGTCCCGTCGAACCTGACCCCTCCGTTTGAATGAAATTGGCCGTTCACGCTTTCGGTGCCCCCGATCCAGACGTCGGAATTGGTCAAAAAAGCGTATTTGGCCAAAGAAGGAATGCCGTAACGGCTGGTGATGATCCTTTTTTGGGCGGGATTGGCCAGAGTGTATCCGGTCGAGATGATCGTGACTATGGTTGAGCCGGTGGCTGGCGGAGTGATATCCAGGCTGTATCTTCCTATGACCGTATTTGTATCCTTATCCAGATAATCATGGATATATGGGCCGGCTGCCCCTGTCCCGTCTTTAAAGTCAGCCGGAAAATGGGCCAAATGCCACTGGTAATAATTATTTCCTGCCTCGGCGATCTGGAACGCCTGTTCGCGGTTGACCGCCGACCTGATGGCCTTCAGCTGGTAAGCCGAATAGCTGACCACCGCGACCATGAGAGTGGAAAAAATAAATATGATCAGCAGTTCGTAAATGATGACGATGCCGGATTGTTGTTTAGTGTGCATCAATTGGCCAAATTAGTTTTAAGGTTTCTGATAGCTCCGCTGGCGGTTTCGGTATAAGTGGCGGTTGATGCCGAATTGATCCTCTTATAAATAGTCAGATTCATTTTGACGAATGTCACGGCAGTGACGTTGACCGGCTGGATCAAAAAATTATTGGTATTGCCGTCATAAGTCCCGTCGTAGTAATAAAATATCGGATTTGCGCCGTTGGCCACGTCTTTTTGAACTTCGGTTACTGTTTCCGCGGCCAAATTATATATCAAGGGGCTGCCTGTCGGAATCGTCACGCCTTTTTTTAGTGCCCCGCTTTGCAAAAAATATCTGACCCGGTTTATCGAGCCCGCCGAATTGGTATAAAAGATCAATTGCTGGGCGCCAGCCGACTCAAGCGCATATGCGCCGACCGAGGATGTGGCGGCATTGCGCAGTTCCTGCATGATGCCAAATACCGCTCTTCTGGCGCTGTCATTGTTCGCAAGCAGGCTTCCTGCCTGGGTGCTGTTGACCAGAACACTAGAGACCAAAGCGACAATTCCCATGGCAATTATGGAAAAGACCGCCACGGAAATGACCACCTCGATGAGAGTAAACCCATTAGGTTTAGCAGGTAGTAGGTAGTTGGTGGTTGGTAGCTTATTTTTCATAAAATTTTCGCAGGCAGTTTTTCTACGTACTACCTACTACTCACTACTCCCTGATTATGGGTTCATTAAAACCGTGATCGTCTGGTTGCCGAAAATATCCAAATTATTCACTATTGCCGTCTGATAACCGGCGAGCGTGATATCCAGGTCATAATTATTGCCGGCAGTCAATGACCCAAAACTGACCTGGCCCGGAGTAAAACAGCCGGAGACATAATTAACGGCAAGGCTCGTCAGTACCGGCGTATATTTGTCGTCCGATGTGTCCTCAAAAACTTTATACCTGACATAGCGGTCATTGTCGTGAATGGCGGCAATATTGGTTCCCGAAACCGTGTAATAAGTGGCTGCCGTGCCGTCAGGACCCTTATAATTCCAAGTTAAGTTATCGTTATTGGTGGCGATCTGGAAGCGCAATGTGGTGGCGGGATTTTGGGAGGTCGGCTGCCAGGTGATGTTGGTAAAATTTGAGGCAGCGCCCGTGTCGAATGTGGAAGATACCAGCTGGCCTGAAGGAAGGTGTTGCCCGGTTACTTTTCTCAGGCGGACTCCGGTCGGATTGGAATTTATATCGATATTCCCGTCATCGCTGAAATATCTGGTCTTGTTCACAAAATCTGTCTGGCCCGATCCCCCGGTCCAGTCACTCTGGACCCAGACGCTGCCAGCGGTAGTGCCGTAGTAATCTTGGGGTGTTGAGTCTCCTTTGCGCAAATGCACGGCAGCTCCTTCAAGCGCGGTTCCCATGGCTTGATCTTTTACAATTACACGCAAACTATTGGTGGTTTGGGTTCCCAAGATCATGGTGAAAGTCTGCGTTGAACTAGCACCCACCGAAGCGCCTGAATTGATGACACCGCCTACCGCCAGCGTTACCGACCCTCCCTGCGCCAGTGCTCGGCCTACAAAACTGCTGCCCGCCCCGAAAGTAATTGAAGTTACCGCCAGAATATTGCCGGCGAACGTATTGGTCGCGCCGATGGTGGCGGAACTGCCTATCACCCATGAGACATTATCCGATAACGCGCCGTTCTGCAGGGTCACGGTGGACCCGGCCGCGGTGGTAAGCGTCGACCCGAACAGGAAGATGAATTTCGCGTTCGGATCTCCGCCCCCATCAAGGACAATATTACCGGTTATCCCGCCCGAACTGGGGTAACTATAAACACCCGGAGCAAATGGACCGTGAAGAGTCATATCGCCGGTCAGGACAGTGCCAGGACCCATCGCCTGATAAGCAGTGATGGCGGTCAATAGGTCGGCAAGGCCGGAAGTGACGACTGAATCATTGGTATGAACTGTCCCGGTCAGGGTTGAGGGCGGAAAGTTGGTCGTGCCTGCTACGGAACCTACATCACCCGCGACGCTGGATCCGACACCCGTGCCGCCCACGACAGCAGCGCCTGCCAACGCGCCAAACCCGGAAGCCGAACCAAGCGCCTGATAGCCTGCGGTAGCGGGACCGCCGCCTGTCGCGACGCCACTGCTGCCCGGCAGGACGCTGATCTCCTGGATCGGGGACGTGCCCAAGACCATCAGATTTTGCCCCGTAAGCAAAGTTGGCGTATACGTATCCCACTCTATATTGTTCATCAGGATCTGGCCTATGGCAGAGGTCAGGTTGCTGTTGAATTTATAAACATTCGGACTGGTGCCGATAAGTTTTGCCCCGGCCACGTTCACTCCGACCCCGCTTAATGGGGCGCAAAACTGATTTAAAGTTCTGATGATCAGGTTGCTCAGTAGATCGATGGAAAAACTGACTTGTGTCACAACCCCGTTGACGATAGTCGGGTCAGGCTTGGTCGGGTTCGGGTTTGCGACGGTGATCGGGTATGTTTGGTCCGTCGAATAGCCGGTCTTGGTCACCACCACGTGATAAATATTTACTCCGGGAGGCAGTCCGACCTCGATCCAGTTGCCCAGCGCATCAGTGGTCCGGTCCAGAATTATGGTGCCGGCTATGTTTTGGATATGGACGGATGCGTTTACGACTGGCTGGCCTACGGCGTTAAACACTTTCACAAAAAGCGCGCCCGCGTTCGCGGTTCCTTCCAGTCCTTTGGGCGTTACATTTGTAGAAAACGAACTGACCTTTCCGGTGGTCAGATTTTTGATGTTCATTTTTATCTGTTTGTAATCATCGGGAGCGGCATCGGTGCCTGCAAGCACGGTGCCGTCCGCCGGATCGTCAATGTAGGTCACTTCGTAATATATCTGATACGAAACGCCTTCGATCACCGAGGTGATGGGGCTGATACTGTCGGCCAGCGTTCCATTCGGATTGCCGTTGATCGTGCCGACCTGACTGTAGGGCAGATTTCTGATGATCTCCAAATAATTGGCGGCCAGGCCCGACAGGGTTGTCTGTTCCCTGCCGGCTTTGACGCTTTTCGACATTACATTGAAAAGCCCGATCACGCCCACCAGCAGAACGCCAAAGATCGCTATCGCGACCACGATCTCAATCAAAGTAAACCCGGCGCCGTGTCTCGATATTTTTGAATTTAATTTGACCATTTTTTAAAAAAAATTTCTTACCACCCCGCTCCACCGGCAGAATTTCTGGCATAGGAACAGGTTCTCCCGTATGGATCGTATAAGGGATCGGACGGCAGAACAGGACAATTTTCTACAGTATTATATGCCAAAATTTTATAATCGATACCATTTGAAGTATAAAGGTAGCAATAACCAGTGCCGGTAGGTTTCGGGTCAAGAGGCAAAATACCAACGTAAGTCGGAGCAAGGTTCGGGATCCAGCCTGTGGCTCCGGTTATGCCATGGCTTCCATAGCCTGAACAATTTCCCCAATAAACACCTCCTGAAGAAGGGTAAGAATTATTTGAATCATAGTAAACTTCCAGAGCGGTCGCGAGCTGAGCAAGGTCGGCGCGCCTCTTGGCGTCTCTTGATTTGGCGCGGGCGGTACCTAGGGCAACCAAAACAATCGAAGCCAAAAGACCGATGATGGAGATGACCACCAGAAGTTCAATCAAAGTGAATCCAGTAGCGTCTTTGCGAGCGACCGCAAACAAAATTTTGCGTTTGGCGGGCGCGAAGCAATCTCTTCCTATGATAAGATTGCTTCGTCGTCCCGATAAATCGGGACGCCTCGCAAAGACAATGTTTCTTAATTTGCGCATTATTTTGAATATAAAAACGGGTTAGGATTAGCTGTGGTCAGATCAAGCGGCTGGAATGTGTCCAGACTGTCCAGGTATTTGCTTGCGGCGATTTCTGCCGTTAAATTCACCCTGATGGTATTTTTATTTACCTCCTGGACCTGCGGCTGCGGATTGAGATTCTGGTATAAGTAAACATAACTCAGGTAAACCTCGGCCAAAATCACCACCAACACCAGCAGAGAGGTGATAAAACCGACATTTATGGTTTTAGGCATGTGGAATTTCATATCATGGTTTGGATTTTTTTATAAAAAACACCGCGTTGAATCCGCCCGAGAGGATCCCGTCATGCTTGACCAGTCCCGAATTGTCGGCGGTTGAACTGGTTGAATTGCCGGCCCCGAATGAGAATTTCGATACTTCGGTAAAATGCGGGAGATGCTCCATATACTGCAAAAATTTGACTATTGAGGCAAACTGCCCGGTCATGGTAATGCTGTAAGGGACCTCGGTCACGGCCGCCTTGCCGGTGATCACATCAGGGACCGCGGACTGGCCGCTTGCGTTCGGCGCGCTTTCCTGGATGGTCATGCCTTCCGAAACCCCGGAAGCGGCGGCAGCGGCCTCAATTTGCTGGATGGCATCCTGCAAGCTTTCCCGCTCGAGGATGCTGCCCAGGATCTTGTCCTTATTTTGGATGGAGTCCAGATCGGACTGGGATTTCTTGTAGGCTTCAATCTGCTGGGTCAGGCTTTGTAGTTTGGTTTGCTTGGCTACCGCCGCGTTATAAAGCTCACTGACCGAATTCAGGTTCGGCCGGATCAGAAATAAAAAAATGACCAGAGTGGCAAAAAAACCTCCGAAGATAACCAGCGTCAGTTTGGTCAGAATTCTCATGGTAGTAAAAGCTTGTCTTTATTGACGAAGAAAGTAAAAGTAAAGTTGGCGACCGCCGCCCGCTCCAAATTCGCCAGCGGGAAATTAATGCCGTGAAAAAAATCGGATCTGATGACCCTGCTCCAGAGCTCGATGATGTCGTCGCGGGTTTTCGCCTGGCCGATTATATCCACCCGGCCTGTTTCCCTGTCAAAGCTCACCTGATTCAGCTGAACCGTCGGCGGGATCAGATTGGCCAGGGCGATGACAGTATTGGACAAATAATAATGCTGGGCTTTGAGGTTGTTTATCTCGCGGACAGCGCCGTTAAGCTCCGCCACTTGCAGCTGCAGATTTTTGTAGGCGTCGGAGTTGAGAGTGTCCTGGCTTTGGGCGATCTCGGCGTCGGTCTTGGCTGTGTTCCTGTCGAGATAAATTTTGGTGGACAGGATCAGCAGTAAAAACACGACCAGGCTGATGATGACCACGATCCAAAACAAAATCACCCGTGACAGCACTGACTCCAGGGCCACCGCTCTCTGATCTTCTTTTGGCAGCAGGTTTATGACTTTCATTTCAATAATCTGTTAAATTTGCCCCGCGCAAAGCCAGGCCGATGACCGTGGTGTAGCCCAGCGCGTCAAAAGGTGTCAGAGGCACGGCGCCTTCTGCGGTGTGGCTGAAGACATTTACCCAAGGGTCGCCCAAGACCACTCGGATCGGCGGACGGGAAGAGCCGAGATTGATCCTGGTTGAAAAATAATCGACCAGCCCCAAAAGCCTGGCCGAGCCGCCGCAAAGCAGGACGGTCTGAATCGACTTATGGGCCGGGTCATGCTCTTCAAAAAAACGCATGACGTTTTTCGCCTCATCCACGATATTATCCACCACCGGCAGCAGGACTTTCCGGATATTGCCCTGTTTCGTGTCGATGACCAGGCCCGAAGCCCGCTTCAGGTCTTCGGCCGCGCTTAAAGCCACGTTAAGCTCGCGGGCAATAGAAGCCGTCAGGGCGTTTCCGGCGATCGGGATGCTCGAGGTGTATTCGATCACACCCGAATCGGCGATTATAAAACTGGTCTGATTGGTGGCGACGTCTATGATCAGAACATTATTTTTCAGGTCAGCAGCCCCGATCACGGCCCTGGCCGTGGCTTGGGATTCCAGCTCCATGGCCACGGGGACCAGTTTGGCCAGGCGCAGACATTTCACCAGCGAGTCCATATAGTCTTTCGGCGTGGCCATGACCAGCAATTCCAGTTTGCCGCCGACCTCGCGGTTGATCTGCCAGTCGAGATAGACCTGGTCGACCGGGATCGGGATTTCCTGCTCGATCTCGAAAGGGACGGAAGAATCGATCTCGCTATCGGACATTTTTTGGATGGTCAGAGTGCGGACGAACGATTTGGCCTCGGGCACGGAACATACCACGAATTTCGTGGTCAGTCCCACGGCGCGCAAAAGCGCGTCCGAAATATTATCGGCCAGCCTTTTTTCGTTGATGATCATGTGGTTGGATATGACCTTGTCAGACAAGGCAGAATTGGCAAAAACCGAGGGTTTGAATCCGTTCTTGGTCTGGTCCAATTGCATGATCTTTATGGAATTATCCGAAATATCCAGGCCAAACGCTTTTATTTTTTTATTGCTCAAAAAACTGGGCATTTTTGTTTCAATCTGTCGCATTTGCGAGGAATCCCGACTTGTCGGGATGACGAAGCAATCTAGTCCTTGGAAAAAGACTGCCACGGCTTGCTTCGCAAGCCTCGCAGATTCGTGTTATTTTTCAATATTCACTAAGTTTCTTCTCATTTAATTATACCATATTTGGCGCTAAATCGCCGAAGATATGTTATAGATCGGCGCGATCAGCGCTACCGCCATATAACCCACGACCACGCCGATGACCATCATGATCAGCGGCTCCATGATCGAGGACAGGTTTTTCATGGTCTGGTCCAGTTCGTCCTCATAAAAATCGGCTACCTCGGCCAGCACGGTATCGGTCGTGCCAGACTCTTCCCCGACTTCCATCATCTGGATGACCAGATTTGAAAATAATTTCGGCTGTTTTTTGAAGGCCGTGGTCAGGGGCGAGCCGATCTTTACTTTGGACGCGGCGTCGGCGATGGTCTGCTGATAATAAAGATTGGCCACGACGTGCGAAGAAATTTCCAAAGCCTCAACCATGGACATGCCGCTTTTTATCAGCGAAGCGAAAACCCGCACAAACCGGGCCTGATTTATTTTTTTTGAGATCTTGCCGACAACCGGCGTATAAAGTATGACCTTGTGCAGGATCTTCTTGCCCTGCATGGTTGTGCGCCAGTACATAAATCCCCCGGCCAGGCCGATGATAAACAGGAGCACCAGTATCCCGTAATGGGAAAAAATATTAACCAGAAATATCAGGACCAGAGTCGCGGCCGGCAGAGGCACTTTCAGGTCGGTGAAGGTCGAGGTCAGTTTCGGCAGCACGAACGTGAACATCAGAAACCCGACGATCCCCAGCGCCACAATGACGATGATCGGATAGATCATGGCTCCGCGGGTCTTGCTCATCAGTTCGTAATCTCTCTGCATCTGGTCCGCCAGATAGTCGAGGTTCTGGTCGAGGTTGCCGGAGACCTCTCCGGCGTGGATCATGCTTACGAAGATCGGCGAAAAAATATTCGGGAATTTGGCCATGGCGTCGGCGAACGAGGTCCCGCCCTCGACCAGATGCCCGATTTCCAAAACGATTTTGGCGAATCTCGGATTTGTGGTCTGGTCGCCCAGAATTTTCAGTGCCCGGGAGATCGGCAGGCCGGCCTTGATCATCACTCCCAGGTTTTTTATAAAAGTTATCCTGTCAATGAGCTTGATCCGCCGGAAAAAATTAACATAGGTCATCGGGTCGAATTTCCGCGACGCCTCAGAGATCGAGATCGGGCGCAAACCCATGCCGCGCAAGGTTTCGGCCACGGCTCTTTCGTTGTATCCGGTCAGAGTTTCCGATTGTATTTCACCGGTTTTAGTCCGGGCAGTATATGTAAAATCAGGCATAAGAGTGTGTAGCGTGTAACTTATAACGTAAAAAGTGTAGCGCGCAACGTATCAATTAAATTTTTCGTAAAATACCCCATAACATAGCTCCGATTTTGCTGGATAATTCCGTTAATTTTTTATATTCAGCTTCTGTCAGATAATTTTCTTTTAAACAAAAACCTATTAAGTACTCGGATTCTTTCAAAGAGCCGAACGATATTTCTAAAAAATTCTTATAAACCAAATTTTTCTTGCTGACATCTCTGGCAAAACCCTCCACATAATTTAATATTACCGATAAAGTAGCCCGTCGCAGTTGAGAAGTAACGCCATATAGTTCATCTTTCGGAAAATTTTTTGTTACTCTGTAAACAACATGTACATATTCATCCATTTTTTCCTTCAATTCTTCATGAAATGTTTTAGTATTTTCCATTACGGTACACGTTATACTCTACACGTTACACTATTCGCGTGAAACGCGAATAACTTCCTCTATCGTTGTTTTTCCGCCCAGGCATTTGATAAACCCGTCCTGCCACATCAGGACCATTCCCTCTTCCACCGCTTTGGTCTCGATCAGGCTGGTCGGCGAGCGCTTCATGATCAGGTCCTGGACTGTATCCGAGATCTCCAGCACTTCATAAATTCCTTTTCGCCCGCGGTAGCCCGTGTGTCCGCATTTGTCGCATCCGCCGCCGCGAAAAAAAGTCAGCTCGGTCATGCTTGCGATCTTCGGCTCGATGAACTTCTCCCGTTTCAGAACCGTCATCAGGGCCGGGATGTCATAATCTTTTTTCAGGACTTCTTCGAATTCCTTGTCGATCTTGTATTCTTCCTTGCAATCCGGGCATATCTGGCGGGTCAGGCGCTGGCCGACCACGACGTTGATCGTGGACGCAATCAGATAAGGCTCAACTCCGATGTCCAGAAGCCTGGGCATGGCGCCGGAGGCGTTATTCGTGTGCAGGGTCGAGAGTACGATATGGCCGGTCAGAGCCGCGTGCACGGCTTCTTCCGCGGTTTCCGAATCGCGGATCTCGCCGATCATGATCACGTTCGGATCTTGACGAAGCAACGCGCGCAAGCCCATGGCGAAGGTCAGGCCGATCTTGGAATTGACCTGGGTCTGGTTGACGCCTTCTATCCGATATTCTATCGGGTCCTCTATAGTGGAAATATTTATGCTTTTCGTATTTAACAAAGTCAAAATTGTATATAAAGTCGTGGATTTGCCCGAGCCGGTCGGGCCGGTGACCAGAAGCATCCCATGCGGCTTTTTCACGTTGCGCATGATCGTCTCGTAATTGCGCGCGATAAAGCCGAGCTCCTCCAGGCTCATGGCCTTGGCCGATTCGTCCAGAAGACGCATCACGACCTTTTCGCCGTCAAACACCGGAATGGTCGAGACGCGGAACGAAATATTGTAATTGTCTTTCTGGATCTTGAACCTGCCGTCCTGCGGCAAGCGGTGCTCGTCAATTTTAAGATTGGCAATGACTTTGATCCGGGCGATCAGCGCCGGCTGGATGACTTTCGGCAGAGTCATGACGTCGTGGAGCACGCCGTCAATCCGGTAGCGGACCATGACCTCTTTTTCCTGCGGCTCGATGTGGATGTCCGACGCTTTCTCGAATATCGCGTATTCAAACAGCGTATCCACCACCCGCACCACCGGGATCTCCTCGGCCATTTCCTTGAGCTTTTCCGTGACAGTGGCGGGCTCGGTGCCGGCACCGACCTGTTCCTGCTTGGAGACGATTTTGGCGAACTCCGCTTCCAGGCTGGTGTGGTACTGCTTCAGACCGTACTCCAGAGAAGCCTTGCTGATCAGAAATGGCACGATCTCCAGGTCGGTTTTTTTCTTGATGGCGTCGGAAGTCTCCAGGTCATCGGGGTCGAGCATGCCCAGGTTCAGTTTGTCTTTTTCTTTGCCGAAAGCGATGACCTTATGCCTTCTGGCGATCGGTTCCGGCACCAGGAACAAAACATCTTTCGGGATCTGGCCCATGTCCTGGAGGTTTTTATATTCAACATTGAAAAACCCGGCAGTGATGGATGCCAGTTTCTCTTCGTCAACGATCTGTTTCTCGACCAACACGTCGCCGATGTCTTTTCTGCCGGCCTTGGCTTCTAGTGCCAATTCGTCCCAGACGTCCATGGTCAGCAATTTTTGCCCAAGCAGGGCTTGTTTCAGTTGTCCCGTATCGTGAGCCATTTTTACGTATGATTTGTTTCAATAATCTATAAAAACTTTAGTATATTATGACAGATTTGGATAAATAAATCAATTTAAAAGTGCGTTGCCCATCTCTCCTTCCAGGAGAGGGTGAATTTTATATCATCTCCCCTTTCAGGGGAGATGTCCGCGAAGCGGACAGAGAGGTAGTTAAAGACAAGGGCTACCTCTCCCGGCGCTTCGCGCCACCCTCTCCTGGGAGGAGAGGGTAAAAATCTTATAGCAGAGAGTTAGTTATTCTAAATTATTAAAAATAGTTTCAAGCACTCCCTCTAAATTCTCGTCCAACTCATTATTCCAAAATCTTATAACTTTAAATCCTTGAGATTTTAAAAATTCGGTTCTTTCGTGGTCATTTTGTCGATTTTCATCTTCATTGTGCTGTCCGCCATCTAATTCTATTACCAATTTTTTTTCGAAACAGCAGAAATCAACTATATAATATCCAATAACAAACTGTCTTCTGAATCTGAATCCTTTGAACCTTTTGGCTCGCAAATAGTACCATAGTTTATTTTCCCAAGGCGTTTGCCCTTTTCTTAACTCACGTGAGCTTGATAATAGATTATCTGTTATTTTCATTAGAGTTAGATTGAACTACCTCTCCCCTAACCCCTCTCCTGGAAGGAGAGGGGAAGAACTGCTGTCGAACGCTTTGGGTTTGATAGCAGTTCCCTCCCCTTTCAGGGGAGGGTGGCCGAAGGCCGGGTGGGGTAGTTCTCATTATAACAAAATCCCTCCGCTGGATCGTCACTTTCAGATTATTCTCTCCTTCCAGGAGAGATGTCGCCGAAGGCGACAGAGAGGTGGAGAGTGCTCTATCTACCTCTCCCGGCGCTTCGCGCCACCCTCTCCTGGGAGGAGAGGGTGAAAATTCCCATCACAAAACCCCTTCTGCTTTCGCAAGAAGGGGTTTTGCTTTACTCTAGCCGCTAACTTAGCGGATCGAGAAACTCACTTTCCTCACCTGGTAGTGTCCCGAATGACGGGACAACTACTAGATCTATCCGGTACTGAAGTTCGGTTGCGGCCTTAAGGCCGCATAACCGCGTAAGCGGACCGAACTTCTAGTACTGGACTAGTTATGTACTGACCAAGCTTGAGTTGGGAAGTTGAGGAAGTAGGTGGAGTTGTCGGTAGTAGTAATTGCCGAACCGCCTCCTGCTGTATCAGTCCAAGAGAAGGTAGTACCATTTAGCAAAGACGTGGCTACACTGGCAGTGTTTGCACCGCCAGAAATAGTACCGCCTACAGTACCGAACAAATTCAGCGTCACTGGGACGCCAGCTGTTAGAACATAACCGGCTGGCAAGACACAAGTATCAGTGAATGTTGGTGATACACCAGTTGTGGTACAAACCGCACCTGTAATTGTGGTGGAGCCAACAGCAAGTCTGGAAGTCGCCAGCGTTGAGGCTGTGATACCAGAAGTGCTTACGGTAAATGTAAGGGTATTCAACTGAATGTTGCCCTTAGCATTTGGCGTAATAGAGACGCTCATCAGCTGGTTTTCAGCAAGAACCAAACCAGCATTATTTGTGCTGGCTACAGTCATCGCCATGTTGGAACCAACCATATACATGAGGTTGGATCGAACCAAAGCACCAACGCCGAACGGCAAGGTCGCCGATACAGGAACCGCTGTGGTTGTAGAACCAGAGGTGTACTTGGCATAGGTCAAGGCAAGTTCTGCTAATGACGCGGAAGGAATGCCAGTGGTACCAACGTTGCTGTAGGTTGGCATGGCGTTCACGTAGATACCGCCGGAGCCGTTTGGCACAGCAAGATTAAGACCAGTCAGGTAAGCCATACCGTGAATGGTGATTGCAGAAGCAGCAGCATGAGGAGCTGCCGCTGTACCATTCTTTGCGCGAGCAACCCTAACGCTCGTGCTAGAAGGCACATCAATTACTAGCATGTCTTCGGTACCGCCGACTGTATCAGTGATGATACTACCAACCGACATACCAGCCGAAGAAGCGACGTTAAACGTCACTGGGTCAGTGACGTTGGCCAAAGATCCATCAGAAACAGTAGTTGCGGCTGGGGTAATAACCGGAGCCGAAACACTGCCGACTTTAACCGAAGACACAGTACCAGCAGTGCTGGTCGCGTTAACTACGAATTTCAATTCAGAAACATTAATCGCGCCTGATGTGGCGGAGATGTTAAATGAGTTTGAAGTTCCGTCAGTAGAACCGCCTGCTGCAGCAATGAACTGCGAAGCAGAGGAACTGGCTGTGGTAAAGGTCGGGGCAACTAAAGTACCTGTTGCCAGATTAATCAGCTGGCCTGCAGCTGTGCCGGAAGTGGCAGAGACGTTACTGATCACGCCAATTGCCGATGGCAAAAGGCTTGTAGCAAAGCTACCCGTTGAAGAACCAAGATCTGCCCAGACATCAACTACAGCAGTCGAGTTAACCGCCACTGTGAAATTCTGGGAGAAATTGTTGCTCGCTTGAGGAGCGATAGGGGTAGAAGCAGCTCCACCATTGACCGAAACCGAGAGGTTAGAGATGTCAGTCAACGGAGGGGTTGTAACGCCAGTCAATGGGGTGCACGGAGTTTGGTTGGTGCACAACCCGACTTGCAGGTTGGTTACGCGAACGCCTTCGCTGGTGCCAGCCTGAATGACGAACGAACCAATTTTTTGAGCTTGGGTGTTCGGGGTCAAGGTCTGGTTTGTGTAAGCGGAGTTAGCAGCCACATTCATGCTCGATGCGCCCACAGTCAAGGTAGGACCGGTGACAGTTCCGGCACTAGGGACTTTAAGCGGATTCTGCGAAGAACGTCCTTGAGCGTTGTTCGATGGGGATTGAGATGCAGCTACCAAACTGACCGTGATAGCGGTACCCGAAGCAACAGCAAGGTTGCCCGGATTAGTAAGCGTATCAGCCTGGACAGTCAGATGAGTAGGCGTGGTGCCTGCCGGAACAATCAGCTGTGAACCTAAGCTGAATGATGCGGTGCCTGCTGCGGTCAGGGTGGTGTAGGTAGAGCCTACTTGGCCACCATTGGCGAACAAAGTGACATTGTTCAAGCCAGCTGCGAGACCGGTACCTGCAAAGGTAACCACTAAGGTGTTGATTTGAACATCTTCACCATAAGCGGTCAAAAGGAACTTGGCCAATGGAATATTGGTCGCTCCGCCAACCACAGTGGTGGTTCCGTTAAAGGCAGGGTCTTGTTGAACCGTAACCACACCGGTTTGAATATTCAGCGTACCTGCGTCATTAGCCGCGAATAGAGTGGCTGTGTTGGTAGTGTTCGGAGTGACGTTGACGTTGAAGCTGGTGTCGGTGACTGTGATGTCAGCTGAATTTTGGAGAGTGAACTGGATAGTGCGGGCCGAACCTTTAATAATGTCTGCGCGCGCTTCCAATGTATGAGAGCCGGTGGTCAGTGTAACTGCGGTGGTCGGCATGAACACGGCGTAGTTGGAACCGTTGATTGCCTGGAGTCCGGAAGCGGTGGCAACTTGAGTGCCATCCACATACAGGACGTAGTTCTGCAGAGCGTCAGTGGGAGCTGAACCAACGCCTTTCAGCATCAGGCCCTTCAGCAACACAGAGCGGTTGCCAACTGAAACCGGAGCTGACCAGATGGTGTAGTTAAGCGAACCGGCATTCACGTTCACGGTATTACCGGAACCGCCGGCCGCGGTGTTCGCTGTGAACACAACAGTGGCGACGTTGCCCGGGTTGGCTGTGGTGAAGAGGTTACCCGAGGCAGAGCCGGTGATGTTATTCGTTCCGCTCATGCCTGAAGCAAACGCCACACCTACGGTCTGACCGGAAGAACCAGTCGGGCTCGGTGCGATATCAGCGCGGACAGAAATACTGGCTGGAGCTGTGAACAATCCAGCTGCATTGTTAAATGAAATCTGGCCATTTGTGTTCACAGAAGAAGAATCTGTGATGCGGAGATTGCCGTTGAACAGGTAGACGTTGGCCAACAGGCTGTTGGACGATACGCCGATTCTGTTCAAGGTAAGAGAGGTGACAGCGCCAGAGCCTGAAAACACGAAGTGCGCCAGGTCAGCTGTTGCTTGGCCAAGCACGATGGTGTTTGAGGCTGGGTTATCCGAAGCCAAGCTTACTTGGACCGGACCGGTAGAAACCGGAGGAGTGACATTGCCGCCGGTACATGCCGGGCGGGCAGTGACTGCGCCGGAGTTGGCTGTCGCCAGATCGGCGGCATTAGCCTGGACCACGTTGTTCAGCTTGTAGCCGAACGAATTAAACGCGGCCATTGACGGGAAACCGCTGTGGGAATTTGTTCCCATTTGCCAGATTTCGCCGTTGGTGATGACCAGGGAGCCGATTGGATGAGCCATTACTGTGGAATCCAAGTTCGGGCCGGTCGGCAGATCGGCAAAAGTGTTGGTTGGAGCTAGCTGGATGTTTGAAAACTGGTATCCAAGGCCCACAAACACATTACCGGAAACAAACGGCCTCTTTTGTCCGCCTGAAACCAGGTAGACGAGAGGATCTGAAGGACCTTTGACCAGGGTGTTGTCAGCGTAGGTTACAACCGGGCCCTGAGGCAAAGCCAAGTCTTCGGCAGTCGCTTGGGCAACTTGCGAGAAGTTGTAGCCATAGGACTCCATGACAGGGGCGGTCGGGAAACCTTTACGCACACCGCCGGTGATCAACCAGACAGTGCCGTTGGAGATAACCAAACAGCCTTCGCTGTGTACTGCGGCGGAAGCGAATTGAGGGACCGCGCCGACAGCTGCCCACAAAAAAGTGGAGGCAGCAAGGCCGGAGGCCATAACTTTCCGCGCATTTATAGATAATTGCATTTTATTCTCCGTTTAAAGGTAAATCTCCAGAATTAGGATTATTTATTCATATGAGACAAACAATCCGGTAAAGAGATAAACCAGTAAACATTTGTTAATTTGCTCCGACGCGCGAAATTGCGGTGCGGAGTTCCGACTGTTAAATCGGAATATGGAATTAGCTAGCTTATTAATAACAAAGACCGACCAAAATCGCGCAACACCAAAGGTGTAATGTGTAACTTGTAGCGTGTAGCGTTATACGTTACACGTTTTGCGTTACAAACCCTTGGCACTTAGCGATCCACAGTGCTTATTAGCTAGTTATTTAACTCCATTTGTTAAGACGCCCGCTTGTGACAGCAGTTACAAGTAATGTGTTGATAACAATCACCTGTTAGTTACTTTCACAAACATCGAATAAATCTAGTAAATAGCCAATTTCCGCGCAAAAAAACAACCGCAATCTATAGAATCGTGGTTAGTTAATAATGCTTGATATTTGGCTGGTTTATGAAGATTTTCATCGAGTACAAGCATTATGAATTAAAGTGCAGGGTTTGTCAAGCGACAGTCACTTTCTTTTATTCTCTCCTTCCAGGAGAGATGTCGTCCCGACAAGTCGGGACGACAGAGAGGTTAGAATATGGACTACCTCTCCCGGCCTTTCAGGCCACCCTCTCCTGAAAGGAGAGGGCAAAAACAACCCTCTCGCCAATCCTTCAGTTTCTTGCTAGAATTGCTTGTGAATCCGGCGGGATTCGTATAATGGTAGTACGCTAGCCTTCCAAGCTGGTGGCGAGGGTTCGATTCCCTCATCCCGCTCCATGAACTATTCGCGAACAGCAGTTCGCTCAAGTTCATGGCAAGCCAAAAAGGCGAATAATTCATGCCATGTACCCGAACGAAGTGAGTGGTTCATGGCAAAATAATATCCACAAGCGACTTGATAGCTGTTGATAGTTGCTGATATTTTATGCACACAATATCAACTTAGTTATGACTACGTCCAGATTATCTGGATCATCTACTATCCGCATCATCTGCCTAATTTTATAACCAACTTCAAATGTACAATGTTCTGCTCGTACGAGCAAAATGTTAGACATCTTTAATCTCTATAGTTAACTCTTCCGGAAAGAAAAGTAATATGTTCTTTAATCCCTAATTCATCAATAAATTCCTTTAGCTCGTCAAATATTTCAAACGGACTTATGAACACGCTTTTTTGCAGTTGTGTATAACCGTTCTTGATCAAATACCTCCGGAAGTTATCTCGGGCTTTATGCTTTTCTTCAGGTATATCAAATATAATGATTGAGGATAATTCATCTGACCTCCTGGCTTTCTGAAGAGGCCTTGCGCGCAACCTTTTTGCTTCATCAGTCAACACATAATTGGCGCCGTATTTCTTCCTGTCCTTTTTGATCAAACCGGCTTTTTCAAATTTTTTTAGCTGGAAAATATAAGAGGACCTCGGAATTCTGTTGATCCGCAGCTTGCCGTACGGGGTAAAAATAATCTCACCGGCAAATTGACCCAGATCCTTTGCCATTGCAAACAGCTCTTCCGCTGCCCGCCTTAAAGCCTCATTTTTATTCATAATTTCATTGTACAAACTTTTGCTCGATCGAGCAAAATGTTAGACATTGCTTTTTTATTCACTACTATTCGTTTTTTTATGGTCGGGGTGCTGGGAATTTCAGGCTCGCGCTTTTGCGCTCGCGTCCGGGGTAGCGCCGGATGCTGCGGGCACTCGCATCCGTCGGCGTTCGGCTGCGACTGAGGTCTTGCCTCACTGCTACCCGTTCAATTCCCAGGATTTATTCTATTTATTAAGCTTTTTGGTCGGGGTGCTGGGAATTGAACCCAGTCTATCTGCTCCCAAAGCAGACGTACTACCGGTATACGACACCCCGCCTGCGCCAAAGGCTTCGGCGGGCAAGCCCGTCGGTTGCTCAATTATACAGAAATCCCAAGATAAATAAAACCCCCTGCTCGGGGGTTTTTCAAAAATGAAATTTTATTTCTTCTCTAAACGTTTAGCTGGGGATTCTCGGCCGGTATGGGTTCGGCAGGTGCTGGTTCGGCCGGCATCCGCACGGCTTCTTTCAGGTTTTTGCCGGCGCGGAATTTGGGCACTTTTGTCGCCGGGATCTGGATCTTCTGCTGTGGGTGCTGGGGGTTCACTCCCATCCTGGCACTGCGGCTGCTGACCAAGAAAACCCCAAAGCCGGAAATATTGACTTCCTGGCCGTTTTTCAGGGCATCGGTGATGACGTCGACAAAACCGTGAAGAACCTTTTCCGCTTCGGTCTTGCCCACTGCCAGTTTGGCGCTCAGAGCCTCGATCAATTCTTGCTTGTTCATATATTACGTAATTTTAATAAATTAAGTTTCGCAACTAGTATAGAGTTCGCATTTGCGAGGAGTCCCGACTTGTCGGGGCGACGAAGCAATCTAATACTTAGGATAGACTGCTTCGCTAATCGCTCGCAGATGCGATGAATATCTTATAACAAAGTATTATTACTGTTCGTATTCGTAACTTTAGTTTTGCTCCGGAGCATTATCTTAACTAAAATATAGCAAAAAAGCAGGTTTAAAGCAAAACTGCCGATGACCAGCCAAACCGGAAGCCAATTGATCGACCGATCGGGAGAATTGTTCGCGATACTATTCTCAATGCTGGCGGCGCTGACCGTTCCTGGCTGATCGGGAAAAATTTCCGAACTAGGCTCTGCTATGTCCGGCGCAAGGATAGGCTTTGCGGCAATATGGCTGACAGCGGAGACGGATTTTTTTGGAATTACAGCCTGGTGAACAATTTGATTTTCAAGCCCTGGGGTAAGTTTAACGCTCCAGGCGTAAGTAGCATCCGGCATTAAATTGTAAGATTGGCCGGCAGGCGCGTCAGCATACTCCAGGCTTGAAATGACCAGACCTTTCGGGTCGGTCAGAGTCACGGACTCTTTGCCGGAATTATTCAGAGAGATATTGGTTTGAGATTTAAGAATTACCATATACCCGCCGGGCGGGATCACCGAATTGGCCAAATTATAACCGCTGGCGCTATCGGATAATTTAAAGCCGCTGAGATCTGCCGCTTCCGGACCGGGATTATACAGTTCGATAAATTCTTCCTGACTGCTTTTCCGGAGGGGTTCAGGAAAGATCTCGTTGATCACTACGTCAATCTTTTGAGGTAAAACTTCGGGATCAGTTTGAGCATCCGGGTTTTTTGACGAGCTTTCGACAGCATTTGGCTTCGGTTCGGCCTTGGTCCCATTTTCCGGCGCGGCTTCAAACTGATTGGCGGTTCCCTTGGTCGGAAGCTGTGTCCAGGAATAAGCACCGGCTGGATTGAGAGCATAAGCTTCATCCGCCTTGGCATTGCCGGTAAATGCCACCGACGACGCCATTGATTTGTTCGGCCAAAACAGGCGCACGGAATCCCCGCCGGTGTTGTTCAGGGCAAAACTTTCAGGCGGCAAATTTATGACCAAATAACCGGACGCCGCGATCATGCTGTTGGCCGGAAACTTATAGGCGCTGCTGCCGACAGTGCCGGCAGAGCCTTCATCATCGAGCATCCAGCCGGACAGGTCCACGTCAGCGCCCGACTTGTTAAATAATTCGATCCACTCCTCGCCGTCGTCTTTGCCGTCGGGATTGGGTAAAAATTCCGAGATCACGATATCCGCGGAGTAAGTCTGCGGAGCAGGCAGGCCTGAGGAAACGGGAGATGGCGCCGGTGCTGGCGGAGGCGGTGAAGGCGGCGGCGGTGATGGAGACGGGTCCGGAGGCGGCGGCGGCGGAGTGGATGCTATCGCCGGAGTGGCCGGGCTCAGAGAATTTCTGGGATGAGCTGTGGGCTGGAGAAAAAAATCCACGGAATTATTATTTGTATCCGTTCCGTTGCCCGCATCCGCGCCCGGCAGGCGTTCCAGGCTTTGGTTGGCATCGGGGTTGGTCCCGAACACCGACCCTTCGAGTAAGGAATTAGCCGCGGCTCCCCAGCCGGCACTGTCGATAATTGTTCCGGTATCGGCAGGGCCGTTTCTGATGGCCAGGCTGTTATCATCGGCAATACTGCCCGAGGTCGCCGAGTCGGCGGCAGAGGCAATATCCGTGAACGCGGAGTTGGCCCAAAGATAAAATCCGTGGGCTTTAATTACTGCCGAACCGGTCCATGACTTGATCGAAGTATCGCTTACGCCATCTTTCGACCGCTTGACCAGCCTGTATCCGTTCAGGTCAATGTCCTGGGCCGTGGGATTGTAAATTTCCACGAAGTCGTTGGTTGTTTTGCCGCTTCCACCGGTCGTCTGGATCTGGCTTATGACCAGATGATCCGTGTCGGCCAGGGCCAGCAAAGGCACAAACATCAAAACGAGGACAATCAACAATTTTTTTTTCATATTTAAATGTTAATTAATTTTTAACAAAAAAGCGTCCATTACGCGTTGGACGCTTCCGATTTCTCTTTATTATCTTTTTTTTCCGACTCTTGCGCTTCCCCTGCCAGCTTCTCCGCTTCCGGCAGCTGTTTATACAGGGTTCCCAGCACTCCGTTTATGAACTTGCCGCTCGACTCGCCCCCGAAAGCCTTGCCCAGTTCCACCGCTTCATTGATCGCCACCTTCGGCGGCACTTCTTTCGCGAACATCAGCTCATATATCCCGAGCCGCAATATATTCCTGTCGATGACCGTGATCTGCTCCAGCGGCCACTCCGGAGCGGTTTTCACGATTATCTTGTCGATATCGGAAAGATTCTTTTCCACTCCTTTTATCAGCTCAAAAATAAAAGCGGGGTCTTCCAGCCCCGACGCGAACTGTTTGACGTTGAATTCCGTGATGTCCAAAAGCGGCCGGGTTTGCTCGTTGAAATCCCACTCGTATAGAGATTGCATCGCCACGGTTCGGGAGAGATGACGGTTGGCCATTCGGGTAGTAGAAATTTGATTAATTACATTAGGACTCAAAATCAAATTTCACTACCCGACAAGGCTACCAGGCAGTAAAATTCGATTTTTTGACTTGCGATATTCTCTAAGCATAAACTTCAACATTTTCATGCCTTGACTTGTTTTCAAATATTTTTCTCTTCTTAAAGCGTCCTGCTGATTGAGATATGCCTCATAAAATATTATTCGCCATGGCATGTATGGTTTCGTCGAAAATACTTTGCCGCTGTTATGTTTATTTAAGCGTTCGTCTATATTGCCCGGATAATAACCAACATAGGAACGAATATATTTTTCGCTTTCCAAAACATAAACGAAATGAAACATAACAGCGATCGAATTTTTACTGCCTGGCTTTAATCTTCTTCACTTTCATCTTTATCACCTGCCGGCCTTTATAATATCCGCAGTTGGAGCAAACCTCATGCGGAAGGACCGGAAATTTGCAATTCTTGCAAACGGACAAAGCCGAGGCTTTGAGGTGATCGTGCGACCTGCGCTGGTTTCTTCCCGACCGGGTCTTGTGCTTTTTTGGAACAGCCATAAAATTTCGTAGAAATTTTACCCCGAGCGAGTCCCGATTCATCGGGCGAGCCGAGGGGTATTACTTTAAATTCTTGTTTATGCTAACAAAAAAAGACCCTATGGTCAAATGCCTCCATTTTATTTCATTAGTGAGGGCAGCCGCTTCGAGAAGCGGCTGCCCGAACGCCAGTTCACTGCCGATGAACAGGAGTGACTTGCCTAAACGGATAAATTCTTGCGAATTTAAAGTTCAGATAAATCTTCATCGGCAGAGGACTGGGGGGAATGAGTGATCAATATTATGACTACTCATTCCCCAAACACATGTTAACCACGGCTCCTCCGAACTGCTGGGGCTTCGCTGGGACGAAGCTCCGGCATAAAGGCTCATGCCCCTTTTGTTTTCCGTACGATCACTTCCTCTTCGCCGGAATCAGTTCCGGCTTGCCGGTGGTGGGTCTGCTGCTACTGGGATCGCAGCCCGGCGACTTCAGACAGTCTTCAGCGGCTTTTCTGCTGTTGACCTCGATCAGACGCCGCATCCGCTGCTGCGTCGTGATCGCGTTTGGCGTACGGGTCACTGCCACGTAGACGCCGGTGAGGCAAAGCGCGATGAAAATCAGTATCATCGCCCCTATGAACGGCCCTTCAGCATTGTGGAATTTCACGTTCAATCTCACGTTTACACCTCTGCGCCATTTGGACGCAATACGAATAACGAAAAAAGACGACGCGATGATAGGAGTATGATAACTTTTTTTACTCCCGCCTTCAAGCATTAGAATAGAATATAGAATCTGGAATTTGGAATGTGGAGTTCATCCATATTCTAAATTCTACATTCCAAATTCAATTTTTAACGCCCAAGGGCGGAAGGAGGGTCAGGAAAATTCACTGAACCCTCGAACCAACCACTTCTCCTCCTATTTTTTCAATCTCTTGAACCCTTGTTCAAGTTTTTTGTGGCACTTATTGCAGGTCGCGATGTGCCTCAAGACCACCATTTTCTCCCCTTCTTTCAGTCGACTGACGAGTGTCCTTGCGATGACGTCGTCAGACAAACAATTCCTATAATCCATCATAACTACCTCCGAAAATTTCGGTTATCGGGAAACAAAAGAACATCCTTTGCATCCCTTCCAAAACTTTCGATCCGCCAGCTGGCGGATTCAAAAACTTAGGAAGGGAGAGAGACGGGATTAATTCAATAAAGAATTTCAACCACCATCTCCCTTCGCAACAACTAACTCCTCCTTTCAACCGACTTGATTGCGTCAAATATTTTTTTTGACGCTTCTTCGCTCAGCCCTTGTGTCGGCTGGACGGCGGGCTTGTACAGAAACAACCGCACAGCCTTATCCAGAACCAGAACCACAAGAAGAAATACTACTCCGATCACTAACAGCTTCATATATAATTCCTCCATCATCTGCCTCATTTTGAAACCTTTTTCCGCACAACTCTGAATGCTTAGGTAAACTTTACGGCGATAAATAGATATCCGTGTTAC
>JBDTSL010000007.1:0-51663 GCA_039931165.1 Candidatus Doudnaibacteriota bacterium
CCCTTAGCTCATTTGGTAGAGCGCTTCCATGGCATGGAAGAGGTGACCGGTTCGAGCCCGGTAGGGTCCACCAATAATTTAAGAGTAGTAATATGCCGGAACAAGATCCAAATAGAGAAGCCAGAAAACAAGTATTGGATGTGACCGTGGAATTTTTGGAGAAAACAAATTCCGAATTCCATGAATTTTTGTCCGGAAAAAAAGAACTGACTCTCAAAATCGATTTGGACATCGAGGCTGTTGTCGCCGATATCGCAATGCTTAATAGTTTGAAACACTTTCTGCTGGAAGGGGAAACCAGGAAATTAGTTGTTCGGGCCTCTCAAGAAGAAGCCGATCATTTTAAGGGGCAATTTCCTTTAGGTACAGAATGGCAAATCATCAATCGCGAATAAATGAAATTCCCCACATATAAAAATGAAAAAGAAAAACAAGACCAGGGGTTCACGCTAGTGGCCGGGTGCGATGAAGTTGGTATCGCGCCGCTGGCCGGACCGGTGGTTGCCGCTACCGTAATTTTGGATGCCGGTTCGATCGGCAAACAGAGAAGCAAAAATAAATGGTGGTATCGCGTCCGGGATTCAAAAACGACTGATGAAGAGGAAAGGGAAGAACTGGTAAATTTTATCAAAGATCATAGTTTGGATTTTTCGGTTGGCGTAGTGTCACACGAAACCATAGACGAAATAAATATTCATCAGGCGGCAATGCTGGCAATGAAAAAATCCGTCAACGGCCTGAAAAAATTACCTGATTTTTTATTTTTGGACGGGACTCATGAAATAAAAGGACTTTCTTTGCAGCAACGGCCGGTGATTGACGGTGATGAAAAAATTCTTTCTATCTCCGCGGCGTCCATAGTGGCCAAAGTCGCTCGAGATAAAATTTTACGCGACTTGAATGAAATTTATCCCGAGTACGGATTTGTGAAACACAAAGGATATCCTACAAAAGTCCACAAGCAGGCAATTTTGAAATTTGGAGTGCTGCCGGTGCACCGGAAAAGTTTCGCGTTCGTGCAGCAATGTTTGAGCAGGCTGGAATCTTATCGTTTTTTTGAGAAAAATTATCTAGCCTTAGTTCCATCCCGGACTTGATCCGGGATCCACTTCAACTATTAAAACCAAATGGTGATAATAGATGTAGTGGATCCCAGCTTACGCTGGGATGGTTTTTAATTTATAATAGTTTCACGGAGACGTGGCAGAGTGGTCGAATGCGCCGCACTCGAAATGCGGTATACTCGAAAGGGTATCAGAGGTTCGAATCCTCTCGTCTCCGCCAATTGGAACTTTGCAAGAAAGAAGACCCAACCTCGCGGCGCGTTCCGCGCCGCTCTGCTAGGATTTGAAAGGGCTTTTTTGGCGAAAAGGAAAAGGATTATCAATGAAGGGAAAAAGAAATTTTTTCATAATTAATAAAAATTTATGGAATCAACAAATCAGTTCGATACTTCTCCGCATAGTAATTCTTTTGTTATACAAATAATCGTTTCCGTAGTTCTGACTGCTATAATTGTTGGCGGTGGCGTTTACTGGTGGACTAATCAGAAACAAATAGAAGTTAAAACTCAAAGTAATAATCAAGCTATTGGAACGGGAACGGGCGTAAAGGATGTGCATCATTGGAATATTCAACCAATTGAAGTTAAAGATTTAAATTTAGCCAAGGGATTGTTTGGTATGCCCGATGGTTATGTTAAAGCGTGGGACGCGGGAACTTATGCAGACGGATATGGGATACAAAGTCAATTGAATGGGGCTAGGATAGTTCTTGTCGCATTCAGAGACCCAGCGCACGATCAGGGGCCATTTGGTACGGAACCCACAGGCGCTTGTGATAGTTTAGCTCGTATTTTTATTTTTAAAGCTCCATCTGGAAATTCATTCGTTGTGTATGATGAGCGATATTCTACAACCGATATTGTTGCTGGTGGAATTGGATTCATTTCTAAGGATAGTTTTCCGGTAAACTCCGCTGCTCAATTTTATTATCAAAAAGGCGGCAACGCAGTTATTCCTTCTTTAGATTTTCCTGGGTTTGTCGTACACGACAGACAAATTTTTGTCCTTCAAAAATCTTCTTTCCCATGTTATATTGTTGATGCTCAAGGAAAAACTAAGATTTTCTTTGAGGATATAAAATCATCTTTGGAGTCAAGCTTTACTGATCCAGTTCTCGGAACTGCCTACACGGATAAATCTGAAGGTGGGATTGTTTTCCGGGCTTCTGACGGTACATACATTCGTTACCGACCATTATAGTTAAAGGAATTTGCCGCTAAAGAAATATTTCGAAGCATAAAAAAGCCAGGAAAAAATATAATTAAATTAAGAAAGTAAAATTTATGAACAGACCAACGCATTTTGAGATCCACGCGGATGACTTGGATCGGGCGCAGAAGTTTTATGCCGCAGTTTTCGGCTGGACCTTCCAGAAATGGGAAAATAAAGCCGCTGGCGCGGCTGAATATTATATGATCATGACAGGCAAGGTTGATACAGTCGGTGCCGATGGCAAGCCGTGGCCGGGTATAAATGGGGGACTCCTCAAGCGCATGGGCCCGCCACCGGTAGAAGGCCAGGCGGTAAACGCATTTGTCATTACTATGGATGTTGGGAGCATTGATGAAACAATTTCTAAGATCGAAACATCCGGCGGCACGGTGGCATTACCGAAATTCGCCATGCCCGGCATGGCCTGGATCGCTTATTATAAAGATACAGAAGGAAATATCTTCGGAATTTTTCAGGAAGACAAAAACGCTAAATAATTAAAAAAATTAATCATTAATGTTTACCCCTCGGCTCCTCCGACGTGACGTCGGAGTCGCTCGGGGTAAAAAATTTCTAAGGAAATTTTTTATGGAAGATATGAAAGTCAAAATCGTGGACCATAGCGGCAAGGGCGGAGTTTGGCTGATCGGCTGGCTGTTCACCATCGGGTTTGTCGGCCTGTCATTCGGCCAGGGAGTACTGGCAATCGTGATCTGGCCGTATTACCTTGGTGTCGCGTTACGAATGATGGCGCACTGAAGTTAAGGATTCAAAAAAATCGCCCCGACTATGGTCGCGGGCGGTTTTTTGTTATGATGAGAGTATTAGAAAATATAAACTTTCTCTGAAACCAACCTCTCTGCCTTTACCGTCGCATTTAATAGTTGTGGACGGCAAAGGCATCTCTCCTGAAAGGAGAGAATAATATGAATGAAACTAAGACAAAAGTATTAATTCTACACACTTCAGTGGGCCACGGCATCAAGGTCACGGCTGTTAACATCGGAGAAAAACTTGAAGCCGCTGGCAACTATGAGGTGCGCGTGGAGGATGTGCAAAAAATCATCGGCGGCAGATCCAACACCGCCGTGGAAAAAATTTATCTCAGGATCCTGGAAAAATTTGCTTTTATCTGGGGTTTTTTATACTCTTCAAAGCTGGTTTTGTGGTTAGGCTTGCCCTTACGTAAAACTATCGCCGGTTTAAAATCGAAAAATGTTCTGAAACTATTGCGTCAGTTCCAGCCGGCAATCGTCATCAGCACACAGACTGTTTCCACGGGGATCGTAGCTTATCTGAAATCAAAAAAGCTTTACCGCGGCAGTTTGGTTGCCGTATTTTCGGATTTTCATACCCATCGGTTCTGGATTTACGATGAGGTTGATCTTTATCTGTGCGTTACCGCTGAACAGGCCGGGGATTTATCGGCCTTAGGCATCCCTAAACAGAAGATTGCGGTGACGGGTATGATTTTGGCGGAGAAATTCGTTCGCCACATGGATAAGGATCAGGCAAAAAGTGATCTGGGACTTCTGAATTCAATGCCGGTGGTCCTGCTATTTAACGGAGCCAGGCCTAGGATGGAGGTAAAAGAAATGTTTATGAGATTTTTGCGTTCTCCAAGAAGTTTTCAGATCCTGGCCGTTTGCGCCAACAATGAACAGCTGAAGCTTGAGCTTGAGAAAATCTCACCGCCTGCCCCGCATCCGGTAAAAATTTTAGGTTACGCGGACAACATGGAAGTTCTGATGGCCGCGTCCGATGTCCTGGTCGGAAAGACCGGCGGGCCGACCATGGGAGAAGCATTGCTGAAAAAATTGCCGATCGTTCTGACCGATGTCCAGCCCGGACACGAGCAGATGAACCTGGACTACCTGGTCCGCTACAAGATCGCGCAATATGCCAGGAATCCATCTGAGGCTTTATTTTTCATTGAGCAGATTTTGGACGGCAAGTTCAGGAAGGATTGGACTCACGCGAGAAGCAAGCTTATTGAGCCAATCGGCGTAGAATCGGTCACCGAAGCAATTGAAAGGATCATTCCGATTGAGACCATAAAATCAGGGAATTTGACGGTCAAGAATTATCAAGAAACTATTTGACATCAGAACGTTAATAAATTAATATCTAACTACAAGATTAACGCGGAAATATGCCAAAAGATAAGAATTTAATCAACAAACTTATGGGAGCGCAAACCATTACGGAGGAGAACGAAGACGAGTTGCAAGAAACCGAAGAAAATGAAACAGCGCCAACCTCCCAGGGCTCGCAGGAAGACTGGCTGAGCGAATACGAAGGCCAGCTGACCATCGATATGTATCAGACGAAGGATAATGTCATCATCAAATCAACTATCGCCGGAGTGAAGCCCGAAGACATCGATGTCACGATAGCCAACGACATGGTCACGATCCGCGGTGAAAGAACAAGGGATTTTGAGGCGTCAAGCGAAGATTATTTTTATCAGGAATGTTACTGGGGAAGTTTCAGCCGGTCAGTCGTCCTGCCGGTAGACGTGGACATAGAGAACGTCGGCGCTGATCTGAAGGACGGAATTCTCACGGTAATCCTGCCGAAAGCGGCGAAAGCCAAAGCGCGCAAGATCCGGGTCGGAGCGAAAGTGTAGAAAGTATAAAGGGGCAAGTATAAAGTATAAGGGCAATAAAAAAGACGGACATAAGTCCGTTTTTTGTTTGTATAAAAAAGACCCAGTAGTAGAAATTCGATGCGCTGTCGCGCAGAAAATATCGAATTTCACTACTGGGCGGGAGCAAGTCTGGAAGTTAGACTTGCTTAACGTTTGAACGTCGCGTGAGTAGTTCTAAGATTAGGCTGATTGTGAACTGTTGATTCAATCCTCCCTCAACCTGTTTTAGGAAATCCAGATCTTCGGCTGTGACAACCTGGTCCGGATCCACAGATGCAAAAGGTTCGGTCCATTCTCTGATCAGATCGTCCAGCCGGGCACGAGTAATACCTAGTCCCTCTGCCAGCCGATCCCGCACTCTGAATCGCGGAACCAGCTTGCCTCTTTCCCAGGAACTCAATGTGGCTTGGGGAATCTTCAGCCTTTTGCCGAAGTTCTCTTGGCTTTCGCTACCGCGCGATCGCCGCAGGAAGTCTTTGAATTTGTCCCTCATCGTTAGTTCCGTTTGAAACGGCGGTTGAGGACGATGTAAAGCCGCGGAATGTCGGCTTCGCGGTACCGGAATTGGTAGGTTGCGCCCAAGGCCAATTTATATTCGCCGATCGAAGCCAGGGGCAGGCTCATACGAGGACCGGCGCCGATTGAGTCCTGGCCGGCTTTGTGAACGTTTTCGGTTTCAGCTCCTATCCCTAGCCGCTTCCAAACCGGAAAGTTCACGAATACGAACTCATACTCGCCAGCGATGGAAAGTAGCGGCGCAGACTCGACGTACAGCTCAACGCGGTTCGGAAATTCAATCGCGTATCGGAAGTCTAGGGCCCACGAATTGCCAGGTTTGCTCCACTGGCGCTGGACCATGGCTTCGAACCACCATTTCCCGCCCCGATACCCAATTCCTGGAAAGATGTTGATGTTGTTCGGATTATCTGCCTTGATGTTGCCGATGATCCAGTTCGTCACGAACCAGTTGGTGCTGAGGTCGGCTGTGGTGTGCAGGACCAGCCGGGTCTGAGGGTCGGTGTCCTGGGCAAAGCAGGGGATGGCGCAGAAGAGCAAGCAGACGATGGCGCTGAGCCAAAAACGCATTGTTTCCTCCTTAGGAAACGATAGGGCCCTAATTGGCCTCTAGTCATGGGGCTTGCCCATTAACATCAAAGCATATATTATATAGATTGAGTGGCCAATATCACCACGAGGCGATAACTATCACCCCAGTAGTAGAAGTTTGATCGCCTAATCGGCGAGAAAGAATCAAACTTCACTACGGGGCAATTCACAAATATGTACCAAGAAACATTGCAATTACTGGGCTTAAGCCCAAATGAAGCCAAAATCTACGAAAGCCTAGTGGAACAAGGCGAATCTTCAATTGGTAAAATTTCCGTCAACGCCAAGGTGCATCGCCGGAATGTTTATGACTCGATCCAAAGATTAATAGAAAAAGGGCTGTGTTTCGAAATTTTCTCTAAAGGCGAGAATCGCTATAATGCCGTCGATCCGGGCAAACTTTCGGAATTAATCGCGGAAAAGCAAGATAAATTAAACTTGATACTGCCGATGTTGGAGAAAAAATTCCGTTCAGGGACGGCGACCGAAGAAGCATATATTTACCGTGGCTTGGAAGGACAGAAAAATATTTTTCGTGATATGCTGCGCGTAAGCAAAGACAGTTACTTTATCGGCGCCAAAGGCGGCTGGTTTGATCCAAGGATTGAAACTGCCCGCAAGGCATTTTTCAAAGAAGCCAATCGCAAGAATATTAAATTCATTCAACTTTTTGAATATGACGTCAGAACACAGTTGCCGAATTTCCCCCAGCATTTTCCGGGCAAACTGCAATATCGGTTTTTACCCAAAGCTTATGCCACGAATTCCGCTATCCATATTTTTGGCGATTATGTAGTTACTTATACCGGCCTGCCAATCGGAAAAATTAATGAAGATACGGTATTTTTTATTCTTCACAGCAAAGATCTGGCCGAAAGCTACAGAACCTGGTTTTGGTATATGTGGGAACAGTCTGAGGAAGATAGGAAAAGTAAAAAGTAAAATAATACAGCGCATCTGCTAGCGACTGCATTTTTAAGGATTAATTTAGGCAGTCGCGCGGCAGTCTATTCTGAGGGTTAGATTGCTTCGTCGTCCCGCGCTTGAGGAATCCTTGGTCGGCGGGACTCCTCGCAAATGCGCTATTGATTAATTAAGAATAATCTGGCATAATAAGCTGTAAATATTATGGACATCTCTACATTATCTAAACAACTGAACATCCCCACCACCCAACTGCGAGCCAGGATCGCCGCGGCGGGTTTTCACGTGTCTCCGCGCGCCAATAAGATCGACAACCAAATGGCCAAAAGGATCTTGATTTCCTTAAGCCAGGTCAAAGCTGAAGTTATAAAACCGGGAGTGGCCAAAGACGTGTCATTGCCCAAGGTTTTAAGCGTCAAAGACCTGGCCGTGAAACTCAATTTGGATGTAACAGTGGTCATGAAAAAACTCATCCAGAACGGCGTGATGGCCACCATCAATGAAGAGATCGATTATGATACGGCCGCCATCGTGGCCTCTGATCTGGGATTTAATGTTTCCGAAACCCAGGAAACTACGACTAGACTCGGCTTGGGTTATGTGGCCGAGGAAGTAAAAAAAGAGCAGATAGACAAGGCTGATGAATACATTACCCGTCCGCCGATAGTGGCGATCATGGGCCATGTCGACCACGGCAAAACCACATTGCTCGATACTATCCGCTCATCCAAAGTAGTGGACACCGAATCAGGCGGCATTACCCAGCATATCGGCGCGTATCAGGTCAGCCGCAACGGAAAATTGATCACTATCCTGGACACGCCCGGTCATGAGGCATTTGCCGCCATGCGCGCCAGAGGCGCCAATGTCACGGATGTCATAGTTTTGGTCGTAGCGGCCGATGACGGGGTCAAGCCTCAGACGATCGAGGTCATCAACCGCGCCAAGCTCACCGCCACTCCTTTGATCGTGGCGATAAATAAAGTGGACAGACCCGATGCCAATATCGAACGGGTAAAAAAAGAACTGGCCGACTATGGGGTTTTGGTGGAAGAGTGGGGCGGCACCACTCCTGTCGCAAAAATTTCCGCTTTGACCGGGGCCGGCGTTGATGACCTGTTGGATCTGATCTTACTGCAAGCAGAGGTCATGGATCTGAAAGCCAACCCAAAAGGCATGACCCTGGGGACTGTGATCGAATCGCATTTATCAAGAACCTTGGGCTCCATGGCTACAATACTTATCCAAAACGGGACTTTGAATTTGTCGGATTTTGTGGCAGTGGGCAGAGCTTTCGGCAAAGTCCGCTCCATGACCGATGGCAAAGGAGCAAAAGTAAAGCAAGCGCTTCCAGCAATGGCCGTTCAGATCACGGGACTTTCGGATATCCCTTCAGCCGGGGATATTCTCAAAACTTATCAGACTCTGGATGAGGCTAAAGTTTATGCCACCAGTGTTGTGAAATCGGAACGGGCCAAAAAAATGGCTGTGAGAAAGCCGTTGAACCTGACCGGCAAAGATCTGAACTTGATCATCAAAGTTGACGTTTTGGGAAGCTTGGAAGCGATCAATGAAGCTTTGGCTAAACTGAAAAATACGGAAGTGAAACTCAATATTTTGGAAGAAGGTGTGGGCGAGATCAATGAAAACGATGTCATCAGAGCTTCTGCGGCTCCGGCTGTTTTGGTCGGTTTCCGCACCCGCATGACCGCACCCGCCGCCAAACTAGCCAATGCAAAAAATGTTGTGGTTCAGCAATATGACATTATCTATGAACTGATCGAAGATCTGACCCGCCAGGTGGTGGAGATGCTGACGCCCGAAGTTTTGCGCACAGACATGGGCCGAGCCAAAATTTTGGCCATCTTCCGGACCGAAAAAGATAAAATGATCATCGGCGGCAACGTCGCTGAAGGCAAGATCAAGAATGGCGCCAAGTTCGAGATCAAGCGCGGGGACGAGATTGTCGGCTCGGGCGAGGTTTTGGAATTGCAGCAAAGTAAAGTTAAGTCGAATGAAGTCCTGCGCGGTAGCGAATTCGGTTCAAGCGTGAAGACGTCAGTCAAGGTTGAGGTTGGCGATGTTTTGGTTATTTTTGAAGAAACTGTAAGGAAGAGGAGTTTATAGGCAAGAGTATAAAGTATTCAGTATGTAGTATCCAGAGATTCTGACTCTAAATATTGTATACTTAATACTCGATACTCAATACTAATTTATGTCACGGAGAACCGAAAAAGTTGGCAGCGTGCTCCATCAGGAAGTCGGGGACTATATCAAACGCCTCGAGCTGCCAGCTTTGACGACAATCAGCAAAGTGGAAGTGACTCCGGACTTGAAGTGGTCTAAAATTTGGGTCACTGTTTTGGGCGCTTCGGCACAACAAAAAGAAGTTTTGGGAATTTTGGGCGAAGATCTGGCGGATCTGCAAAGAAGCCTGAATAGGAAGCTGGCCATGAAATTCGTGCCGAAAATTAAGTTTGTGATCGATCACGGTCAAGAATACGCGGCGCACATAAATGAATTGCTCCGCAAAACACATGAACAATAAGCTGCAATTCAAAAAAGCTCTGGACCTGATCAAATCTTCGGATAGGATTTTACTGACGACTCACGAAGGCACGGATGGCGATGATTTGGGCAGCGCCCTGGCCATGTTCGGATATTTAAAGCAGATCGGAAAAAAAGCGCGTCTGGTGATCAAAGGGGGCGTGCCGACAAATTTGGTGTTTTTGCCCGACTCTTCGGAAGTTGGATCGCAGCTCAATGATGCAGATGCCGATTTGGTGATCGCTTTTGGCTGTAATAAAATCGAAAGAACCGGATTCAAGCAATTACAAAATATCGATTCGCCAATTATTAATTTTGATCACCATCCGGATAACACGAATTTTGGCGCGGTGAACGTGGTCGATCCCACGACCGCGGCTGTGGCTGAGTTGGTGTATTATTTTTTGATGTTTGCGGAAGCGGAGATCGATAAAAATATGGCAACCGCCATGATGACCGGAATTTTTACCGACACCGGCGGATTTAAGCACGCTAATACTTCTGCTGAAGCTTTGTTCGTTGCGGCCGAGCTATTAAAGAAGGGGGCGAGGATCGATAAGATCGCCCTGCAAACCATGGGCAAGAAACGTCCGGCCACTATCAAGGCCTGGGCCAAAGGCCTGGAAAATGCCAGGTTTGACCCGGAAAAGAAAATGGTGTTTTCGGTTCTTACTGAAGAAGATTTGAAAGATATTGGTGCCACTGATGAAGATCTGGACGGGTTTGTAGAGCTTCTGAATAATATGCCGCAGGCCCGTTTTGCCTTGCTGCTGCGGCAGGACGGAGGCGTGGTCAAGGGCAGTTTGCGCTCCGAGCCCGAAAAGAAAGTTGATGTCTCAAAGATCGCCAAATCATTCGGCGGCGGCGGCCATAAGCTCGCCTCAGGATTCAAGATCAACGGCAAGCTTGAACGGGACGGGGATAATTGGAGAATCAAATAGCGCTCGGATACTGCAAAAAAAGACGGTCTAAAATTTGCTAGGCGCATAATTTTAGACTTAAGTCATCGGCCTCGTCGCGGCTATGCGACTTCGGCCTCTGAATTCTTTTTTGTGCAGCATCCTCGCTGATGAAAAAAAAGGAAGCTTGCTAAATTTTTCAAACGCTCGCGTAGCTATATTTTTGTTATAGTTTATGGTAAAATAAATAGGCAAATTGATCTATTATGTCAAAAAAACGAAACCAAAACGAATACGATTTTTCAAATTTCAAACGGCCGCAGCTGAATTTGAAGAGGGATACCAGGAAAGGCGTTATCGCCGTGATATTGATTTTGCTGGCGATTTTATTTACTTTAAGCCTGGCCAATTTCGCCGGGCCGTTCGGCTCGGTGGCCAATCAAGTTCTGAAACTGGCTTTTGGCTGGGTTGAGTACGCGGTTCCGGTAATTTTTTTGTTTGTGGCTGTGGCTTTGTTCCGCCAAAAACCGGAAGAGGAATCTTCCACGGTTTCCACTCATGCTTATGTGGGAGCGGTACTTTTAACCTTGACCTTGACCGGGCTTTTACATTTGTGGGTTTTGCGTTTCGACGTCAATCAGGCGTTTGATCTGGTGAAAGCGGGGAGAGGAGGCGGATATCTAGGGGTCCTGACCAGTTATCCGCTGATGCATCTGATGGGTTTTGTGGCCAGTGCCGTGGTTTTGTTCGCCGGCATAATAATTTCGCTTTTGGTGACATTCAATATTTCTCTTTCCCAGTTGTTCCGCAAAAAAGAAGCATTGGACGATAAACAAAAAACCAACGGCAAATTAAAAATAAACAACGCGGTTAATGCCGGATTTACCAAAGAACCTATTGGAGACCTGAACCGGGTTATTTCTAAAGACAAACCCGAGTTTGTGGTTAACGCGATGGATGATACGAGGATGACCAGAAAATTCAAGCCTCAAGCGCCTTCGGATAAGAATTGGAAATTTCCTTCGCTTGATCTTTTGGATGACGCCAAGACCAAGGTTGATTCCGGGAACATCGAAGCCAATGTCGCTATCATCCAAAAAACCCTGAATGACTTCGATATTGATGTGGAAATGGGCGAGGTCAATGTCGGGCCGACCGTGACCCAATACACTTTTCGCCCGGCAGTGGGCGTAAAACTTTCACAAATCTCATCCTTGCAGAATGATCTGGCTTTATCCCTGGCTGCCAGTTCCCTGCGGATGGAGCTGCCGATACCTGGCAAGGCACTGGTCGGCATCGAAATTCCCAACAAAACCACGGCGCTGGTGCGGATCAAAGAAATTTTGGCTAATGCGGCCTTTGCTGATCAATCGTCCAAGCTGGCATTCGGGCTTGGCCGCGATGTGGCCGGGCACCCGATGATCGCTGATCTGTCACGCATGCCGCATTTGCTGATCGCGGGCGCGACCGGCAGCGGCAAGTCCATAGCGATGAACTCGCTTTTGATCAGTATGCTCTATCGGGCCACGCCTTCGGAAGTAAAATTCATCATCATTGATCCGAAACGAGTGGAGATGTCTCTGTACAATGGTCTTCCTCATCTTCTGACCGGAGTCATCACCGATCATCAAAAAGCCGTGAACGCGCTGAAGTGGGCAGTGGCGGAGATGGACCGGCGCTATAAATTATTATCGGAAGTCCACAAGCGCAATATCGGCGAATACAATTCCGCGGCTTTGATCAAGCTGCCATATATCGTGATTGTTGTAGATGAGCTGGCAGATCTGATGAGTGTGGCGCAGAATGAAGTCGAAGCGACAATTGTCCGCCTCGCCCAGATGGCCAGGGCTGTCGGCATCCACTTGGTTGTAGCTACCCAGAGGCCATCTGTGGATGTCATTACGGGATTGATCAAAGCCAACATTACGGCGCGCATGGCTTTCGCTGTCGCCAGCCAGGTGGATTCACGGACGATCCTGGATACTGCAGGTGCCGAAAAACTTCTGGGTTCGGGCGATATGCTTTATGTGACCGCGGAGCTGACCAAACCCAAGCGTGTGCAGGGCACGTTTGTCGGGGAAAAAGAGATCAAGCGGGTCGTGGATTTTATCAAAGACCAGGCAGGCTCTACTATCTATGATGACCAGATCGTGGAAAAACCCCAGCGCGGAGTGAGTGGCATCGGTGGCTTCACTGATGACGATAACATGGACAGCGAGGATGAACTGATGCAGGAAGCGATTGAACTTGTGCGAAACGCAGGTAAGGCTTCCGCATCGTTGTTGCAAAGGCGTTTGCGGGTGGGATATGCCCGTGCCGCCCGGCTGCTGGACCTGATGGAAGATAAAGGAATCATCGGGCCGGGTGAGGGAGCTAAGCCGCGCGAAGTTTATGGGACTGAAAATTCCCCGAATTCTGATTTGAGCAAAGATGCGCAGGATTTTGACGAAGCGCAAAAAGGGGAGTATTAGTAAGGCGCTCGCTTAAGAAAATAATTTGACAAAATAATTTCAGTGGGAGCATAATATATTCAAAGGCGGCTTTACGGCCGTTTTTGTATTTTGCGTCCGCCTCGCCTCGACGGCGAGTCGAGGCTGCGGTATTATTTAATAACTAATCGAACTACCGGGAAAAACGCGGTAGTTCAGTTACCCGGAATTTCCGGGTAACTGAAAATAAACTATCTTGGCGGAAGAAAGAGAATAATATGTCAGAAAACGAGCAAAATAAAGGGGAAATTATTATTTACAAGGCCGAATCAGGCCCGGAGCTTCAAGTGAAGCTTGAAAATGAGACCGTTTGGCTTACCCAGGACCAAATAGCTGAATTGTTTGGCACACAACGCCCTGCTATTACAAAACACCTTCAGAATATCTTTAAAAATGCTGAACTTAGCCAAAATTCAGTTAGTTCCATTTTGGAACATACTGCCTCCGACGGGAAAACCTACAAGGTACAATATTATAGTTTAGATGCAATTATCTCCATAGGCTATCGGGTTAATTCCAAAAGAGCGACTCAATTCAGGATTTGGGCAACGCAAAGATTGCGAGACTTTTTACTCAAAGGTTATCTGGTCAATGAAAAGAGATTGAAAGAAAATCAGGATCTGCGGCTGAAGGAACTTCAGCAAGCCGTGGCTTTGATGCAAGGCGCTCTGGAAGTAAAAAGGCTGGAAGGTTATGAAAAAGAATTGCTGAACATCATTACCGATTACACAAACACGTGGATCACCCTGAATCAATATGACTCCGGCAGTTTGAACCTGGATCAGGTCAACCACAAGAAAGAAGTGAAGTATCTGGAATATGATCACGTGAAAAAAGCGATCGGACGATTTAAGACAAGATTAATAAAGGATGAAGAGGCAAGCGACCTGTTTGGTTCTGAAGTGAATAATAAGCTGGCCCAAGTCTTGGGAAATATCGGCCACACCTTCGGCGGGAAAGATCTGTATCCGAGTTTGGAAGAAAAAGCCGCTCACATCCTGTATTTCGCAGTGAAGGACCATCCGTTTGTGGACGGCAACAAGCGCATCGGCGCGTTATTGTTTCTGTTGTTCCTGATCAACAATAATCATTTGCTGAATAAAAAAGGCGAGAAAAAAATCAACGATACTGCGTTGACAGCACTGACTTTGCTCGTAGCGGCAAGCAAGCCTGACCAGAAAGACGTAATGATCAAACTGACTGTGAACCTGATTAATAAAAAATAATGGACGCAGAAGCCTTATTCAAAACCAAAGCCGTAAAGATCGACACACTAGGCGAGTATCTGGCTAAAGTCCGCGCACAGCTTAATTTTGATATTAAGACCGTAAGTATATTGACCCAGATCAAGCCTCTTTTTATCGAAGAGCTGGAAGCCGGGAACTATCAGACTCTGCCGGCGGAGGTTTATATCCGCGGTTTTCTGAAAAGCCTGGCGAATCTGTACCGGATCAAAGAACAAATATTGATCGATCAATACGAAAAAGAACGGGGATTTGAGACGGTACAAGGCTTGGCCAAGAGGGAAAGAATCCATTTATCATTGACTCCCGGCAGGATCATTTTGGCCGCAAGTGTATTGGTCGGTCTGCTCGCTTTAACCTATATCGGTTTTGAGATCCGTTCAGTGCTGGCGCCGCCTTATTTGTCTCTGGATGAGCCCAGTTCCGACCAGACGGTGGACAGCAACAGCATCGTGGTTTCAGGAAGAGCGGAAGCCGGAGCCGAGGTTTCAATTAATAATCAGCCGGTGCTGACCGATTCTTCCGGCCAGTTTACAGAAACTCTACTGCTCGGGACGGGGCTTAATATAGTGGAAATAGTGGAAAAAAATAAATTCAATAAAGTTAGCAAGATCACGCGCCAAATAACCAACCAAACACAAGTTTCGGCCATAGCGCCAAAGGAAGCCCTGAATCTGACGATCCAAACCGGGCCGAACAGCGCTTGGGTATACTTGGAAGCTGACGGTGTCGTGGTGCAGAGAGGAACGATGCTGGCCGGGTCGGTCAAAACTATTTCCGCGAAGGATGAAATTATTTTAACTTCCGCCGATGCCGGCTCGACGCAGGTGATTTATAACGGCAAGGATCTGGGCAAACTGGGGCGGGAAGGAGAGGTGATTCGTAACGTTCAGTTTAGTTCACAGTAGACCTCACCCCCGGCCAGTCCCCGACGGCTAGTGAGGTAGCAAGCATCTCTCCCGTCGAGGGAGAGGGGAGTCCTGAGAGGAAGTAAAACCAAAGGTGCAATTTAGCTCTCAATGATTTATACTTAAAAATATTAAAGGTATTACGAAACAAATTTTATGGCAAAAAATAACAATCCACCAAAAAGTACCAGCACCGGGCTTGAGGAAGCGCTTAACAGCATCCGGGAAAAATTCGGGGAAGGTTCGATAATGACTTTGCAAAAAGCCAAGACTATGAATGTGGAAGTGATCCCGACGGGATGCCTGTCTTTGGATCTGGCTCTGGGTGTGGGCGGGATCCCGAAAGGACGCATAATCGAAATTTACGGACCGGAGGCATCGGGCAAAACAACTCTTGCTATGCATATCGTGGCCGAGGTTCAAAAGCGCGGGGGAGTGGCGGCGTTTGTGGACGCGGAGCACGCTTTGGACCCGGATCGCGCCAAGGCGGTTGGCGTAAAAATCGATAAGCTATTGATCTCGCAGCCGGATAACGGCGAACAGGCGCTTGATATAGTGGAAGCTTTAGTCCGGTCAAATAGCGTTGAGATTATTGTTGTGGATTCGGTGGCGGCCTTGACCCCTCGGGCGGAGATCGAAGGCGACATGGGCGACTCACATATGGGACTGCACGCCAGACTGATGAGCCAGGCATTGCGGAAGCTGACCGCGATCATTTCCAAATCCAATTCCACCGTGATCTTCATCAATCAGATCCGGATGAAGATCGGCGTGATGTTCGGCAATCCGGAGACCACTACCGGCGGCCAAGCATTGAAGTTTTATTCTTCCGTGCGCATCGAGGTCAGAAGGCTGGCCCAGATCAAACAGGGAGATGCTATTTTGGGCAACCGGGTCAAAGCCAAGATCGTGAAAAATAAAGTGGCCGCGCCTTTCAAAACCACGGAATTCGACATCATGTTCGGGGAAGGCGGGATTTCGTACGTCGGAGACTTACTGGATACGTCGGTGATCTATAACGCGGTGGCAAAAAGCGGCAATACCTATGCATTCGGCGAGACCAAGCTCGGGGTCGGGCGTGAAAATGCCAAAAATTTCCTGAAAGACAACCCGAAAGTCGCCCATGACATCGAAAAAGCTGTGAGAGCCAAAGCCAAGGACCAGGATTGGGGGCCGCCAGCGTCAGAATAGAAGAATAATTGTGTATAAATCATTAAGTAAAGACACAAAGCATTCAAAATTCCTAAGCAATTGGGAATTTTTGTTAACAAAATAGGAGTTTTACTCCGACGCTTCGGTCGGAGACCCGACTTTTTACGTCGGGTTTGACAACGCTTAAAAATTCTGCTATACTGGGTCTATCGTAAGTTAGACAGCACCTTGAAAATCAAATATCTGGTAGCGGAGATAGCAGAAAGCTTAATAATTTGAACTTTCGGCGTTCTCCACTATTCGTCATAGCTGTTCTAACCCAGCTGATTGTAAAACAAAAATAAAAATCGTTTGTATAAAAATAAAACAAACATAAAACAAAAATTGTTAGGTGTTCACACACCACAAGAACAGTGCAGAACTTCATCTTATAGATCGGTTAGATATATAAGCGTTCTTTTACGGTTTCTACACCAGAATGTTGACCTCTGCTCTCCCGCTAGCCGGGATAAGCGGAGATGAACTTCGTAGAGATCGTCCACAGGGCGGATCTCGCCACATATTTTATATTGCGGGCGGTATGATCCGCTCTGTACCACTAAACATTTAGCAGTATCCCGCGAAGCGGGATCACGCTTCGCGTGACAGAGCCTAAAGAATGAGGCTTTTTTTGTTGCCCAAAATCCTGTATACTTATTATATGAATAAAATACTTATTGAAGAGAATAAAGCAAAACTTTTAGCGGAGCAGAAGCGCCTTAAGACAATGCTGGATCGTGATGATGTCGTGGATTCGGAAATTCCCGGCGGCCATAAACCAAAATTTATCGAAGCCGGTTCAGAGGACAGCGAGAACGCGCAAGAATCCGAACAGTTCGGGGACGATCTGTCCGTCACTGTAGATTTGGAAGCGCGCTTGAAAAAAGTGGATGCCGCGCTTAATAGGATTCAAGACGGAACTTACGGCAAATGCGCGGTCGGCGGGGAAGAAATTGAAGAGGCCAGGCTGGGAGCCGAACCGGCTGCCGATACTTGCGTCAAACACGCCCGGTAATACAACTTCGATGCTTTTGCGGTTCAATGGTTTTTTGGATCAGAAATTTGAATCTATAATTTAATTAATTGCCTGAGTCAAGTTTTTTGTTAGGCAAAAGCAAACCAAAAAACCATTATCGAAGTTGATATACTGGGCACGCGAAATAATGCATAGGAAAATTTTTGCGTTAATTGTTTTCGATCAAATCGCGAAACTGATTTTCAGTTCTCGTGATTTTTTTGTTGGCTTCATACACGTCCATTTGGTAAAAAATTACGGTCTAGGATTTTCATTGAATTTCGGAGTGCTGACGAATTTGATCCTGATCACTGCCGCTCTGATATTTTTTATTTATTATTTTTTTTCACATCGCGGACAGTTGTCCTGGTGGGGGAACATAGTTTTTATTTTGATTTTATCCGGCGCGATCTCCAACATAATTGACCGGTTGTATTTCGGATACGTGCGGGATTTTTTGGATGTGGGCTTGGGATTCACGTTCAACCTGGCTGATGCCATGGTCGTAATGGGTTTAATTATTATTTTATTTACCCAGTATATCAACGACGATAATGGTTTTTGAGTTCGCTTTGCCTAAATAATTACTATAAAATTTATATTTTAGCCAAATCTAAAGTTTAAATTTTTATCTATTCAAAAACCATTAGGGCAAAGCATCGTCGTTGTATTACTGGGTTTACTCAATCAAAGTCAAAGGATATAATAGACTTATGAAATATATTTTGGGAATTGATGTGGGCGGCACGAAGATCGCCTCGGGCTTGGTGGATAAAAACTACAAAGTGAGCAAGGTATCGATAGTGCCGACCTCACAAACGGATCTTATAGGGCAACTTCAGCGTTTGATCGCCGGTTACCAAGGTTTTATTGCCATAGGACTGGGTTTGCCTGGGCCGGTTATGCCGGATGGGACGGTGACCAGGCTGCCGAATTTGAAGGCTTTTAAAAAAGCGAATGTCGGGAAGATTTTGGAAAAAAAGTTCAAAGTACCCGTCCATGTTATGAATGACGCCAAGGCTTTCGCTTTGTCAGAGGCGGTTCTTGGCGCTGGCAGCAATTTCAAGGTTGTTTGCGGAGTTATTTTAGGGACTGGGATAGGGGTGGGAATTGTAATAAATAAACAGATATATAGGGGTAAGGACGGAGTAGCTGGAGAAATGGAACATATCACCCTGCTTGATGGCCGCATGATCCGGTATTACCGTAAAATGGTAAAAAGCTTTGATCAAGTCAGCCAGGCCCAAAAGTTCCTGAGAACCATTTTAAGCATCATAGTCTTAAGCTTTAATCCCGATATCATCATCCTGGGCGGCGGCTGGAGCAAACTAAACGGCATGGAAAGATTGGCTAATCAGCTGACGAAAAATGTCGGCGATTATGAAACCTCGACTCCGGTGAAAATTTCCAAACTGAAACACGCCGGGATAATCGGGGCTGCGTTACCCCTGTTGAAACATTAAAGATTACCTAATATACTATTACGACGAGAGGGCATGTAGCTCAACTGGTTAGAGCATTCGGCTTATATCCGAACGGTTCCTGGTTCAAGTCCAGGCATGCCCACCAAAGAATGATCAGATATGGAATCAGAAAAATCTTCGTTTATTGAATCGAAAGAACAGCCGGAACGTTTTAACGAATTAACAATTGATTTTATTCGGCATGGAGAAAGCAAGTACACGGATTCATCTCCTGATCTTACCGATAAGGGAGTTGAACAGATCAAGAAATCCGCAGATGAGCTAAAGGCAATCATTTCTCCGGAAGAAAAAGTGGTCATATGGAACTCTCCGGCCGCGAGGGCCAGAGATTCCGCAAAGATCATCCGGAATGCTTTGGAGGAACAAGGAGTTTCTATTGTTAAGCAAAGCGAAATCGGCTCCTTACGTCCGATCAAGATCAACGATCTGGAGTTTGTTCAGAATTTATTCAAGGAAGCCGTAGAGCAGGGACGCCCGGACACGGCTTTTATGACCCACCCCGAGTTTGCCAAGGAAGAAAATGAAAAAATGGAAACCAGGCCCCAAGCCGAAAAACGGATGGACAGAGTTCTGAATTATTTGCGTTATTTGGCTGAGCATGTGGATTTTCAAAACCAGGGATTAAGAATGCTGATTGTCTCCCATTTTGAGCTGGCCGAACCTCTGGCTCAGGAAGTTTTCGGTTTCCATGAGCCCTTCCGGCTGGGGGACAGGTTGGAGATCAAAATGCGATATGACAGGGAAAACAAGAAAACCGAGATTTATTTTTCTTTCCGCGGCCAGGAACAAGGGCCTTTTGCCTGGAACAAAGATCAGCGGGAATTGCGTAAAGTTTAAATTGCGCTACTTTGTGGATAAAGCCGAAAGGCTTTTTTGTTTTGTACAAATAAAAAAAGCCGTTTCTCAATATTTTTGAAAAACGGCGGAGTCTTCAGAGAAACATGTCGCTGAGGGATTCATCGCGGTTGATCTTGGCAATGGCTTTGGCCAAATATCCGGCCACCGACAAGGTGGTGATCTTCACTCGTGACGTTTTGAGAGCATCGGGTTCGTGTGGGATGGTGTCCGTGACTATCACTTCGTCGACCAGGCTTTCATCGAGGCGCTCTAATGCATTGCCCGAAAACAGAGCATGCGTCGCAACGGCTAGAATTCGTTCGGCGCCCAAGGCCCTTACTGCTTTGGCATCGGCATAGAGTGTCCCGGCTGTATCGATCATGTCGTCAACGAATATCACGTCTTTGCCTCTGACATCTCCCAGCACCAGAACTGAACCTTCGGCGATATGCCCGCTTTCGGTGGATCGTTCTTTGTCGCAGACAACGGTCGGCAGCCCAAGCCGGCGGGCGTAGGCGCGTGCTCGTCTGCTGCCGCCGGCATCCGGTGTTGCTATCACCGAATTAGGCCGAAGGATCGACCTGAGGTATTCGAGAGTGATGTGGGATCCGTACAGATGATCCGTGATGATGTCGTGCGTGCGGAAGATGCTGATAGTCGGTTCCGAATGCACGTCCATCAGGAGCACCCTGTCACATCCGGAATTGGCCAATATGCTGATGACGACTTCGGCGCTTGTGGCCATTCTCGGTTTGTCTTTCCGGTCCTGGCGATTCCACCCGAGATACGGAATGACCAGAGTGATTCTTCCGGCTGATGAACCCTGGCTGGCATCCGTCAGGAAAAGCATGTCCAACAGGTTTTCCGCAGGCGAGCACAGCGGGTTAATAATGAATACATCGGCTCCCCGCACGTTTTCTTTCAGTTGGATTTGGGCTTCACCATCGGGGAACCGCCCCACCAGCGCTTCTCCCGGCGGAATACTCAGTTGCTCACAGACTTGCCTGGCCAGCTTCATACCCGCCAGCCCTGCAAAGATCTTGATTATCCCTTGCATTCCTATCCTCCTTATTCCGCATTTGGTTTATTTATATCGTTTAACTTAAAGGGGGTCAATTTTTTTTGTGGATAAGCCGAAAGGCTTTTTTATTTTGCCCATAAAATAAGCATCTTGACAGCAGGTGAACGAACGTATACCATAATCTCATGGAAGGTAAAACCCCAGTACTAGAACCTAATCGGTTCAGTACGGGGCACGACGAAGGAGCCGGTACTAGGAGCCGCCCCGACACACTGGTTCCTTCGAAAACTTCCAAAATTTATGGATCAACTTACACCCAAGCAAAAACAACTATTAGATTTATTAACCAATGAAATCCAAGATAATGGCCTTCCTCCGTCTTTTTCGGAAATCGCCAAAAACCTCAAGCTTAAATCTAAAAACGGAGTGGCAAAATTGCTCCGGATTCTGGAAGATAAAGGATATATCCGTAGGTCCAGTAAGGCTCGGGGGATTGAAGTGCTGAATCCCGAAGGCGAGCCGGTGGGACTCGGAATGATCAGCTTGCCTCTGATCGGCCACATCACCGCAGGACTTCCTATGCTGGCTGAGGAACAGATCGAGGACTGGCTGAATTTGCCGGTCAGTCTGATCCGCGGTCGAAAGGATGCTTTCCTGCTGAAAGTCCAGGGCATGAGCATGAAGGATGCGGGAATACTGAATGGGGATCTGGTTATCGTAAAACAGCAGAAGATCGCGGAATTGAATGACATTGTAGTGGCTCTTTTGGAAGACGAAGCAACGGTTAAGCGTTTAGTGAAGAAAGACAATAAATTTTATTTAAAGGCAGAAAACAAAGAGTATCCAAATATATACCCTGAGCATGAATGGTCGATCCAGGGTAAAGTAATCGGAGTAATAAGAAGACTGGAGTAAACCCCCGCACCATTTGTCTATATCAAGTGTTAGTGGGGAGAATAAAAAATTAATTATTAATGGTTCGAGTAACCAAATGGTGCAGGGGTAAATATGAGCGAATTTGAAAAGCAAAAATTCACGGTCATAAGACAACTGAAAGGGCTCTGCGCGCACTGCGCGAATGAAGTGGTTCACAGCTGTAAGCTGCAAACAATAATGCACGAGCTAAACTCTCTTTCCGGAGTCCCGCTGATTGTCAACGACCGGTTCACAGGACTGCTCCTGGCCAAGTAAAAGAAATATATGCAAGAATTTGCACCATCATTATTTTCAACAAGAGTACAAAACGGAGCCCGAACATTCTTTGTCGATGTTAAGTCCGCGAAGAACAACAAGCCATATCTCAAGATCACCGAATCGTCGATCAGTAAAGAAGGCGAAAAGAAAAAGAGCTATATGACGGTCTTCGAGAACGAGATCAGTGATTTTAAACAAGCGATCGAACAGGCAGTCGGGTTCGTCAATCAAGCTAATAAGTAATGCAAAGCCCTGACCTGGAGGAGTCAGGGCTTCAGTTTATATAGTCGCATTTGCGAGGAGTCCCGCTAGCTAGATTAATTCAAAGCGGGACGACGAAGCAATCTAAACTATGCAGGACAAGTACTCTTACGTTTATATTTTAACTAATTACACCAACACGGTTTTATATACAGGATCGACCGGAAAAGAATTGAGAGAACGTGTGTGGGAACATAAAGAAAAGTTAGTTGAGGGTTTTACCAAACACTATAATGTCAATAAATTAGTATATTACGAAGTCTTTGGAGATTTGGAAGCAGCGCTAAACAGGGAATCTCAAATTAAAGCCGGTTCAAGAGCAAAAAAGGTTAAACTAATCGAATGCATGAACCCAGAGTGGAATGATCTCTATAACACTTTGGATTAGACTGCCGCGCGACCGTCAAGAATTAAGCATAATAAGCGGTCGCTCGCAGATGCGATAGAAGATTAACTAAAAGAATAATTTATGAATTACGAAGGAACGATTATTGAGGAGAGTTTGTCGGACAAGAGTATTCTGGATAAGATAAGGATCGTATCTAAAAAGATTGAGCCAATAACTGATAAGCATCAAACTCCTTGGTTGAAACAATGGACTTTGGATAAAGTAGATATTCCAGAAGAAATAGCGGAAGAGTTTGCATCGAGAATTAGTATAGCTCTGGATTTTGAACACAAACAAGCATGGTATGTAGATTATCGGAACGATAAAAATCATTATGTTATCTTTAGCAATAAAATATTTAAAATAGAGAGAGCTAATAAAGAACAATACGATAAAGCAATTGAGTACGGAATTGCTTTGGGTATTCCTGATTCTCAAATGAAACCAATTGCAAAGTATTTAAATGATTCATATGCCAGCTAAAGTTTATTCTGCTTCATTGCTTGGGCTTGAGGCGGCACCCATTGAGGTGGAAGTCGATATCTCGGGAGGATTGCCCAAAATTATTATTGTGGGCCTGCCAGATGCCGCGGTACAGGAAGCCAGAGAGCGGGTAAAATCAGCGATTAAGAATTCCGACGCGATTTTTCCCCGTTCGCACGTTGCGATCAATCTTGCTCCGGCTGATCTTCCAAAAAATGGCTCTCATTATGATTTGCCGATCGCACTCTCGATTTTGCTTAATTCGGGTCAGATATTTTTTGATCCGATGGATAAATTATTTCTTGGTGAACTGGCGCTCGACGGAAATTTGCGTCCGATCTCCGGAGTGCTGCCAATGCTCCTTTCCGCCAGGGAACGCGGGTTTACAAAGGTCTTCATCCCCAAAGAGAACAGCAGAGAAGCAAGTCTGGTTTCCGGCATCACGATCATTCCCGTTAAGAGTTTGCATGAACTGATAGGATATTTACAGAACCTGATCAAAATCGATCCGCTCCAGACAGCAGATTGGGAAGAAATTCTTGGCTTGCCCACAGAAGCTTTTGATCTAAAGTTGATTAAAGGCCAGGAATCAGCCAAGCGCGCGCTTGAGATAGCCGCGTCCGGAGGGCACAATGTCCTGCTTTCAGGCCCTCCGGGCACAGGCAAGACTTTATTAGCCAAAGCCTTGCCTTCGATTTTACCGAAGCTGACGGTGGATGAGGTTCTGGAGATCACGAAAATTTATAGCGTGGCAGGACTTCTGAATCTCAACAAAAATTTGATCACAATCCGCCCTTTTCGCAGTCCTCACCATACGACATCGGGAGTGGCTTTGGTCGGCGGAGGCTCCAATCCCAGACCCGGGGAGATCTCGCTGTCCCACCGCGGAGTTTTGTTTTTGGATGAGTTTCCGGAATTTTCCCGTTCGGTCCTGGAAAACCTGCGCCAGCCCCTGGAGGATGGATTGGTGACAGTGGCCCGCGTTTCGGCGACAGTAATTTTCCCGGCCCAGTTTACTTTGATCGCGGCCCAAAACCCTTGCCCATGCGGATATTATTCCGATCCGATCAAAAGCTGTATCTGCACGCCGGGTCAGATCATGAAATACCATAAAAAAATCTCCGGCCCTCTGCTGGACCGTATTGACTTACATGTGGAGGTAGGACGGCTGGAATACGACAAGCTATCATCCGAATCATCAGGAGAGTCATCCGCGGCTATCCAGAAAAGAGTACAAAAAGCAAGAGATATCCAGACGAAACGATTTCAGAGTTTTCCGAATATCAAAACCAATTCAGAGATGACCATCCGGGAAATCAAGGAATTCTGCAAGCTCGGGGTTGATGAACAAAATTTCATGAAAACAGCTGTGGTTAAAATGTATCTTTCGGCCAGGTCATATCATAGGGTTTTAAAGCTGGCCCGAACGATCGCTGATCTGGCCGGAGATGAGGCGATAGCCGTGAATCATTTGGCGGAAGCATTGCAGTACAGACCCAAGGTGGAATGAGTATACAGAGACAGTATTGAGTATCCAGAGAATTATGCATACGAAAGAAAAAGTTAACAGTTTTACTGATTTGAAAGTTTGGCAGGTAAGCCATCAGATTGTTTTAGAAATATATACAGAAACAAAAAAGTTTCCAAGAGAGGAATTATTCGGTTTAGTTAATCAATTAAAAAGAGCTGCTGTTTCTATTACTTCAAATATAGCTGAAGGGTTTTGTCGATCTACAGCAAAAGATAAAATTCATTTTTATACTATTAGCTTAGGATCTCTAAGTGAAGTCCAAAATCAACTTATGATTGCGAGAGACTTAAATTTTATTGAATTTGATAAATTTTCGGCTATATTCGAACAATTATTTGAAGTTCGCAGAATGATTTACGGGTTAATGAAAAGTGCGGAGAATAGATTTTAACTCTAAATACTGAATACTTTATACTTCATACTCTTTAAGGTATACTGTTTTAGCTATGAATAAACGAGTACGCAAGGCCGTCATTCCCGCGGCCGGGTTTGGCACCAGATTTCTGCCGGCGACGAAGGCTCAGCCGAAGGAAATGCTGCCGATCGTGGATAAGCCGATTATCCAATATGTCGTCGAAGACGCAGTGTCTGCCGGCATTGAAGATATTATTATCGTAACCGGATGGTCCAAGAGATCAATCGAAGACCATTTTGATTATCCATTCGAGCTTGAGACCCGTTTGGCAGAAAACGGAAAACTTAAAGAATTGGAAAGTATCCGCAAAGTCGCGGATATGGCCAATTTTTATTATTTGCGTCAAAAAGGCCCTCAAGGAAATGGCACGCCTGTTTGGAATGCCTATGACTTGGTCGGAGATGAACCTTTTTTGCTGCTTTCGGGAGATGATGTTTTTGAGGCAAATCCTACCCGCAGCCAGCAGTTAATCCAAGCTTATGAAAAGTTAGGAACGACAGTTATTTCAACAGTTAAAAAAAATCAGCCTAAACATTACGGCAGTTACGGTTATGTCGAAGGTAAGATTTCGGGCTCAGGCTTGCTTGAGATTTCGAAAATTATCGAAAAACCGGGCGTGGGCAATACCGTTTCCGAACAAGCCATTGTTTTGGGAGGAGTATTTGATCCAGATATATTTAAAGCTTTAGATGAAGCTAAGCGGATTTATGAAAAAGAAGGCAGTAAGGGAGAATTTATTATTTGGGAAGGCTTAAATTTGCTCTTAAGACAAGGGAAGAAAGCATATGCTTTGGAAATTAAGGACGGAAAATATTTTGACTGTGGCAATAAATTGGAGTACCTAAAGGCCGTGGTGGAATTCGGTCTCAAACACAGCGATCTTAGTCAAGAGTTTGGTGAATATTTAAAAAATTTGAAAGTAGAATAATTTGCCTTTTTGCCCGTTTTGTTGTAGAATGAATCCAGTAAAATTCTTTAGCCGAAATAAAATATGGAAAAAAAATACTACATTTTAGGCGGCGTCTTAATATTACTTCTGATATTGGCCGGGGTTCTATTTTTTTTCACAGGCTCAAAACCGACAACGCCGAAAAACAACGGCAAAGTTACGCTGGTGTGGTGGAAGACTTTTGAGGATACGGAAAATGTTCAGGACCTGATCAACGACTATCAAACCGCCAACAAGAATGTGTCCATCACTTTTGTGAAGAAAGACCCTTCTGATTATGAACAGCAACTGGTAAATGCGATTGCGGCAGGAACGGGACCGGATATTTTTTCGATCCATAATGATTGGCTTCCCAAACATCAGGATAAGATCACCCCGGCGCCGGACAGCTTAATGAACGTCAGAAGTTATAAGGATAACTTTGTGGACGTCTCGACTTCCGATTTTGTGAAAGATAATAAAATCTACGCTGTACCTCTGGCAGTTGATCTGCTGGTGCTTTATTACAATAAGGATATTCTGGGTTCAAGCGGCATTTCCCAGCCGCCTGCCACATGGCCGGAGCTGGTCGCGGATGTCCAGAAAATCACCAAAGTCGATTCCCCCGGGACATTCAGCCGGTCGGGAATCGCCCTGGGCACTTCCTCAAACGTCAGCCGCGCTGTGGATATTTTAAATCTGCTGATGCTGCAGAACGGCACGAATTTTTATTCGCCCGATTTCAATTCCGCGACTTTCGACCAAACCCTGACGCTTCCCAACAGCAGCGAATCATTTAATCCCGGGGCAACAGCCTTGGCGTTCTACACTCAATTCGCCAATCCGGCGAAGGTCTCCTATACCTGGAACGCGAAATCCAATTTCAGCATTGATGCTTTCACCCAGGGCAAAGTCGCGATGATGCTGGGTTACCAGTATATGGAGCCGATGGTCCGATCAAAGGCGCCGACTCTGAACTGGGACGTCTCCGGTATCCCGCAGGTCAGCACAACCGCGACCAAAGTCAACTTCGCCAATTATTGGGGCGAAACGGTTTCCAAATCTTCCAAAAATACGGCCGCGGCCTGGGATTTCCTGAATTTTATTACGAGCAAACAAGAATTGACCAAGTATTATGCCAAACATAAATTGGTGGCCTCGAGAAAAGATATTCTGCCGTTCCAGATCCTCGACACCGACTTGGGAGCTTTTGCCGAGAATGCCCTGACCGCCAGAAGCGTGTATAAGAAAGACGCGAATTTATTCGAAGGCGTATTCGCGAAGATGATCGACGACGTGATCCTGCGCAATTTTCAGCCCCAGGAGGCTCTGGGCAATGCCGTCCAGCAAATCAACTTGAATTTGCAGAATAAGTAGGTTTTTGGTATAATAATTACAATATTTAAGGATTAGAATGAAACAAAAAATATACAAATTAGGTTTGATTTGTATACTCGGGCTTATATTTTTTAATTTTGCATATGCCCAGCAACTTGTCACTTGTGGTGGAAGTAAGCAACCTGCCTGCCAAATTACAGATTTAATTTTTTTGATTGAGCGCATCACTAATTTTTTATTGAGTTGGGCATGGTTGGTATCAATATTGTTTATTTTGTGGGGTGCCTGGGAAATGATAAATTCAGGCGGCAATGAAGAAGCTGTTTCAAAAGGTAAGGATATTTTTAAGCACGCGATTATCGGATTTTTTTTGATATTGACCGCTTATCTATTTGTTAATTTAATAGTTTCAATCATAACAGGTCAAGGAAATCCGCGTTCGGGCGCATTTGAAAATGTTCTGAATTTTCTACCGCAGCATTAATGATGAAATTAACAAAAATATTTTTATCAATTGCAATTTCGGTTATCATTTTGACTGTTTTTATTCCAAAGAATATTTTGGCTCAAAGTGGAGGAAATTGTGTTAACGGTAGTAATGACGCTGGACTCTGCAACCCGGTTGAATTTGCTTCTAATATTAAAGCTTTCGGCTATAAAATAATAGATACTTTTACGACTTTTTTTGCAATTACTGCACTAATCATGGTGGTATACAGCGGCTTCCGGATGATCATTGCTCAGGGAAACGAAGAAGCCTTAACAGTCGCGAAAGGGTCCTTGCAGTGGGCTATTTCCGGATTGATCCTTGCCATGTTTGCTTTTGTCATCGTCTCAGCAGTCGGAAATTACCTGGGGGTAAGAGATTTAACCGGTTCCTACACTGGAAATAATCCGGTACAAAATCCAATTGCCGCGGATAGTTTTCTTAATCTGCTCTATCAAATGTTAGACGGTTTTTTGGGAGTCACGGGTTTTTTGGCAATCCTTATGATCATCTTCGGAGGTTTTAGGTATATCACTTCCGCCGGCAATGAAGAGCAGGCTGCTTCGGCCAAGACCACTCTTCAATGGTCAATAATCGGACTGGTGGTAATTTTATTGTCTTATGTCTTAGTCAGAGCGACTATTACTTTTTTTAATCCTTAATAACTTGGTATGCAAAAAAAATTGAAAATAATCTATTTTTTTCTTTTTTACGTCTTAGGCATTTTTTCCGCGGGTTCGACTTTTGCAGCAGTAAACTTTGGCAACCCTTCCACGTTTTTGATTGACTGGGGCGGGCAAAATAATTTCCCGGACTTGCTCAAAAAACTGATCAATCTCGGCTTGTCGGTTGCGGGCCTGGTAGCTGTAGCATTTATCATTATTGGCGGATTTCAGTATATGACGTCCGCCGGCAATGAAGAACTGGCCGAAGCTGGCAAAAAAACCTTAATTAATGCTATAATTGGGTTAGTCATAATTATTCTTTCCTTCATTATTGTCAGTGTCATTAACAATGCCTTAGGGTAGTGATTTTAAAGGTCGAGAAATCCCACTGCCGACAGTAATCGGTCGGAGTTGACGGGAACAAAAGATAATAATAATATATAAATATAAATTAATTAAACAAATATGAAACAAATACCGAATATGTCCCGCGAAGCGGGATCCGGCCTCGCCGGAAAACAAACTTCCAATTGGTTCAAAAAATTGTCAGTTGTCCAGATCGCTCAGATCTCCGCTATCGTCCTGACCATGGTGTTGGCTGTAGCGCCTGTGGCTTTTGCTCAATTCCAGATCCCTAACTCCGGCAACACAAATTTGCCCAATCAATCAAGCGCTTCCGGCCTCATTCTGCAGGTGATCAACATCGCTTTGGGCGTGGCAGGATTGGTGGCAGTGCTGTTCCTGCTGATCGGCGGCTTCCGCTATATCACTTCCGCCGGCAATGAAGAAACCGCGGAGCAGGCAAGAAAAATTATCGTTAACGCCATTATCGGCGTGGTGGTCATCATTCTGTCATTCGTCATCGTCCGCGTGATCTCCAACGCTCTGATCAATAACCAAACATAGGAACAGGAACTAAATGAAAATTTTAAGAAAAATTTGGAATCCATTTATCCTTACCGCAACTATTCTGGCTTTCCCTGCTGTTAGCCAGGCCAAATTGCCTTTGATTAACCCTGCGAATGGAGTATTGCCGGGCAACGCAACCAATCCAATTTCATTTTTGTTCCTGATAATAAATACTTTGCTGGCAATTGCAGGATTGCTCGCGGTTTTATTCATCATCATTGGCGGCTTCCAGTATATAACTTCCGCCGGCAACGAAGAGCGAGCCGAAGCCGGTAGAAAGACCTTAGTGAATGCGATTATCGGAATCGTAATTATTATTCTGTCATTCGTCATTATAACCGTGATTAATAACGCCTTGGGTTAAAAAATCAGCTACAAAAAAACAGCTCCACAAGAGGCTGTTTTTTTGTCAAAAAGAAAAGGGCCGTCATCAGGGACGACCCTTGCGAGAAGAATATTCTCGACTTGTCTACTCATTCCTTCCAGGTTTCGATCCGTTTCATCCCTTCCGCGTTTTGCCAGGAGTCGAACATGTCCTGGCTGATTGGGTACTGGAACGGGTGATTGTGATCGAACTTCGAGAATATCTCGACGTCCTCTTCGTAGAACCGCGTCTTACCCCCTTTGCGCAATTCAAACCGGTAGGTATTCAGTCCCACAGGGACCTCGCAAGCCTCATGCACGGAGCGAAACGCCTTGCCCCCGGCGCAAACTGGCACATAGGTGCTGGCGACTTTGCGGAGCACAACGAGGTACTTTACGAAGTCCGTGTCGCCCTGGGCATAGAGCTTGAACCAGCCGGTTGTTGCAGCACCGTTGACCCGCCGCCGATAAGCCTCATCGTACAGGCCGTAGCCGTAAGGTGAGTTAGTTGAGAATCCCGACTGCATCGCGTTCTCCGCCTGGATCTGCGCGTAGCCGATGGGCCCGAACATCTTCATCTGAACCTGCTGAGCGATGCTTGCGGCATCTTGGGGCAGGTAGGCGGGAGCAGCAGTGATCGGGAGTAGAGACACCGGCCTGGTGTTCTCGGCCTTGATCTGTTCGTACAGCGTATCTCCAAAGATCTTGCGCTGAACCTGTTCAGTGATCACGGCCGGGCTGTCGGACGAATCTTCGTCGATGGGCAGCGCCTGCGCGAACGCTATGTTGCCGAGGCCGAGTACGACCAGTACGACGAGGACGAAACTGATGTTCTTCATGGGACTCTCCAGAAACGGGTTGCCGATTGACAGACAAAAAATATATGTGAGTGTCCTCCTATAGGACTGTTGAAAGGTGTTGGAATTGAAAATTCCGCCGGGACAATCTTTCGAAAGTTCGCAGCGGGATAAGTCCAAGAATGGCTTGGAATCAGTCCGCCAATAACTTTTCCTGAAAAATTATAAGCTATGACTATAGCATATAAGCATACTCTATTTTAAGAGTTTTGTCAATAGTTCGTTTAAAAAAAGGAGCCAAAAAAGGCTAAAATAAAGCAAATTTTCCTGATTGAAGGCCGATTGGATTGCTAAAAATGGCTTAAAAGCACATAATTTAGGGTATTTCTGTCGGACAGATTTACTTTAGTTCTTGATTCTTTTTAGGGGGATGACAATGCGAAGATTAATCGTTATGGCAGTGCTTGTTAGCCTCGCTGTGCCATCCTCATTGGTGGCACAAAAAAAGGTTTCAGAGCCATTCGTGCCAAGACATCGCGTGCAAGGTGTCGGGCACGACAAGGAAAACGTGGCCGCAATCGTTCTGGACATTCGGACAAGTCTGGACGTGCGAGCGCAGTGGTTTTGGATTATGAAGCGGCCGGAAGCCAGGCCGTGCCAAACGGATTTTTGAAGGCAAGCTCTGGCGCTTCATTGCAGGAATGGGTCAGCGGGCGCATCAAACCGATGCCCAATCAACCGGAGCGGTTCGGAATCAGAATCCGCATCGGAGGCGAGTCGCCGATTACCGAGCAATATCCGGCCAACCGAAAATAGTACATGGACTCAGAGCCGACGACCTTGGGGTGCCTATTGTACCTGGCATATGTACTGCGGCAGTTTGAGGTGCCGGCGTTTCGACCTTTGGAGTCCAACTCTCTAGTGCGTGATATGGTTTATCAGGCCAAGCTTGGGTCTGGCAACCGTGTCGTGCGTACCGAACTGCCGACACACGTCATGGCCAAGGGTTCGGATCTGCCGCTCAAACTTATGTCGCCAGGACAGGAAGCCGATCTGGTATTCCTGCTTAAGGATTTAGAGAGCCTGGGTTTGCTCTCTTGGATCCGAAAGGGTTCGGGGGGACAGTCGGCACTCCACATCGTACCAGAACCGGCCTACACGACATTCTTCGCAGACTTTTACAAAGACGCCGAAGCGTTTATGGGCTAGGCGATACGATGAGTGATATCCCCGGGAGCCTTTCGAGGTTGCAGGGTTTTTATTGGATAATATTTGTAACCCCGACTGCTCGGGATGAGAATTAATAAATTTTTTCAAAAAGAAAAGGGACGTACAAGCAGTTGAAGCTTGCACATCCCTGTGAACCTAGCGGCTTGCGACTGATGTGACAGAGTCACAGAAGTAAGCAGGCGCGGGTTCGGCGTCGAAAGTAAATCCTCCTTTGGAAGTACTGAAGTCTGAGTCGACTTCGCCCGACCCATTGAAGTGGGCGAATTGATTGGTCCACACCCAGAGTTTGCCCTCTGACACGGGCTTACCGGCGATTATTTGTTCTGGCGACCGGTACGCCATTGAGCCGATCGGCATCTGCGCTCCACAGGATTCACCGGTTTTGTCTTGCTCCGGGCAGACCTTGCCGATGAACGTCCCCCACTGGATTCCGGGAATCACTGTGCCCTTGCTCTTGTGGAGCGGGTTGTGAGAGTAGTCTTCCCCGTCTGGTCCAGCGGGGAAGTCGAAGTTGAGGCTATGCACAGCCCTCTGTTTTGCCACCTCCTGTTCGCTGGGTTTTTCACCCCGCCAGATGACTCCCGACGCCGTGATTTTCATACAACTGTACACGGCGATGTCTGTGGGTACCCAATGCGAGATGTACCCGGCGATGTAGCGGAGTGGTTTCGGCAGAGTTTCGCCTTTGACTGTTGCGATTCCCTCGTTACGGATGTTTCGCGCATGCGCGATATCAATCCATCTGGGCAGCCGACTGTCTCGGTATTCTGTCAAGTCCACCGTGCCATCGGCGTGCTTGTAGCCAGAGGCTTTCGCCAGCTGACCCTTGACGTCTTCGGCGTGTTCCTTGACCATCTTGTTCGCGTCCGATGTGGCGACGCGAATCCCCGCTTCTTCCGGAGGGGCTAGATACTCCGGCCCTTTCCAGAACATCCAGCCCACTGCGAGGACGAGGATGCTTACTGCGATTGCTTTAAACATTTTCGCCCCTTAGTGAGTTGATGCGGTTTTTGTTTTTTGGGAGTTGAGGAGGTAGACCACAATTCCCATTCCTACGGCGAGGATCATAAGCAGTCTGATCATCGACGCTTCGTCGCTGAAGTCGAAGGAAACGCCGAGACCGGTCAGCTTGTACAGGTCTTCGACGTTGAACCCCGCGAATCCCGCCACATGACGTAAAGCGAAGAGTCCGAGGAGCACCCCATAACGATTCCGCCATACTTTGGCGTTCGGTTCCGCGGTTGCCACAAATTGCGTGACAGCCATGGCTACCGCAAGCATGCCGACGTAGTGCGCCGGATGTTGCCAAACGGGGAATTCGGCAGGCACCCACAGTAGAATGGGCATCCACAATCCCACCATCGAGCTACCGAAGAAGAACTTGTACGTGAAGTGGTCACCGGTGCTCCACTTGATGGCCCGCTGTTTGAGCCATTCGGGCAGAGCCTGGATGGAAACTTCAGCGGCAAGAACCCGGGCCTCGAAACTCCACCAGAAGAATCCGACCGCGACGAACGCGACCGCCCCTGGTATGTAACCCAGGTGACTCCAATACGGAGCCCCCGACCAGTGACCGATCCCTTCGCCGAGCCAGCCGATGGGAATCGGCAGGATCAGCCCGGCGAGGTAGATGTAGAGAACGAGGTAGCGGATGATGTCGATCGTAGTCTCGGTGTAGTTCTGCGCAGCTGCGGCGGTCGCACTTGCTGCACCGCGTGCCATGGTAAGTGTAGATCTCATTGTTCGTCTCCTCTAGCTCGACTGCCAAGGCAGATCGAACATTCTCCGAAGTGTGGTGAAAAAACCGCGCGGTCGCGGCACACGTAAACGCGTTGCACGAAGTTGCGTGCGCATGCCTGCAGTCCAGTTGTCCATGTCTACGGTCCTTGCATCTGCCCAGTCGTCCCACTCGGTCTTGCCCTGTCTGAATTCGCCGATCAAGTAGACGAGCGCCGCTGATGCCTGTTCGGATACCTTCGTACCCAGGTAGTCGGATTCGTTCTCCTTCATGAGTCTGAAGGCCACGGCCCGACGCTTCCACTGAACAGGATCGGTGATGTCCGCGAGTGCCTGAAGCACTTTCATCGTGTCGATGCGAGTATCCCCACCAACAAATAGGGGCGGGTTGCGTTCGTTCGATTGGACCACGTTCAGGATCACGTCGGAGCGTTGGTTTTTTCCAAGCTCCGCCGGGCCCATCTGGAATTCCAGATTCTTCTGTGAACCCGAATCCAGATTGGCCACCAGCGCGTTGAACTCACCTTCGTCGGCTCGATTCAAGATGAAGTACGGGACATGTGCCCGTACCTTTCCTGGGTCGAGAGTCATGACGGGTTTGCCGTCTTTGTCGACCACTACCTTTCCGCTTTTATCCTTTTTTTCCGTAAGGAAGTGGTAGATAGCGGCGCCAAAGATACCCGCCAAGATGTCGGTAATACGGTCTGCGAACTTATTTGCGTGTCTCCGCCAATCGGGTGAGGTTTTCGGATCTTGATCAACCATAGTATGCTCCTACTTTCGAAGGCGGACGACGGCTTCTTGACCGTTGTCGAGTTGGAATGTGACCTTCGCCATGACTTCCAGGAATCCAATGAACAATTCATAGATTCCGGGCGTCTGCGAACGATAGGTCGTGGTTTCGAGAATCTGCCTTCTGCCCGACACATCCTGCGCCTGCATGACTTTCATCGGAACGCTTGAGGTGTAGGCGAATTGCCGATCGGTCTTGGTCCCGTTTTTCCGAGTGGTTACGGTGACGAAGAACGTACCGTTCCCAATCATATCGCGGGGCGTCGTGGTTTCGATGGTCCACTTCTCCGGTTCTGCCGGAGTTATTGCCGGAATCGCCGAAACTGGCGTAGCTGTTTGCGTGGGCTTGTTCTTATACCACGTATACGAGTACTCTTTCTTGTCGGCGACGGCAACCAGATCGCAGAGCTCGGCATCGGAAGCAAAGTAGAGAGTAAAATTTACCTCTCCCTTGTCATCCGCGCTTGGTTTTGGTGACGGCGTCTTGACCTGTGTTCGGTTGCCTTCGGCATCCGATTTGAACAGGTGCACCATCGTGCCTGAAGCAGGCAATCCATCCGCATGCAGCAACTCAATCATGATTTTCACCATGATCATGTTTATCTGCTCGATGGGATCTTTATCCTTCCACGAAACCTTGAGATGTTTCGTGTCGGGATTGTTTGCCGGCGGGGATGCCGCAGGTATTGGTGTTATGTCCAAAGTCGTGGACGGAGACCTGCTAAGCACCTGCGTGACCCGGAACTTCCCTTCTTTGCCAGGGGTGGGATCGGGCTCGAATTCGTATTCGAGCTCTTCACCTTCAACAAAGGGGGTGCCTTTGGGCACGAGATTCGGTGCGATGAACACGTCGTTGCTGCCGGCATGGGAGACGAACCTGTAGCCTTTACCCGGATTTACTTTCCGGACCTTTCCGATTGCTTTTTCTGGCACTGTGCACCTCCCGCTGTTCGGCGGCTGACTTGTTGACGTTTGGCCGTTTGAAAAACGGCCGGTTTTGTATATGTCTATTGATTGTAAAAGAGCTTCGGCTCCCCAAATAAAGAGAATCGAAATCACCTTATCGTGACCCAGTATCTTAGCAGATTTTGGTCTTTTTGTCAATAGTAAGTCTTATTTAGGAGGCTTTCAGTATTGTATAAATATATCATTACACGATAATACTTATTATTTGTCAAATACAAATTTAGATAAAAAAAGAGGAGAGAAACTTAAGCACAATGCTTAAAGTTCTCTCCTTGTCGAAACCTGGCATTGATTCCCACTACTCACGAACGAGAAGTGAGGAATATCCACCAGGATCTGATAGTGACACCAACAGCTTGAGTGGCCCAGTCGGATCTGATCCAGGCACCAAGCCAGGCGATAGACCAGAGAAGGCTGATGAGCGCAAGGAATCCGAAACGATAAGTCCGGACCACTTCCGAAATCGGTTTATTTTTCAGCTTGTTGCCAAGCAACAAACCAGTCCATCCGAGTAAGTTGGCTAACACAAACGTATGAGGCCAGAGCATCAGCGCCCACTCCTGCCGATCCTGCATCACCACGAGTATCATCGTGATAACCAGCAGCATGGTTGCTACTGCAAATACCACGGTTCGTTTATTAAATTTCATAATATACACTCTCTGTCGTTATTGGGCAGTGGTTATATATATCCACCAGGATTTGATTGTGAATACAACGGAGTGAGCGCCGCCGGACAACCATGCGCCGATTCCCGCATGGGATTCGGTGGGCGTTGTCGCAATACCGTTGACATCGCTTGGAGTCAGCATTGCAATCACCCACAGATTTATCCACAGGAATGCTACCGGCGCTATGAGTTTCCAACGTGCTCGTGGCCTCAGTAGTTCACCTTTTCTGGCTGGATCAACTGCCATGGCAGCAATGATTGCCACCAAGGGGCTGATAACCCAAACTGATGTCCATTGCTTAGCGATTCCTAGCAGCATCACGTAGAAGGCGAGGAATGCCAGTGCTTTTAGAGCCCATCCAACAGCTGCGGCGTTTGCTTTGAGGAATGCCGTCATAAGTCTACCTCCCGCGTCAGACGCGGTGGAAATAAGTTGTTAACGAACGTCGAAGGTTACGAAACACTTGGATTTTTAAAGCCCAAGTTTTTGATCCCAATCATTTTGGAAGCAAAAAACTGAACTTTTGAAACGGGAGAAGGAAGAGGCTTTGAGATGATTAGTCTCTCAGCACTCTTCCCGTCCATGAATTATTACTAGAACCTCCTTGAATTTTTGTTTGTTTTTGCAACCTGCGATGGTCATGGCCACTATTCCGCCTTGGCCAGGAACCGATCGAGTTTCAGGTAATGGAATTCAGGCGAGAAAAAGTTGAGGTGCTGCACTCCTTTCTTCAGAGGCTCGAACGACATTGTGAATCGGTAGATTTCCGACACCCGAATCGTCCGGTAAGCGCCACGACCATAAACATTCGGGCCGTCGTCACTTGTTACATTGTCGGCTCGATAGTCATAGGTTTGACCGTTCTCGTCGGTCAAATAAATGTTTCGGTCACTTGGCGACGCTAGGTAGAGAAGACCGCGTTTCTCATCGTCCACTCTCCTTACAGCGAAGTGAGCCACGCTCCTATCTGGTCCGTCATCGAGTTTTTCAACCCACATAACGAGGTTGTTTTGATTCTCGGCCGACTCGGCTGTTTCGATCACTGCGTCTGTTTTGACTGCGACACTTTTGCCTGACCCCAACGCTGCGGGATCGAGCAGCCAATTCCACAAGCTTCTGTTGTCAGCCTGTGGTTTCGGATGCAGTTTGTAGTACTCGACGGCCGTGGCTGTGTCAAAGTCCTTGAGTGGCTCGTTCGTGTCAGGGTCGTTCTTCAGGCCAACGGGGAATTTCTTGATATCCCCATCAATCTTCACGTACTTGTACCGCGCCTGGCCTGTCCATGGATTGAACAAGCTGTTGGAGTAGGGAGAGGCGAAGACATACATGACCGCGAACCACGCGAGCATGAGCCCCGCCACTCTTTGCACCAATTTCTGGTGATTCCGCTTGATCAGCATCCAGAATATGCCGTTCAGCATCGAGAGCGCGAAGACCGTGAACACGACTGCGAGCGCTTTGGCTGGGTATTCCGAGACAGCCAGATCCACCAGAGTGCCGACGACCATCTGGTAAATCCAGAAGGCCGTCAAGACGTCCAGCACGATCAGACTGACCCAAACTCCCAAACCGGCTCCGGCTGCTACGAGAGCGCCACCGACGACCATTCGTGAGACTTTCGACACAAATTGGCCGATTTTCGTCCAGTTGATTGACATGTCACTGCCCTCCTAAGGCCGCCGCTTATTAAGCATTACGAGGATCCCGATGCCCGCCAAGGGCACGAACGCGCCGAGAGCGAAGCCGTACCAGGGGTTGAAGTTTTTGGCTTTCGCCATCCTCATTCCCCAGCATCCCAGCACGAAACAAGTGAAGATTATTGACATCAACGCTGCGATTTCATCTGCCATAACAAAACGTCCTCCTGAAACACGAAGTGTACGATGCCTTGGACGGAAAAGTCCTAAGCTCATTACTATAGCAGAACTAGACAGAAATGTCAATAGTTGGGCCTTTTAGACCTATTTCGGGCTCATCTTAGCTCTGTTATAATGACAAGCAGACATGCCGGGGTGGTGAAATTGGCAGACACGCAAGGTTTAGGACCTTGTATCCGAAAGGATGTGCAGGTTCGATTCCTGTCCCCGGCACCATGAACTATTCGCGAACTAGCGTTCGCTCAAGTTCATGGCACAGCCGCTTTAGAGTTGCCGAATAGTTCATGCGGTGCACCGGAGCGAAGCGACTGGTTCACTGCCAGTTAACCAGATTTAACCAACAGTTGACATATTTGAACTTTTCTCGTAAAATTAACTAGCTAATTAACCTTAAGAACTACACCCCCACACCAGAACGAATTTCAAACTATGTTTTTTGTTTACGTTTTGAAAAGTCTTAAGGACTTAGAGTTATATATTAGTTCGACTAAGGATCTTAAAGAGAGATACAAAAAACATAGTTTGGGGTTAGTTTTTTCCACAAAGTTAAGACGTCCATTGAAGTTAGTATATTACGAAGCTTTTTCTAACGAAGAAGAAGCAAGACATCGTGAACATAATCTTAAGCTTCGCGGAAGAGCAAGAAAACAATTATTAAATCGAATTAAGAAATCTATTGATTCTTAAATTCGTTTGGTGTGGGGGTTAATGTCTAAATTTTTCCGCAACTTGCTTATCATCACCGCGATCTTTCTGGTAATTGCCGGCGTTTTCACGCTGTTCGACACGAACAGTACTCCGGCCAACACAGTTTCGGTGTCCCAGATCGCGGACGAGGTCAACAACGGCAAGATCGACAGGCTGGAAGTGAATGAAGATAAACTGACCGCTTTTCTTAAAGACGGCGGCCAGCAGATCTCTCAGAAAGAAGCAGGAGTATCCATCTTTACAACCCTGAAAGACGCCGGCGTGGATCCCGTCAAGCAAAAAGACCTAAAGGTTGAGATCAAAGACCCGGCTACATCCACTGCATTTATTTTGAATACTCTTCTGCCGTTTTTGATCCCATTTCTTTTGATCGCGGGATTTATCTGGTTTTTGATGCGGCAAGTGCAGGGCTCAAATAACAGGGCCATGTCATTCGGCCAGTCCGGCGCTAAACTTATGGATGAATCGGACCGGCGCAAGCGCGTGACTTTTGCCGATGTGGCCGGCATCAAGGAAGCGAAAGAAGAACTGAAGGAAGTTGTGGAGTTTTTGCGTTTTCCGCAGAAATTTTTCTCATTGGGCGCGCGGATCCCGAAAGGCGTTTTATTGCTCGGCCCTCCGGGCGTGGGCAAGACCTTGGTCGCCAGGGCTGTGGCAGGGGAAGCCAATGTGCCGTTTTTTCATATTTCCGGGTCCGAGTTTGTGGAAATGTTTGTGGGAGTCGGAGCTTCCAGGGTGCGCGATCTTTTTAAAAAAGCCAAACGTAATTCTCCCTGCATCGTGTTCATCGACGAAATTGACGCGGTGGGCAGGCAGCGCGGAGCGGGATTGGGCGGCAGTCACGACGAGCGGGAACAAACCCTGAATCAGATTCTGGTTGAGATGGACGGGTTTGAGAATGAGACCAACGTCATCGTGATCGCGGCCACGAACCGGCCGGATGTGCTGGACCCGGCGCTTCTCCGTCCCGGCAGATTTGACCGGCAGGTGGTTCTGGACCCGCCGGATATCAATGACCGCGAAATGATCTTGAAAGTTCATTCCAAAGGCAAACCTTTTGCCCAGGGTGTGGATCTGCGGGCGATTGCCGAACGGACCCCGGGTTTTACCGGTGCGGACCTGGCTAACCTCATGAATGAAGGCGCGATCTTGGCGGCCAGGCGGAACCTGAAAGAGGTCGGCCAGATCGAGCTGATCGAGGCTATAGAAAAAGTCATGCTCGGCCCTGAGAGAAAAAGCCATTTATTGTCGAAAAAAGAAAAAGAGATCGCCGCCTGGCACGAAGCCGGGCATGCGCTTGTCGCCACAGTCATGCCGCATGCCGATCCGGTGCATAAAGTTTCCATCGTTTCCCGGGGCCGCGCTGCCGGCTACACAATGAAGCTGCCGACCGAGGACAAGAATCTTCATTCCAAATCGGAATTTTTGGCCGACCTGGCCGTGTCTTTGGGCGGGTATGCCACCGAGAAACTGATCTTCGACGAACTGACCACGGGGGCTTCCAATGATCTGCGAGTGGCCACAGGATTGGCCAGGAAACTGGTGACGAGTTATGGTATGTCGGAAACCCTGGGCCCGATGACTTTTGGCGAAAGCCACGACATGATTTTTTTGGGCAGGGAGATCACCGAGCAGAAAAATTATTCCGAGAAAATCGCCGCCAAGATCGACGAAGAAGTCGCCGGCTTCATAGAGCGGGCCTACCTTACGGCGGCGGATGTGCTGAAAAAATACCGCAAGCAGCTGACTTTGATCGCACAGGAGCTAATCGCGAAAGAAACGATCGAACGGGAAGATTTTGAAGCTCTGGTGGCAGACATCATCCCGCAGGAAAAGCTGGAAAAGAATATTACGGCCGGAAGGTTGGCAGCAGCTGCTGTCTAAAATGGTTCTGCCTTACCGAAAAATATTTCAACAGGCCTATGAGATCAGCAGGAACAACAGGTTCTTATGGATCTTCGGTCTGTTTTTGGTTTTACCGAATTTACTGAATTTTTCGGGCTGGAGCAGTGTAACCGAGACCGACTGGATTTCATTGGTTACGCTCATCTTTTTCATCCTGGTTTATTTTCGCGCGCGCGCCGGAATGATCTTTGCCTTAAAGCGAATTTTAGAAAAACAAAACAGCTCATTTAAACAGGCTGTCAGCGCTTCGCGGTTATTTTACGCGAGGCTACTGCTGATCACGGTTTTGATCACACTTGTTTGGATAATTTTGGGCATAGTTTTGGCCCTACCGGTCGTTTACATGGCTAACCGGCATCATATTGGCCAAGCTTGGATTTTGGGAATTTTTGCCGGCGCGATCTGGATTGCGATGTTCGTACCGACTTATTTGGCACAGGCGCTGGCGCCGCTGTTTGTGGTGATGTACAATTTTAAAATTCGGGAATCGCTTGATCTCGCATTTTCTTTGGTCAGGAAATTTCTCGGATCGCTGGCGGTTTTGGGCTTGATCTTGTTTTTACTGCAGATCCTGCCGATTGTCTTTTTTTCGTTTTTGGCCTATTATACTGATAGTTTGACAATGAGAATTCTCGGAGCGGCTGTTATTTTTTTGATAGAAATCGTCCTCGAGGTTTTCCAGCAGTCGGTTTGGGTTTTGGCTTTTTTGGAACTGGTCAAGCCGCAAAAATTTGAAGAAGAAGAGCGGGTGGCACCGATCCCTGAAGTGATTTAGAATGAGGGCGGTTAGCTCAGTGGTAGAGCATTTCTTTGACGTAGAAAGGGTCGCTGGTTCGATCCCAGCACCGCCCACCAGATAAAATTAATTTCTAATATCTAATTTCTAAATTCTAAACAAATCTCAAATTCTAAAATGCGAATTTTTGGAGCTTGAGATTTGGAAATTATTTAGGATTTAGTATTTAGAGTTTAGGATTTCCCAAATGGATCTAGATATCCTTGAACAAAAAATCAAACTAAAATTCAAAGACCGCAATCTCCTGCAAAGCGCCTTGACCCACCGGTCGTATCTGAACGAGAACCGCAAGTGGCCTCTGGCCCACAACGAACGGCTGGAATTTTTGGGGGACGCGGTTTTGGAATTGATAACCACCGAATATCTGTACCGGATCTTTCCGAATCCGGAAGGAGAACTGACCAACTTGCGGTCGGCTTTGGTCAATTACAAAATGCTGTCGGAAATCTCTTCAGGCTTGGAGCTGGACAAGTACATATTGCTCTCAAGAGGAGAGGCGAAGGATATGGGCCGGGCCAGGCAGGTGATTCTGGCCAATGCTTTCGAAGCGCTGATCGGAGCGATCTATCTGGACTCCGGTTTTGAGGCTGCCAGGATTTTCATCAATGAGTTTGTCATCGATAAATTGCAGGCAATAGTTTCCGAAGGAAAAATTCTGGACCCGAAGAGTAAGTTTCAGGAATTAAGCCAGGAAAAACTGGGAGTAACGCCGAATTATAAGGTCTTGGCGGAGTGGGGACCGGACCATAACAAAAATTTTGAAGTCGGCGTGTTCATCAACGACAAGCAAATCGCCAAAGGAACTGGCCCATCGAAGCAAGAAGCGGAAATAGCCGCCGCGGAGAACGGTCTGAAGGTTAGCGATTTATAGAAACACAAATCATAAGCACTAAACCCTAAACTCTAAGTAAATTATCAACCGCCTGGGGCGGGACAAATCCCAAAGTTTTGAAAATTCGAAAATTAGTGCTTGGATATTACTTAGGATTTAGAGTTTAGATATTAGAAATTTACTCATGTATCTTAAACGCCTCGAATTACACGGCTTCAAATCGTTTGCCCATAAAACCGTTCTGGATTTCGATCCCGGGATGACCGCGGTGGTCGGGCCGAATGGCTCTGGCAAGTCTAATGTGGCCGATAGCTTGCGCTGGGTCATGGGCGAACAATCGCTGAAGCTTCTGCGCGGCAAAAAATCAGAAGACGTGATCTTCGCCGGCTCGGACAAAAAATCCAAGCTGTCAGTGGCCGAGGTCTCTTTAACTTTCGACAATAAGGACCGCAAGATCCCGGTGGAATATTCCGAGGTCGTGATAACCAGGCGCCTTTACCGCAACGGGGATTCGGAGTATCTGATGAACAACCAGCGGGTCCGGCTTTTGGATGTGGTCGATGCCCTGATGAGTTCGGGGTTTGGCGCCACAAACTACGCGGTCATCGGCCAAGGCACCATCGACCAGATGGTCATGGCCGGCCCCGCGGAGATCAAAAATTTGATCGAGGAGGCGTCCGGGGTCAAGCCGTACTATTTGAAAAGGGAAAAAACTTTAAGGAAACTGGAGCAGACCAGCGCCAATCTGACCCGCGTCTCGGAATTGGTAGCCGAAATCGAACCACGTTTGCGTTCGCTTAAAAGACAGGCCAAACGGATGGAAGAAAGAGAAGCGGTCGCAAAGGCATTACAGCAGCTGCAGCTGGAATATTTTGGCAATCAGTATTATTTGCTTGAAACCGAATTGAAAGCTGTGATTGAGAGCATGGATTTGCATGAAAAAATCGTCAGACATCTGCATGAAGAGATATCGTCCTTCGAGAAAACGTTGGAAAAAGAAGAACACCAGTCCGGCAAGACCAATAGTTTTCTGGAAGAATTCGATAAAAAACTGAAGGAACTGGAGGAGAAGAAACTGGCTCTCCTGGAACAGCTGGCCGAGATCAAAGGCAAGCTCAAAGTTGAACATCAGTTTTCAGCGGATAAATTTTCTTTGGATTATTTTACGAGAAAATTCACTCAATTCAAACATTCATTCGATGCAGTTTTGGATTCGATCAAGGCGGATAATATTCGGGAAATCAAGCAGAAATTAAGTGAGCTGGTCGGAGATTTCGGCCAAATTTCCGATCCTAATTCCCGCGATTTGAAGACGAACAGCGACGGATTGTTGGATCAGAAAAAAACTTTGGATGCACAGCTGGAGCAGCTGGTGAAAGAGATTCATGAACAGAATAACGCCAAGAACAGGCTTTTGAGCGAAGAAAAGCAGAAGAAAAATTTTATGACCGAAGAAGAAAAAAAGTTCCGGCAAAAAAATTCCGAACTTTCGGAGCAAAAAGACCGCCTTAACTCCGTTTTGGTTGAAAAAGCGAAACTCGATACCCGGCTAGAGAGCCTGAATAAGGAAGTGATGGATGTTTTTGGCTCTATATTACAAGGCCTGAACCAATATAAAAAAGCTTTGATCCAGCCGACTCTGACAAGCCAGATCAGCAGACTTAAGCACCAGCTGGAACTGGCGGGCGGGGTGGACGAATCTACTTTGACCGAATACCGGGAAACCCAGGAAAGATTTGATTATTTGACTTCGCAGTCGGCTGATTTAAACCAAGCCGTGGTGGATCTGAGAAATGTGATCTTTGAGCTGGACCAGATCATAAAAAAACAATTCGATGAGGCGTTTGAAAAAATTTCCGCTAAATTTTCCGAGTATTTCCGGATTTTATTCAGCGGCGGCCGGGCTCAGATGAGTCTGCTCAGAGCCTCAAGGGATTTACAGGATGAACTGGAAGAAGCCGAAGCTGAACCTGTCGCAGCTAGCATTGATGGGATCAAACAAAAAAAACAGGGATTGGAAATCGTGGGGATCGAGATCAGAGCAACGCCGCCGGGCAAAAAATTGGCATCAATCGCGGCCTTGTCGGGAGGTGAGAGAGCGCTAACTGCGATAGCTTTGCTTTGCAGCATGCTGGCATGCTATCCTTCGCCTTTCGTGGTCCTGGATGAAGTCGACGCGGCTCTGGATGAAGCGAACTCGATCCGGTTTGCCAGCATCATCGGCACGCTGGCGCATCAGACCCAATTTATTACTATCACCCATAACCGCGAAACTATGCGCCAGGCCCATACTTTGTACGGAGTGACCATGACCGAAGACGGGATCTCTAAAATTTTATCATTAAAGCTCGAGAAAGCCGAAGAATTGGTAAAACAATAATGGCAAATTTACTTATTTACATCTCGGGTTTCATTACTCACACCATCGACATCTTAGGTTACGGCGGTGTGGTTTTATTAATGGCCATAGAGTCAGCGGCTATTCCTCTGCCGAGCGAAATCATCATGCCGTTCGCCGGATTTCTGGTTTTAGGCGGCAGATTCAGTTTGATCGGCTTGGGCATCGCGGGTGGGATCGGCTCGGTCATCGGGTCATCCATCACATATTTTTTGGGATACTATGGCGGCCGGCCGCTGATCGCGCGTTATGGCCATCTGGTTTTTTTAAGCGAGAGGGAATTGGAGTTTACGGAAAAGTTTTTTAAAAAATTCGGTTTATGGTCGACTTTCCTGGGCCGGCTTCTGCCCGTGGTCCGGACTTTTATTTCAATCCCCGCCGGCATGGGCAAAGTTGATTTTTTGAAGTTTAGTATTTTAACTTTTGCCGGTTCGTTCATTTGGTCGTATTTTTTGGCCTGGCTGGGTTTGAGGTTGGGCGAGAATTGGCACAGCTTGGAAGCGTATTTCCGTAAGTTTGACCTGTTGATTGCGGCGGTAATTGTTATCTTGGTTGCTTGGTGGGTCAGCCGTCATTTCCGAAAAAAGAAAAGTTGACGAAGTGCCTAATTTATGATATAATATAAATAAGTTAGTATTTTTAGTTCCAGAAACCCAAACAAAATCACTATTTAAAATGTTCAAGCGAATGGTTAAAAAAACCATAGGTTTTGCTGTTATTTTGGCTGTTTTGGCTATGGCTGAGTTTGCCTATCTGCCTGCTCAGAAAGCACTTGCTGGGGGTCCCGTTGCAATAACAGACTGCGCAGAACTGCAGGCGATGAATCTGAATTTGGCCGCGTCGTATATTTTGATGAACAACATTGACTGCATAGGCATTGTTAACTTTATACCTGTTGGAGACCTTGCTATTCCTTTCACCGGCACTTTTGACGGGAATAACAAAACCATCTCTAACCTGAACATAACTAACAATGCCGACTACACCGGATTATTCGGATTTACTTCCGTCGCAACGATATCGAACGTTGTTCTTGAAAGCGGTTCCGTATCCGGACAAAGTTATACCGGCGCATTGGTCGGCCAGGCCGTCACTACAACTATTACAAACTCCGGTTCCAATATTGCCGTCAACACTTTCGATGATGGCGGTGATTATAGTTTTGTCGGCGGCCTTGTCGGTTTTCAATCTTACGGAATGATTGTAGATTCTTACTCCACCGGCGATGTAACATTTAATTGCGCTGTAGCAGTACCAGGCGAAGGTTCATGTTTCGAGGTTGGCGGCTTGGCTGGCGGGAGCACCGGGTCGATCGCCGGTTCTTATTCTACCGCCGATGTGTCCGCCACAGAAGTGGGGATGTGGATTGGCGGCCTGGCCGGACAGACGGCCGGCAGCGGTTCGATCTCTGACTCTTATGCTACCGGAAATGTTATTTCTGCGGGGAAAGAAGATTTAGATGGTGTATTTAATTTCGCCACCGGCGGATTTATAGGATATGCTACCGGTTCGTTTAGTATTACTAATTCATATTCTACCGGCCAGGTCAGTGCATTCGGGCAGGTGCCGGAAAGCGATGCCACAATTGGGGGATTCATTGGGTATATTGACAGGGACGCTGTCACCATTACCTCCTCATTCTGGGATACTACAACCTCGGGTCAAGTCAGGAGCGCTGGCGGCACTGCCGGCGGTACTGGCAAGACCACGGCCCAGATGAAAGACAGCGCAACATATACCAGTATGCAGATCTTTGGAGCCCCAATAGTGCCAAAATGGATATCAGTATCAGCGGGAGAAAGATTTGTCCTGGCAATAAAAGATGATGGCACCCTCTGGGCTTGGGGAAATAATTTTTCCGGCCAGCTCGGACAGGGAGATAATATCCCTCTCAGTTTTCCCACACAAGTTGGCGCCGACACAGACTGGCAATCCGTTTCAGCGGGTTCAGCTCATTCCCTTGCCATAAAAACTGATCACACTCTCTGGGCTTGGGGAGATAATTCCTCCGGCCAGCTCGGACAGGGAGATACTGTCAATTTGAGCGACCCTACTCAAGTTGGCGCCGACACAGACTGGCAATCCGTTTCAGCGGGAACAGGTCATTCCCTTGCCATAAAAACTGTTGGCACTCTCTGGGCTTGGGGAGATAATGAAAACGGCCAGCTCGGTCTCGCAGATAATGACCCTCGCGACATCCCTATTCAAGTCGGCATCGGTACACTCTGGCAATCCGTATCAGCGGGAGCAGCTCATTCCCTTGCCATAAAAACTGACCAAACTCTCTGGGCTTGGGGAGATAATTCTTCAGGCCAGCTCGGTCTCGCAGATAATGACCCTCGTAACATCCCTATTCAAGTCGGCATCGGTACACTCTGGCAATCCGTATCCGCCGGACCCAGAAGCAGTCACACTATTGCCCTTAAATCCGATAACACTCTCTGGGCTTGGGGATTTAATGAAACCGGTCAGCTCGGATTGGGAGACGCTGTCGCTCGCAATACCCCTATCCAGGTCGGCATCGGCGCAGACTGGCAGTCCATATCAGCGGGAGAAGCCAATACTATTGCCCTTAAATCCGACAACACCCTCTGGGTTTGGGGACACAATGATTTCGGTCAGATCGGTTTGGGAGATTTTCGCCTACGTCTAAGCCCTGTCCGGGTTGAAACTGCTGTTATAATATCCGGCTCGCCGGGTCTTGATACTGCCTGGGACTTTGCGGATATCTGGAGCATCAATCCAGGCCTCAATAACGGCTACCCGTATTTGACCTGGCAGAATCTTATCGCGCCCCCGATAACTCCGACAACTCCGGGTCCGACAGGTCCGCCTCTTCCTATCCCTCCAATTACCGTGCCGGTGAAACCGATCCCACCGGTTGTTCCGCCAATTCCTCCAATCCCTCTCCCCGTGATAATTCCTCAAAATGCCGGCAACCTTGTTTCTGAGCCGGTCCTGGTAATTGATCAAGGCACAATATATCTGATCGAGAACGGCATCAAACTGGGCTTCAGGAACATGAATGAGTTTCTTACTTATGGTTTCAGCCTGGCTGAAGTGCTTGCCGCAACCAACCTCCAGAAATTATTGCCGTTGCGTGGGATTATTTTAGCTAAAATAGGCAGTCTTATTTTGGATACCTCGGATAACCATACGTATACATGATAGGAGAGAATGGGGTCAAACAAGCTTTCACATCCTCACAAGCTTTCTTGGGCTTGGGCTTCAAATTTAAAAACATGATCAAGCTAGATCTGACGGACTATACCACAGGCCAGTTAATCACAACATCTCAAGCGCCTCATCCGGAAGGGTCTCTGATCTTGGATAAAACCACGGTATACCTGGTGCTTGGAGGTAAAAAGCTTCCGTTTTCTTCTTCCGAAGTGTTTAAATCTTTTAATTTCAGCTTTGCCCATCTGGTGCCTGCCAATTCCTTTGATTCCACTCTTCAAATAGGAGAACAGTTCTAGCAAAAGTTGGTAATCGTTTTTTTGCCGAAACAGTTGACCCTGATCGGATTTTTTGTTATACTGCGTGGGCTATTTATTTAATCAATCAATGCTAACTATTCGACTTCAAAGAACAGGAACCAAGAATAAACCGGATTTCCGGATCGTTTTGGCGCAGTCCTACCGCAGCGCTTCCAAGAAAGTTTTGGAGGTTTTAGGGCATTACAATCCCCGCAGCAAGAACTTTGGCATCAAAGACCAGGAACGGCTGACTTACTGGCTGGACAAGCATGTCCAGGTTTCTCCGACCGTATATAACCTATTCGTTGACAAGAAAATCGTTACGGGCAAGAAAGTTAAGGCTTGGCAACCGCGCAAAAAAGAAGGGGAGGCCGCAACCGTTCCGGCAGCTCCGGCAGCCGCGGCTAGCGCTGAGGTTGAAGTCAAGGCTTAGATTTGTTATTATTCAGTCAACAATTAATCATACGGAAATGGCACAAGAACTAGACCAGGAATTTGTGGAATATCTTGTCAAAGCTTTGGTTGACCATCCTGAAGATGTGAAGACCGAGCGCACGGTTGACGAGATGGGTGTGTTGATCACTCTGCACCTGCACCCTGAAGACATGGGTCAGGTAATCGGCCGGCAGGGCCAGACCGCCAAATCCATCCGCACGCTTTTGCGGGTGGTCGGGGCAAAAAGAAAATCCCGGGTGAATCTGAAAATTCACGAACCGGAAGGCTCCAGACGGCCGCCAATGAGAGATTCGCGAGAGTCGGCGGACAAGGAATTGGCAACCGATATTGACGAGTTTAAACTCTAAATAAAAAAAATCCCCGCTAAGGCGGGGATTTTTAGTATACAGAGGCCAGTATTGAGTATAGAAAGAGTAGCTCGAACTCTGGATACTGTATACTAAATACTGTATACTGACTCCTATGCGTTTTATCATCCTAACTTTATTTCCGGAAAGCTTCGAATCTTATCTGAGCGTAAGCCTGCTTAAGCGCGCTCAAGCGAAAGAATTTATCAGTATTGATCTGATAAATTTGCGGGATTTTGGCGAAGGTGTTCACAAAAGCGTTGACCAAAAACCATATGGCGGGGGAGCGGGGATGGTGCTTCGGGTAGATATCATCGACAAGGCGTTAAAAAGTTTAAAGGTTAAAAAGGGAAAAAAGAATTCGCGAATTATCCTTCTAACTCCACAAGGCAAAAAGTTCGATCAGAAATTGGCCTTAAAACTTTCTAACTTTAAAACTTTAATCCTTATCTGCGGCCGCTATGAAGGATTTGATGAGCGAGTGAGAAGTTTGGTTGATATGGAAATTTCTATTGGCGACTATGTCTTAACCGGCGGCGAAATTCCGGCGTTGGCAGTTTTGGATACTGTCGCCAGATTGGTTCCAGGCGTGGTGGGTAAAGAAGCATCGCTAGTACGCGAAAGCTTTAGCGAGCGAATGCTGGAATATCCGCAGTATACCCGGCCGGAGATTTACGGAAAACAGCGCGTACCAAAGGTTTTACTCACTGGCCATCATGCCAAGATTGAAGCCTGGCGCAAAGAAGAAGCCTTGAAAAGAACAAAAAAAAGGCGGCCGGATCTACTGAAATGAGACTGGATAAATTTTTAGCCGATCAAAATAAGGAGGTCTCCAGGTCCAGGATCCAAAAAGCGATTAAAAATGGCCAGGTTTCGGTCAATGGACAAAAAATCTTGGAACCGGATTTTATAGTCAAACCCGAAGATAAGATTGAATTGCCGGAATTTAAAAACGAAGAGCTTAAGGCCTCAAACTTAGAACTGAAAGTTGTTTTCGAAAATGATGATTTGGCGGTGATTGATAAACCTGCTGGTATGGTTGTGCATCCCGGCGCCGGCAATAAAGAAGACACTTTAGCCCAAGCGTTGATGACCCGCTATCCGGGAATCGAAAAAGTCGGGGAGCCGCACAGGCCGGGGATTGTGCACCGGCTGGACGAGGATACCTCAGGATTGATTTTGATAGCAAAAAACGCGGAAAGTTATGAGTATTTCAAAAAACAATTTTTGGAGAGGAAAGTGGAAAAAGAATATTTGGCTTTGGTCCATGGGGCGCCTCCTAAAACTCATGATTTGATTGATCTGCCAATTCAACGGGTGCCGCTTAAGCAGAAAATGTCCGTCGGAGACGGATCCGCCTCCGGCGGAAAACTGGGCAAGCCGGCGCAAACAGAATATTGGGTTTTGAAGGAGGGTGTAGCGGAAGGCTTAAGTCTTCCGAAAAATGGAGGTCTGAAGACCTCCGCTACAAAACCAGATCCTGCTGGACAAGTTTCGCTCCTTCGTGTAAAATTGCATACAGGCCGCACTCATCAGATCCGGGTGCATTTGGCCCACATTGGGAATCCTATTGTCGGCGACCGGTTGTATGGCAATAAAGAAGATTCAAAAATTCTAGATCGGCAGTTCCTGCACGCGTATAGATTGAAGTTCAAACTGATGGACGGCACTTGGCTGGAAGTAGAAAGCCCATTGCCCGAGGATTTGAAAGAGGTATTAACTAAGGCAAATATTATTTATGATGATAAACACATTTAGATCCGAAGATTTAAAAACCGTGCCCAAACTCAAGGCCGGTTATATCGTCCGGGTGCACCAGAAAATCACTGATGTCTCTCCTGACGGCAAAGAAAAACAGCGCGTCCAGATCTTTGAAGGCCAGGTCATCGGAACTAAAGGCGGCAAGGCCATCAACGGTACCGTCACTGTACGCAAGATCTCTTCCGGCATAGGTGTGGAGCGCATTTTTCCGATCCATTCGCCTTCTATCGAAAAGATCGAAGTCGTGAAAGAAACACCGGCCAGAAAAACCAAGCTTTATTACACCCGCAACGGACAAGAAGCCAAGGTTAGGGAATAATTTTTTGAAATTTAAACTGTTCCTCTCGGTAGGACTTTTTGCTACAATAAAAAACCGTCCCGATCGGGACGGTTTTTTATTGACTAAGCCTTTGGGGGGAGTATAGACTACAGGCAGGTTGTTCTGCGCATATGAAACAAAAAGGGTTTACTTTAATTGAGTTGTTGGTCGTTATTTCGATCATTGGGCTTTTGGCCTCAGTGGTTTTGGTTTCTTTGAACGGCTCGAGAACCAAGGCAAGAAATGTTCGACGCAGCGCGGACATATCCCAGCTGGCAAAGGCATTTAATTTGGGATTAGACAATAATATTTCTTTGCCTGATACAGGTGGTAATTGGGTTTGTGTCAGTTCTAGTTGTTACGCAGGCTGGAGCGGATATTCGGCCAACTCCACCGTAGATGCTTTTTTGGCCGCATACATAAAAAAACCTTCCGATCCTTCAGATAATTCCAGAGGAATTGGAGGATATTTGTACAACAGTACTTGGGTTGGGAGCGGAAGCTTTTCCGCGGGATCCTACCTAAATTGGCTTGAAGAGCTTCCGCGAACATATACTTCCTGCGGTTCAGGACAAGTTTATGCTGCAGGCGCGAGCTTTGTTGAATGTTTGATGAAACTTAATTAAATCTTGAATTAAAAACCGCCAGAATGGCGGTTTTTAATTATGAGTTAACTTATTTAGTAGCTCGGTTTTCTTTCTCTAATACCGTAACTCGTCTGTCAAGGTCTTTGACCTCGAATTTGTAAGCTACGCTGTCGAATTTAAGCTTAATATCTTCTAAGTCTTGCTTTACCTCGGCTATATCTTGCTTGACTCCAGTTATCTCAGTAGTCGTATTCTCAAAACCATCAGCGATCATTTTAGCCAGGTTGTCAATTGTGACTTTTTTAGGCATTTATTTATCTTTCTGCCGCCGGTAATTATTGGTAATTTATTTTAACTCGCTGAAATTCCCTTGTCAATCTTATATCAGTTTCAACAAATTCCACCAGGCGGCGATGTAGTCTGCCCGCTTGTTCTGATATTTCAGGTAGTAGGC
>JBDTSL010000008.1:0-34653 GCA_039931165.1 Candidatus Doudnaibacteriota bacterium
AAGTCGTAACAAGGCATCGGTAGCGGAAGCTGTCGATGGATCACCTCCTTTCTAAGGAGAATTCCGCAACATGCTGTACAGAGATTTCGATCTTTTGCAGCTAGCGGTATATGGTCGATTACTTGGTCCGCCAGTTGGCGGATATCCAGTGATTACATAAAAGACTTCAAAGTGAAATGACGAAAAAACCCTGAACCAGAACCTAACGGTTCGGTACAGGGCACGCTTATTCCCAATAAATTATTTACAATTTGTAGATGATAAAAAACCCGGTAACTTTTCAGTTACGGGTTTTTTAAATTGCATCGTGGCTACCTGTTCGTCCATAGCCTTAGCATGCGGATTCGGCCTGCCCGACGTAGCCTTAGCGTAGTCGGGTCACAGGTTTTTTAGTTGTCGCAATTCGGGTGGTTTTTTGTTTCAATAAATAATTGCTATACTAAACGCACAGAGATCAAAAATGAAATCAAAAAAAACTAACAAAAAATCGCCTATAGTGCATCATATTCACAAGACATTTCACAAGACCATCAAGAAGAGCACTTGGATGGCTCGGGAAGTTGTGAAATTCACGGGCATTCCGGTTGCATACTCCGAGACCATCGCGTGGTTTGCGGAACGCATGATCCTAGGAACAATATGCCTGCTCACCGCGGGATTTGCGGGCGGCGTTGTATTTGCTTTGTATGCATCACCGCCGATCGCTCAAAGCCCTTCATATATTTACCTGGCAGACCGCGCGGGTATCGCCACCGCACAGTTTATTGATTTTGCTTCTCCTTTTTTTAAACAATTATTAAGTGAAAATTATAGGGCTGAGAAGCTGGAGAAGGAAGCTTTGGCTTTACGCAAACAACAACTCCAGGAGTATTTGGGGAAGAAGGATTCGCCGTTTGCGAAAGATGACACGACCTTGACCGCACTGGCTTCTGCCAAAAATATGAAATTGATCCTGGCGATTTCGTTTGTGGAGAGCAACTTCGGCAAGCATTGTTATTTTTTCAACTGCTCCGGCATTGGCGGGTCCGTGCCGAATTTGCGGAAGTATAAAAGCTACGCCGAGTGGGTCTTGGACTTTGACAAACTGCTGGAAGATCACTATAAAGGGCTGGCTCCGGAAAAGTTTATCGGTCTCTATGTCCAACCAGGGAGTCCGAACTGGATTTACGGAGTGCGAAAAGTTTTGGACGAAATTAAAGAACAAGGGATAGGATAAAACAACCGCTGAATAATTACCCAAGTATAGCAGTTATTGCTCGGCCGGGCAGAAAGTGATATAGCTTAGGGAAGCAGGATTTTTTTTTGCTCAATACTGTAGTCATGAGCATGCTCTGCTGCAGAGCATGAGCAATTAGGCCGGCTTGCCAGATGAAGCTATATCAAGGTTCATCTGAGGCGAAGTCTGGTCACAGGCTTTTAAAGTTGGTAAATTTACTAGAAGTAGTTTAGAATAGCACTAACATCGAAGGAGGTGATTGGATGCCTGGCTTACTTGACGTCCCAGCAGGGACCGGCAGATTCGGCGTAGACGCGACGATTCGTCCGTTATTCGAGAACGTTGGCATACCTGGGTACTTCAATATCGCCGCCGAGATTCCGCCGGAATTGATGGATGCGCCGGTGCCGGAGAGCGACTACATGCTCACGTTCTACGACAAGCCTCACACAAAAGCCTATCGGGCTTTTCGACATCCGACTGTTGAGGAAACTCTTTGGGCAGTTGGCTGGATGAGCTGTGAATTGGCCGGAAAGATTTGCGAAAGGCCGATGAGATTCCTGCACAGGCCTTTCCGTGTTCGCTATGGTCGAAGGCGTGATCCGGAAGCATGGCGGCAAATCGTCGTGAAGCGAAGTGGCGCGGGCTATGCGGTTGAAACGGTAGCTGCCTCGACCCCGGTTTCCGGATTTCAGCTGGCGTACACGTTCGATCCGTCTTTGTGAGCCTTCGCAATCCGAAGGCTCTTTTCTTTTTGTTTCGAAAGCCTGGTGGCCACCTGTCCGACGACTTGTCTGGTGTAGCTTTAGCGAAGTCAGAAGCTTTAGCGGAGTCGGATTCGGCTTTTTAAATATGTAATTAATTACGTAATTTGCGTATACGCATACGTCGACGTAAATCGGGATATCTGCTATACTATCTCAAACGAAAATAAACTGCGCTGTGCGGCTTTTTTTGTAAGGGGGAATATGGCACACAGAGATCGCACGCAAGAAGTGAAGGAACTCTTTGCCGAACCGAGAAACAATCGTAAACGGGCATTGATGGCCTATCTGACCAAGGTCGAGGCTAGGGCATTGTCCATGCGCGTCAGAGGGCTGTACCTTACAGAAATTTCTATCGTGCTGTGTGCGCAAGGCTACGGCATGACACGCAGCTGTCCTGCAAGAATCGGTAGTCCAAAACGCAGAGAAAATGTCCGCCGAATCATACGTCGGGCGTATCGAAAACTTTGCGCTGCGATTGGCCACTATGATTGCAAGAAAAATATTCGTCTCCTCTTCCGCGGCCGCCTGGGCCAGAAGAAGAAGGACGAATGTATTTCTCGGATCCTGGCGCACATGATCAGGCACCGTCCAGGTCGGGCAAATCGCGCTGGTTGTCGGCGTTGCTTGAGATACTTTCAGGTCAGGGATCGGAAATGCCGCCGTCGATAGTTTCAGGGTCTTCGAATTCGAAGACTCTTTTTTATTTGCAGGCGCCACCTGTCCTACTAAGCTTCAGCTAAGGCGGATTCGGTCACAGACCTGCCTGCCGGTAGGCTTTTTAAATTGTGCTACAATTCTTATATATTATTAAACAAAAGTATCCATGCTTTATACAATCGTGGTTGTGCTTTTGGTGGTTTGGGTTTTAGGGTTTTTGGCGCACATTGGCGGCGGGCTCATCCATCTGTTGCTGGTGATCGCCCTGGTAGTGATCGTGTACCGCCTCATTAAAGGCCAGCCAATCATCAAATAGCCTCTTTCAATATCAGAAATTAAACCGCCCGAACCTGGTTCTAGAGGCGGTTTTTCGTTTTCCAGCCGTTTGTAACAGGCCTGCCTGAAACGTCAGACATTTCCTGCCGGTAGTCAGGGCAGGCAGGCTTTTTTGATTAGGCAAATTATGATAATCTTTTAAACAAGGAGGAGCCATGATTATTGCCATCATTGGCATTCCAATCGGTATGTTTATCGGGTGTCTGCTCAGCCGGCGCAAATCGAAAGAGTTTAAACTCTGGGCAAAGGCAGATACTGAACGCGATCTTCTGTGCAGAAAGCTCATGGAGCTGGTCAATGATCCAACCATGTCGGACCGAAAGTGGGCAGAGTGGCTGCCGGTTTGCGAATTTGTCGACAAGAATTACGAGCAGAACAACCATCTCGGGATTTTTGTATTCAGCCTTGCCGACGTCGTCCGCCAACAGATCGATGATGACAGTTATTTACGCGGAGCTCATTAGGGAGTTCTCTTTTTTTCGCTCGAAAGACGGTTTTTTACCTTAACTAAATTTGCCAGGCCAATTTAAATAAATTATAATAACCACAGGTCGAGGAATAATTAGAGAAAGGAACAAAATATGAAATCTTTAGCTTGCGCGGATCTGGGAATGCCCGATGACACCTTTGTGGCCAAGGGTGCTACTGACGACGAAGTGATGGCCATGATGATGGAACACGTAAAAACGGCTCATCCAGAAAAAATGACAGGTGACATGGAAGCCATGAAGGCCATGCTGCTGTCGAAAATTAAGACAGTGTAAAAGACTTTGTATTGTCTGAAAAAAACCGTCCAGCCAGGACGGTTTTTTTCTTGACCCGAAGAACTTAATGTGATAAGCTTTCGGGTCCAAGGAGGACCGATGCCTGATGAAGCACGGCAAGTCATGACTGGCATAGTTTGCGAGATTGTCGCCAGCTATTACGGGATCCCTAAAGAAGAAGTTACTGCTGATTTTGAGCTCCGCTTGCCCCTGGTTTATTTGGGACCCCATCTCGTGACGGTCACCGCTATGCCGTTAAAGTTCAGTATCGGCATGAAAATTTCCTCGCTCGTGGATCAGATACTGAATCCGCCGACGATCTTGACTGACGAAGATTTTCCACAGCAGGTTTAGCAGGCAAGGAGAACTAGTGGATTTCATTCGGCAAACCCCGTGGTATTTGTTTTACCCGCTGATGGCCGTGATGGTGGGTTGTGTCGTTGCCCTTTACCGGTTGTCCAGTAAGCACTCACCTGCGTCCCAGGCCGCCAACGACGAAGGGCGTGCGGTCGCGCATCGTATCGCGCAAAGCACGTACTTTCTCAAAGGCAAGAAGCACGGACACCTGAGAACAATCACTCTCGTCTTGGAAACGGCCGACCTCGAACGTATAAGAAAAGAAGTCACTTTTTCGTTCAGGCACCCGGACCGCAAGCACATCACTCAGATGTCCAGGTTGGAAATAGTCCGGTTCGAGCATACCGCGACACCGCTGAGGCGCGTGAATCCGGCTGATGAATGCGCCTACCTGACGCTCAAAAGAATGTAGCATGGAGTTGACTCTGACCGCCAGAGCAACTCCTTTTATTTTTGGCGGCCGGCATTGCTATTTTATATTTTAACCTGTATTATTATTGAGTTGAATTGGCTTTTTTGGCCGATAATTATTTACGAATCCGCAGAAATTTTCTACAATAGTATGGCAAAAAATTACCGACCAAAATGAAGATTTTAATGATTTCCGACCACGCGGATCCATTGGCAGAGGTCGGCGCCAAGGAGGCTGGCGGCCAGAATGTTTATATTTTTTATTTGGCTTCTTTTTTGAGCCGTTTGGGCGTGGTGGTCGATGTCTTCACCCGCTGGGACAGAAGAAACAAAAAAAGGATAGTGAAAGTCAACAAGAATTTTCGGGTGATCCGGGTAAAAGCCGGCCCCAGACATTACATGCCGAGGGATAATTTTTTGGGAGTGATCGGTGAGTTTGCCCAGAATATTCTGAAACAGATTAAAAAAGAAAATTCTAAATACGACATTATTCACACCAATTACTGGTTTTCCGGATTGATCGGTCTGAAGATAAAGAAAAAATTGGGCATCCCGATGGTTCATGTATTTCATTCGATCGGCCAGATCAGGTTCAATACCCTGAGCAAATTTAAACTTCACAAGAAGGATTACGATTTTTTCCAAAAAAGAATTTTGGAGGAAAAAAGGATCGCCAGAGAAACGAACGGAATCATCGCCACCAGTCCCGTAGAGAAAAAGATCATCGAGGATCTTTTTCAAGTGAGTCCGGAAAAGGTCAAGATGATCCCGATCGGGGTCGATGAAACAGTTTTTCATGCTTGTCCTCCGGGACAGGCGCGCAAAGATCTGGGGCTTTCAACTCAGAAAAAGCTTTTATTGTACGTAGGCCGGATAGAATGGCGCAAAGGAGTGGCTACTTTGCTTTTTGCAATGCCTAAAGTGTTGAAGAAATATAAAAATGCTAAACTGTTTATAGTTGGCGGTGGTAGGACCCAAGCCGCTCAAAAACTGGATCAAGCCGAAAGAAACAGGCTTAATCGGATAGTTAAACAATTGGGATTAACCGACAGGATAGTGTTTGTCGGACCTGTAGACCAGGAACACCTGTATAAATATTATTGCGCAGCTGATCTTTGCGTGGTACCTTCCTATTATGAACCGTTCGGGATCGTGCCGCTGGAAGCCATGGCTTGTGCCACTCCGGTAGTCGTTTCCAAAACCGGCGGCCTGCAATATACTGTCAAAAATGGAGAAACAGGATATTTAGCCAAGCCCAGAAGCCCGGGCGATCTGTCCGGGCAAATTATCCGGGCATTATCCAAACAAAAAAGTTTTTTTTCTCCCAAATGCCTGGAGCGGGTTCACAGACTTTTCGGATGGGAAAAAATCGCCAAGCAATATCCTGAATATTTTAAGAAATTAATCCGATTAAAATGAAAATCGCAGTCGTCGCCGCTTTGGAGGAAAGCATTCCTCCGCTTAAATACGGGGGAACAGAGTTGGTCATTTACAATGTCGTCCAACAATTGGTTTTGATGGGCCACGATGTGACCCTGCTCGCGAGCGGAGATTCCATGACCAAGGCCAAACTGATCCCAATATTCCCGAAACCCCTGCGGAGCATTTCCGAACTGAAAGACCCCAAGCTGCGCGATGCTTATAAATATATGGGGACCGGTGAAATATTATCTTATCTTTACAAAAGCAAGTTTGACATCGTCCATAACCATCTGGGCTGGAGACTGCTGCCTTTCGCGAAAATCATTCCTTGTCCGATAGTCACGACCCTGCATGGCCCTTTGGATGTCCCTTATCAGCAAGTTGTTTACAGCAAATATAAAGAGGCGAATTATGTCAGCATCAGCCTAAGCCAGAGGAAACCGATGCCGGAGCTCAATTTTGTCGGCAATGTTTATAATGGAATTGATATGGCGAAGTTTAAATTTTTTCCCGAGCCGAAAGATTATTTTGCCTTCCTGGGAAGAATGTCACCGGAAAAAGGACCGGTCCAGGCGATAGAGATAGCAAAATTGTCCGGAGTGAAGTTGATCATGGCCGCAAAAGTTGATTCTGTTGATCAGATCTACTTTGACAAAAACGTCAAACATTTGATTGACGGTGAGCAGATCAAGTTTATCGGTGAAGTGGACCATGCCGGGAAATTGGAATTGCTTGGGAATGCCAGGGCGCTGATCGCCCCGATCCAATGGGAAGAACCTTTTGGGCTGTTCTTTACCGAAGCCATGGCTTGCGGCACGCCGGTGATCACCATGAAGCGCGGCTCAACCCCGGAAATAATAGTCGACGGCAAGACAGGTTATCTTTGTAACAATGTTGATGAAGCGGTCGCAGCAGTCAAAAAAATAGACAAGATAAACCGCAAGGATTGTTTTGACCACGTGCAGATAAATTTTTCCACCCAAAAGATGTCCGCCGATTACGTAAAAGTTTACGAGAAGGTTTTGGCAAAATGAGATAAGCTTCATTACGCGGTTCTGAGTAAAAAAACCGATGTATCGGGTTTTTTTTTGTTTGAGAAATCTAAGAAGTCTGGTGTCTAAAAAATATTGACAAAATATTGAAAATTTGCTATAATAAGTTTATAAAAGTGATAAATTTCTATTGAAACAAAAAATAATTGGATAGTTGAGGCATGAAGATAGCCGATAACTTTTGGATTGTTGGTAAATTTGGACCGCAGGCAGTTTTCTTTATACTGTTGGCGGGCTTTTTTGCCTTTCCTTTTAAGACCCTGGCCGCCAATGCCTGTGTCTCGCTGGCGACCGGCAACTGGTCTGCTCCGGCCACTTGGACCACTTGCGGCGGGGGAGTGCCGGTAGCGGGCGATACTGCCACGATCGCCTCAGGTCATATTGTGACAGTGGACGTGGACTCGGAAGCTGCCAGTTTGACGATCAACGTGAATGCTGGAGCAGGCGGGAATGGAGTGACGATCGCTTCCGGAAAGACTCTAACAATTGGCGGTGCTGTAATTCTCAATATTCCAACTGCGGCCACAACAGACCTGACGGTTGATGGTGGCAACTTGGTTGCCGCGAGTATCGCAATTCCCGGAGGAGGAGCCGCCCGGTTCGCCACAGTCTCTGTCAGCACGGGGACCATTTCCACATCCGGCAGCATTACTTTTTCCGGAACAGCTGCCCGCGCCCGCTTTATATCGACAGGAGCAAGCACGGTAAATATCGGAGGGAATTTTGGAGCCGGCGGCTGCTTGAGCAGTACAACCGTAAACTGCACCACAACCGCGGCCGGCACGATCAATTTTAACGGAAGTATCGCTCAGGTCATCGGCGCTTATACGACTTATAATAATATTCAGATCAATAACACCGCGGGCAACGTTACTTTCGGCGGGACCACAACTATCGGCGGCACGCTTTTGGTCAATACCGGCACGCTGGATATGGGCGGCATATCGCCAACCGTAACTGGAGCGACAACGGTAAACAGCACTCTGCTTATCAGCAGCGTAACCGGCATCAAAACATTCGGGGATATCACGGTAGCAAGTGGGGGTATAATGAATTTTTCAGCCGCTGAAGCAATAATCGAAAATGGAGATCTTACCGTGAACGGAACGGGCGCGATCACCGGCACGACCGGAGTCTGGACTTTTCAAAAAGGCGGAGGGGGAACGATTTCGGGAACTGCGGCAGGAATTTCCATAACCAGCGGGACTTTCATAACCGCTTATTCGATCTCCGTCCCTTTCACTTCTCTGACGATCAGCGTAACCGGGATCATTGTCACCAACAATAGCACGGTAACCGCAAATACGGCTTTATCCGGCACCGGAACGTTTACGCAAGGCTCCGGGTCTACATTAAATATTGGAGGCACCTCCGCGATCGCCGGTTTAGATGCAACGTCAAACCCGAACACAGTTATTTATACGAGCACTGCTGCCAATCAAACCATAAAGAGTACAACCTATCATCATTTGACCATCAATAAAGCCGGCCGTACCGGAACATTGGGCGGGGTTGTCACTGTCAATGGCAATCTTACCGTTACTGCCGGCACTTTGGCGGACGGCGGTTTCCAGATCACGGGCAACGGCACAGGAATTCTCACTCAATCGTCCGCTACCGTTTTGACATTAGGCATAGCGGCCACAGCCACCACTTTTCCGACCGCTTTTATTGGGGCAAACATAAGCCTTGATCCGGCAAGCACCGTCAACTACAACTCTAATCAGGCGCAGAGTATCAGTATTGTTCCAACATATGGCAATCTCACTCTGACTGCGACGGCGGCCGTAACTAAGACCATATCAGGCGCTTTGACCATAGCCGGTAATTTAATAACAGGCGCGAACAATACTTTTAATAATGGCGGATTTACCATAACAGTTAAAGGCAACGCGACGGCAACCGGTACTCAAACAGGCGGTGGCAAGATTTTCCTCACCGGCGGTTCCGCGTCACACAGCATCGCGGGAGTCGGATTTAATGATCTGGAACTTGATGACTCTAATGGCGCGACAATGGTGGGCAATACCACTTTTGGCGGTTTTTTAACCGCCACAACCGGCACTTTTACTGTCGACGGTTTTACTTTGGTTGTTTCGGGTGCGACGACCATCAATAGCACGATTCTTATAAGCAGCACCGTCGGGACAAAGACATTTGGCGATGTCACGATTAATTCCGGTGGCGTCATGAATTTTACCGCCGCGGAAGCAGTTGCTTTTACAGGGAATCTTACGGTCGACGGCACCGGAGCGATTACCGGATCAACCGGTGTACTAACATTCTCCAAGCCTGGAGGAGGAGCCTTGAGCGGTACTGCCGCATCACTTACGATTGCCGGCGCGGTCGTGTTCACCACCGATCAGGTGCTGCCGTTTCCGTTGACTGTAAACGCTCTGACTGTGACAGGGATAGCCGTTACGGTGACAAACACATCCACAACGACCATTAATGGTACGTTGGCCGGGACGGGTTCTTTTGTTCAAAATACTGGGACTACCCTCAATTTAGTATCAGGAACTATAACCACACTAACCGCCAGCGCCGCAACCAGCGAGGTGCACTACATCGGAGTTACCGGAACGCTCAAGGGTACAATTTATAATCATTTATTTATTGATAAGTCTGGCACTGCCACAGCGATTGGTACAATCCTTGTCAATGGGATCCTGACGGTAAATACGGGCACGCTTAATTTTGCGTCCAGTATTTTTACAGTTACCGGCACTGCCGACATTTTTGGAACCATTACAGATAGCTCCGGCGGGGGTGCTGGTGGAACCAATACTTTCAACGGATTGGTCACCGTGCATTCGGGAGGCATTTGGACCGGCGTGGTAGGAGAGGTAGCCGATTTTAATTTTTCAAACGGATTTACGTTTAACGGCGCCGGTTTTGTTTCGGGCTCCGGAGTATATCGGTTCAACACAAACAATCAAAGCATTTCGGGATCATTGCCGCTGACTTTTAATAATCTTGAAGTAAACGGCATCGATGTGACGCTTGGTGAAAACATAACGGTAAGCGATGTGATTAACCTTTCAAGCGGACACATTATTACGGGTGCCAATAACCTCTATATCGAAGGAACGGGAAGTATCAGCAGAACCAGCGGGTACGTGTCAGGTAATTTGAGAAAATTTGTCGGTCTGGGGGTAAGCAATATAACTTTTGAGATCGGCGACGCTGCTACCTATGCGCCGGTCGATATATCGTTCGGCACAGTCCTGGTTGCAGACGACCTGACCTTAAGCACAACCCCGGCAGATCAACCGAACATTGCCACTTCCAATTTCAATCCAAGCAAAACCGTCAATCGGTTTTGGACGGCGACAAATTCCGGCATCGCGTTCGACACTTACGACGCAATTTTCACTTTCGCAAATCCCGGGGATTTGGACATCGGCGTCGATCCGCTGAAATTATCGGTGGGCAAATATGACGGATCGTGGACGTATCCGACCCTGGGTACAAGGTCCTCAACAACCACACAGATCACAGGCGTTGAAAGTTTCAGTGATTTCCAAATTGGGCTCAGCTCCGCCAAAGCCATCACATCTTTCACGATTCTTGGAGATGGCATTGTGACGGAAGCCGATCACACCATCGCGGTCATAGTTCCTTTCGGCACTGACGTGACCAGTCTCATCCCGACCATTGTCATAACCGGCGCATCGGTCAGTCCCGCTTCAGGTGTTGCTCATGATTTTACAACCCCTCAAACTTATACGGTCACTGCTGATGATGGTTCTACCCAGGATTACCTGGTGACTGTAACCCCGGCACCCAGTTCCGCCAAAGCCATCACGTCATTCAAGATACTTGGCAATGGTACTGTGACGGAAGCCGATCACACCATCGCGGTCTCTGTGCCATTTGGCACAGATCTGTCGAATTTAACCCCGACCATTGTCATAACCGGCGCGTCGGTCAGTCCGGCGTCCGGAATCGCCCAAGATTTTTCCTCATCCCAAACCTATACCGTTACCGCCGCTGACAGTTCCACTCAGGATTATCAGGTGACTGTCATTGCTGCGCTGAATCCGGCCAAAGCCATCACATCTTTCACGATTCTTGGCAATGGCACTGTGACGGAAGCCAATCACACCATCGCGGTCACTGTGCCATTAGGCACAGATCTGTCGAATTTAACCCCGACCATTGTCATAACCGGCGCATCGGTCAGTCCGGCGTCCGGAATCGCCCAAGATTTTTCCTCATCCCAAACCTATACTGTTACCGCTGCTGACAGTTCCACTCAGGATTATCAGGTGACTGTCACTGCTGCGCCGAATCCAGGAAATTCCGGCGCTACCATCGGAGGTGGTTTATTCCCATTGCCACCACCTTTAACCCCGCTACCCATATCAACCCCGGCAGTCTCTCAGCCGCAAATAACACAACCTCCATCAGCTGCTCAGCCGACGACTGCCGTACCTTCTTTTCCCCAAACAGCAGCCCCTCAACCGTCCGCTCGGCAACCTGCAGCAAGACAGCCTTCTGCGCCTTCACCTTCTTTTCCCCAAACAGCAGCCCCTCAGCCTTCTGCTTCGCCACTTTTTGATATCGTAGCAAGCCCTGTTATTATTAACGGTGGGCAACCAAACAAGCCGGCGATTATTTTATCTTTGGCCCTTATTTTGTTTGTTATTCTTTATCTTATCTGGAAGATAAGGCCATTCATTTTCAAAAAACGGATAATGAGAAATAAAATTAAAAAAATTTCCAAATAGGATGAATTTTAAGTTCAGTAAAATTATTGTTTTGTTCCAGCTGCTTTTGTCCTTGTTTTTATTCACGGGCTTTGCGGCGGCACAGGGCCTGACCGGCACGGTCAATTCCGGACTTGAATCCGCCGGCACGAAAGTAGCGCCCGGAGAATTTTTGCCGGTTTCGATTAAACTTGTTAATTTTGGCTCGAATAACCGGTTGGACGTTACCATTAATTATGAGATTTTTGACAGTCGTAATGATCAGGTTTTTTCGGCAAGCGAAACTGTGGCGGTGGAGACCACATCCAGCTACGTAAAAAGAATACAATTGCCGTCCACGCTTAAACCAGGACTTTACAGCTTCCATACCAGCCTGCTCTACCCGGGTCAAGTGGCGCCTGCCGTATCGACATTCCCGTTCACGGTGGAAAATAAGATCGGAGGGATCTTCCAAAGCGACCTGATCTTTTACGCAATTATATTTGGTATAATAGTTTTAATAGTGGTCGGATTTGTTTATTGGTATACCGCGTGGCGCACAACAGGCAGAATGATCATTTTTGATTACAGCAACAAGCCTAAAGACCAAAGGATCTATTATGAAATTTTAAGCGATATCATAGCCGAGATAAAACAGCACCGCGGAGATGATGCCTTGGAGGTGGCTAAAGACATTCCGGACCTGGAAATTAATCCCACCGACGGGCAAGTGCTGAATATCAAAAAAAACCCCGCCCAAATTATCGCTTTATTGATCTCTCGCTACGAAAAATTATATGGCCAGAAGATCAGCTTTGGCCTCCGTCAGAAATAATTAACATTTTTTTATATATAAAAGTCGACATGGGTTTAAAAAACCTGAAAAAAACAATACAATGCCAAAAACCGCCAAAACCAAGATTTTAATTATCGAAGACGACGCCTCGCTGCTGAAAGTATTGACCGATATGCTGCAATTGGAAGGATTCGAACCATTAACCGCCATCAACGGTGAAGAAGGGTTAAAAAAAGCTTTGTCAGAAAACCCCGATCTGATACTTCTTGATATCCTGATGCCGGTGATGGACGGGCTGACCATGCTCGAGAAACTCCGGCGGGCCAATGATTTCGGAAAAACCGTTCCGGTCATCATACTGACCAATTTAAGCGCGGACAGCGCGGACGTCATCAAAAAAGTCGCGAAAAACAATCCGTCATATTATATAGTCAAATCCAGCCTGACTATTCAGGAAGTGGTGGAAAAAATAAAAGAGCGCCTGGCGAAGCAAGGCTCTTAATTAAGGCTTCCCGGCTTTTTGACACAGGGTTTAAATTTTATTAAACTGATTTTATATTTAAGAGTTTCTTCCGCATAAAAAAGGAACGGCAGAAACAACCAGGAGAGCAAATTCATGGCTGACAATGAGGCAACAAAGACTCCATCACCCGAGTCGGAACAAGCTACAAAAGAAACTGCCCTGCATTATATCGAAGCCCTGGTCGATACCGCCCGCGAGCCGTTTCTGATTCTCGACAACAAGCTTAAAGTCAGGAAAGCGAGCGCTGTTTTTTACACCGATTTCAAAGTTAACCCGAAGGAAACAGAAGGCCAGTTCGTTTATGATCTGGGCAACAAACAGTGGGATATTCCAGCGCTAAGAAAGTTGCTGGAAGAGGTCTTGCCTCAAAAAAAGACCATTACTGATTTTGAGGTGGTCCATGAGTTTGAATCCATCGGACAAAAGATCATGATGCTGAATGCCAAGCAAATCGATTCAGCGCAGCTGATCATTTTGGCCATTGAAGACGTCACGGAGAAAAGACTAAAAGAGGAACAATCCAGAAAGCACACCAAAGGACTCCAAGATGAGGTTAACAAACAGACAAAGCAGCTTGCCACCCGGGTAGCGGAATTAGAAAAAATGAATAGAGCTATGGTTGACCGCGAACTGAAAATGGTGGAATTAAAAAAAGAGCTCGAAAAAATGAAAAAAGAAAACGAAACCAAATAAAAAATAAGCCTCAAAACATGATAGCGGAAAAACCCAAACATCCCAGTCCAACAATGTTTCTGTTTTATATTGTTGCGACTGTTGTTTTTGTGGAATTCGGCTCAACTCTTGTTTATGAACACTACGGTTATTCGCTTTTTTTAAAGAACGTCGTTGATGCGGTGATATTGATCCTGATAGCTTTTCCGGTACTATATTATTTGGCTTACCGGCCGCTGGTGGGAGAAATCGACATCCATAAAAATGATTTAAAGAGCAAACAGGCAATTCTCGATACTTCGCTTGACGGTTTCTGGATCGTGGACATGGACGGGAATTTTTTGGATGTTAATGACGCTTATTGCCAATTGATAGGATACAGCCGCGACGAGATCTTGGATATGAATATTGCGGATATTTCCACCAGGACCAAAGACGAAAATCACAAGATACTGCAGGAGCTGAAAAATTCCGGAGGCAAATATTTTACCAGCCAGCACCGGACCAAGAGCGGAAAGGTTTTGGACCTCGAGATCAGCGCAAATTATCTGAAAACGGACGTTGAGAGAGTTTATGTTTTTTTGCGCGATATCACCCGCCGTTTAAAAGAATTAAAAATTTTGCATTCCAGCAACAAAAAACTGGAACAACTTGCCCGCTCGGATGAAGACGCAAAAACAGCCCTGGTTAATGTTCTGGAAGACCTGGAAAAGTCCAAAGATGAGATCGAACATAAAAAAGCCAAGGACGATGCGATTCTGGCCAGCATCGGCGATGGCATGGTCGTGGTGGATTCCGAGGGCAGGATCACCTTTATGAATCACATAGCGGAGCAGATGCTTGGGTGGAAGATGGCAGAACTTTTGGGCACAGAAGTCGATAAATCTCTTCCGATAACGGATGAGAAAGGGACCCTGCTTCCCTTTGAGAGTCGCCCAATCTCACTGGCACTTTTAAATCATACAACCATTAAGGCATCGCAATATTTGTTTGTCCGCAGGGATGGCACAAGTTTTCCTGTGGCGATTATTGTTTCGCCAGTGATCCAAGAGGGAAAAAATATCGGAGCGATAGATGTCTTCCGCGATATTACAAAAGAAAAAGAGGTTGATAAGGCAAAAACCGAATTTGTGTCCCTGGCCTCCCATCAGCTGCGGTCTCCACCGACCTCCATCAAATGGTATTCCGACATACTCATGGAAGCGAAGGTCGGGAGCCTGAACAAAAAACAAAAAGGATATCTTCAGGAGATTTACCGCAGCAACCAAAGGATGATTGATCTGGTCAACTCCCTGCTTACGGTATCCCGGATCGAGTTGGGAACTTTCCAGATCGACCCGCATCCGGTTCATTTGAGCCAGATCATCGATGAGACGGTGAAAGAACTGCAGGTGCAGATCGCCAAAAAAAAACTTCAGATTGGGTCAAAACAGGGGGAAGATTTAGTCGTCGAAACCGATCCCACATTGCTGCGGATTGTTTTGGAAAATTTATTGTCGAACGCGATAGATTATAGTCCTCTGAAAGGGAAGATCATATTTGAAACCAAAAAAACCGATTTCGGGGCCAGTATTGAGATCTCGGATTCCGGGATCGGCATTCCCGAAGAAGCGCAGGGAAAAATATACACTAAGTTTTTCCGTGCTGACAATGCCCGGGCATTCAAGCCCGACGGCAACGGTCTCGGGCTTTACATAGTAAAATCGATCATTTTGGCCCTGAATGGGACCATCAGTCTCCGCTCAAACGAGGTCGGAACGACTTTTTTGGTGAATCTGCCGATGCAAGGAGTGGCGAAAAGGGAATCGTATAAGAAATTGCTTTGATTTATATAATTAATGTGATAATATTATTAAATGGAAAATAAGCAGTTAAAACAAACAATTCTTCTTATTGTTGAGGATGAACTGACCTTAAGCGAGGTTTTGCGCGATAAATTCAGGTCGGAAGGATTTGAGGTCATGGCCGCGGGTGACGGGGCAGAAGGGCTGGCAATGGCTTTAAGCCACCACCCGGATATAATTTTGCTGGATATCGTCATGCAGAAAATGGGCGGGATCTCGGTGCTGCAGAAACTGCGGGAGGATACCTGGGGCAAGACCGCTTCAATTATCGTCCTGACCAACCTCATGGATCAGGAAAAAAAGGCGACCGCGGCTCAGTACGGAGTCAGCGACTATCTGATCAAGACCGACTACAGCCTGGATGACCTGATAAAGAGAGTTAAAGATAAACTTTCGCACTAGATTTTATGTTATTTATAATAGCGATCGTTCTGTTTGTGCTTTGGGCGATGGGCTTTATAGTGTTTCATATCGCGCATTGGTTAATTCATCTTTTATTGATCCTGGCAGTTATTTTGATTTTATTCAAACTTATACACGGCTGAAATTTTCCGAGCCGTCCCGACGAGAAGGGACGTTTTTTTGTTTCCATTTTTGAATAGCGGTATGATTAATCCTGATTTTGTAACGATGATGTAGAGTAATTGGAGGAGGATATGAATGTTGTCGGTCGAGCTTGGGGTTACGTTGTTCCTTTTTCAACTTGGATCGGGAGCAACGTGAGTATCGTTTTGGGATCACTTCATTGGTGGTTAGTGAAGAAGAAAAAGCTAGAGGACCTCGGTACGATGGAAAAATCTTGGATCCAGGACCTTCGAGGCAAAGTCGACAGAATTCCGGGTCATAAAGACAACAACCACAGCCTTTAGGAGCAGCTTTAGTCAGTCACAGGCAGCTCTTTTTTTGTTATACTGTATGAATGAAAATCATTTGAAAATTGGATCCGGAAACCGGCCTGAAACTATTGGAATAATAAAAATCAAGCGTAATGATTTATTTGATATAATACAATTATGAATAAATTTACATTTATCTTGGCTTTATTGTTGTTTATTCCTGCAATCAGCCATGCGCACGGATTGGCCACTACCCAATCGCAGACTATCGGCAACTATGACGTGGAGTTTGAATATAATACCATCGGAAACATCTTTGCCGGGGACTATACGCTTTATGACGTTTATCTGCTCCATTCCGGGACTCGTGACGGGATTGATTTTGATTCCGCCTTTATCCGGATCGAAAAGCAAAACGGCCCGGCAATGCTGGCCGGTAATCTGGCACAGGCCGCTGATATCAAAGGCTATGCCAGCGTAAGCGGGGTTCTGAATGATCCGGGAATTTATACGGCGGAGGTCAGTGTCTATAAATCGGGCAAAACCCTGGCAGAAGCCAAATTTGATTATGTTGTTGAAAAATTCCAGATCCCTTCAGCACCCGAGACCGGTTCCAAAGGAAAAGGATCATTGTTCAGAGGAGTCTTGGTTTTTATTTTGGGACTCATTGTCTGCGCGGCAGTTATGTATTATCTGTTAAGGAAAAGAACCCGGGCTTGAGGGTTTACAAAGCCGGCGGGATTTGGTAGATTATATTGTCCAGGGTGTGTAGCTCAGTGGTAGAGCACGTCACTGATAATGACGGGGTCGGAAGTTCGATCCTTCCCACACCCACCAGAATTTTCAAACAAAAAATATGCACTTTATTCAGGGTTTAATTGGAGTGGTAATAGGCATTTTGCTTATCCGGTACTCGGTCGCGATCACTGATATGCTGGGCAGGGTCGATTGGGCCGAAGAACATTTGCGCGGGGGACTGGCCGGCACTTATTCCTTATATCGTATTGTAGGCATAATATTTATAGTCCTTTCCCTGCTTTATATGTTTAATATCATCGGGTTTCTAATAAGCCCCTTAGGTTCTATTTTCGGCGGGGTAAAACAGTAATACGGGCCTGTAGCATAGTGGTAGTGCACACGGCCGCGCCCCGTAGTCAACCGATAGGTTGTACTACTGGGGTTTGCACCCCGCACTAAACTTTTTGATCTTTTGTCTGGGGGGGCCGTTAGCATAATGGTAGTGCATCCGGTTTGCATCCGGAAGGTGCGAGTCCGATTCTCGCACGGTCCACCAGGACAAGCGATTTCAAAAAGTTAGTGCGGGGCAAGTCCGGGTGTGGGAGTTCGATTCTCCCCAGGTCCACCAAAATAGACTTTTTTCGTAGTTCGGCTTCGAAAAAGAGTCTTTTTTTAGTTTTAATGCCAAATTTTGCATATGATTTGACGGTCAATTAGATTTTCATTATAATTTATGGGTAAGTGGGGATAACTCAAGGCAATTCCCGAAACAAAATGCTATTTTTTGGTAAACCAAAAAGCCAACTCGGAGTAGACATTGGATCATCCAACATCAAGATCGTGCAGTTAAGGCCAAAAGATAGCAAGTTTGTCCTGGAAACTTACGGTTTGGTGAATTTTTCGTATCAGATCACGTCCAAGGACAGTGATGATGCGGTAACCCAAACCGCCGAGTTGCTTAAAAATCTGGTCAGCAGATCGCACGCCACCACCAACCAGATGGTTGCCTCGCTCCCGAACAGCTCGGTTTTTACTTCGGTGATCGAAATGCCGAGAATCCCCGACAACGAGCTGAAAGTCGCCGTGGAATTTGAGGCCAAAAAATATATCCCTTTGCCTCTGAAGGAAGTGGCGCTGTCATGGAGCGTGATTGAAAATAAAAAAGGGAAAATCGCAAAAGATACCAACCTGGGAAGTTTCAGAGGAGATGTCAATAAAATTAAAATTTTATTGACAGCGGTGCCGACTGCGGTGATCGATAATTATGCCAAAGTTTTTCAATTAGCCGGGCTTAAGCCTTTGGCCCTGGAGATCGAAGCATTGTCACTGATCCGCTCTCTGGTCGGAGAGGATTTGAGCAACTATTTACTGATCGATATCGGAGCCAAGAGCACGAGCATCAATCTGGTTGACAGCGGCTATCTGCGTTTGTCGAAAAACCTGAATGTCGGGGGCGATACGGTCACCGGAAGCATTGCCCAGAGTTTGTCGGTCAATTTTCCCAGAGCCGAACAGTTTAAAAAAGATTTTGGACTGGGCGGGGCGGCTCAGCAGATCCCTCAGATCATGCGGCCGATCCTGGACATAATTAAAAGCGAAGCTTTACAATTGATAAGCCTGTTTGAAAGCAGGGGAGAGAAGATCGACAGAATCGTACTTTCGGGTGGCGGTTCCAAACTCCCGAGCCTCAAAGAATATTTCTCGATTTTGGGCAAACCGGTGGTTTTGGCCGATCCGTGGAGCCAGGTGGTATTTGGTCAAGGACTCAAGCCCGTGATCGAACCATTAGGAATGAATCTGGCCGTCGCAGTGGGATTGGCTATGCGAAAAACAGAAAAATAAGATTTGAAACAATGAACAAAGAGTTATATAATTTACGAACAAAATTAGGTGCGCAGACACGAAGTGTCGAGCACGAATTTTGTTCGAGAGGAGCAGCAAGTAGACCGTAGCGCTTTTGCTGAAAGCAAAACGCGAAGTGTCTACAGACTGCGACGACATGGCTGAAATAAATCTTCTCCAAAATAGTTTTAAGGATACGACCAACGCCTGGCAGCGCCAAAGCACTATCATGCTGACGGTGTTGTCGTTGATCTTGATCGTTATCGGCGGCATCACCGGAGTGCTTTTTTTCCTGAATCAATCCACGCAAAAGCAGATCGACGCCGCCACAGCGGTTAATAATGATTTGCAGAAAAATCTTAACCAGCAGCAGGCCGGCTTGACCAACACCAAATCATTTCAGGCGCAGCTGGCAAATTTGCGGCTTCTTTTGACCAACCATGTTTATATATCACCGCTGCTTGATGAACTATCGAAGGCGACTTACATCAAAAGCCAGGACCAGACCATAGATATCAATCCTGACGGCAAAATTCATTTGGAAGGACTTGTTGATTCTTACGCGGACCTGGGCAAAATGCTTTTGGGCCTTTCGACCTCAACGAAGTTCAGCAACGTCAAATTGCTCTCCGCCTTGCCTTCCACCGGAAAAAAGAACGGATATGTGTTTTCCGTAGACCTAAACGTCACGCCTGGCATTTTCCTTAATAAAAATAACCAATAAAATGGCGCAATTAAATTTCAGATCAATTATTTTTACGGTGTTTATTCTGATAATAGCCGCTTTCGCTTCGGCCTATTTCCTGGCCACCCCGCAGTGGAAAAAATATTCCGACAACAAGGTCCAGTTGTCGAAATTGCAAAGTGATAGTATCAGGTTAAAACAGGAATTGGACTCTGTGCAGACTTTTCTCGACAGCTTCAACAGCCACCAAAAGGATGCCTCAACCGCGAGTTTGTCCCTGCCAGTCAACTCAGCCGATCTCGCCAATTTTTTGACGAGTCTGGGTGATTTGGCGAAATCGGCCGGTGTGCTGGTATCAAATATAACGTTCGACACATCACCCGTCAGCACAACGAACCCTGTTGTTCCTAACACGATTCAGGTTGTGAAAGTCAATTTGACGGCCACAGGGAGTTACGCTTCCTTCAAGGATTTTGTCATAAGAATGGAACAGCATATGCGAATTATCAATGTAGGCCACTTTTCGTTAAAGGCGGACGACAACGGTTTGCTTTCATATCAGATCGCTCTCCAGACTTATTTCCAAAAATAATTAGGAAGAAAATTTTATGGACCCAAAGCGCAAACGACTTTATATAATACTGATAATTGCCTGTATCCTGATTAGTGTTGGGGTTTTTCTGTGGGGCAGAGGCGGCACAAGTTCACCCTCAGCCGTGACCGGGGTCAATAATTCGCCCGCGGTTCCCACCGCAAATTTGCCTTCGGGTTCATCGGGCGCACCCGCGCTTTTGGCTGACGGGACGTATTCAGCGCCCCCGGTGTTTCCGGCCAGCATCGTTCTTGATACTACAGTATTAAACTCCGGCAAGTTTAAGTTGCTTCAGCCTTATGTGCCTGTTGTGCTGGTCAATGGAGATTTGGGGCGGGATGATCCATTTAAGAGTTACTAGGCATGGTTAACGATAAAGTCATTAGTCCTCTGCCCCCAAAAACTGTCAGTTTTGAAAGTTTTTTGGCGCAAAAGGGCTTCATAACCAAAGATGATCTGCTCAAAGCCAAGGCAGAATCAACCACGGCCAACCGGAATCTGCTTGATTTTCTGGTTAGTGAGAAATACCTGACGGAAGAAGACCTTACCCGAGCCCGCGGCCTTTTTTTTAATGTGCCCTATATCGACCTGCGGACCAGAAATATCGCAAAAGAAGTGTTGGATATCGCTTCCAAGGAAGCTATATCCAACTACCAGTTTGTTCCGTTTGAACTGTCTGACAATGTTCTGAAAGTCGCTCTGACCGATCCGACCAATATAGCAGCGCTTGAAGCTCTGGAATTTTTATCACAGAAGAAAAAGTATGTGATTGAATTGTATATCACCTCCTACAACGGTTTTCAGGCGATCTTCCGCAAAACCGGGAGTATTACCAAAGAAGTAACCCAGGCATTAGAGGAAGTGGTTGAGAAGGAAAAAGTCGAGGAACGAAAACTGGAAAAGCCGGTTTCCATAGAAGAGCAAAAAATCGTCGGGGCGGCGCCGATCTCTAAGATCGTGGACGTGGTCATCAGGCATGCTATCGAAGCCAGGGCCTCAGATATCCACATCGAACCGTCGGAAGAAGACCTGCGCGTCAGGTATCGGGTGGACGGCCTGCTTCACAGTTCCTTGATTTTGCCGAAATCGGTACACAATGCGATAATCTCCCGGGTGAAGATTTTATCCAACCTCAAAATCGACGAGCAGCGTCTGCCTCAAGACGGCCGGTTTCATATAAATCTGGAGGGCAAATCGATCGATTTCCGGGTCTCTACGTTTCCGACCATAGTCGGGGAAAAAGTCGTTTTGCGTATTTTGGATAAATCCGCGGGCGCTCCGACTCTCGAGGAGCTGGGGCTTTCCGGCCACCGTCTGGAAATTGTGATGGAAGCGATCAACAAGCCGCACGGCATGTTTCTTATGACCGGCCCGACCGGCAGCGGTAAATCAACGACTTTATACGCGATCCTGACAATTCTGAATAAGCCCAGCGTGAATATCGTGACCCTGGAAGATCCGGTGGAATATTTCATTGACGGGGTAAATCAAGCCCAGATCAAGCCGGAAATCGGACTGACTTTTGCTTCGGGCTTAAGATCAATTTTACGGCAGGATCCCAACATTATCATGGTCGGTGAAATCCGCGATAGGGAAACCGCCGAGTTGTCCGTAAATTCGGCTCTGACCGGCCATTTGGTGTTTTCCACTCTGCATACCAACAGCGCTTCCGGCGCCATCCCGCGCCTTGTCGATATGGGCATTGAGCCATTTCTTTTGACAGCTTCCTTAAACCTGGTCGGAGCTCAGCGTCTGGTGCGGAAAATTTGCTATAAATGTAAGACTCAGACAAAACCCAGCGAAGCGATTGAAAAAATTATCCGCGAGGAGATCGTAACTGTTGATAAAAAGGAACTTACGGACATTGATCTGAAGGATATAAAAGTTTTTATCGGCCGCGGCTGCCCGGTCTGCGGCAACACAGGATTCTTGGGCCGGATAGGCATTTATGAAATGCTTGCAGTCACCAGAGAGGTCCAAAATATGGTCAATGACAGGCAGTCGGCGATGAAGATCCAGGAATATGCCGTAAAAGAGGAACACCTGATCCTGATGCGCCAAGACGGGATTTTAAAAGCTTTGCGCGGCTTGACCACCGTAGAAGAAGTAGTGCGGGCAACTAAGGAATAAATATGATCAAAGTTTTGTTTGCACATCAAGACCCCAAAATAACCTCGCTTTATCACCAGCACCTGGCCCGGCATTTTTTTGTTGAGCCGGTGACAGACGGGTTGAGCGCTTTGCGCCGCCTGAGGCTTGTTCGGTTTAACACGGTCGTTTCGGATTATGAACTGCCTCTGATCTCAGGACCCGCGTTGTTGAAATTCGTCAGGAGGCAGGGCCTGTATACCCCAATCCCTTTCATTTTTCTTTCCAACTCCCCCGACACCGGACAGGCTTTAAGCCTCGGGGCAAACGACTGGATGATCCAGTCTGAGGCCACTCCCGACCGGCTTATCGAAACGATCTACCGGCACCTGAAGCTTAACCGCCATTTAATAAATCAAGCGATCGAATATGGTTTATAAATCCACGGAACTCGAAGTCAATAATCTGCTGATGCAGGTGCTCCAAAGAGAAGCATCTGATTTGCATTTGATCGCAGGCAAGCCGCCGACTTTAAGGATCGACAGCCAGCTGGTCGAACTTAGGGACTACGAAGTTTTGTCCGGCAATGCCATTGCCACGATGGTTGATGTTTTGCTGGAAACCGAACAAAAGAAAAAAGATTTCAGGGACAACAAAGAACTGGATGTTTCTTTTTCCTTTAAGGACAACGTCCGTTTCCGGGTCAATGCCTACTATCAGAAAGGTTTTCCCGCCGCAGCCCTGCGCTTGATCCCGAATAAGATAAAAACTGTCGAGGAATTAAACCTTCCCGCGTTGCTTAAGGATCTGATAAAATATAAACAAGGCTTGGTTTTAATGGTCGGCCCTACCGGGCACGGTAAATCCACCACTCTGGCCGCTCTGATCGATCTGGTCAATCATACTCGCGCCGATAACGTCATCACCATCGAGGATCCGATCGAATACGTCTACATTCAGGATAAATCTCTTGTAAGCCAGCGCGAGGTCGGCTCCGACACTACGACTTTCGCCAGGGCATTGCGCTCCGTGCTTAGAGAAGATCCGGACGTGGTGCTGGTCGGTGAAATGCGGGATCTGGAATCCATCGCGACCACTATTACGGTTGCGGAAACCGGGCACTTGGTTTTCGCCACTCTGCATACCAATAATGCCTCCCAGACCATCGACCGTATCATTGATGTCTTTCCGGCCTACCAGCAAAATCAGATCAGGGCCCAGCTGGCCAATATTTTGGTAGCGGTAATTTCCCAGCGCCTGATCCCAAAAATCGGCGGCGGGCGGATACCGGCGCTGGAGATCCTGCTGAAAAATAACGCCGTGGCCAACGTCATCAGGGAAAACAAAACCTACGAGTTGCCTAATATCATCCATACTTCTTCGGCAGCCGGCATGGTTTCGCTAGATCATAGCCTGGCCGTGCTGGTGAAAAGCAACTCCGTCAGGCTGGAAGACGTTCTGTCTTACGTCACTGATCACGATTTATTTGAAGGATTATTAAGAAGGTAGGAATATTCTATGGAATTCTCTTATCAAGCGCGCGACAACCAAGGGAAGCTGAGAACCGGTATCGTTGAGGCGGTTAATGAGTCCAATGCTTTCGAAATTTTGTCCCAGCATGGCCTGATCGTCATAAAAATGCTGCCGACCAATAAAGTTGATATTCTGGAAAGTATCAAAATTTTCGACTGGATTTCGTCCAAAGATATTGTGCTGTTTTCCCGGCAGCTGGCAACCCTGATCAGCGCCAAAGTCCCTATCGTCGAAGCCCTAAGGATTCTGCAAGGACAGGTTTCGTCGGGAAAACTCAAGTCCACGATCGGGGAAGTTGCCGATCGGGTGGAATCGGGAGACAGTCTGTCCTCGGCAATTGCCCACCATCCGAAGGTTTTTTCTAACCTTTACGTGAACATGGTCCGGTCGGGCGAATTATCCGGCACTATGGATGAATCTTTGGGCTATCTGGCCAACCAGCTGGAAAAAGACTATGACCTCAGATCATTGCTCATCGGCTCGCTGACTTATCCGGCTTTTATTGTTACCGCGCTCGTGGTAGTCGGGGCTTTAATGTTCATTTATGTTTTGCCGCCCTTGGTTTCCGTTTTGCAGGCAGGAGGGGTGGCGCTGCCGCTGACCACGAGGATCCTGATCGCCACGACCAATTTTTTGCAGAAATTCTGGTGGCTGTTGATTATTGGAATATTCGGACTGATCGTAGGCTACCGGCTTTATAGCCAGACCGAAGCAGGCAAATATGTCGTCGATAATATCAAGATCAGAACGCCTGTATTTGGGCCGCTGTTTATCAAAATCTATATGGCGCGGTTCGCCCGCAATCTCGCGACTTTGATCGCCGGCGGGATCCCGATCGTTAAAGCACTGGAATCGGTTGCGGATATCGTGGGCAATAAGGTCTATAAAGAAATTATTCTGGACGCGGCCAATCAGGTCAGCAACGGCAAAAGTATTGCCACGGCATTGCTGTCCCGGCCGGAATTCCCGGTAATCGTTTCTCAAATGACCCAAATCGGGGAGTCCACCGGGCGCCTGCAGGAAATCCTGGACAAATTGGCCCAGTTTTACGAGAAAGAGGTGGAAGGCGTGGTCAAGATAATGACCACCCTGCTCGAACCGATCATTATGCTGGTTTTGGGGGTGGCGGTAGCGATCATGGTTGCGGGAATTTTACTGCCGATATATAATTTAGCAGGAGCACAGTAATTACGGATATGAGACAAAAATTAACAGGAAACGCTAATTCATAAGAGGGAGTTAGGGAATTGAAGAAAGTCTTCATTTTCCTTTTTGCCTCTGATGAAAAATCAGATTTCCTAATATATGGAAGGGGGTGAACTTATGAGAAATGTCTTTAATAAAAAAAACCAGGGCTTTACCCTGATCGAATTGCTGGTGGTTATCGCCATCATCGGTATTTTGGCAGCCGTGGTTTTGGTTTCTCTGAACTCTGCCCGCGCAAAATCCCGTGACGCCAGACGCGTGGCGGATGTCAGGCAGATCATGACAGCATTGGAAATATTCTATAACGACAATTCCAGATATCCAACAGCTACATCTGGCGTGCCGACTGTAGGTGACGGCTCTCCAACCTGGAGCACCTATATCGCTTTAATGCCTTCGGCGCCATTGCCATTTGAAACAGCCTGTACAGCTCTCAATAATACTTACACTTATGCCCAAACTGGTTCTGGAACGGGATATACTTTAGGATTCTGTTTGGGAGGAGTCACAGGCGGATTGCCTGCCGGTGTGCATACTGCCAGTCCCGCCGGAATTCAATAATAACATCTAATTCAAGGAAAGAGATGAACTTATGAGAAATATCTTTAATAAAAAAAACCAGGGCTTTACCCTGATCGAATTGCTGGTGGTTATCGCCATCATCGGTATTTTGGCAGCCGTGGTTTTGGTTTCTCTGAACTCTGCCCGCGCAAAATCCCGTGACGCCAGACGCGTGGCGGATGTCAGGCAGATCATGACAGCATTGGAATTATTCTATAACGACAACAACGGATATCCCGCAGCGACTGCTGCCGGTTCCTGCGTCCCGGCAACGGCCGCAAGCACTTGTCCAACTGGAGGGTCGCCTGCCTTTAGTACATATTTGGCAAACTACCCGACGGCTCCTACTCCTGCGGATACTGCTACTTGTTCTGCCGTAGCATTGACTAATAATAATTATTATAATTATACTCAAACGGGAAGCGGAACAGGATACTCTATAACTTTCTGTTTGGGAGGAGTAACAGGCGGGCTGCTTGCCGGCGTACATACGGCAACTTCAGCCGGAATTCAATAGTTGAGAGTACTTTCTTCCAGCACCAAAAAATGGTGCTGGGTCAAGTGCACTTAACAAAAATGAGAGAATATAAAACTCTGGGTTCGATTACAATTGAATTATTGATTTCAATTGTAATTATTTGTTTGTTGATATTCGCGGCTTTCATAGCCTTCCAATCTGCCGGAGCGCGGGCTCGCGACCTGCAGCGAGTTGCTGACGTGACCGCCATCCAAAGCGCGTTAAAACTTTATTTTACCGAGAATGGATTCTACCCGAAAAGCTCGGGCGCTGAAATGCCTGCTGCTATGGCCAACTATTTGAGCTACTGGCCCGTTTCGCCCGCGGCTGACGGCTCCTGCACCAAAGATTCGAACCGGTATTTTTATTCTCAGACCGGCAACGCCGACGATTACACTCTGACATTTTGTTTGGGCAGGAGCGCCGCGGGATTGACTGCCGGAGCGCACATTTTAACCTCGAAAACAATCCAGTAGAAAACTTTTAACCATTAACAGTTAATTGTTAATCGTGAACTTGTTATTATTGGATAGTTTCTGAGTATTTTTTATATGACCCTATTCATTGTCTTTGTCCTTGGACTGATCGTAGGCAGTTTCCTGAATGCCGTGATATTCCGTTTGCGTTCGGGAGAATCGTTTTTATTCGGGAGGTCACATTGCCGGACTTGCAAAAAAGAATTGAGTGCCGCCGATCTTGTGCCGGTGTTCAGTTTTCTAATGCTTAAGGGCAAGTGCAGGTATTGCGGAATAAAACTTTCATGGCAATACCCCGCGGTGGAATTGCTGACCGGGGGATTATTTGTTCTGTTCGCGCTTAAGTTCCAAATGGTATTCAATCCGGATTTCTTCCTGTCTTTGATCTTGGTTTGTTTTTTGATCGTGATCGCGGTTTTCGATCTGAAACATTACTTGATCCTTGACAAGGTCGTGTTCGCGGGATTATTGGTGGCCATTGTCCGGAATATTTTATTGCATGATCATGTGATTTTAGGTTTGCTCGCGGGATTGGGCGTCGCTGGTTTTTTTCTGTTCCAATATGCGGCCTCGCGGGGAAAATGGATCGGGTTGGGGGATGTGAAGCTCGGTTTGCTTTTGGGCAACATCGCGGGCTGGCCATACAGCATTTTGCTTTTGATGCTGGCATATATGTCGGGAGCTTTGACAGGAATTGCCTTGATGCTTGCAGGACGAAAACAACTAAGTTCCAAACTGCCGTTTGGTGTATTTTTAAGCGCATCTGCTATAATAGTTATGCTGGTGGGAGGGCCGGTTATGGCTTGGTATTTAAAATTGATAGGATTATGAAACAAAAAAATGCTGGGTTTACATTAATAGAACTTCTCGTCGTGCTTTTTATCACGACCATGATCTCAGGCATTGCCGTGGCAAATTACCGGGCCGCGGAAAAGCAAAAGCGGGCTGTGATCGCTTCGGATACTGTTATTAATGCTCTGAGGAACGCTCAAAATTTTACCCTTACGGGAAAAAGCACCAATAACTCAGATCCTACCTGCCGCGTGCCGCTATATTATCAAGTTGTTTTTACCTACTCCGGCTCGATCAATCTTTATGGCCATAATGTAAAATGCAACAATGATGACCTGATCGAATCCTATACTTTGCCCGTCAATACCAGGATCAAGGCCGGCAGCATGATACTGACCCCATTACTGGCAGGAATTACGGCTGCCACCAACCTGACGTTTAGATTTACCCCTCCGTTCGCTTCGATCACCGCGGCAACAGACAACGGCACGCCCGCTATATTCACTACGTCAACCATAACGGTCGAGACCACCGATGGCCAGGCCAGCAAGACCATAACCGTGGACGGCGTTGCCGGCAGAATCGGGCAATAAGCAATGACACATTTGAGCGAATATCTTAAAAAAATATTAAGATATGCCAAAGATTACAGCTGGGTAGCCAGCCTTATTTTAAGCATTGCCGCTTTCGGGTTCAGCGCATACAATTTGAAACAGACCAGTCAAAAAATATCAAGCATCCAAAACGTCGATGTAACCGGCGCTCAGGTGGCAGGCGCGAACGTCGATATCAAAAAATTCATATCCGAACTGAAAGGCGACGAACCGGTTTTGGGGAGCACAAAGGCGCCGCTGACAATCGTGGAGTTCGCGGATTTTCAGTGTCCATTCTGCAAGCGGTTTTTTGAAGCCACTTTTCCTGATATAAAGCAGAAATATATTTCGACCGGCAAGGTCAAATTGATCTTTATTGATCTGGCATTTCTGGGACAGGAATCCAAGGACGCGGGAGAAGCGGCGAAATGCGCGGGAGATCAGGGACAGTTTTGGCAATACCATGATTATTTATTTGCGAACCAACTGGGAGAAAACCAGGGGAATTTCAGCATTAATAAATTAAAGGGTTTTGCCCTTAATTTAAAATTGGACACCGCGCAATTCAACGCCTGTCTTGACAGCCATAAATATCAAAATGTCATTGACGCCCAAACACAGCTGGCGCATAAATATGGCGCCACGGCCACTCCCACTTTTTTTATCAATGATAAGGTCATTAAAGGCGCTCTGCCAGCCCCGACATTCGAATCAGTCATAGACGGTTTTTTAAGCAACTAAAAATGATCCCGCTCAGCCTGACTGTGGCATTTATCGGAGGAATGCTGAGTTTGCTCCCTGCTTGCGGCCCGGCGCTTCTGCCGGCTTTTTTTGGGTATACATTCAAAGAAAAAAGGAGTCTGGTTCTGGCCACGATCTTTTTTGCCTGCGGTTTTGCCCTGATATTTTTTCCTTTCAGCCTGGGCCTCAATTTTCTTATCCGCCTGCTGGTTTATTCCCGTCCGGTGCTGTATGCACTGGTGGGCTGGTTTTTGGTCGCTTTCGGATTGCTGGCATTGTTCAACTTCACTCTGCCGGTAAGCGCCAGAAGCCCCGGTTTTATCGATAAACCCTGGCAAACATTTTTTTTGGGAATAATTTTCGGCTTGACCAGCAGCACCTGCACCGCTCCGATCTATGGGGCTATCCTGTCATTGAACAGCTTAAGCCAGGGGTTCTGGCAGACCGGCATCTTACTCCTTGTTTTCCTTGCGGGCATGATTGTGCCGCTTTTGGTTTTGGCCCTGCTGATCGATAAATATGGATTGTTTAAATTCGATTTGTTCCGTAAGCCTTTGATAACCATTACAATCGGCTCATTTAGCCGCCCATTTTTTCTGGGCAATTTTATCGCGTCAATGTTATTTATTCCGCTTGGACTCAGCTTCGTTCTGTCGAAAGGAGGCGCTTCTTTTTTATCCATGGCCGAATCCAGCGGAATCCTGTTGTGGTTCGAAAAAGTAAACGAATCTTTAATTGTTTATAATTCCGGTCACCTTTATCTGGACTTCTGGGTTTTAGGACTGCTACTGGTAATTGGGCTGGCGCTATGGTTAAATGTAAGAGAAAGAAACTTATGAAGTTAGAAGCAAACTTGCCGAAAATATTATTGATTGGATTGTTGCTGGCAGCGGCCGTAGCCGTGTTCCATTACAGGTCTTATCTTGCCAAAATTCACCCAGGGACTATCGCTCAAGAGCAGGCGATAATGGACAAATTTTTGCCGGTTCAGGATTTCAGGAAGCTTAGTTACCAGCAGCAACTGGATCTGATCAAAAGCTATTCTCAGTCGGATCCGGGAAAGTCTTGGAGCTATTTGAAATCCGCCTTCCTGGTCAATGGGCAGCAGGTGGTCAATGCCCATCAGTTCGCTCATTTGGTCGGAAACGGGATGTTTGCCAAATACGGTTTGGAGGGCATTACTAAATGTGACGAAACTTTTGCTTTCGGCTGCTTCCATGGGGTGACCCAACAACTTCTGGAGCAAAAAGGCGTAAGCGTGATAAAAGAAATCCAGGACCGCTGCCTGAAAATTTTTCCGCCGGATAAAACGCAGAAATATACGGGTTGCATCCATGGGATGGGGCATGGAATTCTGACCTGGGAGCGCTTTCAGGTGCCAATTGCCCTGGCCGACTGCGGAGAATTGATCGCCGCGTACCAAAATTATTGCTTTGACGGCGTTTTCATGGAACACGCGTCTGACCTGGCAGTAAATGAATTTGACCCGAATCATCCTTGGCAGTTCTGCTCTCAGCTTGATGCTCAATACCACTATAATTGCGCGCGCTACCAATCTCAAGTTTTTTTAATGGCATTCGGCAGCAATATTCCGAAAATCGGCGCAAACTGCGCGGCGGGGCCGGATGAGACTTTGAGGTCGACATGTTTTGAAAGCTTGGGATTTTACATCACTCAGTCGAATATGGGAGCGCTGTCCCAAGTTTTAAAAGAGTGCGATCAGATAAAAGGAGCCGGCTCATATCATTGCAAAATCGGAGCAATAAGGGAGGTTACTTTTCAATCCTATCCCGATTGGCAACAGACATCAAAAGCGCTTTGCCTGAGCTTGCCTGAAAATTGGCAAAGTAAATGCGCCAATAATGAACCAATGAGGCCTATGTAGTATGATTATTTTTAAACATTTCGTGAAAACTAACTGGGTGATAATCCTTGCCGTGATCATTTTGATAGCAGGCGGATTTAAATTTATTTATGACCAAAACATTTACGGCTCGGGCCTGTCTCACGACCCGCGCGATACCAATTCACAAGCCGCCACCGCGGCCAAAATCAATCAATACTGCTCCGACCCTGTAAATATTGCCAAGGATCTGGGGAAAGAAAGCTGTTATGCCAAACAATTCAAGCAACTGGCCGCTCAGGTCGGTCCAAAGGAAAGTTTTGCTGTTTTGCGTACGCTCCAAACAATTGACCGTTCGGCGGTCGGCTGTCACCTGATCTCCCACGGGATCGGCTGGGGGACTTTTGATCATGACCCAAATTCTTGGCAACAGGACATCAGAAGCATTGACCCCAGTTGCAATTATGGCGGGCCGCACGGGATAATTGAGGCCTACCTCGCCAGCCAGCCTGACCATAGCTTAACCAAAGATAAATTGCCGCAGTTTTGCGGGACTGAACCCAGGGCGGATTGCAACCATATCATCGGGCATCTGACCCTTGTCGAGACGCGCGGGAATATATCCCAAGCTTTGGCGTTATGTGATGCCTTCAAAGGCAATCCTACTCAGCTGGATTTTTGTTATACCGGGGTTTTCATGGAAGATGAAACCGCTCTTAATTTAGTGGAACATGGTTTCGCCGATAAATCTTGGCTGAATTGGCCGGCGAGATTGCCGGAACTGACCAAAATGTGCCTGACTTATAAAGCCGAAGCAGGCGAGGCTTGCTGGACCGAGCTGGTCCACGTCATAGCCTCAACTTATAAAAATGATCCGAAACGGGTTTTTGATTATTGCAGCAGGAACCCTATTCAGGCATCAGCCGCCCGCTGCAAGAGGCATGGAATAGGCATTATGGCCGCCGGACATAATTTCGATATTGCATCCATGAGGAAGATGTGCGATCTAAAACAGGCCAATGATATTAATTTTAAATCCGACTGTTATGTGCAGCTGGTGTCAAGCAATCTGTCCACCATCCCGGGCGACAAGCAGAAAGCCCAAACTTTTTGCGAATCTTTGGAATCACAATATCAGCGGGCATGTCTGAACCAGGTCAGTTATGACCACTACATCCAGGACATCGGCGCGGATTAGATGAGAGAGAACTTATCCTAACTTTCCGAAATATGTCTAAGTTTTTAAATTATATGAAACAAATTAAAATATCCGCAGGCATTGTGGCTGTAATTTTCATTCTTGCCGCGGGACTGTTTTTTTCTTCCAATAAATACAATCCGAAAAAAGCCGCTCCAATAACTCCAGCGGCAGCGGCTGATGAGATTTTACAGATAAAAGCGACCACGAATCTTATCCAACAAGTGACATTGTATAAAAAATTAATTGAACGGGTGGGCGCTTCCGAAGCGCAGGATGATCTGGTCCGATCCGGACTGCCTTTTACTGGCCAAACCCATTTGCTCAACCATACGGTCGGGGACTATCTCTACGAAAAATTCGGAGTCACCGGACTTGCCCAATGCAAAGAATATTTTTTGGCATCATGTTACCATGGCTTTATCCTTCACGCCATAGCCACCGGCGGCATTCCGGAAGTCGCTAAAGTTCTTGACGCTTGCCGCTCCGAAGGTATTCAGACGGTTTACCCGCAGTGCAGTCACGCGGTAGGCCACGGGTTTTTGGCATACATCGGTTATAAAAATTTAACCAAAGCGCTTCAGATGTGCGATGATATGATCAAGACCGTGCCGGATTTTCCGCTTTTCAACTGCCAAGACGGGATTTTTATGGAAAATATCTGGGCCGTGCACGACGGCACCGGCCCTTCCCCTGACAGGTGGGTCAAGGCTTCAGACCCGGTTTATCCCTGCGACGATCCGCGCATAGACAAGAAATATCTGCTGGCCTGCTGGTCAAACCAACCTTCGCTGATGTACCAGCAATTCCACGGCGATCTGAAAAAAGTGGGGGTTGAATGCGGCAAAATCAAGCAGGCGGATCTGAAGGAAATGTGCTATAACGGTTTGTCACGGCAAATCCATCCGATTGCTTCGGGCAACCTCGAACGGACTTTCAGCCTTTGCGGACTGCTCGGAGGAAAGTGGACAGATTATTGCATTATTACCAATGACTCCGCGTCTTTTTCGGTAGGGGACAGATCGCTGCCTTTTGCTATTTGCGACAAGATCAGCGAAGCGTCAAAAGACCAATGCTATTCCGGCTTGGTCAGTTTGATCAGGACCTATTCGAAAACTTCCGAAGAATACAGCCGGTTATGCGCCAAGATTAACAGTCCTGCCTGGCGCCATCGCTGTGATTCCACACAGAATTAAATAGTGATATAATAATTCCGAACAAAGCCGGCAGCGTTATTTGACACAGAGTTAATTAATCCTTGAAAAGTAATATGGATGAGCAGAAAGAAAATGCGCCCTCGGATTCCAACGACAAAGGCACCGTAGCAAGATACTTGGTTCCGGGCGTTTTGGGTTTGTTGGTCATTTTTTTCGTGGGAGCAGTGTTTTATTGGGCCGTGAGAAAGCCGGCTGTTACTCCAGCCGCACAGCCAAAAGATAGTTTAATAACCAAAGCCGCTGACCGCGCCCCCGAAGCGGTCTTGGCTGAATTAAATACTAACGCAACTTTGACAATTCCGGAAGTTATCAGCGCCGTTGATGCTTCCGCGGACGTCCTCCCGAAAGAAATCGGGATCTTTGCCAGCGGCAGTATCAAGGACCTAAAAGTTCAGACCGTGATTTTTAAGAACGGCAAGAAGGGTTTTGTCGCCAAGTATGATAAGGATGCGAAACTTCTCGATGCCGTGGATGACATCCGCAGTTTGTTCTCCGCGAATGGTTTGGTTATAACCGCAGGCGTGCGGAACGATCAAGGCGCGGTTACTGACGGTGAAAGCAAGAATTTCGTGATCCGAATCGAGCAGGTTACGGATAAAAATGGTTCTTCGCCAGTCCATATCACTATCACAGCCATGAACCAATAGAGCGGCAAAGATATCTCCGTGACAGAATTTTGAACGTAAAAACACAGCTTATTCTTTTTTATAAATTGCCCGTTTTGACAAATTGTCTTAAAGATAGTAAAAATAAAGCCTTGTCGTCAATCTCCAAAACAAGCTCCCGATAGGGCATGTTTTTCAGTCCTGTAGGAGGACATATGCGCAATACACTGCGGTTTTTCGGAACGCTTATGGTGTGCGCTGGTGTCCTTATCGGAACCGGCACCTGTAGTGTTGATCGGACGCCTACATCGCCGTCTCCGATGCCACCTGTCGCTTTACCTCCGCCTTCGACTGGGATCAAGGTAGGGGAGCTCCTCAAGTTCACGCTCGACCCCGCACCATCTCCGGGTGGTGTGGGTGCGAATATCGCGCCGATCACCGATGGAACCCTCGACTTTATGCTCACCAATGTCGCCGGAAATATTGTCGTCTCGCTTCACTGGCTGCAAGACCTCACGATTTCCCCGTCAATTGGAGAGAAAGTCGAAATTGCAGCGGGGTCAGCGACAGCGTCACTTGTTGTTGGTGGCAAAGTTAACTACGTTCGGATTACTAACATTTCTCCTTACATTGTGACTGGAGACAAGATTGTTATTTATCTCCGCTAAGTTGTGCTTTTTGGGGTTTGGTCTGACCGAACCCCCTTTTTTTGATTTTTTAATTTGTTTACTGTATTATATATTTAATTCTTTATGCGCATAAAAACAAATAAATTGTTAATTTCAGTATTGTTCTGTTTATCCCTTTTTTTTATTGTCTTTTTAATTTTTTCTTCTCTAACACCACTTAAGGTTTCTGCAAATGCCATATCTTGTCGCACTCCGGAATATTGTGATGATTCAACGAGCACGTGCCATAAAGCGTTGCCAATTTCGTTTTCTTGCGACTGTGGAAGCTCTGATGCAGTTTGCCAGCTAGAACCGAATATTTCATGTGGCGCAGACAATCAATGTCAAGGTAACGAAAGTTGCTCTTGTGCCTACCCCTACCCCTATCCATACGAATATCCATACCCCTATCCA
>JBDTSL010000009.1:0-29700 GCA_039931165.1 Candidatus Doudnaibacteriota bacterium
TTGCTGAACTGCGGCGCTCGGCGCGCGCGCTTCAAACCCGGTTTCTTTCTTTCCTTGACTCTCGGGTCGCGGGTCAGAAATCCTAATTTTTTTAAAGTCCGTCTTGATTCCGGGTCATACGCGATCAGCCCGCGGGAAATGGCATGGCGCAAAGATTCGGCCTGGGCATGAATGCCGCCGCCATGAATTTTGCTTTTAACGTTGAACTTCTTTTCCAAACCAAGCTGCCGCAGCGGCTGGGTCACTATCAGCTGCAGATCCAAGGTCTGAAAATATCCCTCAAAAGGCAGCATATTGATGGTGATCGTGCCGTTGCCCTCGCTTAAAAGCGCCTGGGCTACAGCGGTTTTTCTCCTGCCGACCGCGTAAAAAGGTTTGCCGTGAGGAATCTTGGCTAGAACAGGCTTCGCCTCTTCTTCAATAGCCGCGGGTTCCGACAATTTTAATTCAGCTTGAGCTGGCTTAACCGCATGCTCTTTCGATGCGCGGGGTTTTCTTGCAACATGTGATTTTTCGGCCGCTGGCTTTTTTGCCGCCGGTTTTTTTGGTAGTGCTTCCATATTATTTGATCTCCTTAGTAGTTTGAAATTCGTGGCTTTCGCCCCGGACAACTTTTAGTCTCCGCAGGATATGCTTGCGCAGACGATTTGCATCGAGCATGTTATATACCGCGTCGCGGATGACCTTTTCCGGCTCTTTCTCCATGCGATCCGACAATTTTTTCGTATACAAACCGCCGGGATAGCCGGAAAACCTGTGATATTCTTTTTGCTGGAGCTTCCGGCCGGTGAATTGCACTTTTTCGGCGTTTTTTACTACCACAAAATCCCCGACATCCATATGAGGGGTGAAAGTTACTTTATGCTTGCCGCGCAAGACTGTTGCGACTTTTGAGGCCAATCTGCCCAGCGGAAACATGCTGGCATCGGCTAAGTACCAGGAGCGCTTGATTTCTTTAGTTTTTGGGATAAAAGTTTTCATGAGGTCGTGTAGAGTATAAAGTGTAGATTGCAACGTTGCGCGTTACAAGTTACGCGTTACACATAAATGTTATTCGACTAGCTCCAGCAATACTTTCGGCATGCCGTCCTTGGATTTTCCCAAACGGACGATCCGGGTATAGCCACCGGGACGGGATTTATATCGCGGACCCAAAACTTCAATTACTTTGCGCGCGGCATTGCCCGGGAGTGCGGAAAAAATCTGGCGTTTGTTATGGAGTTCTTTTCCGCCAGAGGCAGATCCGCCTCCGGCGGACTTTCCTTTCGTGATCATTTTTTCAACCAGGACCCGGGCGATCTTGGCCCTGGCTTCCGTGGTCTGGATCTTTTCATAAACAATCGCTGAGGCGGCCAAAGACCGGACCAGTTTTCTGGCATGATCCCGTCCCTTGCCGATTTTTTTCTTCTTGAGATGCCTCATAAAAGTGTAACGTGTAATGTGTAGCGTGTAACAAGTAACGTTATACGTTACAAGTTACGCGTTATGCGTTTACTGTCCCGCGTAAGTCTTAAGTAATTTTTCGATCTCTTCCACCGACTTCGCGCCCAAACCTTCGGTGTGCAACAGTTGGTCATGGTCCAACGCTGTCAGCTGGGAGATCTTATTGATACTGTTTTTAATTAAAGCATTATACGATCTGTTGGAAAGTCCCAAAGACTTCAAATCGTCTTCTTCGGGAGTTTTAATCCCTTCGTCGATTGAAATTGGCTGCTGGTTTTCGACAGCGACTTCGGCGACCGGCAAAACAACAGCTTCAGAAGACAAGTTGGTTTTGGCAAACAAGGCAAAGTGATCCATCAAAATATGAGCCGCCTGGTCAATAGCGTCCTGGCCCGAGACAGTACCGTCAGTCTCGATCATCAGTATCAGTTCATCGTAATTGGTTATCTGCCCCACGCGGACGTTGTTAATATCATAATTCACGAGCTTGACCGGGGTATAAATCGCGTCAACCGCGATCATGCCGATCTCCAATTTTTCATTTTCGCGCTGTTCGACCGGCACATAGCCTCGGCCGGTTTGCACAATAACTTCCATTTCAAGCTCAGCGCCTTTGTTATCCAGAGTGGCGATGTGCATGTCCGGATTTACGATCTCCACATCCGCGTTTTTCTTAAAATCCGCGCCTGTGACCTGCTTTTCTCCCTTGACCTTCATTTCCAGCCTGACCGGCTGGTCGGTGTGGACCTTCAGGCGCAACTGCTTGATGTTCAATATTATCTCGATCACGTCTTCCTTGATGTTCGGGACGGTGGAAAATTCATGATCCGCTCCTTTGATCTTCACCGCAACTACGGCAGCGCCGGGCAGGGACGACAAAAGGACACGGCGTAAGCTGTTGCCCAAAGTAACCCCATAACCGGGATACAATGGCTCTACGGTCAGTTTATATTTATTGTTTCCCTGATCTTCAAAGGAAACTTTTTTCGGGAGCGGAATTGATTCCATAAATTTATTAGGTTACCTGATTAATTATCTAGAATAATATTCGACGATCAGCTGGGTGTTCAAGCTCAGATCAAGCTGCTGCCGGGTCGGCTTGGACAAAACCTTGCCGGAAAAATTTTTCGGTTCTATCGAGACCCACTCCACGGTTTTGGCATTCGCGAGCAGAGGAATGAGGCTCTTTACGTATCCCGAATCTTTTTTCTTATCGCGCATTTTTACTTCATCTCCGACCCTGACCTGATAGGAAGGGATATTTACTTTCTTGCCATTAACCTCAAAAAATCCGTGCGACACCAGCTGGCGGGCCTGAGGCCGGGTCTGGGCAAATCCCATGCGGTAGGCAATGTTATCGAGGCGCAACTCCAAAAGCTGGAGCAAGGCATCGCCGGTAACGCCGACTTTCTTGCTGGCAATTTCATAGTAGCGGCGGAACTGGCGCTCCATCAGGCCGTAAATAATCTTGGCTTTCTGCTTTTCCCGCAGCTGCATGCCGTATTCGGAAACACGCTGGGGGTTTTGACCGTGCTGGCCGGGACGATAATTTCTTTTTGCCAAATACTTCTCGGCTTTTTTTGATAAAGCCTGCCCGAAACGCCGCGATTCCCTGATTTTAGGTCCTGTGTGTCTCATAAAATTTAAACTCTTCGCGCTTTCTTCGGCCTCACTCCGCCGTGCGGGATCGGTGTCTGATCCTGAATAGATAAAATATTAAGGCCTGAACCCTGCAAGGCGCGGACCGCCGACTCACGTCCGGTGCCGATGCCTTTTACAAATACGTCAACTTCTTTCAGTCCGGTTTCTTTCAGCCGGCCGATTGTGTCTTCCATGGTTTTCTGCGCCGCATACGGCGTCGATTTCTTACTGCCTTTAAATCCGGTGCGGCCGGCGGACCCCCAGCCAACTACATTGCCGGTCAGATCGGTGATAGTAATGATGGTATTGTTATAAGTGGATTGGACGTAAATGTGCCCGCGGGCAAGCTTGATCTTGGATTTCTTTTTCTTGGGCGCGCTAACAGAAGCGGCTGTTGGCTTAGCCTTGGTTTCTTCTGCTGAAGTTGTAGCTGGTTTTTGCTGTCCCATAAAAAAGTCGTGTAAGGTGTAACGTGTAACTCGCAACGTTATACGTTACAAATTACGCGTTGTGCGATTTTAAGTTTTCTCTGCCGAATTTTTCCGTCCTGAACCTGCGGTGCGGCGTACGTTGCCGCGGCGGGTGCGTGAATTAGTTCTGGTTCTCTGGCCCCGGACTGGCAAGCCCCGGATATGACGGATTCCTTCGTATGATCCGATCTCTTTCTTCAGTTTGATGTTGCTGGAAATTTGCTGACGCAGCGAGCCTTCAACCATATAATTCTTTTCGATAAATTCGCGGATCTTGGCGACTTCGGCCTCGGTCAGTTCAGAAGTGCGCTTGTTCGGATCGATTTTAGTAGCAGCCAAAATGCGCTTGCTGCCTGGCCAGCCAACGCCAAATAAATAAGGCAGAGCTGCCTCAATGCGTTTTTGCTGTGGTAATGTTACGCCCGCAATTCGTACCAACGCCATAAAAAAAGAATTTAGAATTTAGAATTTGGAATTTGGAAATTTTATTCCACATTCCACATTCCACATTCCAATTTTTATCCTTGTCTCTGTTTATGCTTCGGAATTTCGCAAATGACAAAAATTACGCCTCGTCTGCGGACGATTTTACATTTCTTGCACATGGGTTTTACACTTGCGCGTACTTTCATAAAATTTGCTTGCAAATTTTACCCCGAGCGAGGAACGACTACCGTTCCGAGCCGAGGGGTCCACAGTTATCTTAATCGTCTTATTACTCTTCCTCTCGTCAAATCATACGGTGTTACTTCTATAATAACCTTATCACCCGGTAATACTCTTATTTTATTTACCCGCAATTTGCCTGCGATATGGGCCAAAATGATCTGTCCGGACTCGATCTGCACACGAAAAACAGCATTGGGTAGAGATTCGATGACCTTACCTTCAAGTTCAATGGTATTTTTTTGTGGGCCTTGCGTCCCTAAATCTTGAGCTCCGGTAGGAATATATGTATATGTTAAACAAATTGCTTCCAAATATTAACAATATATGGGATTTATGTCAAATGCTTTATTTCTATAAACCTGTCAGCTACAACCTATACCTGCTTTTTGGCTAATATAAGGCAAATAAATTTAAACAAAACACCATTCAATGGTTTTTTTAATACTACTTACTTTTTATCGACCTAACTAGCCAAATCCGTCTTAATATAAATTTTCCCATTGAAGCGCGGGGCTGTATGAATAAACCAATTCGGCCAAAAAATTATCTGAACGTTATCGATCTCAGGCTTGCTCAAAAGAATTTCCTTCATTTCCGTTTCATTTTTTCCCGCCAGAATTTTGGCCAGGTTTGACTCATCAATTTTATAGGCGGCAGTGGTCTGGAAATGCACAGCCAGAACCCCGTGGCTTGCAGTCAGATCAATGGTCTTAAATTCCGCGGAGTAGAGCCTTTGGGCATTGTTGACCAGGTATTTATCAGACGCCAGGACCTGATTGATCTTATCGAGCACCACGGAATTCACATCGTCGTTTTTGAATCCCAATCCCGTGACTTTGGCGATCATAGTCATGGCGAACTTTTCGACAGCTTCTCCTACCACCTTGTTTGCTGTTTTGGCCAATATTTCGACTTTGACCCCTGACGGCAAAAGTTTGGTCGGTATCCCCGTTTCCTGGGTCTGATCGGTTTCGGCTGCCGAGATGACGTCGTTAGTCAGGCTGACAACCGCATTATCAATGTCGGCCTGCGACAAAACAGCCGTGCTGGTAGCAGCTCCGCCTCCGATGCCCACAGGATTGATGGCATAAACATTTTTGTTGCCCAAGGCCGCGTTCACTATCTGAAATTTCGAGCCTGCCGGAACATCGGAGCCCTCGCCGGGATCCTGGGCCACGATCTGGATTCCGGGGGTCGGAGCGCCATTTGGCTTGATCCCGCTGACGTCAGCGGCAAACGAATACTTTTTTCCGGAAAAAACCAAGGTAGTGGTGGCAGCCCTCAGGATCAGAGAACTGGACGTAAAATTGTAGACAGTGACAGTTCCGGATGCTTTAGTGCCCGCGAGGCTGACGCCCGTTGTTGAAAAATTTTTCGTCTGGGACACTTCACGGGTTAGAGGAATGCCGGTTATCTGCAAATTAACCGGGTCAGCAACGCTGACTGATTTATCAACTGTCAGCTCCAGATCCCTGGTGACCTGCTCGGACCTGGCGAAAACCGTAACTGTGGCTGTTGGAATTAATACGGCCAGGCCAAACAATCCCACTACCAAAATCACGGCCGAGAGAAAGAAAAATTTAAAAAAACTACCCGTGGATCTGCGCTTGTTAACCCACGGCTGCTGCGCCGGTTCGGCCTGTTTCGTGATTTTTTCATTGCGGCTAAACGGCTTATCAAAAATCTTTCGCGAACCCAAGATATCGGAAAACCGCGGTTTGACGTCTGAACGGGCCACACGCGTCGCGGCTTTCGGCATCCGAACTTCCTGTTCGCCATACAACACCCCAGCTTTCTTTGCCAAGATCCTGCCGATCTCATCATCGGTTTGGACTTTTACGGTTTTGCCCATTGCCTCCCCGGTCCTTTTCAAAAGCTTTAGGTTATCCGAACTTGAGAGAAGAACCGAGCCTCTGACCAGCTCAAAGACCACCTCGCGGTCGCGAAGGCCCCTGATCTGCTGGATGACGGAGGCGATGTCGTCTTTTTTTCCTAGTTTGATGACTTTTGGAGGCATTGTAGTTTAAGTTTAGCACTAAGCCGTTAGTCTGGCTAACTCCGCGGCATATTTCTGCGGATTATTCAGAAACTCCAATTTGGAAATATCTTTAATAGCGCTGGTGTACATCGGCTCCTTTGCGCTTAAACCAAAATCGGGGTCAACGAAAGCTTCAATCCCGCGAATTCCAGGGGTGTCCTGATAATTTGGGTTAGGCAAAAAATTGTAGCCTTTTCCGTTATTTTTAACTACATAATAAGCCATGCCGTGCCTGTCATGAACCGGCTCATACAAAGAAGTGAACTTATCGGAAACCCAATTGGCTGTCGCTAAAACTCCTGAACCTACATTCACGATAATATGTCCAAAATTCGGCGGATAAATAACTTTGTCTCCGGCTTTCGCTCTGATAGCCATGACAGTAATTAATTTTTTCAGCTCCGCGTCCATTTTTTGGATCAAAAACAATGCCTCACCGGCAAGGACTTCATACAGTTCCGGATAAGCCAGGCTTTGGCTGGGAATCACAGGATGATAGTGTCCCACGGTCTTGTTGAATTCTCTCCCAAGCATGACCGCAGGCAAAGTTGTAATGTCAAACCGCAGATTATTTTTTCGTATCAAATCCTCGTGTTCCGGCAAGCGCACATCCCGGTACATGTAATACATATCTTCCAAAACTGGAAGAGGGGTTGCCGCAGGGTCCATCAGCACAGGGATCATTTCCGTAAATTTCCGGACCGCAGGCATTACTTCTTTCAGTGGCTCAATAAATTTCAAATGTCCGTCATCCGACAATTCCATCGGCAAACCTGATATTTTTTGAAGGTTGATCATATTTCAAATGTAATTATAGACAGGTTTTTTAAGAGGGTGTAAATTTATTTTCTCACTGTCGCTTTTATTGAAATACGCCAAATCCACAAATTCGTCCGAATGAATAAATTTATACGACAATAGCCTGACCCGAAAACAAATTATGATTCGCCAGATCCCTAAGCTGTCTTGGCCTAGCCAAACTGCGAATGGCTTTTCATCCAAAATCTCACATTCCACTCCCATTTCTTCCTTTATTTCGCGTTTCAAAGCTTGGTGAAAAGTTTCTCCATGCACCATTGAGCCGCCGGGAATATCCCAGTCTCCGTTGCCTTCTTTTAAAAGCATTAATTTTCCTTCTTCATTGAGGACCAACCCTTTTACCGAAACTTTAAAAAAATATTCATCATTCATAAATATTTAATTAATTATAGCCTTGATTCTCCGCACTCCCGCTGACACCGCTTCTTCTTTTTGGATCTTAAATTTGCCGATCACTCCGGTGTGCTCCACGTGCGGGCCGCCGCAGAATTCGCGCGAGATAATTTCGTTGGTTTTCGGATCAAGAATCATGTAAATCGAAACCGTATCCGAATACTTTTCGCCGAAAACCCCGATAGCGCCCAGTTTTTTCGCTTCACCCTGTGTCATCATTTCTTTTTTGACGGATAGATCGCGCTCTATCCAATTATTAACGAGTTTTTCGACCTGTTGTTTCTCTTCGTCCGTCATTTTTTTATCATGCGTAAAATCAAACCGCGTGCGCTGTTCCGTAATGTTGCTGCCTTTTTGCCAGACGTTTTCTCCCAAAACTTTTCGCAATGCCGCGTTCATCAAATGCGTGGCGGTATGCAAACGAACGATTTTATCCGAGTGTGAAGCAAGGCCACCCTTGAACTGGCCGGCAGAAGAAGTTCGAGATAATTCCTGATGTTTTTTAAATTCCGCGGCAAATTCCGCCGGATTCGCCACGACCGCCAGTTCCTGGGTCAGCTCAAAAGGAAAACCAAAAGTTTGGAACAGGTCGAATGCTTCTTTCCCTGTAATTCCTTCTTTCTTCTCCAGAATCTTCATACCTTTACCCAAGGTCGCTCTAAATTTCAATTCTTCGGCTTTCAGTTCCTGATTAATTTTCGAATTTTTTAATTCAGGATAAATCGGCTCATATTCACCAAGAATTACGTCCGCGATTTCGCCGGTAAAATCGTGTTCAATACCAAGCTTCTGTCCGTAGGTTATTGAGCGTCGGATGAGACGGCGCAACAAATATCCGCGGTCTTTGTTTGAAGGCGCCACTCCATCAGCGATCAAGAACACAGACGCGCGCAGATGATCCGCGATCACCCTTTCTGATTTCTCGTCTTGCTTGACTGCCAGCAAACGAATTTTCGCAATGATCGGCGCAAATAATTCTGTATCGTAAATATTGTCCTTGCCTTCCAGCACAGCCACCGTTCGCTCCATGCCCATCCCGGTATCGACATTTCTTTGCTTCAACATCTCAAATTCGCCGTCAGCATTCTTGTTCCGGTCCATAAAGACGTCATTCCAAATCTCAACCCACAAATTATCTTTTGGATCAAATTTTTCCGGAGCCGGTTTTTTCCCCGTCCAATAAAACATTTCTGAATTTGGCCCGCAAGGCCCGGTCTGTCCCGGCGGTCCCCACCAATTATCTTCTTTCGGCAAATATGCGATTCGATCTTCCGGCAATCCCAACGATTTCCAAATTTTAGCCGATTCTTCGTCTTTCGGCGCGTCTTTATCTCCGGCAAAAACCGTGACGGCTATTTTTTCTTTATCCAAACCCAGCCATTTTTTATCCGTCAGGAATTCATAAGACCATTTGATAGCGTCATCTTTCCAATAGTCTCCCAACGACCAGTTGCCCAGCATTTCGAAAAAAGTATTGTGTGTATTGTCGCCGACTTCGTCGATATCATCGGTGCGGAAGGATTTTTGAACATTAACCAGCCTTTTACCGGCCGGATGAACTTCTCCCAACAAAAAAGGCACCAGCGGATGCATTCCGGCAGTTGTAAAAAGCACAGTGGGGTCATTGGCCGGTACCAAAGATGCAGAAGGAATGGGTTTATGCCCTTTTTCTTCAAAAAATTTCAGGTATTTTTCCCGCAGTTCTTTTGAATCCATAGGATAATTATAACATAAAAAGCACCATTGCGAGGAGCGATAGCGACGAAGCAATCTTGTCTAAGATCGCCACGGTCTTCAGCCTCGCGATGGTTGCTTTTGTTCAGTTACTATTTATTTCAGCAATTCCAGCGCTTTGTCCATCTGAGGGTCTTTCTTGTTTTTAGTATCATCCGGGGTCAGTTGAACCTTAATATCCGGATCAAGTCCGATTTTGTGAATTCCCCGCCCTTTGGGTGTATACCATTTGGCAACCGTGATTTTGATTTCCGAACCTCCGGACAGATCTTGCAATTCTTGCACAGAACCCTTGCCGAAAGTCTTTTCGCCGACCAGGGTCGCAACCTTATAATCCTGCAATGCTCCGGCTACTATCTCGGATGCTGACGCAGACCCGCCGTTGACCAGGATTACGGTCTTCATCCCCTTCAGCCGAGAGATTCCTGAAGTTTTATAATTTTTTTCATCGTTTCCGTATCCGATCTCTTTTACCGCCACCTGGTCCGAGCCGATCCAGTTCGAAATCGTGCTTATGGCGGTTTCCAAATAGCCTCCCGGATTATTTCTCAGGTCCAGGATCACTCCCGAATAATTTCCTTTTGCGATCGTGCCTATGGCCTGATCAAGAAGTCCTTTGGTATCATCGCCGAATTCGTTCATTTTTATAACTGCGATTTGTTTTCCATTGATATTCTTTGAATCCAGCTTCACGCTTTTGACCACGATCTTGGCGCGAGTGATCGTAATGTCCTGGGTAGTTGTTTGGCCTTTATGCAAAATATTCAGATTCACGGTCGTGCCTTCTTTTCCCCTGATCTTTGACACTGCCAGATCCACGGACATGCCCTGTGTACTTTCGCCGTTGATTTCCAAAATTGCGTCGTCAGCCAGTATACCCGCCTTGGCGGCAGGCGTATCTTCAAGCGGGGCAATGATCACGATCTGCTCGTTTTTGACCCCCACTTCCGCCCCGATGCCGCTGAAAGACCCCCGTAACTGCTCGGTGAAAGCCTTGGCTTCGTCAGGGTTGAAAAATGTGGTATAAGGATCTCCGGCAGCTGACACCATCCCCGATACCGCGCCATACATCAATTTTTGCTGATCCAGTGGCCGGTCAACGTATTTGGCATTGAGCTGATCTAGCGCATTCCAAAGCAAGGAATAATCCGCCGCGTTTGCCGGAGCACTTCCGCGGCTGATATCCAGCTTGCCGGATTCCACTTTTACCCTGCCCTGACCAATTCCGTAACCCAGGCCAAAAATAGCCACGAATAAAATCAATGCCACTGCATAAAAACCGGTTTGTTTTGAACGAAGATTTGTTTCAGGTAGATTGTTCATGGATTTAACTATAGCTAAATTTGGAGAAAATGTAAACTGACCTGAATTAATGCACGGTCTTTTTATTCCGGAATAAATTAACCATTAATACCAAATACATTCTTATATTTATTCCGAAATAGACCAGCTGGTTAAAGAACCAGTTATGTTTTTCTGAGTAATGCTTGCGGTAAAAAATTTTCATGGCGTCATGGGCGCGCCTGATGGTTTTAAATGCGATGTTCTTGGACGAACCGTACAGATAGTGGGTGATCTGGACCGCCGGATAATATACAACCTTGAACCCCGCTTCTTTCACTCGCCAGCACCAGTCGAGATCCTCTCCATACATAAAAAAATCTTCGTCCAAAAGGCCGATTTGGTCTATCACCGATCTTCTGATCATCAGAAAAGCTCCGACCACGGAATCAACTTCCATTTCCCGGTCAACCGGAACATTCCGGTAGTTATAATCGCTAAACTTCCGCAACCCGAACAGCCGTAAGAATGCATTGGCAGGATCCGGGAATTTCCTGCGGCTGGCCTGATGGAGCTCGCCACTGGGTAAAAGCACTTTGCATCCCACCACCCCGACGTCCGGGTGTGATTCCAAATACCCGATTGTGCCGTCAATAGTATCGGTCTGGACCGTGGTGTCGGAATTCAAAAGTAAAATATTTCTGCCTGTCGCTCTCTTAATGGCAACGTTATTGCCCGCCGAAAATCCCAAATTGGCGTTGTTTTCGATCAGTATCGCCTGGGGAAAATCCTGCCTGACCATTTCAACACTGCCGTCAGCAGATCCGTTATCCGAAACTAAAACCTCAAACTGAAAATTAGTCCGGGATAGATAAACCGACTCCAGGCATTTCTGTAGCAAATTTTTCGTATTGTAATTAAGAATTATCACCGATAAATTCATAAATATATTGCCATTATAGTGTAATTTCTGTTATTATTCTAGATAATGCGGGGTACAATTTGAAGGAGGCAATATCATGAGTTCCCTGGAGACTCGGACCGAACGGACGGTCGCGGCAGTCGTTCTTCAGCGCTGGTACGAAATCAGCCTCAAGCCAAGTGTCGTGCACGAAGCATTCTTCGATAATCGGGCCGAACGGATCTTGGGGCTGGTCAGTTTTCTTCGCGGGGAAGAATTCGCAACCGAGCTGTTTGATGTCGTGGAAAAGATCGTCGCCGACCTGATGCTATACATGCCGACAGACAAACAGATCGAGGGTTCCAGAAATAGCTCGATCGAGAGATTCGACAAACTCAAGCCAATGAAATTTAATCCCGTACCTATGGCTTCGGCTACCTAAGCGCGCCGGAGCTTTTTCTTTTGCGTAAAATCTTCGGGAACTGGCGCAATAATTCCGGTAAAACTTTCAAAGTGCCGGTCTCAAATATCAAGACGTAGCCAAACATGACGATCTCCCGGCCGATAAAAAATGGGTTCCATACAGATTTCGCGTTTTTAATATACATTAAAATATGGTTCTTATAATTCAACTTTAAAATCATCGGTGATAATTTCTTATGATGCCGGACAAATTTCCAAAAGTGCCAATATCCTCCTTCGGCTTGCCCCGCGGTCCGGCCATGATATGCCACCGCGGCAGGTACGTATTTAATTACGTAATTCAAATTTCTTAACCGCCAAGACATATCCACATCTTCCCAATACATAAAAAAATCCTCGTCAAAGTATTCTTGGCGGTATTTCACTTTTTCTAGAGCTGTTCTCCTGAACATTGGTCCGGCTCCGGAAACTCCAAACACTTCCGTTTGATCGTCAAATTGACCGGCATCGACTTGGTTCTGTCCTCTGTCTCTTGCCCGGCCGGAAGCAGACATGACTATGCCGGTAGAATCAATGATCTTTGTCTTTTGATTATTTCGGAAATCATACCGCAATAATTTGCCGGTTGCTGCAGCAACTTTTGGATCTGCAAAAACTCCAAGCAAGTCTTCAATATAATGTGGTTCCAAAATCAGATCCGGATTCACAAGCTGGACAAATTCGCCAGTTGATTCCCGGATCGCCAAATTATTGGCCGCGGAAAAACCCAGATTCTTTCCGGGGTCCAAAATTTTTACCTGCGGATAGTTTTGGACAATATATTCCTTTGAGCCGTCGTCATTGGCGCAAATCACGGCAAACACTTCCAGGTCTCTCTCCGTTTGCAAAAAAATGGCATCAAACACGGGTTTGATATATTTCTTGCTGTTATAAACGACATTGATCAAGCTAACTTTCATGGATTTTTTTTGAAACAATCAAATAAACCACAACCAGCAAAAACAAATCAAGATACATTTCCGCCCGCACGGTAAAAGACAGATATACTGTCATAACAACAAAAAACAAGGCATAGGCGTAAAGATTCACCGACAAAAAGTTGGGCGAGGATTGCCAGAAGCGCCAGGATAGGGTCAGGAGTGCCGCTATCAAAAACGGAACGAAATAAAAAGCCGAAGTGCCGAAATCCTGCACGAACGGGAACAAATACGTGCCGGTGTTCCACCAGGAATAGAAAATTTGCCCCAGATCATACTGCGATTTCAGATTGTTCAGGGGCTTGATGACTTTTCCGAAAATATTCGTGAAAGGATCCAGCGAAACTTTGCCGTGCTGAAGCTCATGGGTTTGGTAATAATTTTCGGCATGAAGCAAAGCCTGCTGATTGAACGAAACTCCGACATAAATCGGCAAAAAAACCTTCGCCAGCTTGTTGTCGCTTGAAATTTTTATACCTGTGATATTGCCCAGATAATCCGTGCCGTAGCTCCGATACTGGCGGATCAGCGGAACCGCGGCCAGCACCACAATTGAAAATAAAAGAAAAAAAGGATAAAACTTTATGGCTTTCCTAAGGTTTGGCTTGCGCATCAGCAAATACAGCGCCATAACCCAGAGATCTACGAAAAATATCTGAGTGCGCGAGGTAAACAGGATCAAGCTGACGGCACCTACTAAGCTTATCGCTGCCAAATCCCAATGTTTTCTCCATTCAAACGTCTCATAGAACAGCAGAAAAAACGACAAGGGAATGAATATTCTTGCCAGCTGCGCTATGTAGTTGACCAGACCGGGAACTTTATCATCTGCCGCAAACCTGAATGCGTCCGGATCCGGGGCAAATAAAGGAAAATTCCCGGCTTTTTTATAGAACAAATAAAGCGCCGCGAACGAAATTGCAAACAAAATATATATTACCCAACGCAAGCGCTGAGCGCTCAGCGCTGAGCGCTGAAGGCTTTTTAACTTCATCCACCATGGATATTTATGCCAGACTTTATCAAAAACCAGAACTCCAAGGGTAAAACTAACCAGAGATAAAGAGATCAAAATCCAAAATTTCCCCGGCCACGCGGTTTCAAGAACGGATAGATGCAACTGCGAGATCGCTATCGATATGAACCAAGCCGAAAGCATCAGCCAAAGGGGCGAGAATTTATATTTTCGCAAAAAAAACCAAAAGCTGATCAATGAAGCGATCGCGAAGATTGTGATTAGTAGTACTTGCATATTAATATAAACGCATTTGCGAGGAGCCGCTTATTTGAATTCACATTGACGGCGACGAAGCAATCTGTCCCTGGTTTAGACTGCCACGCGACCGCTAAGTTTAATACTTATTGGCGGTCGCTCGCAGATACGCATTAGTCAGATTTTAAACTCTCAAAAACTTCCAACGTTTTCCTCGCTGTATTCTCCCAAGTAAACCGCTTGGCCCTGGCTAATCCCTTCACGATCATTTGCTGGCGTAAATTATCATCCATCAAAACCGAAAGCAAACCTTCGGCAATCGATTCTGTGGAATCCGGGTCCACCAGCGCTCCGGCGTCCCCTACCACTTCCGGCAGAGACGATACGTTTGAGACTACCACAGGCACGCCCGAAGCCATAGCTTCCAGAGGCGGAAAACCAAAACCCTCATACAATGCCGGCAGTGTCAGGAGTTTAGCCCCGGAATAAAGATACGGCAGGTCTCGCTTGCTGACATAATCCAGATATTTGACCGAACCGTCCAGACCCACCATTTTGATTTTTTTCACTATCGGCTCCCAGAGCCAACCTCTTTGGCCAACAATTACCAGTTTTTCTTCGACGTGATTTTCTTTTTTTATCTTTTGAAACGCATCGGCCAGCTTGATAATATTTTTGCGCGGCTGCAGAGTCCCCACGAACAGGATATATTTCTGATAAACCAAATCATATTTATCCAAAACCGGCTGGACCTCATCGTATTTCATGGGCCGGAAATCATCTCCCAAACCCAAATGCGTAACGATTATCTTTTCGGGTTTGGTTTTATAAACGCGGATCAGATCATTTTTTGTGGATTCCGAGGCAGACACCACTTTCGCCCCGTGTTTAACAGCGAAGCGCGTCACAAATTTTTGATAATAATTCATATAGCCGGTGTAGATCCCGTCAAAAAGTTCGAACGCGATGTCATGGACCGCCACCACCGATCTTTTCGGATGAAAAATGGGCAAGGCCGAGGCAGGGATGAACAAAACGTCAACCGGATGAGTGATCAGCTCCCAGGAAATTCTTAGCTGCGTCCAAAATTTGGGAAAAGGGATTAATCTGATCGAAAAATTCTTCGGCAATTCATAAAACCAGGGCAAGGGTTTTGTCCGGAAATATAAAACATAGTTATTTTTTGGGTCCATACGCGCAAAATTCCGGATCATCTGCGCCGCATAATACTCCACTCCCGTGGGATTCGGCAAATTCGCACGCTCGGCCTCAATACCAATAATCATAAATTAGTCACCGGGGGAATGTCCGGTTCGATCTTTTTCGTGAAATTAAACGATGCCTTCAGCAGATCCGTATCTTCTTTGTGGAAAAATTGCAGTAAAATCAGAGCAAGCGCGTAAATAACTCCGCCCAAACCGATCAAAAGCCACAAATTACTGTCCCTGAAAAAATAAAGAGAAAATCCCATGGCAAGCCCGGCGAGAACAGGCTTGACGAAATTTCTGAAATATACAAACTGAATGACCTGTGTCTTGATTATGTAAGTGTAGCAAACCAGCTGAAAAACCTCGGAACCCAATGTGATGACAGCGGCCGCCACAAATCCGAATTTCGGGATCAACAGCAAATTCAGTCCCAAATTAAAAATCAGGTTGATGCCCGTGATCCAAGTGGCTGTTTTTGTCTTCTGGGAAACCATGATGCTGTTCACCGGCACATAAATAAACAGGGCGGAAACCGCGGCCACCAAAAGCCAGAGTGCGGGAGCCGCCGGCGCGAAAGGAACCCCAAAAAACGCGATAGTCAGCCGGTGTGACAGCATGTAGGCGCCAACCGTCATGGGAATCGCGGCGGCGATCATATACCGGGTATAGATGGTTAAAACTTTTTTGGCCTCCCCTTTCTCGCCCTTGCCCAATTTTTCGGCAAAATAGGGATACAGCGCCGCGGCTACCACAGCAGGAATAAACGCCAAAGTATCCCAGAATTTATACACGGCCGTATAATAGCCATTCTCCGTGAACGAGCGCAGGTGCGGCAGGATCAGGGTGTCGATGCGGTTATAAATGCTGAAAATCGTCAAAAACATAAACGGCAAATTCCATATCAGCAGTTGTTTCCAAAATTTGAAATCGAATTTAAAATTGAAAGCCGCGAATTTCTTATGCACGATGACGCTGTAGACGATGATATCAAACACTGAAACTACAGCTGGAATAAATGCCAAGAAAAATATATTCCGGCGCATGACGATCGCGACCAGCATCATACCGGCGTTTATGAGAGAATTGATAAAATTCACCCTTGCGATCACGGACAGCCTCTGAAAAGCGTTGATAATGGCCATCAGCGGCATGGTCAGCGACGAGAGCAGTAAACTGAGTGCTGTAATATATAATGACTGCTTCACCAGAGGCGGATAATGCGCGGTGAAGATCAGAACATCCATGATCAGCATAAAAATGATGCCTAGCAGAAACTGGATGCCGAAATAATTGCTCAAATACTTTGAGGCCTCGGCTTTATTTTCACTGACTTTTTTTATGACCAGCTGCTGCATGCCCAAGTCGACAAAAAAACCAAATACAGTCATATATCCGGCGATCAAACCGTATTGCCCGGCGATCTCCGGCCCCAGGTATTGGATCAGGCGGGTATAAATTAAAAACAGGATAACCGCGGCCAGTATCCTTGAAATTAACAGACTTAATATATTGCGTCCGATGTGTAGCATTGCTTGTTTATTATACCGAATTTCAAACAATAAAAAAAGTCTGCAGTCGATTGGAATGCAAACCTATGCCTCTGGCTTTTGATTTTTTTGTTTCAAATATTTCTTGCCTTTAAGTTTTTCGGGTAATAGGTCTTCTTTTGTATATAATTCATATCCTTTGTGATATCCGAGCTCTTTCATCAGCTTGGTCGGCGCGTTGCGGATCATCAGCGGGACCGGCAAATTGCCCAACTCCTTCACATCCTCAACCGCCTCAAAGTATGCGTTGTAGGAATCACGGTTTTTTGGCGCCAGCGCCAAATACGAAACGCCGTGCGATAAATTGATGGCACACTCCGGATAACCGATGGTTTCGCAGGCGCGGAAAACGTCATTGGCCAGTTGCAGCGCCACCGGGTCGGCCAAACCGATATCTTCGGACGCGAATACGACCATCCGGCGGGCAATAAATTTCGGGTCTTCTCCGGACTCCACCATTCTCGCCAGGTAATACAGCGCGGCGTCCGGTTGCGAAGCTCGCATGGATTTTATAAAAGAGCTTATGGTGTTGTAATGTTCTTCCCCTTTTTTATCGTAACGAAGGAACTTGCTTTGAAGGGTATCTTTCAAATTTTCAACCGTAATGTCCTGATAGAATTTCGAAGTATTTTCCAGCATGGTAATTGCCTGCCTGGCATCGCCATTGGCCTGGCGGATAAGCCAGTCTTTTGCTTCTTTATTAAGACTAAATCCAACACTGTCTATAATTCTAGCCATCTCTGCATCCGACAATTCGTTCAAAACGAAAACCCGGCAGCGGGAAAGCAGTGCCGGGATAACCTCAAAACTTGGATTTTCCGTGGTTGCGCCGATCAGCGTCAGCTCTCCGGATTCCACATAAGGCAAAAGAAAATCCTGCTGGGCTTTATTGAACCTGTGAATTTCGTCAAGAAACAGAACCTTTGGCTTGTTGCCGGACAGCAGATCTCTTTTCTTCTCGACAATCTTCCTGATATCTTCTTTGCCGGCAGACACCGCGGACAGTTCATAGTATTCCGCGCCCAAAGCATTGGCATAAATCCTGGCCAGGGTGGTTTTGCCCACTCCCGGCGGACCCCAAAGGATAAAACTAAAAAGATGCATGCCCATCAGGGCGATGCGCAAGGGTTTATTTGGCCCGACCAAATGTTCCTGGCCGACAAATTCTTCCAGAGTTTTGGGCCTGATTTTTGAGGCTAGGGGTTCCATAAAGGCTCAAAAAGAGCGACCTTCGCCGCTCTTTATCTTGCCCATCTAAGGGCTCAAATGATTGTTAAGCTAATTATATACCCAAGCCGATTTTAACGCAAACGATTTTTCGTAATTTATTTTTCCATTTGCACGTCCGCCGACGGGCCGTAGATCATCGGGACCTTCTCGCCCATTTGCCGGAGAAAAGTTGTCAGTTGCCCGCGGTGATGGATGGCGTCGAACAGGAATCCCCAAGCCATGTCGTATTTTTTCGTTTTCCACATCTGGCCCATGTTCGCTTCATCGTTCTCCCATTTCTCGTCTGAGATCGCCTTAACGTCTTTTTTCAGCTCATCCATGCCTTCATCAAACATCGTCAACATCTTGCTTTTCGACGGCTGGCCTTTGAAGTGCTCCATGCCGGGCGAACCTGTTTTCACGATATCTGAAATACCCATCCACTGTACCGCCAGCTGGGCCGCAAGATTACCTGCCGCCCGGGATCTTTCATGAACTTTATGAGCATGCTTATCTTCCGGCAGCGCATCGATCACGGCGCGGAACACCGGACGCTCGGCATCCAGAACCTTGAGAAAAAATTCCTTATTTGTCATATTTATTATTAATTATCGGATTTATACTATAGCTGGCGATTGACCGTTTGGCAAGACGGCAAATTATCCTACTGCCGTTTCTCTTCAAACCCGAAAGTGATATTGGCTGTGCCTACCAGAATGATCGACCAGGCAAGCATCCACAAAAGATCGGAGCGGATGTCGCCGAAGCAGGCAGCTTTGGTCATGACCTGGCGCAATGAATCTGACAGATAGGTCAGAGGCAGATATTTAGCGATATGCTGCAGCCAGACCGGGAAGGATGAGATAGGAAAAAATGTCCCGCCCAGGAAAAGCATCGGAAAAACGATCAGGTTAGCCAGCGCCGGCACCGATTCCGTGGTTTTTGAGAACCCGGAGATGGTAAATCCAAGCCCCAGGAACATCACACTGCCCACGATAGCGATCAAAGCAATCAACCAATAAGAGCCGATAACGTGGGCTTTTAAATATAAAACACCGACTATAATGAATGTGAAAACCTGAATGAAAGAAACGATCAGCCGGGTAATGACGTTGGCGCCGACAAATGTCGCAGGACGCATGGGCGTGGCTATTAGGCGCTTGAGGATCCCCTTTTCTTTATAGTTCGTAAACACGAAAGCGGTCGAGAAAACCGACATCTGCATCAGCGACAGAGCGATAAGACCGGGCAGCAGAAAATCCACATATTTCAAATGGTTGGAATTGATCTCCTGAGTTTCCAGCTTGAACAAGCTGGCGCCTCCGGAAATCTTCAGCGCGGTTTTGTCCAGAACCTCACCCATGATACTTGCTGCGATGCCGGCCTGCTGAGCTTGGCCGGAATTGGTCAGCACAGTTACGGTGCGCGTCTCGGATGTATTGGCTGCCGGCGCTGCCGGAACAGTATCAAGTCCCGGGTTCAATACGGATTCTAAAGGGGCCGGATTGTCAGGAATCAAATCGCCAGGGATGAGAAACACCGCGGAAAGTTTATCATTGCCGATCTGGTCGCGCAGATCCGATTCAATCCCTTCGTGGATCGTAAAAGACGGTACTTGTTTCAGCGCTTCTACAAATTGAGCGGTTCCAGCAGTAGGAGGAACGGAGAGTGCCAGTCCGACATCAATCTTCTGGACCTTATCGAGGCCAATGGCCCCAAAGATGAGCATTATCAGAAGCGGCGAAAAGAAAGTGAAAAACAGCGCCTGTTTATTGCGGTAGAACATTTTTATGGACGATTTGGTGAGCGTAAGTAGTGTTCGCATATTTATAAGTTACGGATTTACGAGGAGCTTCAGCGGCGAAGCAATCTATCGGACTGCCACGCCCAACAAAGTTGGGCTCGCAGATTCGAAATAATTATTCTCTAAGGGCATGCCCCGTGAGCTTAAGGAACACGTCCTCCAAAGTCGGCTGATGAAGCTGCAGATCTATCAGCTTAAATCCACACTCTTTCGCATGCTTAAACAGCGAACCCAAAGTTGCTTCGGCATTGCCGGTGGTCAGTTTATAGCTGTGGTCTTCGTGCTCGGCACGGGTCACTCCCTCCAGTTTCTGAAGGTGTTCCGTCGAGCATTCCTTATCCACCCGGAAATGCAGACTGGTTTCAAGTCCCGGCAGTTTCAAAAGATTAGGCGTGGTATCGAGCGCCACGATATGCGCGTTGTCCATAATAGCAATCCGGTCGCAGAGAATTTCCGCCTCATCCATATAGTGCGTGGTTAAAACAACGGTTTTGCCTTTTTTGTTGATGGTGGAGATCAGTTCCCAAAGATTGCGCCTGGCCTGCGGATCAAGCCCCGTGGTTGGTTCATCCAAAAATAAAACCTTAGGATCATTGACCAGCGCCGCGGCGATAGAGAATCTCTGTTTCTGGCCGCCGGATAATTCCTTGACATATGTTTTGGCTTTTTCCTCAAGCTGGACTTCGCGCAGCAATTCCATCGCGTCAACTTTGCGGTTATAAAGCGAAGCAAAAGTTTCCAAAAGTTCTTTCAGGCTAAGGAGATCAAAAAAAGATGAGGACTGCAACTGCACTCCGATCAAAGATTTAACCAAATGCGCGTGCTTGGAGACATCATGGCCGTCCAGTGTCGCCTGGCCTGAAGTAATGCCTTTCAGGCCCTCGATCATCTCAAGCGTGGTCGTCTTACCAGCGCCGTTAGGTCCCAGTATGCCAAAAATCTCGCCGGCGGAGACACTGAAAGAGATCCCGTCCACTGCGGTGACTTCTTTGTATTTCTTGGTCAGTTGTTTGACCTCTATAATATTTTCCATAACCATCATATTATATCATCACCCGGCTGGTACTGGTCAACCTCGGCCTGAGGTAGGACCGTGGCTTTCGGAAAACGGGCTTTTTTGTATGATGCCGCCGTGAACATTCGCTTAAAGCCGGCATCCATTCTGTAGATCGCCGAAGATTCGCCGCCCTTAAAAACCGTGCCGTCTTTCGGAGGCAGAGGGTTACCGATCGGGATGGAGCTGACCTCCTGGTCCGACAAGGTCAGGAATGGAAAATTTTTGACTCCGCGCTGTTTGAACACGAATGCCGAAACCGTATGCCTGAGATTATCTTTATACCACCAGACCGTGGGATCGGATTTGGTCCGAAACGCGGTTTGTTCCGGGGGTGTCAGGAACGGACCGGAAGGGATGCTGGCCACTTCGGTATCCGCCAGCTTCATGACATTTTTGAACGACAATTTGCGGACTTTGAATATATCGGCGGAAATCGGCCGCTTCAGTTCATTATCGATGATAAAGATCGTCGCTTCGGTTGCTCCCATGATCAGCGTGCCGCTCAATGGAGTGACATAAGTTCCTGTGTCATAGGAATCTACCTCTGTTTGTGGGACAGTGATCACTTTTGCGAATGAATATTTGCGCTGTGCGAACACCGGATAGCTGACCGGATGCTTAGATGAATCCAGTATCAGGTAAACTCCGGTATCCGCATCTCCTTTGATCAAAGTGCCGTCCAGGGGTGTCATGGATTTTTCCAGCGGATAGGTATCAAATTCGGTTTGTGATACTCCTATGACATTGCTTATATTAAGCTTGCGCTGGGTTGCGACAAAACTTGAGAAGGGCCGCTTGGTCCCGTTATCGATGACGTAGGTCACGGTATCGCCGACTTTTTGGATGATAGTGCCGTTCGGATACTTGAACCAAGCGGAATAGAACTTCCAGAAATTATAATTGCCATTGAAAACGTGCGGCGTATAGCGATACAAGGCAGTAGTGGCAAAATTCTGTAAAGTAACCGTTTGTTGCGCGGGGACGCCATCGTATCCGCCCAATGTATTGTCAAAAATAACCGTGTCGCCTTTTCTGGCTGTCCTGATGATAGGCCGGCCAGAAACCCTGCCGTTGGCATCGACGCCGGGACCCCGCCCTACCCGCAGGTTATCGATCTGGGCGTTAAACGACTTCATCAAAGACGCGGCAGTACCCAGCCAGCGGCTGCCTTCGGTGTCAAAGGCGCCAAAAAGCTGTTTGTAAAAACCTTTAAATATTTCGCCGCAAGGCTGGTCATCGGGACAGCCAAATCCAGCTGCCTTGTCCAAAGTGGATCGCAGTCCTGAGTCCGAATTGAAGGTTCCAGTGATCAAACTTTGCTCTTTCTGCAGGATTACCAAAAGCACCTGGGGATTGAGGCCCCACTTGGTGCCGGCATCGTAAATCAGCTCAGCGGCGCTTCTAAGGCGGGTCAGGTTCGGCTCAGGATCCTCCAGTCCGGCTTTCGTCTGGGCATCCGGTTCTTTGAGTTTGGCTAAAAAATCGGGCGAAGTATTGGCCAGGACGGAGCCTTTCAGTTCCAAAAACTTTTGGATGCCGGCAGATGAACCGAATGTCCCCACGTCCGAAAACGCATCGTCCGGAATAATCAATCCTGGATTAAAGGCTGAGTCAATAGGACCTTGAGCTAATGCATTTATCGGCAAAATAACAAAACCCAAATTCCAAATAAAAATTAAGCTCCAAGCTGCGAATTTCAAAAATAGTTTGTTATTTGTCATCATAGAATAATTGCTCCGGGCGCGATCACGTCGATCTCCACCTGCGGCAAAGTTTTTACATTGCCGAACTGATACCCCCGGGCAAGAAACGCCGCCTCAGAAAGCAGTTTTCTGGTTCCGTTCTCGATCACATAAATTCCGGGGTCAATTGCCGATTTGATCAAAGACCCTTCCAAAGGCGGCAGCCAATACTGATCGGCAGGGCGCGGAACATGAGAAAACTCGTCTGCCGTTACTTTTATCACCTTTGAAAAAGACAGCTTCCGTTGCATAAACACAAAGAATGTCGTGGGTCTTGCCACCTGCTGGTCCATGACATAAACCAGCGGATTGCCGGTTATCAAAACCATAGTTGAATCAGGCGGCCAATACCAATCCCCGGTCGCATAGCTTGTCAGTTCTGCCTGTGAAATAATTTTCAGATCGGCAAAATTATATCCTCTGGAAACAAAAACCAGAAAAGTGACCGGCCTCTTCAGTTCCTGATTAATAACGTAAACCTGCGGGTCATCCGGCGATTTCAGCAGAGTGCCTTCCAATGGAGGCAAAGGAGAGCCGGTCTGAATGAAAGTTAATTGATTGTTAACTTCGCTAACCGCTGAGTTGGGATCCAAATTCCTCTGGGTCATCACAAAACTCGATACCGGGCGCTTGGTATTATTCATGATCATATATATGCTGCCGGTGGAAGCTTCGCGAACCAAAGTTCCGTCCGCCAGGGGCTGGACCGGCTGGGGCTTTACGGCAGCAGCGGCATTTATCCTGCCCCCGCCCAAAAATCCGTTGCAGGATCCTCCCAGGCAGCTCGTCTGGTTGAGCGCGTCGATCGGGTCAGCTGTTCTCATTATGATCTTTTGAATCTCGACATTCGACAAATTCGGATTGGTGGATTTCACCAGCGCGGCGATGCCGGAAACTATCGGAGCTCCCAGGGAAGTTCCCGAGCCATAGATCAAAACGTTATCCGAGGGATTATTCGGCAGGAATGCCGCGGTCAAAATATGCTTGCCCGGAGCGGAGACGTCAATACAATTATGCCCGAAATTTGAAAAATCAACTTTTTGGTCATTGACATCGGTGACCGCTACTCCCAGGACCATATTTTTACCGTTGTCGGCGCAGATAGGAAAAACCAAGGAAGTATCAAGATTCATCCCGCCATCGGCAAGATCATTGCCGGAAGCCGCGACGATCAAAACTCCTCGGTTAAACGCATAGGTAATGGCATTGCTCAAAGTCACGTCAGGGCCGAATCCGTTCCCGCCCAGGCTCAAATTAATAATGTTCGCGCCGTGATCCGCGGCCCAGATAATGCCGCCCGAAACCGCGGACAGATCTCCGGTGCCGTCGGCGGCCAGAGCTTTCACCGGCATTAATTGGATGTTCCAGTTGATTCCGGCCAAACCCTTGCTGTTGTTCGGAACAGCGCCGATCACCCCAGCCACCGATGTTCCATGCCCGTTGTCGTCGGAATTGGAATTGGCAGGGATAGGCTGGTTGGTCAGGATATTGAACCCGGCAATCACCCGGCCGTCATTCAGCTCGATGTGCGTGGCGTGAATGCCGGTGTCGATTATCGCCACGACAACACTGCTTGAACCTTTCGTGGTATCCCAGGCATCCGGGACTTTGGTCTTGGCCAAATACCATTGCTTGTCCTGGTCAATCGGGTCGGTCGTGAAAAACGGATCATTAGTGGTCACAGTTACGGCGCTGACCTCCGGATCCGTCTGAGCGTAACTGACATCCGGGTCTTGTTGAATCGCGTTCAATTGATCGGCCGGAATTCGCGCGTTAAAAATATTGGCAAATAAAGGATTGTCCAGAGCCGCAAACGAATGCGTCGGGACAATATTGTGCCGTGTAAAAAATGAAACCGGGTCTTTCTCGGATTTGATCTTGATAGTTATGCGCATTGTGCCTTCGGTTTGCGCCTGCGATAAACCCAGAGCCGGAGCAAGCAAAAAAACTGGCATTAAAATGCCGAGGAAAATTTTGTATATAAAAAAATGATGTAATCGTTTCATTTGGCGGAATATTTCCCTGTCAGGGAGTTCCATTTTATCCGGAACAGATCGATCAATGATTCTATAAATGCCGAAGCCGGGACAGTGCTGCCCCCGTGTTCCTCCCTGATAATGGAAACGGGTTTGATCCTGTAGGTCAATTTAAGGGCGATTGCCAGCAATTCCATGTCGAAAGCCCAGCCGTATATGGTGATGTGCTTAAATATTTCTTTTGCGGCCTTCGCCTGGAAAGCCTTGAAACCGGCCTGGGTATCGTGGATGTGCGGGATCAAAACTATCTGGATCAGTAAGTTGCTGCCGCGCGAGAGCAATGTGCGGTACCAGGGCTGTTTCGCTTTGTGCGCTAGGTCCAGATAACGGTCGCCGATCACCACTTCAATCCCTTCTTCCAAATAAGGCCAAAATTTCTCTATTTCGGAGATCGGCGTGGCGTCATCGGCATCCATGAACATGATGTACTGGCCCACGGCTTTTTCTATGCCAAGTTTAACCGCGGCTCCTTTACCGCGGATCGGCTGTTTTATGACCTCGGCGTTCCGGACAGTCGTAGTCTCCATTTTATTAACGACCTCATAGGTGTGATCGTTACTGTTGTTGTCCACGACAATGATCTCGTATTCGTAATTTTGTTTCTGCAAATAGCCGTCAACATCGAGCAATGTGCGTTCAATACGTTTTTCTTCGTTATAGGCGGGAATGATTACCGAAAGTTTTATCATCAATATTTGTTTCTAAAATTAAGATTCTTGAAATCGAATTATAACAAAAATAACTGGTTTTTACAAATTTTCCCTTAAGTCTTTTCCCGAAAGATATGCCGACAAAAGCCGTTTGAACTGTCTATAACGCCAATTCTGGATTTTCGGCCAATTTTGCATCCTTGCAGCGGTCCATATGCATCTAAGCAGAATAAACTCATTTATAAATGACGATATTTTCGGCAAATCATTTTTTTCTAAAAGTTTATCCATTGCCTTAAAATACGATACCTTTTGTTTCTCACTGAACCAAAAAACCTTACGCAATTCCAAACCTGATTTTTTTGGAAAAAAATCAGTCATATAAACCGCGGTCACCAGATCATATCCGACCGGGGCCTCGAAAAACGATTCGATATCAATTACCCCTTTTGGATAAATATTAAAAGGTCCAAAATCTCCGTGAGTAAGAACAAACGGGAGTTTATCAGTTTTGTTTTTTATCCTCCCGATAGCCTGCTTTGTTCTGGTCTTCAACCGTGGAAGCTCATTCAGAATATCCTCCAGATGGATCCCGGTGTAAAAATTATTGTAATTCCTATCCGCTTTCAAGGTTGAAATTTGAGCTTTAACGAAACGCAAAATGACTTTTAAAAAAACAGTGAAATTCTTATTTGAAATATTTCCGGTCAGCTCGCAGTCACTGCCGAAAATCTGGCCAAAGTGAAAATTGCCTAAAGAATTTTCAATAAAATAACTTTGATGTCCGATTTTTCCCTTTGCCGCGATTTTGGCGAATGGAAATCCTTTCGCATAAAGCTGGCGATGAAGCTTTACTTCCCGGTCAATAATTCCTGCCGGGCCCAATCGCAAAAACCGATTTGGTCCGCGATAGACATATACCGACTTATACGCCCGCTTTCTGATCAAAACAAATTTAACGTTATTTATGGTTATTTCTTTTTTCACCTTTGAATCTTATCAAAAAATCGCTTATTCGGCGATTTTTTATTTTATTTCTTCGATTAGCGCCTTGTTTCTTTGTTTGTCCGCCAATTTTTGATGCCAGGCCCAAGCTGTGGTGAGAATCGTATTTAAATCTGAATATTTCGGCACAAATCCTAATTCCGTTTTGATCTTTTCGGGGTCAGCCACAAGCGCAGCCGGATCCCCTGCCCTTCGGGGCGCGTATTCGATCGTGATCATTTTGCCCGTGATCTCCATCGCCGCGGTCACCACCTGATTCACGCTCAGGCCTTTGCCGGTCCCGACGTTGTAGGTAAAAGCCCCTCTGTCTTCGTTCAATTTTTTCAGCGCCAGCAGGTGCGCTTCGGCTATATCGAGCACGTGGACATAATCGCGGATGCATGTCCCGTCAGGGGTGGGGTAATCGTTGCCGAAAATTTTCAGATACGGCTGCTGGCGCGCGGCTACGCTCAGAACCTGCGGGATCAAATGCGTCACCACAGCCTTATCTTCCCCGAGCGAAGAGTCCAAAGATGCTCCGCCGGCGTTAAAATATCGAAGCGACACTGAAGACAGCCCTTGGGCTTTTGCAAACCATTTCAAGATCTTTTCAAAGGTCAATTTAGTCTCGCCGTACGGATTGATCGGCAGCTTCGGGTGATTCTCGTCAATCGGATTTGAAAGCGGTTCTCCATAAACCGCCGCCGAAGAAGAAAAAATGATCTTTTGCGCCTCAGAGGAAACCATTGCTTCCAGCAAATTTAATCCGTTGACGACATTGTTTTCAAAATATTTGCCGGGAAACAGGACGGATTCTTCCACGACCAGCGATGCCGCAAAATGAACCACGGCATCGATCTGGTATTCGGAAAAGATCTTCTTCAGCAAGTTTTTATCAGCCAGGTCCCCCACGATCAGCGGACAGGAAACGCTTGAAGAGTGTCCGGTCGACAGATTATCGAGGACGACGACATCAAACCCCTGCTCCTGCAGAAGCCTGACCGTGTGAGAACCGATAAATCCAGCACCGCCTGTAACTAAGATCGTTGTTTTTCCGTTGGACATATTGTCTAAATGATTCCGAGCAGAAAACAAAAAACCGATATACTCTCGGTTTTTGTTTTTACCCAGTCTGAAAGGCAGGGTGAATCTTTATTTTCTTTCCTTAATCATAGGAAACAAATAAAAATTGGGCAATTGGCGCGTATTAGAGGCAAATGAAAACAGCGCCCGGAGTTATCCCCAAGCGCTGTTCGCATTAATCGTTTCAATTGCCGATCAGGGTGCCGGTGCTTATGGCACGCGCCAAAACGCGCAGTTTATCTTTCTTTTTGTATCCGGCAAATCCCAAGACTGACGCGAAAGCCAGGATCAGGGCCAAGGTTTCGGTCGCTCCTGTTTTCGGGGAGACCAAAGCGCCCAGAACAATCGGTTTATTTACCCGGACATTGATGGTGTTGCCAAAAACGTTGGTCATAATATTGTCGGAGCCGCCCGGAAAAGTGCTGTTGACTTTCACGCTAAAGGTTTTTTCCACGGTACTGCCTGCCGGAATAGTTATGGCCGGCCAGGACAGACTTAGGACGCCTAAGTTAAATGACCCGTCGCCAACTGCCTGCGTCTGCGATAATTGCAGAACATCAGTCAGATCATCCTGAAACACAAAACTATTGGCCGGGCTGTTGCCGGTGTTTTGGACGGATAAGCTGTAATTGATTATATCGCCGGAATTTGCGGTCACTAACGTCGCGTCCGCGTTTTGGGTCTGGTTGAAGGCGCGCTTGGTCAGGATCAAATTCACGTTGCTGCCCGCGACGCACGACACAAACAGACTGGCCTGGGCATTGGCGGAATTGGTGTTGTCCGAAGATGCTATGGCAGTGTTGGTCAAAGATTGGCCGTTGTTGCAGGAAGAGTTGACGCTAGTCTGAAAAGTAATCACGCGCGACTGGCCTTGGAATAAATTGCCCAGAAACTGGCTGCCGCCGAATAATGTCCCGTTCGATACGCCGTTATCGATCTGAAATGTACCGCGAATATAATTCAAACCGGACGGAAGGAAATCCGTGACGCGGACGTTTTGGGCGGTAGAATTGAAGTTGGTGTTGGTAACGGTCAAGCGGAATTGGACTGTATCGTTGACGGATGCATTAGCGAAGTTGGTAAAATTGGAATTTGTGGTCAGGTTCCGGACTTCTTTGGTCAAATTGATTACCGCGTTGTTATTGGGAGCGCCCTGGATCACCGTAACTGAAGCTGATGCCGAAACAGTGGTGTTGGCGGAAATAACTTGGGCTGTATTGATAAGCAGCGTACTGCCGGCACTGAACTGAGAGGCGTCCGAGACGGTTGCGCGGAAGGCAACAGTTTTTGTCTGGCCGGAATTAAAATTGCCCAAACTAAGACTAACCAGACTGTTACCTCTGGAAATACCGTCTACAGTCAGAGAATTGGTCAAATAATTCAACCTGGCCGGCAATGTGTCCGAAAACACGGCATTGCTCACAGCGCCATTGTTGGCGGTGACCGAAATTTGAAATTCAACCTGGTCGTTCGGATTAGCGGAGGTGGAGTTCACAAACACGGATTGACCGGCTGTAATATTCCGCACCAGCTTGGTAATGCTGGCAGCGCCCGGAATTGGAGATATTGGAGTTGTAGGAGTTATAGGGGTTATTGGAATTATTGGAGTTACCGGTGGTGGAACAGGAGTTGGGGTAGTTCCGCAAGTTCTGTTCAGAATCACATTAACCGTTATATCGCTTGTGCCAACAGCCGCATTGCCGCTGGCGGAACTGAATCCTGCGGCGGAAACCGTCCAATTTATGGAAGTGTTTGTATTCACCCCAAAATTGGCAAACCCACTGCCGTCAGTGTTCCGGGTGGTGCCGTTGCCGAAATTCTGGTCGATACCGACAGCAGCGCCAATAACCGGATTGGAAGTACAAACATCCTTAACTATAAAATTAAGATTGACGAATGGAGTTGCTGGTGCCGAACATCCGCCATTGGTTCTATCCAAGGTAATAGTAATGCTTTGGTCGGAATTCAAGACAATGGTTCCTGTATCCTGGGCGGTATGATCGGCCGCTGTAATATGGACATAGAAAACTCCGGCGTGCAGGTTAAAGGTAAACTGGCCGCCTGTGGTAATACCGAAAGCGCCGTCATCCGGGCCGTTTACAATAATCGCTTGGGCTTCAACCGGGCCGCAGGCATCGTTGACATTGATGGTAAGATTATAAAAACTTGGAGTCGGGGTCGGAGTCGGGGTCGGAGTTGGAGTGGGTGTCGGTGTCGGAGTAGGTGTAGGAGTTGGCGCCGAACATCCGCCATTGGTTCTATCTAAAGTAATAGTAATGCTTTGGTCGGAATTCAAGACAATGGTTCCTGTATCCTGGTCGGCATGATCGGCCGCTGTAATATGGACATAGAAAACTCCGGCGTGCAGGTTAAAGGTA
>JBDTSL010000010.1:0-27054 GCA_039931165.1 Candidatus Doudnaibacteriota bacterium
GCCGCTGATCGCCACCTGCACTACAAATGTTGGAGTTGTGATTTCTTGGCTGCTGGCAGGACTGATAATGCTTAGAGTTTGAGTATTGGGAAATGTAGTTGAAACTGAACCGTCATCGGATTCGGTCGGTGGATATTCATAACCTTGTGAACGAGCCCAATCTACTACCGGCCCTTCCCAATCCGGATTGTTCGGCATTTCCGAATGAATGACGGTAAAGATTTTTGTTTCCAGATCCTCGAGCGGGGTTAAGTTTGTCGCAAGCTTGCCGTTGAGCCTGTTGATCTGAACCGCCACATGGACATTGTCAAAGTCCTGAGGCAAGGCGCCACTCGCGAATACTTCGGATTTTGTGGCAGGAGTGTTTTCGGTCGGCAGTTTGCCGGAGATCGAGTCCACTATAATATGCTGAATGCCGGCCGGCTCCGAGAATTTTTCCGGCGGGGAATCTTTCAGCGCGTTGCGCATGAACTGGTTCCAGATCGGGGCGGCCACCACTACTCCATCGGCGCCTGCCCGCATTTTCGTATGGTCGTTGTTGCCAACCCAGACGCCTGCCGCGAGAGACGGCGTAAAGCCGAGAGTCCAGCCGTCCCGCCACTCCTGTGTCGTGCCGGTTTTGGCGGCCACCACCCGGTCCGGCAGGATCAGCGGCGATTTGGAGCCAAATACAAACGCTCTGGCATCGTTGTCGGTCATGATGCTGATGGCCTGGTAAGCCACCTGCGGATCCAAAACCTGTTGGCCCGGGCTATCCTGATATTGCTGTAATATTTTTCCGTTGCTGTCCGTGACGCTTAAGATCGGGACCTGATCGTGCTTGACCCCCTCATTGGCAAAGGTTGAAAATCCTGCCACGTGATCGATCAATTTGATTTCGCAGCCGCCCAAGACCAGTGACAGTCCGCATTTATCGGCGCTGATATCGGAAGTAATGCCCATATCTTTGGCGGTATCAATTGCATTTCCTACCCCAACCAGGGCCAGGGTTTTAACTGCCGGTATATTCAGCGAGCCGGCCAAGGCCTTGCGCATATTCACAACCCCATGGTTTTGACCGTCGTAATTATTTGGCGAATAGACCTGGCCGTTATAAGTGCCGAAATTGGTTTTTACGTCCACAAGCATGGTTGCCGGGCTCATGCCTTTTTTAAAAGCCGCGGCATATATATAAGGCTTGATCGATGACCCCGGCTGCAGCTCGCTGAGCGTGACATTGAGCTGACAATAGCCGCAATCAGGCTGGAAGTAATCACGGGACCCGACCATGGCTAATATCTGGCCGGTTTTGGGATCTTCGGCTACCAACCCGGCGTTGGTGGCTTTGTTGGCTTTTTCGTTTTTGGCAACGCCATCCTCAACCGCCTGCTCGGCTATCTGCTGGAGTTTCCAGTCAAGCGTGGTTATGACATTAAGCCCGCCTTCTTCCAAAGTTTGCTCGCCGTATTTTTGGGCCAGGATGCTTTGGACATACATCACAAAGTGAGGGGCCAAGATCGCATCCTTAGTGGTATTGAAAGTCACCTTTTCCGCTTTGGCCGAATCTCTCTGCTCCTTGCTGATGTATCCTTGATCGGACATCTGGTCCAGGATCAGATCTTTTCTGGCGTCCAGTTTGTCGCGGTTGGCGGAGTAAAAAGTCGGGGCCTGGGGCATGGCGGCAAGATAAGCGGACTCCGGCAGGGTCAGATCACCGGCGTGCTTGCCGAAGTAAGTTTGCGCCGCTGCCTCTATGCCGTAAGCATTCCGGCCATACGGGATCTCGTTCAGGTACAGCTTGAGAATATCGTCTTTGGAAAATTTTTGCCCTATCTCAACCGCCAAAAGTATTTCCTTGATCTTGCGGGTGAAGGTTTTTTCCCTTGTTAAGATGGCGTTGCGGACGAATTGCTGGGTGATGGTCGAGCCTCCCTGGGACTTGCTGGCCGAGGTAATATCCGCCCAGATCGAACGCAAAATCCCGGTCCAGCTGACCCCCGGGTTCTTATAGAAATTTTTGTCTTCGATAGCGATCGTGGCGTACTTGACGTTGTCGGGTATCTGATCAAAGTTCAAAAGAGTCCGCTTGGCTTCGCCATGGACCTCGTAAAGCAAAGTCGTGCCGTCGCGGGCGTAGATCTTGGTCGATTGGGCTATGACGCGGCCGTTAAGCTTGTTTGGATCAGGCAGGCTGAGTGACACGAAAGCGAACAGCAGACTGCCGAGCATGAACAGCACTACCGCAATATAAAGCACTGCGCTCAGAATTTTTTTACGAAAAGATTTATCCGTCCGGATTTTGTCGATCAAATATTTAGGATAGGTAATAATGCCGTCTAAAATTTTTTTTAGGCCGGGCCTGCTGTTTCGGTTCCAGTTGGAATAAATAGATTTGGGCATAAATTGATAAATCGCCTACTAATTGTAGCAAAAAACTGATATAATGGCGATACTTAATTACAACAAATATTTATGAACGATAAAATTCAGGAACTGTTAACGCGCAGCGTTTCGGAGGCCATTGACCGCAAGCATTTGGAGTCGGCTTTGAAAAGCGGAAAGAAGCTGAGGGTTAAACTGGGCATCGATCCGACAGGAGCCAAACTTCATCTGGGGCACGCGGTGGTTTTGCGGATTCTGCGCCGTTTCCAGGACCTCGGGCACACGGCCGTTCTGATAATCGGCGACACAACCGCGTCGATAGGCGATCCATCCGGGAAAAACGAAACTCGGCCGGCTTTGACCAGGGAAGATATAGTCAAAAATTTTGCCACATATGAAAGGCAGGCTTTAAAGATCCTTGGTAAAGCCAAGCTGGAAATTCATTGGCAGTCCGAATGGTTTCAGAAGTTTAATCTTAGCGATGTAATCCGTGAGGCCTCGAAACTTTCGGCCGGTTGGATCTTATCGCATGAAACTTTTAGAAACCGTCTCCTAAACAAGCAACCTTTGGCTTTCCATGAACTTTTGTATCCCCTGGTGCAGGCTTACGACTCGGTCGCTATAAAAGCCGATGTCGAACTTGGCGGCCCGGATCAGAAATTTAACCTGTTGACCGGACGGGAACTGATGCGGTCCCACGATCTGGTGCCTCAGGACGTGGTTTTGGCCAAATATTTAATTGGGACCGATGGACAAAAAATGGGAAAGACCTTGGGTAATTTTATTGCTCTTGAAGAAGAGCCTTTTGAAATGTTCGGGAAAGTTATGTCATTGGTTGACGGCGTTATAATTGATTATTTCGAAAATGCCACAACTGTGCCGATGAGCGAAGTGAAAAAAATGGAGAAAGCAGTTAAATCAGATCCGCGGGGAGCCAAGTTAAAATTGGCTATTGAAATAGTCAGTTTATACCATGGCAAGTCCACCGCAGAAAAATCAGCCAAAGAATGGGAACAAGTTTTTTCCAAGAAAGAAAAACCGACCGAAATCGAAGAAGTGAAAGTCAGATCAAAAAATATTGTGGAAGTCCTGGTTGAGGCAAATCTTGCCGGGAGCAAAAGCGAAGCGAAAAGATTGATCGCCCAAAAAGGGGTCAAAATCGACGACACAGCAGCCGAAGAATCAAGCCAAGTAAAATCTGGCAACCTCATCCAAGTCGGTAAAAGGAAATTTGTTCGTATTAAGTAACTCCTATTTTTCTTTAAGCGAGGCGCAGTTGCAAAATTAGCCTTCGCAGGCCGCCTTAGCGGCCGAGAACGCAGGCGGCGAAATTAATTAATTTCGACCGCCGGTAATTTTCAACTGTGCCGAGCGACCTATCCCGGCCCACGCGATGGCGCAGGCATCTGCCGCGTCATCGGGTTTGGGTATTTTTTTTAATTTCAACACCGCCATGATCATTTTGTGGACCTGTGATTTATCGGCACGGCCAAAGCCAGTAGCCGCGATTTTGACCTGCAACGGCGTTAATTCGATCGTCCGCAATTTAGCTTCCGCCAGAGTGGCCATGATCACTCCCCGGGCCTGCCCGACACTCATCGCGGTTTTGGCATTCGCGGCAAAAAATAAAGATTCCACGCACGCCACATCCGGCTGCCATTTTTTTATCAGTGCAGTCAGGTCGTTTTTGATCTCCAAAAGTCTTTTGGATTCGGACTCTCCCGGCAATGTGGTAATACAGCCGCAGGCTTTCATTCGGATATCTTTGCCGGCCTGCTCCAGGATCGCATAACCGGTCCGGCCGATGCCAGGGTCAATCCCCAATATTTTCATAGGTTCACATTTGTATGCACTGCTGTCACATCGTCGTCATCATTGAGCGCATCAATTAAGGCTTGGACTTTAATTTGGTCCGCTTCCGCGAGCTCCAAAGATTGCTGCGGGCGCATGATCAGTTCGCTTGATAATATTTTTATACCTTTATTCTCTATAAATTTCTTGATTTTCGGCAAATTCATAGGCATGGTGTAGATTTCCAGGCCTTCTTCGGTTTCCTTCACATCCTCAACACCCAGGTCTATCAATTCCAATGACAGATCTTCCAGTCCCGGCTGTTTCTCCACCAAAATTTGTCCCTTGGATTCAAACATCCAGGTTACGGTTCCCTCCCCGCCCAGGCGCCCGCCATTCTTCACGAAGATATTCCGGATGCTTTGCAGTGTCCGGTTGGTATTATCCGACACAGTCTCGACGATCAGGGCAGAGCCTGCCGGGCCATAACCTTCATAAGTCGCTTCTTGGATCGCTGTTTTGCCTTCTCCGGCTCCGCGCTTGATGGCCCGCTCGATATTGTCTCCTGGCATAGCTGCTTCCCGAGCCTGGTCCATGGCCATGCGCAGTTTGAAATTAAATTCAGGGTCAGCGCCGCCGCCGGTTTTCACGGCCACGGAAATATTCTTGGCGATTTTGGTGAAGATCTTGCCGCGCTTGGCGTCAGCCACGCCCTTGGCCCGTTTGATTGTGTTCCATTTGGAGTGTCCGGACATAAAAATAGTATAAAGGGGAAAGTATAAGGTATAAAGGATTAACTTTTCACTATTTTTTCATAAGGCTCAGATTGTGTCCAGGCCAGTTCAAACAAGGTTTGTAAGGATTGGTGAATGACCTTGCTTTGGATCATGACCGCGAAGATGTATGGATCGTAGGAGAAGAATACAACCTTATCATCAAACAGGGCATTATCCGTTTGGAAATTTTTACCGGCAGGAGAAAATCGTGCCTGGTAGTTTTCCAGATGCCGGATGCTTTTCGCAAAAGCAATATCTTCGGGGGTTTGTGTCAACAATTCTTTCACTGTTGCTTTTTTTTCCAAAGTTTTTGTTTGTAAAAGCTTGGGAAAGTCAGGATAGGTCTCAATAATATCTTTAACCGTACAGAAAAATTTAACCTCTTTCGCGCTAAGGATTTTATCATACACTTCGCGCACGGCTTCTTTGCCCTCATAAAGTAAAACTTGTGGCTTGTTTTTTGGTTCATTGTAAACAGCGAGCAGGTTCGGTAAAAATCTTTTCATCAATTCCTGTTTGCGGTTCAGATCCGAAACAATCTTGTCGGGCGACTCCGGCATATACAAGACCTTTTTGGCGCGCGGGATAAGAGTTGCCAGCCCTTTTTTTTGGAGTTCGTCCAAAATCAAATAAGTAGTAGGGCGTTTCGTCCCGGCTTTCTTGGCAATTCCCTCCACCGAGGATGTGCCTAATTCCAATAATGCCATGTAGACCATGGCTTCTTTTTGATTTAATCCGGTTTTCTCTAGAATCTCGGGTATTCCCATGTATATAGTATATACGAAAACAGCCAATTTGTCAATAATTCTGACAACATGACTTAAAAACTCTAAATAGGCCTATTTTAAAGGCTATTTAGCCAATTTAATAAGTCAGCATCATTGACTATATAGCAAATATATGATATTATTCCCTGTTACGCTAGATTACCTGGCTAACAATTCAAATCCCAAGGAGGGCAATATGAATAAATTAGTAGTGCTCTTTATACTCATGGCTGCTCCCGTTTCCGCCCAGACATTTGTGGAAAGCCAGAACCTGATGAGCAGATCGGCTGTCGTGCCCACGATCGATGCGCAACTCGAGGTACCTGGCCAGAAAGTCAACGCATTCGGTTGGTTTGTGGCTTCCCAAGGGTGGGGGGAAGGACTTCTCGGCGTTTCGAAAAACGTCACCCCATGGCTGTGGGCCTCGATTGCCGCAGGCGTCGAAACTGATGTTCATCCGTGGCGCGTCAGCCCTTCTGTGGTGGTGAGCCGGGGCCGAGTTACCATTTTCGGTACCACGGAGCACGGCGGTTCAGGCTTCTGGTACAAGTCCGTAGGCGCTGTCCGGCTGACATCTCGGATAGAAGTCGGTTACCACACACAGCGGTTCTACGGGACAGGCCCGATAGTCCGCGTGAACTTGAACCAGAAGTTCTCGGTCTGGGGCTCGGTTGTGAAAGGACCGCAGGCCTCGATCGGGATAGCCAAGGCATTTTGAGGTAATGTTTGACGCGCAGTTAGCAATTAACTGCGCGTCTTTCTTTTTGGCAATCAAAAACCGCCTCTTTCGAAGCGGTTCGTTTTTATATCAACGTAGTCGTAGCGACCTTGTCTCCGCTATCCAGCGTCATGATCCGAACTCCCTGCGTGGCCCGGCCCAGGGTTGAGATCTTGCCCAAGGGGGTTCGTAGTGTCTGGCCGAGTTTAGTGATGACGACCAGATCCTGTTCCACAGCTTTATCGATTACATGCAAGGAAATGATATGTCCGGTCTTAGGTGTGGTCTTCAGAGTCTTGATTCCCGATCCGCCGCGGTGCTGTTTTTTGTAGAATTTCAGATCGGTTTTCTTGCCCAAGCCGTTTTCCGTCACGATCAGGAGCTGCAGGTTTTCCAGGTTGTCTTTCTTGCTCACCAGATCCATACTCATCAGATGGTCGTCCTTTTTCAGGCGCATACCTTTTACGCCAGCCGCGGTGCGGCCCATGGCGCGCACATCTTTTTCGTCAAACCGGATCGCCTGGCCGTTGGAAGTTGAGAGAATGATGTCATCATCCCCGCCCGAGCGCTTGACCCAGCGCAATTCATCGCCGGCCTTGATCTTGATCGCGATCAATCCTGATCTTCGAACTTTTGCAAATTCTTCAATTGCAGTTTTTTTAATCAAACCTTTTTTCGTGGCCAGCACCAGGTATTTGGCCGGTGTTTTTTTGGAGATGGTCAGGATGCTTGATACCATTTCGTCACTGGGCAGTTCCAGGAAATTGACCAAGGCCTGGCCGCGCGCGGTGCGGGAAGCTTCGGGCAATTCATAAACTTTGGTAGCGAAAACCCTCCCTTTCGTGGTAAAGAACAGGATATCGTCGTGGGTATTCGTGGTCGACAGCCATTCGACCACATCTTCTTCTTTCGTGGCCATGCCGATGACGCCTTTGCCGCCGCGGCCTTGGGTTTTATAGGTCTCGGGAGGCAAACGTTTGACGTATCCGGATTTGGTGATGATGACGATGGCGCTTTGTTCGGGGATCAGGTCCTCAACCTTGAATTCGCCGATCGGCTGTTTGACCAGGGTGGTTTTTCTTGGATTGCCGAATTTTTCCTTCAGTTCCAGCAGTTCGGATTTGATCACGCCGCGGATCTTCTTTTCGCTTTTCAGAAGAGTTTCCAGCTCTGCGATCAGCGCGCGTTTCTCTTTCAGCTCCTCGTCAACTTTTTTACGTTCCAGGCCGGCCAAAGCGCGCAGCTGCATCTGCAGGATCGCCGTTGATTGTTTATCCGACAGTTTAAACTTGCTCATCAAAGCATCATGCGCCTCTTCCGTAGTATCGGACTTTCTGATGGTCGAAATTACGGCATCGATATGATCCAGCGCTTTTTTCAAACCCTCCAAAATATGCTCGCGGTCTTTGGCGCGGGTTAAGTCAAAAATGGTGCGGCGTTTGATGACCTGCTGGCGGTGTTTGATAAAATATTCCAAAATATTCTTCAGATTCAAAACCTGAGGCTCAATGCCGTCCACCAATGCCAGCATGTTGACGTGAAAAGTGTCCTGCAGAGACGAGTATTTGAACAGTTGGTTTAAGATCTTGTTCGGCAAGCCCTCTTTTTTCAGTTCAACCACGATCCGCACTCCGTCCTTGTCCGATTCGTCGCGAAGATCTTTTATGCCTTCGATTTTTTTATCCTTAACCAGTTCCGCGAACTGTTCCAGCAGTGTTGCTTTGTTCACGCGGTAAGGAATTTCATTGATGATGATCTTGTGCTGGCCTTTTTCTTCGATGATCTCGGTGCGGGCCCGCATCACCACCGGGCCTTTGCCGGTGGCATAAACCTGCTTGATCGTATTCCAGTCATAAATATATCCGCCGGTCGGAAAATCCGGCCCCTTAACGAATTCCAAAAGATCCTCGGTGGTCGAGGCCGGCTCATCGATCAGTTTTACGGTGGCATCCACGATCTCCCCCAAGTTGTGCGGCGGAATATCGGTGGCCATTCCTACGGCTATGCCCAAAGTGCCATTCAGTAGAAGCTGCGGGGCTTTGGCCGGCAATACTTTCGGCTCCTGTCTGGTGGCGTCATAATTGTCCATCCAGTCCACGGTTTCTTTGTCGATGTCAGCCAGCATTTCTTCGGCCAGGGCCATCATCCGCGCTTCGGTGTAACGCATGGCAGCTGGCGCGTCCCCATCCATGGAGCCAAAGTTGCCCTGGCCGTCGATCAATGGATAGCGCATCGCAAACTCCTGCGCCATGCGGACCATGGAATCATAAACTGCCACATCCCCGTGCGGATGGTATTTGGCCAGAACTTCACCAACGACCGCTGCCGACTTGCGGAATTTGACGTTTGAGCGCAGACCCAGCTCGGACATGGCGTACAGGATCCGCCGGTGAACCGGTTTTAAGCCGTCGCGGACATCGGGGAGAGCTCGGGCGACGATCACACTCATGGCATAATCCAAATACGACTCCTGCATTTCTCTCTCGATCGAGCGGGAGGTGATCTGTCCGATATTTTTATCTATGACTTTTTCTTCCGCCATGGTTTTAGTTCCTCAGGTTAGCCTTTGTTTGCAGTTTTTTCAGATCCAAGTCGATTTTTTGACTCAGGACCTGATCAGGTGTTTTTTCGAAAAACATCTGGTTGAAACTAAGCTCTGCCGAATTGCCATCCGTTTCGGGAAAGGTCAGGATGCCGAAGTTTTGGGTGTGGGATAAAACCTTGCGCACGAACTGCTGTCCTTGTCTGTCCGTCATCTGGGTAGGCGTAACTTGTTTGCCTCCGACAAGAATACTTATGTCGCTTAATTTCGAAATATTTAAAATATCATCGGAGGGGTTGTTGAAATTAAAATAAAGTTTAAGAATGTTTCCAGAAATTTCAACACGCTCAACAGCCGCATAAGAAACTTGGGCAATGCTGGCGGCCTGAGTAGCCCCTGATTTTATCAGATCGGAGGTGTCCAAATGACTGATGGTCGATTTGAGGTTCAAAACCCAGAGCACGAATAAAATTACAGCCACAATTCCCACGGTCCCCCACATGATCCGTACCCGGGTATCGTAGGGTTGTTTTTGGAGATGGCCGACTAGTCCTTGAAAGCTGTTTATTTTCATCTTTGCGGAGTTAAAACAATCAGGCTCGTTTGCTCTCCCGCCAGGTCTTTTTTCTTGAGAGTGAGTTTTTCTTCTTCAGTATGTTTGCCGCCCATCTCCTGCAGAAATTTATCGAGCTTATCGAGATTCAGTTCAAGCCCTGGAATTTTATAGCTATGCGGTATGATGATGAACGGCTCCAGCTGAGTGGCTATCTTCGTGGCATTGTCATAGTCCAGGATTTGTTTCCCTCCGACCGGCACCAGCACGATGTCAGAGCCTTCCAGAGTGGCTTTTTGCTCATCGGTTAAGGAATCCTGCCTCATGAGGCCCAGGAAGGCGATCCTGACCCCTTCCACTTCAATGCTGTAGATAGTGTTAGTGCCCAGTTCTTTGTTTTCTGCGCCAGCGCCGATGATGAATACGTCCTTGATGTCGTATTCCCCGGGCCCTGTAATCATAAAAGGATTGCCGGAAATGGAAGAAAAATTGTTGCACCAATCAAGCTTGGGGTTTGAACAGATCAATACATCCGCCGCTCCCCGGACTGCCGTCAGTCCTGTGGTTTTACCGAACGGGTCGGTAATGATGGTGATGTCGCGGCCGGTTATTTTAAAGCTCGAGAGCCCGAACCAGGAAATAGTCATTTGGGTGGAATATTGAAAATTGAATAAAGAATGTAGATAAAAAAGGCTCCGAAACCAGCCTTTACTCCTCTGTTATTATACCAAAAAACAAGCGTTTTGAGAAGCCCTCGCGGTCTTGATTTTTGCCGGCAAAAAGACTATAATTTTAAAGCTTATGGAAGGTTTTAGCAGTCGCAGCGCGTCCGGTCATTCGACCGGACGACCAGTCGGATGACTTGGTCGAACTAGCTAAAATAATTTGAAGAACATGGCAAATACACAAAATGCTCTTGCTGAACCCAAGACCATGCAGGAGCTTCTGGACCTGGAAGGGGTTGATATCAAGGTCCCGAAGATCGGCGATATGATCGAAGCAAAAGTTTTATCAGTCGGCAAAAACGAGGTCTATGTCGATATTGACGCGATCGGCCTGGGTGTGGTTCGGGGCAGAGAATTATATGATGAGTCCGTCAGGGTCGGTACGCTGAAAATCGGCGATACGGTCCTGGCTCAGGTCCTGGAGCCCGAGAACAAAGATGGCAATGTTGAACTGTCATTCCGGGCCGCCGGCCAAGAGCGCGTCTGGCAAACCCTGCAGGAGCGCCTGAAAAGCCGCGAGGTCATCAAGACCAAAATTTTGGAGGCGAATAAGGGCGGGCTGATGGTCGAGGTCAATGGTGTGATCGGTTTTTTGCCCGTCTCCCAACTCTCGAGTGAACATTATCCGCGCGTGGAAGAAGGCGACAAGAATAAAATTTTGGGCGTGCTGAAAAGCTACGTCGGCAAGATCTTTGACGTCCAGGTCATTACCGCCGATCCTCAGGATGAAAAACTGATCGTCTCGGAAAAAGCCGTCAGCGAAGAAGAATTGCGTTCGAAGATCGGCAAACTTGCCTTGGGCCAGATTGTGGAAGGCGAAGTTTCGGGCATTGTTGATTTCGGGATTTTCCTGAAGTTCGGCCAGGGCCTGGAAGGCCTGGTCCATATTTCCGAACTGGCTTGGACCCGCATTGACCATCCGAAAGACCTGTACAAGGTTGGGCAACTTGTCCAAGCGCAGGTTATATCAATTGACCGCGACCGCATCTCGCTGTCGATCAAAAGATTGCAGCCCGATCCATGGGCTGAATCGATCAAGAAATACCAGGTCGGCCAGATTGTTAAAGGAAAAGTCACAAAAGTCATGCCATTCGGGGCATTTGTCGAGCTGGACCCAGACATTTACGGTTTGGTCCACTCGGTGGAGTTGTCAAACGAAGAGGTCAAAGACCCGTCGGAGATCGTGAATGTCGGGGATGAAAAAGAGTTCAAGATCATCTCGATTGAACCGCAGGAACACCGTCTGGGATTGTCTTTGAGGGCAATAACCTCTAAGGTTCCGGAAGTAAAACCTGCAGAGCCAAAACCGACTGAATAGTATAAAGGCCGAGAATAACTCGGCCTTTTAAATTCACCTTGATACCTGATACTTTTCCCTTTATACTTTTTTACAAATTATTTTCTATAGCCACCAGATCGTCGTATACCGACAGGATGTTGTCTACCCAATGCTGGGCTGCCGGCTGTTTATACAGCCCGTTCATGTCGTCAAAGCTCATTTGTGAATATTTCTCAGGTGAGCCCAAGGGATATTTATTCAAAAAATGATTCATTTCGATGACACCCTGACCGAGGTTATTGCCCATATTCCAGAGGTTACTGCCCCCTATCCCCCAGCAGTTGGCTTTCGCCACAGGGTAGTGGCGGCACATGCCGCTTTCCGCGTTGGCCAGCGCCACGATCTTTTTCCAGTTGCGCAGCGTCACCAGAGTTCCGGCATATTCCGCCAGCGGAGAGCCCTGCTGCTTGAGGTACATCAGTACTTTTTGGGTTAATTTTTGCAATCTTAAGTCTTGTTGAAGAAGCTGGTCCTGATAATACTGGTCGCTTAATTCCTGGCCCTTCATCTCCAAGTAATCCTGATATCCGGTGTCGTTGAGGTTGAATACCAGCAGCGGACCCAAGTCGGCGTCTTTTACCGCATCGTTTGTTTGGGCATAAGTTTCATGCGGAGCCAACTGGACCAAGATGCTGAGCAAAAAAATAACCGAAATAATTTTGTGTTTCAATGCCAGGGTCGCAAAGTTTGCTTTCAGGTGCGGGAATTTTAGTTTACGGATTATATCCAGATCCATTTGAGAAATTTTATCAACAAGTTACGTAAGCAACCATATCAAAATAATATCTCTTGGTCAACCCCGTAATACAACTTCGATGCCCTTGCCTTAATGGTTTTTGTAAATAATCTTTAATCTATTTATGGTCGTAAATAGTAGTTATCTCTTTATATTCAGGCAAAAGCAAATACAAAAACCATTATCGAAGTTGATATACGGGGTCAATGTCGGTATGTGGATTTGTTGGTGAAAAAAAGATATAATACTTAGAGTTTATGGCCTGATGCCCGAGCAGTTAGGGAGCGGTCTGCAAAACCGCGTAGACGGGTGCGACTCCCGTTCAGGCCTCCAAAAAAATAAACGCCTGGGTGGCGGAACTGGCATACGCATGGGACTTAAAATCCCAGGCCCGCAAGGGATTGAGGGTTCGATTCCCTCCCCAGGCACCAACAATTTCAGTAAATTTAAAAGCCCCCGCGTTATGCGGGGGCTTTACTAGTTTTGTTTAATTGGCAGGTTGGGCTAAAGCTTTGGCTGAAGCCAGAACTGCCGGTAAATGTTTTTTGTAAGCGCCTTTCGTATAGGCATACCAGGGTTGAAATCCCCTAGCTTCATACTTTTTCAAGGCGATGTCAAGATTGAATTTACAATCCCGCAGTTGTTCTATGGTATAAGGCGGGTTGTATCTTGGGTTCCAGTTGATCTGGGCCAAGCCCACGTCGATTGATCCGTTTCTGTTTAACCCTCGGTTGTCGCGGGTACATTCATGTGTCCCGTTTTCGGCTTTGAGAACCGCGATAAAAATATTGCAGTTCGACTGGCCTATCTTGGGACAGATGTATTCGCGAATCTCAGGTTCATGCATATAGACACGTTCATCGTTTCCAACTTTGGGGGGAACATAGTTTTTAGGTTTTGGAGCTTCAACAATTGGAGGCGGAGTTTCTTCGGGTTCAATATTCTCCGGTTCATTGTCTAAGCCGGTAACTTGAGGAATTTTTGGAATTGTAATTATTTCAGAGTATTTTATTTCAAAGGCGAGCATTTTGTTTTGTTCTGTTTGAGCTGATGCGCTGGGTGGCATTATTGCTATCACCAATGTCGCAATCAGGACAACTGAGACAAAACGGCTTGTCATTGAAGTTTGTCCTTGCCGACTTATTGTCTCCGGAACTCAATCCCTAGTTTGGGGTTGAAATCCACATTAGTCTCACATTGAAGTGAAGATTAAGTAAGAGATATAATCGGTTTGGGCTTAGACCTTTATAACTTAATAAAGAACTGTTGCGGCTTTGAGCCGGGGACACAGGGTAATTGATTATTACCTTATGTTGCCTGCCCCCGCCTGGCGCGAGGCCAGGACGGGGTACGCAACTATCAATGTTAGCATAAAACGTCAGCTTTGTCAAGGGGTCAATTAAGCATGATTAGAATAAAAAAACCTTTGTTAATCCACCTCAAATGAAAACGATCCGAGTGAAGTTTTCCATTTCTGGAAGAACAATCACTCGGAACGTTGGTTGCTAGAATTCCACGGTTGACGCGATCATGTCGATGATTGCTTCGATCGTGAGAATCGTGGGAACGGATTCTTTCAGCGATCTGGTCCCGTTCATCACCGCACCGATGCGGGAATCAAAGAACCAAGATGCCTTATCTACTTTTTGCAGCAGCTCCGTGAGTTTTTCCACGGACTTCATAAACCGTGGATTCCCCTGGTGTTTCCGGTTGCTGAGGATCTGGACGCAACCGTTGCGGGGCTGTCCGATGACGATGTCTGGCGGCCGGTTTCCGGTGAACAGCGCGCGCGCCAGGCGATCATCGTCTGTCCGGATAGTTGCGAGGTTTTTGCCGTCACCAAAGGCAACGATCGTCGCCTTTTCGTCTGCTGTTTTTGCAGCTCGGGCGTCGGCCTTATCCGCTCGGGACTTGGCGTCGAGCCAGAACTTCAGCCGGGCTTCAATCTCCGGAAGGGATTCGCCGAGGCAGAACATCTGCTTCTTATAACTGCCCAGCGTGAAGGGCTCGTCCGAGGCTGGCACATATGGCAGGCTCGTTTTGGCCAAGTCGTCCGTACTACGCGGGTAGCTGCCGACTTTTTTCATTTGCCGGTAGCGCAGGGCCGTGAAGATGACGTGAGCGCCAGCTTCGACCGCAGTATTTCCGTTGACGAACGAACCGGGCTTGTAGAGCTCCCGGATCAGGTAAGGCATGTTATGCTTGGCGCTGTATCCTTTGAGGTAGCCGGTCTTGTTGTTCCTGTCCGCGACGTCCATGAGCCACTTCAGGTCCTCACGATTATCGAGGTTGATTCCCAGGTCCTCGATAGCGCCGGTCACGGCGCTGCCGATCCCGCGGGAGTGGTATTTCTTCTCGCCGACGTCGATGACGAACGACCCTTCGGTTTCCCAGCGCTTTTTGGTATCCGCGCCGGGATTGTCGTTGGAGCGCCAGTATTCCAGTGTCAGTTCGTTCGGCCAGGCCAACTGGCCTGTGATGTATTCGATCAGCACGCAGAGCGCTGCGATTTTGTCGAACACGGGGTTTCCGGGAAGTACTGCTTTCCGATACGACCCACTTATCATTGTTGCCCTCCTTGGGCGATGCACCCCTGCCTCAGCAGGTAGTGGCGGCTAGCTGTTAGCCACATTTTTGCCCCTGATTTTTCAGGAGCAATTTCTGGCTATCACTCTAGATACACAACCCCATTTCCCCTACTAACTCTATATGGATTATCTTTAGTAAATCTTTCTTCTCTCTGAATATTTAATCCGTCCTTCACTAGCTGTTCAATATCATCGTAGGTTAGCTTGGTTGCCGGAATCCCTTGCGGGCTAAGTCCACCGTTCTGTATGGTATTGGCGCGCGAATCATAGAACCAATGTGCTAATTTGTCGGTGCGGCCGGGTCTTTCCAATTCTTCAGGAGAATCAATGGGTAAAGTTATTCCGTTTTTCTGGGCTTCCAATAATTTGATCAATCTGGCCATTTTTTTCATCTGCAATTTTGTTTGTTGGCGGCTGACAAAATTTACGTGTCCGGTGGAAGCTTTTTGGATCACCAGGTCAGCGCCGACGGCCCTGCTTCTTAAATATCCAGCAAGCCCTGGGTTGTCGGATTCGACATAAATTATTTTTAGATGCTTGCCTAATTGAGTTGCAGTAAACTCCTTAATTTTACCGATTGACTTTAGTTCCTGATATTCTCTGGGCATCAATTCGTGGCGTTTGTTCTCTTCGAGTAGGTGAGCTGTCAGAAGCGGCAGGATGACATCAAGGATCTTTTGTGAACTATTCGGTAAAGCCTTATTCAGTGTTGTCAGTAATCCAGAAAGTCCAAAAGTTCGGTCGATGGTATCTTTTGAGATCGTGCCCATACCTTCCAAGTCGTCTCGCCTGGCGAACTCCAGCATTTTTTGCAGATCCGGCCTCTCTTCAATCTCTAAATACTGGGCCACTATATGTGCGGTCGATATCTTCGTATTTTCCGGTCCTAAGCGATGATGGTCGAATTTGCTGTTGCCTAAATCAATCAGGATGTAGCCTTCTTGTTCCAATTGGTCCAAGGTTTTTTCAGCGGGTAATTCCATCCAGAACTCAAGGTTTGCCTGCTTGATACCCGGGAATTTTTCTTCTCCAAAGTTCTGTAAAAGAAAATACGCGATTGCAGTATCAATCTGGATTTTCGGGAACATTACTATAGTTAGTGGTTTATTCATGGAATGTTTAAGTCTATAATAATGTATTGTATCAAAACAGCTAATCTTAGCACAAAATAGTGATTTTGTCAATTAGGCATGCTGCTTAATTTTAATAAAAAAAGTCCCATTTAATGGGGCTTTTTTTTGGAGCGGGTAGCGGGAATCGAACCCGCATCTCTGCCTTGGCAAGGCAATGTTCTACCACTGAACCATACCCGCTTGGTGCCTCGGGTCAGAATCGAACTGACTACGCCAGCCTCTTCAGGGCTGCGCTCTACCAATGAGCTACCGAGGCACTTTGTTATTTTATCATTTTTTTGGTGGGTGATGTAGGGATTGAACCTACGACCTTCTCGGTGTAAACGAGACGCTCTACCACTGAGCTAATCACCCTTGGTGCGCGGGAGAGGAGTCGAACCTCCATGCCCTTGCGGGCGCCACCACCTCAAGGTGGTGCGTCTGCCATTTCGCCACCCGCGCAAATTTACCTGTTGATTATATTCAAAACAGCCTTATTTTTCAAGACCCTTAAATAAATATTAGTATGCCTATTATTCTATAAACTGATTAACAATATCACTTCACATTATTGCCGAAATCTTCATCGGCAGTGTCGGCGTCCGCATCGGCTTTGGTTTTGTGGATCCTGCCTTCAATATGATTTGGCGGCGAATAAATAGTGTAGATTTTCAGATCTTCTTTGCCGGTATTGATGAAATTATGCTTGGTGCCGGGAGTGACCACCACCACGTCGCCTGCCTTGACCTCGGATTTCTTATCGTTCAAGGATGCCTCGCCTGTTCCGCTTAGGAAAAATAATGCCTGCTCTACGTGTTCGTGCGTCTCTTCGCCGACTTCCCCGCCCGGCGGAATGCTCATTATCACGAGCTGGCTTCTTTGGCCGGTAAACAGCACCCGGCGGAAGTAGGTGTTATTAGTTGTTTCGCTGATGATATTTATTTGATATGGCATACGATAATTATTACGGTTATTATTTAAATTTGAACTGGCATTATACGCGTAAACCGCGACCATAACCGCTATAAGCAATAATGGCAGCGTAAAACGCTCCTGGTTATATTTTATCATAGTTTATGTTAATTTATAAAATTTAAAGCCAGGCGAGGTCCGCCTGGCTTTCGGTATAAAATTAGTTTTTAATTTTATACTCAAACCTGTTATTTTTTGCTTTTATTATTTTTGTCCATGTCGTTATCATGGTGATCATTGTTTCCGCCGTGATCGTCGTTATCATGGTGATCATCCTTGCACTGGCCATTGTTGTTTTCATGTGAACCTTTGTTATTCTGGTCATTATGATGATCCTTGTCGCACTCTTTTTCTTTGGATTTCTTGACCATATGATTGCCGAAGTCCTGACCCGTGACTTGCGCGCCGTTGGCTATAGTCACAGTGTAGCTGCCGGCAGCAGGGGCTGTCTGCATCCAGCAAAATGTCGCTTTGTTGTCGTTATTTTTACTGTTGTTGCCATGATTCTTGTCATCATCGTCTTTTGTCTTGCAAGGTTGGGGATTAACCTCTCTGACCGCGTAAGTTCCATCTGCTAGGTTTGAGAAAGTGTAGTTGCCGCTTGCGTCGGTCACCGCAGAAGTCACAACACCGGCCTGATTTGTAAGCGTGATGGTCCAGTTCGCAAGCCCTGGTTCTCCCGGGCCTTTTTTACCGTTGCCATTCAGGTCATTGAACTTCATACCTGAAATGCTGCCGGTATTCGGAGGTGTTGGCTGTCCGCAACCTGAGACCGTAGCTCCGGTCATAGTCACGGCACCAGCCGGAATAGCGGTCGTGCCCGATCCACCCGCTAAAAGATTCCCATTTAAGGTTCCGCCGTTAATCGTGATGTCCGCACCCGTAAGAATAGTGCCCTGGAAACTAGATGTCGTAAATGTTGCAGCCTCGGCGACCCGCCAGAATACGTTACAAGCCGATGCGCCGTTAGTCATAACCATCGAGAAGTCGGTGCCGGTAAGCGCGCCGGTTCCAAGGATTCCGATTTTGAAAATCCAGACCGCATTTGGGTCACCCAGTCCGTCTAGGGTCAAGATACCGGACAATGTCAAAGCCGCATCCGTACAGTACACACCAGGTGTAAGCGTCACGTTTGAGAGTGTGCTGGGCAAGGTTACACCGCACGGAGTGCTGGTGCTGTTTCCAATATTAGCGTAAGCATTGAGAAAATCGCCATAAGCTGCCACTGAGGCCGCGTCTGTCGCCGGGGGTACAGCGCCGGAAATCACACAGCCGGTGGAATTCGTGAAGGCACCAGGAGGAACAACGCCCACATCTCCGTTGATCGTTCCGGGGGCGGTACATGTCACTGCAGTTCCGGCCAGAACCGTAAAATTGCCTGCTGTCCCCAGACTTGGGCCTGCCGCATAGGCCGAAGTCCCGCCCATTACAACCCACAAAATAACCGCCATTAGCGGTAAAATTCGCATTTTATTGAAATTTTGCATTTGTTTCTTTTTAATTGTTTGCTGACTTTATAAACATATCACACCTGAAGAGTCTGTCAAGAACTAAACCATCTTTTATCTTATATTTTATTTCTATAATTTCCTGTCTCTGCTGACAATTAGCTTCAATGCCTTGGGCAGGATCTCGATTGTTGCCGGAGTTTTCGCGATCACTCGCCCGCCAACGCGAAGAGGCAAACCTGCCGGGACTGATACTTCTATCTTGTTGGCTTGAATAATTGAAGCTTCCGAGATCTGCCGGTAATCGCCTGAAAGTATCTGCTTGCGGTAGCGAAAAGTTTTTGCCCTGGAAAGTTTGGGTAGGAGCATTACTTCGGCCTCTGCTTCGGCATTGCGGTTGATAGTGATTATTCCGCTGACGACTTTCGTGCTTGCCTGGTATCGACCGTTGACCGAGAACTTGACCTCAAAAATGGGCAGTGTGAAAAGCGATTGGATCAATTTGAAATTAAATAATCCCGCATTCGTTTTTGTGCCCAGGCCGAACGTCAGTTTAGATAAGAAATAATTTCCGTTGACCGATCCCAGATCAAACTCCGCAAGTCTTCTGAGTCCGATAGTTTTGGCTGACTGTTCAATGTTTTTCAATCCCAGCATCTCCCCTATCTCGGTTTCAAAAATCGGAATGAAGCCGACAGTCATCTCCCGTGATTTAATCGCGTTGATCACGTCATGCAGGGTATCGTCGGAACCCACGGCCACGATCGTTTTTGCCCCGTGAGAAAAAGCGTTTTCCACCAGCTGATTGATGGTGCGCAGTCCGGTCGATCTCATGACCTCGCCCGAAACCCGGAACTCAGACAAAGACGAGTACAAAAGATTTTGTACTCGTTCGAATTCTCTTTGTGAAATTTTCTGCGGATCTACTATGTAGTAGTACATGGAAAAAGTATAAAGTATAAAGTATAAAGGGCCTTTATACTTTATACTAACCCCTTTATACCTAATTTTGAGATTCTTGTTCTGTTATTTTTGGTTCCTGCATCTTGCAAGCGCCGGAAAAATACGCCCCCTCCCTGATGCCGAGCTTCGAACAGCTGATATTGCCTATGACCTTGCCTGTTTCCAGCAGCAGCAGCGATTCTTTCACCATGATGTTGCCTTTGACGATGCCGCCGATTATGGCATTGGCCGCGATTATGTCGGCGTCGATCTGGGCATTGGGCCCGACCAGAATATCCTGGGAAGTTTGGACTTTGCCCGAAACCACGCCGTCGATCTTGACGTTGCCGTTGGCTTTAAGCTCTCCTTCGATCCGCATCGAGGAGGCCACAATAGTTTCCGGGTTTTGTTCCTGTCTAGCCATAAAACGTGAAATCCTAAATCCTAATTTTTTATAATCACCCTTGTGGTGACTAAATCCTAAATAAATTATAAATTCCAAGCAACAAACGGTTTTAATATTTATTATTTCGAATTTGGATATTATTTAGAGTTTAGGAATTAGTGCTTAGAGTTTCAGTCCGCATTTTTAATAGCTTCTTTTTCTTCTTCGGTTAATTGCGATTCGGACAATCCTCCTTTTACCGATTTGGCATAAATGCGGGTGCCTTCCCGGCCGTGCAGGGACGAAATAATGATACCGTTATCCGCTGCGTCAAGCATTGTCAGAACAAAACTGATATTGCCGCCAGCGTCTTCAAAAGGATTAAAGCGCATAAATCCGATTTTTTGGATATTCGAGCGATTGTCTTTATAAAGCCGGGTCAGGCTGTCGTCCAGCTCCTTAAGTTCCTGGCCGATTTTGGTAAGAGAACGGTTTTGATCGATCAGAATTTGTTCCAGGTCTTTTTTCAGGCCGGAGGCGAAAAATTCCTTTCGCATTCGGTCAAGTTTGTTCAGTTTTACGAATTGCCAGGCTACCAGCAGTAGTAATATGACAGCCAGGCCGAAATTTATATAATTTAAATTCATAGTTTAAGCAGTTCTTATCCGCGGAGGATTTAGGGTAAAATTTTCACAACGATTGCGTTTGGAAGATTGCGCCCGGGGCCGGCTTTATATACGCCGTTGTAGATCATGGCAGTCGAACCTCCGCCGTCCAGCAGCAAGGCGTTGTCCAAACCCATACTTTGCAACACCGCGGCTTCCTCGGGTACTGTCGCGCCCAGGACATGGACCAAATACAGGGTTGAGCCTTTCAAGCCGATCGCGCCCTGAGTTCCCTTGGAAGTTTTTTGTTTATCGTCCAATAAATTGGTGTTTAAGGTAACCGCGCCTCCCCCGACCAGTCCATAATAGCCGATTCCGGCCGCAGCTGCTGTGCCTGAATTTTTATAATCTATCCATTGATTGTAATACTTGGCCTGCCCATTGGCATCGAAAGTAATAAACGGGAAATCTTCGCCAAAGTTATTATTGGCGTTAATTTGCGTGGCAATGCCGGTGTCTATAACTTTAGCGTTGAAGGTATTGATCTTTCCCGCGCAGGGAGGGTAATCAGGAGGGCAAAAATAAGAGCCATTCGTCCCTGCCTGGCCGCCGTTGGCGGTCAAAAAAGCATCAAGAGGAGCAGCCGGGCAATCCGCGGCGCAATCTCGGTCGGCCGCCGTATCGGTTATGACCCGAATTTTGCCCGAGGCCAGGTCAAAAGTTTCTGCTTGCACTGTGAAATTTCCCACACTACTGCTTACGATAGAACTGGAATACGAACTGACACCGGTCGGAGAGACCGGCACCGGAATAATCCCGACCGGGTCGCCGCAAATAGTCCCGGCCTGGCTTAAATCCGCAGTACTGCCGGTAAAAGCCAAACTAAAGTTAAATCCGAAATTCAGGAAACAGTCGGCGCTGGGAAAGCCGAGTTTGGTGGTTTGTTTTGTGACCCAAATCGCTCCGTTATCATTGACAATTGTTCCGGTCCTATACGGCGCCAGCGCCGCGCCGGAAATAATGTCCGCAGAGTTCGTCAAGACAGCGTCACTAAATTTCCCGCCTTGTGAAAAGAATACCGCAGCTGACGGAAACGCCATGCTGCCGCTGAATGTCAGCAGAAAAACCGCACCGGCCGGAGTACGGACAAAAGTTCCTGGCAAATGGCCTGCTCCTGCCAGGGAGATCGGCTGGCCTTCGGGCAAAGCCGAAAGATTTCCGGTTTTAGCCATGCCGAAGCTAAAACCCTGTCCGAGGAAAGCCGCTCCCGATGTAAAACCGTGTTTTGTTCCCTGACTGACCTGGTATATCACCCCGTGGTCCAAAAATAATACGCCGTCGCCCCAGGGCAAAGTTCCGGTCTGGGGCAACGCCAGATCGGATGCGGAAGCAGGCACCACGTAATTAAATGATAGCCTGTTGGAAAAAAATTTTTCTGGAGATTCGATCAACAGCCGGCCATCGCCGGTTTCATTGATCTGCCAGACCGTTCCCCCGCTTTCAACCAAGGTCCCGGCAGGATGCGTGACAGCCGCCAAAGCCGAAGCCGGAAAAACCGCGTAAAAGAGTAAAGAAGCTGCGGCGAAAAGAAAAGTGAAAATAATTTTTTTCATTTATTTTTTTAATGGTGGACTTAGCCAGAATCGAACTGGCGCTTCCACAATGTCCCGATATTTTTTCCGGGCTCTTATGGTGGACCCGGGGAGAATCGAACTCCCGCCTCAGCAATGCGAATGCCGCGTAATACCACTTTACTACGGGCCCGGAAAAAATATCGGGGGGACGAATGTGGCGTCATACCACTAGACCATAAGCCCAATTAAAATTTCAGCAAATGTGAAAAGAAGGCATCTACGCGGCCGGTTGAACGGTTGAAGAAAAACAGACCGAGCAGAAGAACCAAAAAAATCAGGTTCATGGCGACCACAAAGTTCAGATCGCGACTGACCTGGCGGTACTCATCCTCTTCATTGCGAATCAGCACAGGGTTATTTTTTGCCATAATACGTTGATTATAAAGATATTCTAGATTTTTCTCAACTCTTCCCGGGCCACTTCCCTGTCATCCCAGGGAATGTAGCCGTTCTTAACCGCCATGGTCTGTTCCGCGCCCTTGCCCGTGATCAGGATCAGATCGTTTTCCTGCGCTAAAGAAATCGCTTTCGCGATAGCCTCCCTGCGGTCCAGAATTTTCAAAGCATTGGGAGCGCCTGCCGCCATTTCGTCAATTATTTTCTGCGGATCATCATCATACGGATCATCAGTGGTTAGGATCACGGTATTCGAATTGTCTGCCGCTAATTTTCCCAGCACCGGCCGTCGCGCTCGATCGCGACCCCCGCCAGTGGGCCCGAGGACATGAATGATTTTTTTTATCGGCCAAGATTTAATTGTGGCATAAAGCTGTTTCATGGCTTCCGGTTCGTAAGCGTAATCCACTAAGACTTTGAAGTTCTGCCCTTCCTCAATGAGTTCAACGCGTCCGGGAATGTTTGGAACTTTTTCCAAAGCCTTTTTGGATGTTTGAGGATCAACGCCGAAAGCCTTTGCGGTTGCAATGGCCGCAAGAGCATTATAAAAATCAAAAATTCCTTTTAATTTCAGATTGAACTCAAGATTATTAAAGGAGAAAGATATTCCTCGCTCGCTGTTTTTTATATTGTTTAGATTTGATTTACTGTAAGAAATTTTTTGATCCACTTTATAATTCAAAAAATCTTTTGCATGCACATCGTCCGCATTCACAACAATTATTTTGGGAATTTTTTTGCCATCGATAATTTTATGTCCTGATTTTTCCAACTCCTGGAAATATTCCAGTTTAGCTTTTTTGTAATTTTCAAAACCTCCATGAGCTTCGATATGCTCGGGAGTGAGATTGGTAAACACCATGCAGTCGTAATGGATGCCCACTTGCCGGTGCTGTAAAATTCCTTCAGAGGACGATTCAATTATCGCAAATTTACATCCGGCCTTAACCGCATCCGCCAAAAATTTTTGCAAAAAAAATCTGCCGGGCATGGTGATTTTTTTTGGATTCAATCGCTCCCGGTCCCCTACTTTAATACTGACCGTGGATGACACGGCGGTTTTTCCGCCGGCTGGCGGACCCGCTTCTTCCAAAATTTTTGAGATCAAATTAGCAGTTGTGCTTTTTCCGTTCGTGCCCGTGACCCCGATCACGATCAGTTTTTCGGAAGGCTTGCCATAAATAAAATTGGCCAAATGCGCCAGTGATAAATGGTACCAGTCCAGCAGAAAATGCGGAATAAATTTTTTGATGAAATTTTTTAGCATTAAATTTGCGTAGCGGAAGACTTTAGTCTTCCATGATGGAGGTCTTAAGATCTCCGCTACAGATTATTTTCTTTTAAATTCGGCAAAGCCGCAATCATTCCCAACACCGTGAAAAACATCAGCCTCCCCTGCTGAATTGTAACAAAATAATGATCGAACTGCCCCATGAGTAAAAAAATGAGACCAGTCAAGATGATACTAAAAGTAAGTACTTCACGTGGCACATTGTTTACTCTAGAGAAAATCTCAAACAAAATCAAAATGAACAAAATCAATCCGACAACACCCAGTTCGGCCGCTATAAAAATAAAAATATTATGGGGAGGCTGATATTGCCAGGCATCCAAATGGTATTTGTCTGATAATGCATATATATAGTTGCCAACTCCTGTGCCGGACAGAGGGTTCTGTATAATCAAACCAATCCCTAGTTGATCAAAAAAGACCCGATCTAAGATACTGACTGAGTTAGCATCAATTACCCTGGACTTGAGCGTTTGGGGAGCCAATAACAGAATTGTTGCACATGAAACAAGTGTTACCAATATGATCGAAAGAGCCAAATTGCGCCTGTTTTTAGTCCAGAAATACCAAACAAAGCTTAATAGTACAATGGCAGTTCCAAACCAGGCTGATCGTGAGAAAGTTACAAAAATTCCGAGTAATATCACTCCGATCCCCAGAAATCCAAAGTATTGTGTAGCGGAGGTCTTTAGATCCCCATCTTTGGAAGGCTGAAGTCTTCCAAAGCCTGATGAAACAATAAAAAGTCCGGTAATTAAGCCAAAAACCAGAAAAGCCCCCAAAATATTCGGGTGAGGCATTGTTCCATAAGCTCTGATAAGTTTATCTGAACCGATCTGTAGGTTTGCCAGCCCAGATGTTCCTAATGGCGCAATGTATTCTCCCAAAATAGACAGACCCAGCGTATGTTGCACGTGAAACTGAAAGAGACCAATAATTGATTGAATAATTGCTGAAACAAACAACATTGTTGAAGCAATTATGAATTGCGATTTAGTCCTTAAGACTTGAGAAACATAATAGAGCAAAAATAACACCTCAACCCATTTTATAGCCTCATATAAGCCGAAATATAGATGTTTCACATGGAACAAAGTTGCGATAATCAACAAAAAAAAGGCTAATATAAGCCAAAATAAGCGGAAATCGTATTTGCGAGGAGCCTGGAGTGGATTCTCATTAGGCGACGAAGCAATCTGATCTTTTGAATCGGCTGCTTCGGCCTCTAATAGAGCCTTGGATTGCCTCGCAGATGCGATTTTTTTTGGTCCATTTAGGAAAGGCCGATCAAATGCCAGCCACATTATGAAACATAAAATCAGGATCAGATCTGTCAGGTAAACAAATAGTGCCAAGTGGTAATTAAAATACCAACCAATATATGCTAAGTCCGGCTTGTAAAGTATCCGAGTTTGGATTGGCAGCAGAAAAAGAAAAATGTAAAATATTAGCTCGTGAATCTTTAAATTCATTAGCTTTTTTATAAATTGTTTCACGTGAAACATTATTTTGATTCTATTAATCCTAGTTCAACTCTTCAATTATATAGCAAAGGATATATGTTGTTAGAAATTTGGACTTGAAAGATCCAAGCAGACATGGTAAATATTACTTATCTATAACCTTGAAAGGAGGGTTACAGTGACTAGGATGTCCGACAAGAATCGTTTGCTCATTCAGGGCCGATTGCTTCGCGACAAACCTAATGAAGCCGAAATGACGTACGAGCAGTGGTTCAAGCTTCAGGACGAGCTCATCGACGAGGAGGAGTTCCAAAATGAGCAACTGAAGATCGTTGGAAAGCTAGCTCAAGACCTCATGGCCAGGCAGTTCGCTAGCCAACTCAAGTCCATCTAATCTTTGTTGAGGATAGGAATGCCCACACCTAGTCGCAGAATTAACGCCAGAGTTGTGTCACCCCACCGAAGTTAAAAATTGCCTAAAGGCAAGAAATATACTTCAGTTGACACACCTGGCGTTTCGTCTCGTCCGGGGAAATAAAAAAACGCTTTTGGCGTAGTAATTATCCTTTTACAAATGGTCCGAGCGTTATTTGGTCGGGGTGCTGGGAATTGAACCCAGTCTACACGCACCTTCACCCCCACACCATATAATATACTGTTTTTTTGGTCGGGATGCCGGGAATCGGACCCGGTCTTCACGCACCCGAAGCGTGTGTACTACCGGTATACTACATCCCGATAAAAATGATGTGGGGGCGTGGCGTGCGTACTACCGGTATACGACACCCCGTTTAAACAATTTATCCAATGTATTATACTTTATAAAGCATAATAATTGAAGACCATGAAAAAAGGAGTTGATCATATAGGTATCGCAGTTGTGTATTTCTGTCATGACGGCAAAGGAAATGTTTTGATGGCCAAAAGAAGCGCTAATGCGCGGGATGAACAAGGCCGGTGGGACATCGGGGGCGGGGGAGTGGAATTTGGAGACACGGTTGAAGACACTTTGCGAAAAGAGATCAAGGAAGAATATAATGCCGAGGTTTTAAGTTTTGAGTTTTTGGGATTCCGTGATGTTCGCCGCGAACATAATGGGCAAAAAACCCATTGGATAGGCCTGGACTACAAAGTTTTGATTGATGCCAATAATGTCAAAATAGGAGAGCCTCATAAGTTTGACGCGATCGGCTGGTTTACGTTAAATGCTCTGCCCAAACCAAGCCATTCACAGTTCCCGGAGTTCCTTGAAAAATATCGTGAAAAATTATAGACTAAAGTTCAAGTCCGCTTGAATCGAGCCTTCGTAGTTCAATGGATACCCGCCCCCACACCAATGAGAGAAACTTCCTCTCGTAGTTCAATGGATAGAACAGATCCGTCCTAAGGATAAAATGGGGGTTCGATTCCCTCCGAGAGGACCATTGGTGTGTGGGTGAAATTCCTACCGAGGACACCATGAACTATTCGCGAACTGATGTTCTCTCAAGTTCATGGCTAAAGCCAAACAGCGTTGGCGAATAGTTCATGCCGTGTACCCGAGCGGAGCGATTGGTTCAGGGCTCACCAGATGTTTATTCAATAAAAAAAAATTAATCAAAATCATATGCATTGGTTTCAAAGTTACTATGGTCCGATGGGAAATCCGTTCGGGTTTGAGTTCTTGGTCCCGTTTATTGTTCTGGCGGTATTATGGTCACTGGTCTGGAAAGGTTTGGCGTTATGGCGCGCCGCGCGCCACTCAGACACCGGCTGGTTTGTAGTGTTGCTTATTGTTAACACACTGGGCATTCTGGAGATTTTGTATCTGTACGTTTTCAGCAAAAAAAGAAAAACGGACTAGTTTAGTTTTGGGCCCTTAGCTCATTTGGTAGAGCGCTTCCATGGCATGGAAGAGGTGACCGGTTCGA
>JBDTSL010000011.1:0-18616 GCA_039931165.1 Candidatus Doudnaibacteriota bacterium
AGACTTCCTTAAGTCCTTCGATCTTGTTTCGAATATTCATGCGATCACGTCAGATTAATGGAATCGAGTTTAGCATACGGCCCGAACACTCGCCCACCGCGCGAAGGGTCGAGCGCCCAACCCTGTGTGCTAAAATTCAGGCATGACCGATTATAAAATCTATCTGGGATACGCGGCTATCGCGATCGGGTTTATAGGATATGTTCCTTATATACGGGACATTTTCAAAAATGAAACAAAACCCCATTTTTTTTCCTGGTTTCTTTGGGGTCTGATCGAATCAATCATCCTTGCCATCCAGATCAACCAAAAAGCGGGAGCCGGCGCTTGGGTGACGGGCTTTACGGCGCTGGCCTGTTTTATTGTTGCCGGACTATCCGTTAAAAAAGGAGTAAAAGAATTTCATCGGATCGACTGGCTGCTGTTTGCGGCAGCGCTTGTCTCTTTGGTTCTCTGGCGCCTAACCAAAAATCCCCTGTCCTCGACAATTCTTCTGATCATAACCGATGCGGCCGCCTTCTCGATCACTTTCCGTAAAACCTTCCATCACCCTTTCAGCGAAACTTTAATAGAATATTTTTTCTCCGCGCTCAAGTCCCTGGTGGGAATTTTTGCTTTACAAACCTATAACCTGAATACCTGGCTGTTCTTTGCCTATCTGGTTTTCGCCAATTCCGCATTTGTGGTTATGGCCCTCATCCGCAGAAAACAGCTGAAACAAAATTAAAATTAGTCATGAGCATGCTCATGACTAAAAATATAGTAAATTATTTTTTCACAACCACTATCGTGCAGTTCGTAAGCAAAGCCGCGATTCCGCCCACAGCCGCCAAAGCTGGGGCCAAAATCACTCCGACCGCGCCCCACGTCAAAGGAATTTCAAGCACCGAATCGCCTTTTTCATTTTTGATAATAATTTTCCTGGCATTTCCGGCTTGGATCAGTTGTTTAACTTTTTCTTTCAGTTCCTGGCCTGAAACTTTAAATTCTTCCTGATGCGTAGTCTCGTCGGTCATAAAAGTTATGGATTAATGAATAGGTGATTATAATAGCAGAATAGCAGAATATTTGCCCTTAAGTAAGTAACTGGTAGGTTGATTCTAAAAATTCCGCGAATCTGCGAGCGGCCGATTTCATCAAGCCTTAGGCTTAGCGGCCGCGTGGCAGTCTGTTCCAAAAAATAGATTGCTTCGTCGCCTTGTACCGAACGCTGGTACTAGGCTCCTCGCAAATTCGATGGATTCAGTATTATTCATCAAGTCCAAAAGAATATTTTCTAAGCTCTTTTTTGATGAGTTTGTAGTCCGGAATAGTCTGCGCTACCAGCGCCCAGAATACTACCGAATGGTTAAATTCTTTCAAATGGCAAAGTTCGTGCACGATGATATAGTCGGCCTGATTGAGAGGCAAGCTGGCGATCCGCTGATTGAAATTCAGATTCCGGCGCCTCGAACAGCTCCCCCATAAACTTTTATGATCTTTGATGCTGATCTTGTTGAGCGAAAAATTATAATAACGGTTGTAAATATCTACCCGGGATCGAACAAATTCTAAAACCTGATGCTTGCTTAAAGTATGAGTCGGAATGGCTTTCTTGTTTTGAAGCTTCGCGATGTTCTTTTTTATCCAACTGGATTTAGATTTCACGAATTGTTCAGCCCTGGCAACCGATATTCTTTCAGGCTTAGTCACTACCACCCGGCCGCCGGGATACACTACTATCCTTAAGTGCCTTGCCCGAAAGCTAGTTTTAATCTCATAGTTTACCATTTCTTCAGTTTAGCAAAAATAAAGAAAACCGGCGGCAAGTGCGTTTTTTATAAAATCATCGTGTTTAACCTCTTACCTTTGATTTTTACAATCAGCCGGTGTTATGCTAGGGTTCATATAATCGTACCCTCAATGCCTGAAGGAGGCTATATGAAAGGAATCGAAAAGAGTCACTGCAACGCAGTCATTCAAGCCATACTTTCGGCGTTCTGGAGCCTCATGGGCTCCTCTGCCCAAGAAGCTCTCAGGCAAGTTTTAACCTACGGCAAAGGCGACACTTTAAGCCTGGACGCGGGGCCGGAAATAAATATAGTTCGCCACCTTCAACGGTATGACGACCATTCGGTCGTGATCACCGAGGAAACCGGACAGGCAAACGGGTACTTCTTCGAATCAGATGACAGAAGCAAGTACCGGACAATCTTTTTTTGCGACCCGACCGACAGGTCCCGGCAGCTGAAAGAAGCCCTCGATTCGGTCGATGACAAAACCTCGAAGGTCGGCGATATTTTCCGGAAGCCCGAATTCCAAAAAGACTGGGAAAAAAGATTCGGGGGGATTGCGGCAATTTCAGGCGCTTCTTCGGCAGTCACCTGCATCCGCCGCGGAGTGCCCGTATTCTCTGTAATTGCCAACTATATTACTCATCAGATGTTTCTGTCGTGCAGCGCGGGCAACTACGTCGTGAAGATTCCCGATAAGCAGGTCCGGGCTCGGCCGATCAACGTCGATTTCATAACCACTCACGCCGACCGCGTTTATTTTCACGACTTGGACCATGCGGATGCCAGACTCTTCGTTACGTTCATGGGTAAGTCGGGTTACCGAGAAAACATGGTCGACAGCAAGCTCATGGACGGAAGCGAAATCGACCAATCCCTCTTCTACGATATACCCGGAGGGCCCCTTCGTATCCTCTACCTGTCCACGCTTCAGCCAGCCGACAAGGAGATCGGGTTCATTCTGGCCAACGGGGAAAAGATCGGTGAGTGGATCCACTGGCTTCCTTTCGTCCGTTTCGCAAGGAAAAAACACGATGACAGTGAGCCGGCGCTTCGTCTGTTCGAAGTCTACCAGGACCGTCCGCACACGAAGGAAGGTATCCTGATGTCGACGCCGCCGGCTTACAGTGTGTTCAAACCTTTCAACAAGCATGACGAGCGGATGCGAATCGACGTAAGCAGATTCGCCGATTTCCCGAACCCGAGCAGAATCCGAGCGACGCTGATCGTGACCCCATATGACAATGATCGGGTTACGAGCGTGGTCCGGCAATACGGCTATCGGGCAATCGAGTTGTATTCCGAGTAACATAGCTCAAAACCGCGCGCCCTGGAGGGTCCTCGCGGTCTTTTTTTTAACCAAAACCAGTTTGGCGGCTCTGGAGAGTTTTTTAATTTCCCATTCGCGCTTCAGGGCGGCTGAACGGGATTTGTGGGTTTCGAAATAAATCATCCGCTTCACGCCTCGGCTTCTTGTATACTTCGCCGCCTTGCCTGCTTTATGCAATAAAAATCTTTGAGCCAAATCCTTGGCAATGCCGGTGTAAATGGTTCTATCTTTGCACTCGAGCAAATATATAAAATATGGTTTTGATTTCATTATGTTTTGTCTTATCAGAAAAGCCCTGCCGGCAGGCAGGCGGGCGCCGATCTGGCAACTTTAAAAAATTACTTAGGCTTTAATCGCTCTTCGATTCCTTTTCGAAGATATTCTTTCTGTTCGGGTGTTACAGGTCTTTTATATGTCCTTTGAATATAATCAACCGTAGACTGAAGTTCCTTATCCACTAATCCGGCGCCTTTGAATTCAAAATAAGTAGCATTAAGATAAGACAAAATATCGTCTATTTCCGGTTGGTCAAAACCGCCTTCTCGCAAGGCTTCAATCCATCCGGGCATATCATCGTCCGGAATAGACACCCGGTATTTCTCCTGACCTTTTTCACTCATGCAATAATTGTACCAAAAAGCCCGCCCGGCTGAAAGGCTTCAGCCGTTCGGACGGGCCGCCTCCGCCAGCTGGCGGATTGGCGATTTTTATTTCAGACTAAAATTTCTATACTGAACTGGATCGTATCTCCGGCTTTTACCCGTTCTCTTTTTCGCACATCGCTTTTCAGCGGCAAAAGATAAGTTGCTGTCTTAGTGTCCGGGAAGATCGAGGTTTTCCATTTGGTTTTGCCCACAGAGGCAATCACGCGAAGTGAGCCAAAGCCTCTCTTCATGTCTCCAAAAGTCGCCTTGATGCTAGCCGACTCTTTCTCCGGTACGGCAATAAAATGCCACGAGCCCATGCCGGGATACTCAATGATTTTTCCATTTGTTTCGTAAGTAGTTAGCATAATTTAAGAATACCTCCGACGCTCGACAATGTCGAGGTCGGAGTCTTCGACAAAAAGCCCCCGGATTGGCGACTTTAAAAAATTAAGCCTTGCGACCGTTTGAAAAATTTAGTCAGAATTTGAAGTTGGCGGCGCTGGGTTAGCGACTGGCGCCGTCGATTAGACTTGCGCCAATCTGTCGCCGTCAACGAAAAATTCTGGTAAATTTTTCGCAGGTCGCGACTTTTTTGCGCTACTTTTTTCTAGAAAAAAGTAGCGAGTAATTCTAATGTCTTCCGGCGAAATGCCTGCCGCCCCCGCCGCCGTGGCCGTTGTCCCGGCGCGGGCGGTCGTACGGCCTCTCATCAATTGTCCCGCCTTCCGGGCGGGGAATTAAAACTTTATGGGATAAATTAATCCTGCCCATGTGGTCGATTTCCACAACTTTCACTTCCAGTTCATCGCCGAGTTTGACCACGTCCTCTACTTTCTCCACTCGGTGCCAAGCTAATTCAGAAATATGGCACATACCGTCTTTGCCGCCGGCAAGTTCGACGAAAGCGCCGAAATCCATGATCCGGACAACTTTGCCTTTAAACACTTCGCCGATCTTAATGTCGCGGGTCAAGTTGTGAATTATCTCCAAAGCTTTCTTCATGGCCTCGGCATTGTTTGAGGTAACCAGGACCAATCCTGAATCTTCAATATCAATCTTCACTCCCGTGTCGGCAATGATCTTATTGATAATCTTGCCGCCCGAGCCTATGACATCGCGGATTTTTTCCGGATTGATCTGCATGGTTTCAATTCTGGGAGCCAAGGGAGACATTTCGGCTCGGGGTGCGGCAATAGTTTCTCTCATGACCGATAAAATATGCAGACGGCCATCTTTTGCCTGCTTTAAGGCCTGATCGAGAATCTCCACAGTCAAGCCTTTCGTCTTCACATCCATTTGCATGGCGGTAATGCCTTTGTCAGAGCCGGTAACTTTGAAATCCATGTCGCCGTTGGCATCTTCAATGCCTTGTATGTCGGTCAGCACTTTGAATTTCCCGCTCTCGGGATCCAGCACCAAACCCATGGCCACGCCGCCGATCATGGTCTCGATCGGCACGCCGGCATCCATCAGGGCCAGAGTCGACCCGCAAGTAGAGGCCATGGAGGTAGAGCCGTTGGAGCTGAGGGCTTCGGAAACCAACCTCAATGTATATGGGAATTTTTCTTTAGGAGGCATGACAACTTCTACCGCACGCTCGGCCAAAGCGCCGTGTCCGACCTCGCGCCGGCCAGGGCCCCGGTTCGGAGCGACCTCGCCCACAGAATAGCCGGGAAAATTATAGTGGTGAATATATCTTTTAACTGTACCATCCACTGTAAAGTCTTCCATGCCGTCCAAGATTTGCGCGTCGCCGGATGAGCCAAGAGTGACAGTTGTCAGGATCTGGGTTTCGCCGCGATTGAACAGTGCGGATCCGTGGGTGCGGGGCAGGACGCCGACCGAGCAAGATACGGGCCGGGTGGCATTGAGCTTGCGCTCATCTACCCGCAATTCTTTTTCCAGAATATTTGCGCGCACGATTTTTTTGGTAAATTTATCGATTGCCAGGTTCGTATGAAGTTTCAAATTTAGTTCGGTGTTGTCTTTGAACATTTCGGCAATGTGGGCCTGGGTTTGTTCACGAACTTCGTTAGCCTGCAGTTCCCTCGTTTCTTTCGGGAATGTGCCATAGAGCGCTTTGATCAATTTTTCTTTGGCAAAAGTTGCCACTTCAGCCAGGATTTTTTCATCCGGCAGGATCAGCTTGACCTCAATTTTTTCAACACCGACTTGTTTGATCAGATCATTTTGCAATTTCACAAGCTCTGCCAAATAAGGCTGCGCAAATTTGATGGCGGCTATCATATCATCTTCCGTGATCTGCTTGGCTCCCGCCTCGACCATCATAATATTTTCTTTAGTACCGGAAACAACCAGGTCCAAATCGCCTTCTTCGCGCTCTTTGTATGAGGCATTGAGTATAAATTGGCCTTTGACTCGGCCGACGCGAACCGCGGCGATAGGCCCGTCAAATGGGATGCGGGAAATACAAAGGGCGGCTGAAGCGGCGGTAACCGCCACCACATCCGGGTCATTGACCTCATCAACGGATAAAATAGTGGCGACTACCTGGACGTCGTTGCGCATGCCGTCCGGAAACAAAGGCCGGATGGTGCGGTCGATCAAACGGCCAGAAAGGATAGCTTCGTCTGTGGCCCGGCCTTCTCTTTTTATAAATCTTGAGCCCTTGATCTTACCCGCGGCATAAAGCCGTTCCTCATAATCAACCAGGAGAGGAAAATATTCCATACCCTCGCGGATGTTTTTACCTATGACAGCAGTGGCCAAAACCACCGTGTCGCCCAATTTAGCCAAAACCGAGCCATCAGCCTGCAACGCTAACTCGCCGGTTTCCATTGAAAATGGTTTACCGGCTAAATCCAACTCTACTTTGCCTTTTTTCATTTATAAACCCTTGTCCGCGGTTGTGCTTTTGAGCACAGAAGTTGTACTAGGCGATAATTCCACCCCGGACTTGATCCGGGGTCCACTTCAACTATTAAAACCTTTTGGTGATAATTAGTGTAGTGGATCCCAGCTTTCGCTGGGATGGTTACAGCCTAATACAGCCTCTTTGCTTGCTAGCACTTGGCGGAATTAATTATTTTGTAAGCTTCAGTTTATCGGTCAGCTTATCCCAGCGCTTTTCATCTTCGGCTTTCAGATACCGTAAAAGTCTGCGGCGATTACCAACCATCTTGAGCAATCCGCGTCGTGAGTGGTTGTCCTTTTTATGCTCATTCAGATGCTCTGAAACCTTCTCGATCTCGCGGGTTAAAATAGCCACCTGCACTTCCGGCGAGCCGGTATCGTCCTTGTGGACCTGGAACTTCTTAATAATGTTTCCTTTTTCCTTGGGAGTTAGCATGGATTTCCTTTTGACACGAAACGACCAGGAAAAGCCGTCCGTCAATTAATTACACCCTGATTTTAACATAAATACATTTGCCTGCCAAGCCTTGACTTACACCCCGTTTTCCTGTATATTTAAACGTTCTGGACCATTTTCAGGACGTCAAACAGAGACTTCATGGAGGATAAGATGAGATGAACGGAAAACGCAAGGTCAAGGACAAGCCGCCTAGAAACCGGTTCCCGAAGTTTTTGGGGAGCAACTACACTGATCACGCTCTCGAGATCGTTCTGCGGATCGGCAGCATGACCTGGACGCGCCTGGAAATGGCAGCCACGCTGAAATGCGTGGACTACATCGCCGCGCGTGATTTTGTAACCCCTGTGCTTGAGGACATGGGCATCATTTCAGTGGAATCCGTCTACGGCATGGATCCGAAACAGTTCTGGAAAAGAACCGTGCCCGGAAAACCCAGAAAGGGCCTCGGAATCGTCTCGATGAATGTGCTAATGTCACTGATCAAGCACGTGTTGCGGCGAAACCCCTACAAGTGGGCGGTGGGCGAAAACGGCGATCTCGTAACGCTCGCCACGATGAAGAACCGCGAGAAGCTAGCAAAAACCGCTAAGAAAAAACGAGGGAAGATACAATGAGACGTTCGTCCGACAAAAAAACGCTATATACCGATCTGGTCAAAACCGGCGCCAGACTCCGGATCACCGAGATTGAAGCCCAGATCGAGCCGCTGCTAAAACAGCGGCAGACACTACGGGATCTTCTTCGGACCATCTCGAAAGCTCCGGCAAAGTCTGGCAAAGGCAAGATTCCGGTTCGGCACATCGCTGACCGGTTCCGGAAGCAGCAGGCCAAGAACTCCGGCGTCAAGCAGTCAAAGCCCAAGCGCCACCACACGCAGACAAAAGCGGCGCGCAAAGCGCAGGCGGCGCGAAGCAAAGCTTACTGGGAAAGCCCGGCGGGCCTCAAGCGGAAGAAGGCGACAAGGAACAAGAAGTAGCCAGGCATCTGCCGGCAGCATCCCAGCGTTTATAATACAACGCTGGGATTTTTTTTTATTTTCCTGTTATACTATAGTCGCGCAATATAGAATTTTAAGCATTGTGCGAACATGTCTGAAATCAAAACCAAGCTCCAAAAATATCACAATCAGTTTCTTGAATATCTGGAAGTGGAAAGAAATCGCTCAAAACTGACTTTAAGAAACTATGACCATTATCTGAAAAGATTTGTGGATTTTTGCGCGGCCGGGGGCGTCACTGATCCTGCCGATGTGGACTTGGAACTTGTCCGTTCTTATCGTCTATTTTTGAACCGGCTGGGGGCAAAAGAGAGTCAACTCAAAATCATCACTCAAAATTATCACCTGATCGCTTTAAGAAGTTTTCTCAAATATCTGGCCCGCCGGGACGTGAAATCACTGGCCGCGGAAAAGATCGAACTGCCTAAAACCCCTGCCCGCACCGTGGAATTCCTGGATATCGAAGATGTAGAACGGCTGATCAAGGCCACCGACGAAGAAAAAGACCGATTAACCAAACTGCGCGACCGGGCCATTCTTGAAATGCTTTTTTCAACCGGCCTCCGCATCTCGGAACTTGTGGCATTGAAACGGGACAATTTGAATCTGAAGAGAGGGGAGTTTGCCGTCCGCGGCAAGGGCGATAAAATGCGCCTGGTCTTTCTTTCCCAAGGCGCGATAGCGCAATTGCAAAAATATCTTGATGCCAGAAAAGACAATTCTAAAGCTTTGTTCATTCGCCATGATGCCAAGGAATCGGTAGAAAAGCAAATGCAATCCATGTCCGAATCCGCCAGCTGGCGGACCGGTTTGACTCCCCGTTCAATTCAAAGAATTATAAAAAAATACGCCAAACTTGCGGGCATTATGAAAAAAATAACGCCCCATACCCTGCGGCATTCATTCGCCACCGATCTTCTGGCAAATGGCGCCGACCTGCGTTCCGTCCAGGAACTTCTGGGCCACTCCTCTATTTCAACAACCCAAATCTATACTCATTTGACCAATAAAAGACTGCGAGATGTTTATGAGAATTTCCACCGCGCCGGAAAATAGTCTATACTGACCCAAACACTTTCAAGGAGGGTTCTATGCGTTTCGTTGCAGTGCTCGCAGACGCCACCGAGGAAGATGCGGTAGACTTCTTCGAGAACAGAATCACAATTCAAGAACCGGCTGAACTGCTTGTTGTGCACCATTTGACCGGTACCGCAGAATTTGTGCGCGCAGAAATAGACAATAAACGCGCGGTGGACGGGATCTTCTTCCTCTGCGCCAACGTAAACATGCTGACCCAGGTCTTTCAGATCGGCGTAGAACTGAAGAACCATCCGATGACGAACCCGATCGACTGGCTTATCATTGTCGACGAACGGACGAGCGAAACTTTGTACATTGACGCGGAGAACTTTCCGTCCATTCCGCATCCGCTGCTAAACATGATGCGGAAAAAACGAGAAGATACAAAACTGCCGAACTAGGCGCCAGCTCTGCTGCCGTCTTTTTTTTGCCTATACCGTCTTTTTTTGCGGCATCCGAGTGTCTTCTTTACTGGCGATCTGCTGTCTCCACAGCGCGGCATACAACCCGTGCTTTTGTAAAAGTTCATCGTGGCTGCCCACTTCAACTACCCGGCCTTTTTCCAAAACATAGATCCGGTCGGCATGCGCGATCGTGCTCAGCCTGTGAGCGACCATGACCGTGATCAGCTCGGGATAATTTTTTTCTATATCTCTGATGGTTGAGGTGATCGATTCTTCGGTGATGGAATCAAGGCTGGAAGTCGCTTCATCAAAAATGATCAGCTCCGGCTGGCGCAGCAGGGCACGCGCGATGGCGAGGCGCTGTTTCTCTCCGCCGGAAATTTTCAGCCCGCCTTCGCCTATCCTTGAATCCAAACCCTTATCTCCGCGGGAAACCAAAGTGATCGCCGCAGAAGCCTGCAGAGCCGCCATGCATTCCTCATCTGTGGCTTTAGGCGAGGCGAATAAAAGATTCTCGCGGATCGTGCCGGCAAACAACTGCGTATCCTGGGCAACCAGGCCGATTTTGTTCCTGAGCTTTTCCAGATCCAGTTCGAGCAAATCAATATCGTTGAACAAAACTTTTCCCGCAGTTGCTTTATAAAGCCCGACCAAAAGCTTGACTAAGGTCGTTTTCCCGGCGCCCGACGGTCCGACAAACGCGATAGTTTCTCCTGCCTTCACGCTTACGTTCACGCCCTCAACCGCGGGCTTTTCGGCGGATTCATATTTAAATTCCACTAGATCGAAAGTGATTGATTGGATCTTCTTGAAATTTTTTGGGTGAGCGGGCTTTTTTTCTGATTTGATTTTCAGTATGCCTTCAAGCCTGTCCAGGCTGGCGCGAGCTTCCTGATATTGTTGAGCCACCTCGCCAAGCTGGGCCAAAGGCTGAAAGATCGCAAACGAATAAAAAAGCAAGCTGAAAAATTGGCCAAAACTTATCGCGCCGGTATAGATCAGCCAGACCATGGCTAAGGTCAGCGTTGACCTTAAGGCATTGACTGTTGTTCCCTGGATAAAACTAAAAGTGCGGATAATTTTGATCTTTGTCAGCTCCAGATCCAGGATCTTGTTGTTGGTATCATTCAGCCGCTTGATCTCCTGGCTCTCCAGCCCCAAACTTTTTACCAGTTCGACGTTGCGGATGGTTTCCGTGGTCGAACCGGCCAAAGCCGCGGTCTCATTGATGATACGCACCTGCGCCGCTTTGATCTTACGACTGATAAGATAAGTGGTGCCTCCAAGGACAGGAATCAATAAAAAATATAAAAGGCCGATGATCCAGTTCACATAGAAAGCATAAGCCAGAACCAGAATGATCCCGATCGCGGAAAAAAACAGAATGTTGACGCCGGAAGTGATGAATGTTTGGGCATCCAATCTCGCTTTTTGGAGCTTTTGCAGGAATTCACCGGAACGCTGGTCCTCAAATACTGCATAAGGAAGCGAGAACGAATGTGACACGGAATGGGCGTACATCTCGGTCCCGACTTTCTGAACAACGACATTCAAATAATAATCCTGGAAATTTTTCGCGATGCGGGAGACAAGCGCGGTGGCAACACCGGCCAGCAGCAGCATGATCACCCCGCGTAAAAAATCTGCTTTCGGCAATGTGCCGACCTTGCTGATATAATTATCCACGATTATCCGGAAAATTTGCGGGTCCAAAAGCGAAAAAACCTGGTTGATAGTGGCCAGGACAAGCGTACCGTACAGGATCTTTCTGTAATTTTTTATGTAGCTCCAGAGTAATTTCATACCTGAAGATTATCGCATAAAATGGCCGGATTGTCCAGGCTTTCTGTTTCCAAATCAATGCCGGTGGTTTATAATTAGTCCATGAGTTTAAAGAAATATCAGCAGAAACGAAAATTCAATCAAACTCCAGAGCCTAAGGGCAAGGAGAAAAAAGCCAAAGGAGCTCTGCGTTTCGTGGTGCAAAAACACCAGGCCCGCCAGCTGCACTACGATTTTCGCCTGGAGCATGACGGAGTCCTGCTCAGCTGGGCCGTGCCGAAGGGGCCGTCCTTAAGACTGGGAGAAAAACATCTGGCTATGATGGTGGAAGACCATCCAATTGATTATATGAAATTCGAAGGCACTATCCCGGAAGGCAACTACGGCGCCGGCACGGTCATGGTTTGGGATTTCGGCACTTATCTGGCGCTGGGTACCGGGACAGTCACGGACAGTGAAAAGTTGATCAAAAAAGGCCTGCGAGCCGGTATGCTCAAATTTGTTTTGAACGGAAAGAAATTGCAAGGGGGATTCGCTTTAATTAAAACCAATTTTTTCGGCAAAAATTCCTGGCTTCTAATAAAGGAAAAAGATGAGCATGCCAAAAAGATTGACATCACAAAAAAAAATAAATCCGTGATTTCAGACAAAACCCTGGAACAACTCGCCAAGACGCACGGTAAAGTCTGGATTTCAAAGAAAAAGACATGAAAATCAAGCACATCAAACCCATGCTTGCCACTCTTGTTGACACGCCCTTCGACGCCGAAGGCTGGCTTTTCGAAATAAAATGGGACGGGTTTAGGGCTATAGCCCAGATCGAAAACGATAAAGTAGAACTTTATTCGAGGAATTTTTTGTCTTTCAACAACCGGTTCGCTCCGATAGTCAAAACTCTCCAAGGACACAAACTGAACGCGGTTCTGGACGGAGAGATCGTGGTCATGAATTCAGCCGGCAAATCAGAATTTCAAATGCTTCAAAATCAGAATCAAACGGGCAAGGGGATTCTGATTTATTGCGTGTTCGATATTTTATTTCTGAAAGGGAAAGATCTGCGGCACCTTACTCTGCTTGAACGCAAAAAAATACTGAAAAAAATCCTGCCGAAAAATAATCAGATCAAATATTCAGATCACGTCCTAAAAGAAGGTCTTAGACTTTTTAAAACAGCCCGAAAACGAAATTTGGAAGGGATCATGGCAAAAGATATCCACAGCCCATATAGATCCGGAATGCGCACAAAAGAATGGCAAAAGATAAAAATCCGCATGCGGCAGGAAGCCATAATTTGCGGATTTACCGCGCCCAGAGGCAGGAGAATTAGGATCGGCGCCCTAGTGCTGGGGGTGTTTAAACAGGGCAAACTCACCTACATTGGCCATGCCGGCACGGGGTTTGATGAAAAAACTTTAAATCTTGTTTACAATAAGCTCAAGCCTCTGGAAATAAAAAAATCCCCTTTTAGAAATCCTCCGGACAACAATACTGCCGTCACCTGGGTTCGGCCAAAATTTGTCTGCGAAGTAGGTTTTGAAGAATGGACTGAGGACGGGCATATGCGCCAGCCGTCTTTCCTCGGCCTACGGCCGGATAAAAAAGCAAGCGAGGTCAGGAGAGAAATTCCAAAATAAATAACCTCTGTCTTTGCGAGGAGGCCATACAAAGGATTTCTTTATGGCCGACGAAGCAATCTCATCTATGACAGAGATTGCTTCGCTCCCGCCAAAGATTGCCCACGGATTGCGGTCGCTCGCAAAGACAAATAATTTTATTTTATGCAACCAGAAACCATCGCTAAAATTGACGGCAAGGAACTTACTCTTACCCATCAGGACAAGATTTTCTGGCCCAAAGAAAAATATTCCAAAGGCGACCTGATCGCTTATTACGATAAAATCGCGCCGTACATACTCCCCTATCTCAAAGACCGGCCGGAATCGCTCAACCGCCACCCCAACGGCATTGCCGGCAAAAGTTTTTTCCAGAAGGACGTGGACCACATACCGCCTGGTTGGGTTTTAACCGAAAAAATTCATTCGGATTCCGCGGAAAAAACCATCAATTATCTGGTCTGCCAGGATAAAGCCACTCTGCTGTACATGGCCAATCTCGGCTGCATAGAGATCAATCCGTGGAGCTCCAGGACCGGCAGGCTGCACCATCCGGATTTTATGATCATTGACCTGGATCCGGAAAAAATTTCTTTTGACAGAGTCGTGGAGGTCGCCCAAACCGTGCGAAAAGTTTTGAATTCGCTGAAAATCCCAAGTTTCTGCAAAACTTCCGGCGCCACCGGCCTGCACATCTACGTGCCCATGGGCGCCAAATATAATTATGAACAAGTCAGGCATATGGCCCACCAGATCGCGATTGTGGTAAACAGCAAGCTCCCGAACATTACGAGCCTGGAACGCCATCCGGCCAAGCGGCAAAAAAAAGTTTATTTGGATTATCTGCAAAACAATAAAGGACAGACCCTGGCGGCAGCCTATAGCGTGCGGCCCAAACCGGGCGCTACTGTCTCGACTCCGCTTGAATGGAAAGAAGTAAAAAAGGGATTGAGGCCGTCGCAATTCACCATCAAAAACATTTTTGCCCGCCTGAAAAAGAAAGGCGACCTCTGGAAGCCGGTTTTGGGAAAAGGAATTGATCTGAAAAAAGTTTCGAAAAAAATAGAAAAAATAAATCAAGAAACAAATAGCGTTTCTTGATTCGTATTTCCATTTTCTTGCATTAGCGAGGATACGGCATAAAAAAGAATTTGAGGCCGAAGTTGCTTTGCCGCAACGAGGCCAAAACTTAGGCATAAATTTGCGTCCAGCAAATTTATGCCGTCTTTTTTTGCCGAATCCGAGCGTCTATTGCACTGTCACTTTTATCGTATAATTTTTGGCTATGTTTTGCGCCGGCCAGTAGGGCGTGAAAGCAAACGATTGGTCGGCGGTGAATGAAATAGTTTTCGATCCGCCGGCGTTGACCGTGCCGGAATTAACCACCGCGCTTCGAAAATCCAGCCCGCCATAATAAACATCTGAGGCGGAAACGTTAAATGTAATTTCCACAATTGTGCCTTTCGCCACCGTAATCTCCCCGGGAGTAGCCGCACTGTCATCAGCGCTGATCGAAAAAGTCTTGATGACGGGTTTAGTCGTGGCTGGAGTCGGTATCGTCGAAGTCACAGGTGTGGTTGATTGCGTATTTACGGCACTGTCAATCGAGAACTTAAAAGTCGATAAAATATTTATATAGTCGGTGTCTTTGGCAAAACTGCCGTTGTCGGCGCTGTCAAAGCCTTTGGAATATCCGTCGACAAACACATCATAGGCTTGGCCCTGGATATAGGCATAGCGCGCGGCTCCGCCTTCGCCGGTGCAGGAAACGGACTTTATGCTCACGACATCGGGGTTGCTGACCTTATCGACCGCGCAAACTGTGACAGGGGCCTCGCCGCCGGCGCTCGCCTGAGGATGCAGAGCTTCGTTATACGACCCGTTAAAATTATCAACTGCCGTCTGCTTTATCGTCGGGTCTTTCAGGACAACCAAAACCAGCGGGCCGACATGGAACCCTTTCACAGGGGCCTGGAAAGTACCGAGCACTGAATTTTTTGATATAGAACCAACTTTCAAATTAGGAGGATAGTTTAGCTGAAAGCCATGTTTATCGTTGGCGTAAACTTTCCAACCCGCTATCGCTGCTGCCATGTCGATTTGAGCTTGGTCAGCAGGTTTGTCAGCCAGGGTTTGATCCGTCTGCGGAGTTTGATTTTGCGCCGAATTTGCGGAACTATTCTGACTTGCCTGGGGAGACGAGGACGGAGTTTTGCTTCTTTGGCGGATAACTAAAAATCCAAACAGCAGAGCCGCGGCGGCCACGACCAGCATTACGGTTAAAGTTGTATTGCCCGACTGCCATCGCCTACGGCTTAGGCCGTTGGCGGGCAGGCCTTTTTCATGCTTCATATATTTTTTCCTCTCTATTATTATACACGAATATTCCAAAAAATGAAATAAACAGCATGATCATCCAGGATGCCAATATAATATATATTACTTGGGGTTATTTAAAAACTAAAAAACAGCTCCTTTCCGCCACTGACGGATGAAGCTGTTTTTCCTACTTTCTTCTGTTTAGCGAGGTCTGTTGAAAAATTAGCCTTCGGAGGCCGCATCCGCGGCCGAGAACGCAGGCTGCGAAATTCGATAGAGTTTCGACAGCCGGTAATTTTTCAATCAGACCGAGCGATTACATCTCGCCCTTACACTCTTTACAGCGGGAACCATGCGTTGCCGCCTCATAAACTGCGGAAAGGGCAACTAAAGCATAGATAACGTTAACCACACCCATGCTTAAACCCCAGTTCGCGATGTCTTTGTGCCAAATCGCCAACCCCCAGTTCAGCCCGCCTATGATCAAAAGGATAAAGGAGAGCATATGCAAACCCATGTGTTTACCTGACATTTTGTTTCACCCCCTTCTCGTCGTCCACGACTTTGTCGGGACTCCTCTCAGCAAAAATTCGTGCTCGGCCTGGACATTTCAATATATTGAATTTGCGCAGGCCTGCGCACCTAATTTTTGCTGTATTTATATAAACATTGCCTACTTATTAAGCATATGCCTAAAAAATCGGTTTGTAAAATGCATAGTCAATCTAGTTAGGATTAACCAAAGGTAAAAGTAAAAGCCGAAAATCCGGCATCCGGAATAAATATTTCGATGACATGGTCGGAATAATCTATGGAGTCAAACAAAGTATATAGTTGCGACGCCTGTACAGTCACAGGCGGTTGGTCTTTGCCGTCAACTACAATTCGAAGCCTGATCGGTTTGTCGCTTTGGCCGACCAGGTGGACTTTACCCGAATGGAACTTAAGCTTAATTTCGCCGTTAGGCTGGGTGAGCACAGTTCTTTCGGAATCAAATTGCCAAGTTCCGGACAAAGCGAAATTGTTCAGGTCCAAATTTTTCGGCAAAGAATAATTTGTTGGTTTGACCGACTGGCTCTGGCCGGATGCCAGGTTGTGCAATCGTGCCGTCCCAAAATACATTTCCTCAGACCGCACTCCGCTTAGGTCCTGACCCGGCTCGGGGACATTGATCGCGCTTAAACCAAGCAGGCTGCGGATGGCGTTTTCCATTTTATCGTAATTTCCCTCTCCGAAATCGAAATAAACTATATTCCCCGTCTGGTCTATCAAATATTCCGCCGGCCAATATTGATTGCTGTAATTATTCCATGTGCCGTATTCATTATCCTGCGCCACCGGATAATGAATATTGAATTGCTTGACCGCATTTGCTACATTGGATGTTTCTTTTTCAAATCCGAACTCCGGGGTATGCACGCCCACCACTACCAGGCCCTGGTCTTTATATGTGTCATACCACTTCGTGACGAAAGGAAGGGTCCTGAGGCAGTTAATGCAGGAATAGGTCCAAAAATCGATCAGCACCACTTTGCCTTTCAGGCTTTTGATGGTCAGTGGCGGTGAATTGAGCCAATTATCGATCCCGGCAAACTCGGGCGCCGGCCCAAAATTCCCAAGTTCGCTTGAGCCTGTTGGCGCATTTTGGATTATTTTTTTGCCTGATTTGTCCACGTAGATTCCGGCAACGATGAACAGAACAATTATTACCGCGAGCGAAATGAAAGCCCTAGATTTTTTCATATTTTAAAATTTAGGATTTAAACTTGGGTAAAATTGCAATATTTTTGTCTGCAATAAAATATCATATTTAAAATACATAGCCACAGCCAAAGCCAGGATCAAAAATCCGAAAGCTTTTTGGATAATATTTGTATATTTCGCAAACGCTCTGACCTTGGTCGTGACCAACTGTCCGCCGTAAGCGATGATCAACATAGGCAAACCGGCGCCGATGGCATACGCTGTCAGAAGTATTCCTGCCCTGGCCAAATCCGTTTGCGTGGCGACCAGAGTCAGGATCGACCCAAGCACAGGACCGGCGCAGGGCGTCCAGACAATTCCCAAAACCAGGCCCAGTACAAATCCTCCCCAGTTCCCGCTTCCGGCTTTCGCGCCGATTTGGTTTGCCCGGTCAATATACTTTCCCATATACTGAATTAATTTTTCAAACAAATTCGGGAGAATCATGAACAAACCGAACAGTCCGAGCAGTATTATGGCGATATTCCGCAAAGCGTCCTGTGACAATCCTAGGATTTTCGTAAAAACAGCAAATAACAGACCTAAAAGAGCAAAGGTCAGGATAAAACCCAGTGTAATGAACAGCGGCCTGGTCCTGCTGGTCTGGCCTATGGAAGTCCCAAGTAGAATCGGGAGCAAAGGCAAAATGCACGGCGCGCCGATTGTCAGAATTCCCGCCAAAATCGCAATTAAAATTTGAAGCATTTATATCTTATTAAATTGATTCACTAATCATAACAAAAAAAATCAACTGTTGTCATCTGCATTGGTTCCGCTAAGGGTATATAAAATGGTATAATAACTACTAATGTTTATTAGGGCCAAAAAATACACAATTGTGCTTCTGCTCGCCGTCGCTATGGTTGCCGGCGGGTCTTTGGCATTGGCTGACACCACTCCCGCCCAATTGTCGCAAAATGAGAAAACCCTGCTCCAACAGCAGCTGCAGAACATTGAGAACCAAATTGCGCAGTACCAGCAGCAATTGAACGAAGTTAAGGGCCAAAAAAATACTTTACAGAACAAGGTCAGCCAGTTAAAAAAACAACTGGCGACGCTGGAACTTCAGGCCAAGGCCACCAACCTCGAGATCGCCGATATTAACAATCAATTATCAATCACACAAAGAGCTTTTGACCAAAACGCGGCTAAAGCCGAAAGCTTAAAAAATCAAATTGGCGATGCTATCAAACTTGTAGCCCAGCAGGATGACTATTCCTTGTTGTCAATTCTTCTGTCGCAAGATAATCTGTCTAGCGCTCTGACCGAGATGGAAACTTATTCGCAGATCTCGCAAAATTTGAAATCCCTGCTCGACCAGCGGCTCGATACAAACAACCAACTGGGGGAATACAAACAAAAACTGGACCAGCAGCATGAGGAAGACAGAAACCTTTTGTCCATTCAAAGCCTCCAAAAAGCGCAGATCGCGGGCGCTACTATCGAACAAAACACTTTGCTGGATGAAACCAAGGGCAAGGAAGCAAATTATCAGGCAGTGTTGTCTGACACCCAAAAGCAGGCCGCGGAGATCCGCGGCCGCCTGTATCAACTGCTGGGCATTTCAACTCAGATCACTTTTGGCCAGGCGGTTG
>JBDTSL010000012.1:0-8531 GCA_039931165.1 Candidatus Doudnaibacteriota bacterium
TAGGCGTGTTCCCAGACATCAAGCGCGAGCACCGGAGTATGGCCGAGGAGATAAGGAGAATCCTGGTTAGGCCAGCTGCGTAAATGAAGTTTGCCGTTCTCATCGCGCTGCAACCATGCCCAGCCCGAACCGAAAACTTTCGTTGCGGCATCTGTGAACTGGGTTTTGAATGCTTCGATCGAGCCAAATTTTTCGGTTATTTCTGCCGACAGTTTTTCATCCTTTTTATTTGCCGGGTCAAGAAGCTTCCAGAAAAGCGAGTGATTCAGATGTCCGCCGCCATGGTTTTGGATGGCAATCCGGTCAGCGTCTTCCACATTCAGCGAATCCAGGTTTTTTAACAGTTCTTCCACCGGTTTATTCTGCAGTTCAGGATATTTTTCCAAAACGGCGTTCAACTTGTCAATATATGCCTGATGATGCTTGGTGTGGTGGATTTCCATGGTTTTCGCGTCAAAGTACGGCTCTAAGGCATTATAAGCGTAAGCAAGTTTAGGCAAAGTTTGTATCATAAGGAAGATTTAAGATTAAAGATAAAGTATCGTTATTAATATAAAGCGAAGTATTGTTCCAGTCAATCCCAATTGACATTAGACCAGTTTATGTTATATTACAAATGGCTGAATAAGCCATGAAATTGAATTTTAAGAATCGCTGATTGTTTGGTTGCATCTTATTCAATGGTAAATCACTTTGTGTCTAATGCTATTTCGTCCTGGTCATTCGACCGGACGCCCGATCGGATGATCGGGCGGAAATTTTCACTCTTTCTCATCAGGAAAGGGTTTTAGGTTCGACTTAATTTGATACAAAACTATGGGGAAAAAGATGTGACCAACAAAGCTTGGAAAGGTTTTGTATGGTTATTGGAATTATTGTAGGAGTTTTGGTTGGCGCAGTCGCGGGATATGTAATCCGCAAACTGCAGATCGCGAACCAGGTCAACTCGATCGAAGGCAGGGTCGCGCGCGCTTTGGAGGAGGCGAAAAATAAGGAAAAAGAAATTCTGCTCGAAGCTAAATCAAAGGCTTTGGAGATCGTGGAGCATGGGAAAAAGACCGAAGAAGAGTTCCGCAAACAAAATCTCAAAGTCGAGGAACGCCTAAGCCGCAAAGAATCGGATCTCGAAAGGAAGCTTGATGAATCCGACAAGCTGAAGGAAGCAGTGGCTTTGCGCAAAGCCGAAATCGAAAAAACCAAGGACGAAATGCGCGAACTGAAGCTGCGTCAGCTTGAGCAGCTGCAAAAGATCAGCGGGCTTACTACTGAGGAGGCGAAGCGGGTCCTGCTTGATGCCACGGAAAAGAGCGTCAAAGAAGAAATGACCATGCTGACCCATAAATTGGTCAACCAGGCCAGGGAAGACGCCGATAAAAAAGCCCGCGACATCGTGGCGCTCGCCATTCAACGCTGCGCTTCTGAGGTTACGAGCGAAATGACCACTACCGCCGTGACTTTGCCCAGTGAAGAAATGAAAGGCCGGATCATCGGCAAAGAAGGCCGCAATATCCGCACTTTCGAACAAATGCTTGGCGTCGAGGTCATCGTTGACGATACGCCGGACGCGGTGATCATTTCCGGCTTCAACTCGGTGCGGCGCCACATTGCCAAGATCGCCCTGGAAAAATTGATCCTTGACGGCAGGATACACCCGGCCAAGATCGAAGAAGCCACAGAAAAAGCCAAAAAAGAAGTTTCGGATATGATCAAAGAAGCTGGCGAGCAAGCGGTATATGAATTGGGCATTGCCAATTTTCCGCCGAAACTGGTCCAGCTGGTCGGCCGCCTCAAGTTCCGGACCAGCTACGGGCAAAATGTGCTGAAACATTCCATTGAAATGGCCAAGCTGGCGGCGTTAATGGCGGAAGAGATCGGCGCCGATGTCCAGACTGTCAAACAAGGCGCGCTTCTGCACGACATCGGCAAGGCACTGGACCAGGATATGGAAGGCACTCACGTCGAGATCGGCAAGCAGATAGCGAAAAAATTCAATCTGCCGGAAAAGATAGTAAACGCAATTGAGGCTCATCACGGCGACGTGGAATATACATCCATCGAAGCCGCGATCGTGGACGCGGCGGATAATATTTCGGGAGCCCGCCCAGGCGCTCGGCGCGACACTTACGAAAATTACGTAAAGCGCCTTGAGGAGCTGGAGAATCTGGCGCATAGTTTTGAGGGCGTGGATAAGGTCTACGCCATTCAGGCCGGCCGGGAGATCCGCGTGTTCGTCAAACCGGAAAAACTGGATGACTGGGGAGCAACCAAGCTTGCCCGCGAGATCGCCAACAAGATCGAACAGGACCTGAAGTATCCGGGGGAGATAAGGGTCATGGTGATCAGAGAGACGAGAGTTATTGAATACGCTAGATAGAGGTTATAGGTGGTAGGTTATAGTAGGTAGATCTATAACCTAAAACCTAAAACCTACAACCTAAATTATGTTAAAAATCATTTTCTTCGGAGACATCACCGGAGAACCCGGCCGCAAGGCAGTTAAACAAGTCCTACCTACGCTTTTGGAAGAAGAAAAGCCGGATTTGGTTTTGGCCAATGTCGAGAATCTGGCCCATGGAAAAGGGGTCACGGTCAAAACTTTGGAAGAAATGATCCGGGCGGGTGTCAGCGGATTTACATCCGGCAATCATATCTATTCGAAAAAAGAGTTCTCCGAAGAGACTTTCCAAAAATATCCCGATATGCTGGTTCGTCCTGCTAACATTCCGGAAACTTATGTCGGCAAAACGGCGGTCTCGATCCCGACACCGAAAGGAAATGTTCTGATCGGGAACTTCATGGGTCAGGTTTTTATGGAAAATCAGTTCCATGATCCTGTCGGCTCGCCTTTCGCCGTGGCCGAGGACTGGCTAAGTCAAAACGACCCGAAAAATTATGCCGCGGTATTGATAGATTTCCACGCGGAAGCGACCAGCGAGAAGGTCGCGTTCGGATATTTTTTGGACGGCCGAGTCAGCGCCGTTGTCGGGACTCATACCCACATTCCCACCGCGGACTCCAAGATTTTGTCGGGCGGAACCGCTTATATCACCGACGTCGGGATGTGCGGAGCGGCGGGATCGGTGCTCGGGGTAAAAAAGGAGCTGTCCATGAAGCGGTTTACCACAGGCGTTCGGGTTGCTTTCGACATTCCCGAGGACCCTTCGTCAGCGGAAATAAGTTATGTTATCATTAAAGTAGATGAATCAACCGGAAAATCAACTGAGATCAGGGCAGTTCATCAGGTGATTGAGTTAAAATAAAAAAATATGGATAATTTCGTCTTCGAACCATCCAATAAATTTTTGGACCCGGAAAGGATCCTGTTCGCGGCTGGGTTAACTCCCGGCCAAACGGTAGCGGATCTGGGCACGGGCAGCGGGTTTTATACCCAGGCGGCCGGCAAAATAGTCGGCGACGCCGGGCTGGTTTATGCCTGTGATATTTTGGAAACCGCTTTAGACCATGTGGCAGCCGAAGGCCGGCTGAAAGGGTTGAGAAATCTAAAAAGTTTTCGCACCGACCTTGAGCTTCCCAATTCTTGCGCTGTGATCCCTGTCGGCAGCGTTGACCTTGTGATCATGGCCAATATTGCTCATCAAATAAAAAACCCAACCGCAATGTTCAAAGAGGCTTACCGGATCCTCAAGACAGGGGGTAAATTAGTCGTAACCGAATGGAACGACCAGCCTTCACCCATCGGTCCTCAGGTGGAAGACCGGGTCAGCTCGGAGCAAGTCGTAAAATTGGCCAAACAAGCTACGCTGAAAGAAGCAGGAACGTTATTGACCGACAATTATCATTTTGGATTAATGTTTATAAAATGACACGATATGTTCAGCAAACTTCTGGAAAATAATTTTTGGTTTTCCCAGCCCTCGTCTTTTTTATCGCAGCTTGATCAGTATCTGGCATATTTTTTTGTTGCCTGCCTTGCGCTGACTATCGCTGTTTGGGCCATCAAGCGATTCAGTGTTAATCAGGTCAAAATCAAGATATTAAATAAATTTTTTTACCTTTTTTTGACCATCGGTCTTTCGGGCCTGGTTTGGTATGGATTCCGGTATGAAAATACTCCGATTTTTGCCTTGCGGGCTTGGGCAGGACTTGTGCTTCTCATAGGTTTGATCTGGGTATTGTTCATCGTGAAATATTTGATCTTTGGTTTTCCGGCCGCTTTGAAGGAATATGACCGTGAAATGACGAAAAGCAAATACATCCCAGGTCCCAAAACCCGATGATCGATCTTGGAAAAGCAGGAGAGCGGATGGTGGCTGACGATTATATTCAAAAGGGCTATCGGTTGCTTGAGAAAAACTATATTTTCCCGCACGGAAAGCAGACCGGAGAAATAGACCTGATTTTTCAAAAAGACCAGGAGATAATATTTGTCGAGGTGAAATCCCGATCCAACCATAAATTCGGCGGCCCGTTCGAGGCTGTCGATTTTAATAAGCGTCGAAGATTGGTCAGAACCGCCAAGCTCTATCTACAGCTCCATCCGAAGTTCTATGATTTTAGTTACCGCATTGACGTGGCAGGAGTTGATGTTGACAATCTTACAGAGCCTGTTATAATACTTGTGAATGCAATAGATGATATTGACTAAAACGAGCCTTAAGCTCGTTTAATTTTTTCACTTAAAATTAGCAAATAATAATATTATGAATGAGCAGTTCGAACAGGCTTTAAATCAGATCGCGGAAGAAAAAGATATCAATAAAGAAGAGATCTTGAAAATGATCGAGGTCTCTTTGGCCGCGGCCTTCCGCAAGGACTACGGAAAAAAAGACCAGAATATCGTGGTTGAATTCCTGCCAGACACGCTCGGCACGAAAGTTTTTGACGTAAAAAAAGTCGTGGAAGAAGTCATCGATCCCGTAAAAGAGATTATATTGGCTGATGCCAAAAAACTGAAAAAAACCGCTAAAGTCGGAGATGAGATAAAGACCGACATCACTCCCAAAACCGGAGCTACTTTTGGCCGGATCGCAGCCCAAACAGCCAAACAGGTCATTGTCCAAAAGATCAGGGAAGCGGAACGGGGAGTGCTGTTCACTGATTATAAATCAAAAGAGCGCCAATTGGTCTCGGGCATGGTCCAGCGTATCGAAGGGGAAACCGTGCTGGTCGATCTGGGAAAAACCACTGGCGTGTTGTTTCCTTCCGAGCAGATAAAAGGCGAAAAATATGCTATTGGCGCCCGGATCAAAGTATTGATCCTTCATGTTGAGCCGACGGCCAAAGGGCCCAAAATTACCTTGTCGCGTTCCCATCCGGATGTGGTCCGCCGCTTGTTTGAAATTGAGGTGCCGGAAATTTTTAATGGTATCGTGGAAATAAAAGCGATCGCCAGAGAAGCGGGATCCAGAACCAAAATAGCGGTCTGGTCTACTCAGGACGGAGTGGACCCGATCGGCGCTTGCGTTGGACAGCGCGGTACTCGCGTGCAGGTCATCATGGCTGAATTGAACGGTGAAAAGATAGACATCATTTTATGGTCCGAAGACGCGGTAAAATTTATCGCCAACGCGTTGTCGCCGGCAAAAATTGTTAATGTCAGTTTGAATGAAGGTGCCAAAGAAGCAAAAGTCGGAGTGCTGGAAGATCAACTGTCGCTGGCGATCGGCAAGGGCGGACAAAACGTACGCTTGGCTGCGAGGCTGACCGGCTGGAAGATTGACATTGCGGAAGAGAAAATAGCCGGAGGAGTTGTGGAATCGGAAGTCACGAGCGAAGAACTGAAGCCGGAAGCTGCGACACCGGGTGAAGAAAAGACCGAGGAAAAATTGACCTAATTAACCTAATTAACCTAATTGTTTAATTTCTAAATAATAACTAATGACACAAATCCCAATTTGCAAGGACATTCTTAGGTCAATTAGAAATTAGAAATTTATCGTATGAATACTATAAAACCTAAAATGCCCCTGGTCCCGATGGTCGTGGAAAAATCTCAGTTTGGAGAACGGGCTTTTGATATCTATTCGCGCCTGCTGAAGGAAAGAATTATTTTTTTGGGAGAAGGCATTGATGACCATGTCGCTAATTTGGTTATCGCCCAGCTTTTATTCCTGGAAGCGGAAGATCCGAAAAAAGAAATTAAACTATACATCAATTCTCCCGGCGGATCGGTCACTTCAGCCTTGGCGATCTACGATACGATGCAGTTCGTGAAGCCGGATGTGGTAACGGTTTGTATAGGGCAGGCCGCATCCGCCGCAGCGGTGCTGCTGGCTGCTGGCGCTTCCGGCAAAAGAATGTCTTTGCCCAACGCGCGCGTGATGATCCATCAGGTCATGGGCGGAGTGGAAGGACAGGTGCGCGACGTGGAAATTCAGACCAAGGAAATGGTGCGCATCAAACATCAGATCAACAACATCCTCGTCAAGCACACCGGGCAAAGCCAGAAGAAAATCGAAACCGACACTGACCGCGATTTCTTCATGACGCCGGAAGAAGCAAAAAACTACGGATTGATAGATAAAGTGCTCGTGCCGTAATGAGTTCTGTTTTATAAAGCAGACCCGCAAGCAGGTCGACAAAAAAATAGTAAAACTTTCCAAAAAAGTTTCGAATCAAAACGATAATATATTAGAATAGGGTCTTGGGCAAAAAAAAGCGCGCAGGATGTTTGCATCTACGCGCCTTGGCCCAGCATTTCTCTGATCATTCGTTTTAGCTCGTTGTGCACTACCGGTTTATCCAAGTACGGGACGATTTTCGATTTTTCCGACCCGGAGACCAGAAGAACCATTTGCCCTGAAGCGAAGATTTCCTCGGCCCACGCCGCTCCATCGCCATCAGACAGGACGCCGTCGGTGATCACGAGATCCGGTTGAATAGAAGCCAGAGCCGCTCTCGCTTCTGCCAGTGTCGCGGTCAAGATCAGGTTATATTCCCTCAGCACCCGGCTCATTATTTCTCGCTGAGTTTCATCATCTTCCAACACCAGAATAATTTTTTTCACGATATGTTCCTTTGCAAGCGAAACACTGGCCGTGTAAGAGTAACTAGATTCGAGTCCTCCTTCATGCCGTCAACCGGCTTTCTGTCCGTTCTGACATTAAAAATACCAGATGCCGGACGAAAAGAAAAGGTTTGACAAAATTCATACTTTGCGGGTACCGCAACCGTCACCAATTGGATATTGGTCTGGGCCAGTCCCAAACCAGGTCTTTCGGTTTCATTTTGAATATAAGAGGTTTTGGCGGTTTTGCCATGGGTGGCAAAATAAAAAATCCCTCAAAGTTCTGTTGCAGAACTAGGAGGGGAGGGCGAGCGCAGTAAGCGCTCGCCCGAACTGAGGAGGCTACCTCTTTTTTTTGAGGTAGTCGTTGTTTAGATGTTTGGCCGTGGCTTCGGCCATGGACTGCCGGTTGCCGGCTCCCTTGCCTTTCTTCACCGCGTAGGACCACAACACGATGCCGTCCTTGTTCGTCAGCGTGACCGACGTGGAGGAGGAATCAGCGATTCCCACACAGTACGCGAACAGACAGCGCGCGATTTTGCTTGCGCCGCTCTCCTTGCTGATCTCGACCTGTGACGCCTTCATGGTGTATGTCGCACCATCCGGATTCGTGGTCACTTGAACGGGGACGTTCTTTTTCAACATCGCCGCCGTCAGGTAGACTTCGAAACCATCCGCCATGGGCATGATGTAGATCGTCGGGGGTGTTGCTTGCGCGAACGTAGTTGTCGCCAGCGCCAGCGCCGCGAGTGTCATAAGCAGTTTTTTCATTTTAGTCCTTGTTGGCCCGGTTGTGTAAGATTATCCGCCAGCCGGCGGATTTCAGTCGGTTTTTGGCTGTTCCCGACCATCGAGTATAGCAGGTTTTACTAGCGCTGTCAACCCTTGGTAATAGTGAATAGTAACAGGTAGAAAGTAATGAGAAAAGCCCATCTTGACTACTAATTGTTCCTTACTCATTGCTTGTTCTTGACAAAGCCTGTGGAACGGCCTACAATATATTTATCGTTAAAAATCTAATCCACCTGCGGCCTGACGGCTTACGGCGGACGTAAAGGAGCATACAAAAACACATTGTTTTTCGGCAAACTCTTTTGATCCCACTGGTTTATCCCGGGATATCAAAGAACACGCTTTTACGTGTTTTTTACTTGCTAAAGATTTTTAAAGAACCTTAACAAAAGAATACCGATAAACTTTGCAAATAGTTTATTGGGAATAAGCCCGGTAGTAGAAATTTGATCGCCTAATCGGCGAAAGAAAATCAAATTTCACTACCGGATAATACACGTCAATATAACTTTGATTTCTATTCTTGGTTAGACCAAGAAAAAGGTTTTGCAAATGACCTTAACAAAAAATATTTGCGCCAGTTTAATCTGATTTCAGATTAAACTCAACATTTATGTCTTTTTTCTGAAAGGGAAAGAGATAGGAAATACGGCTTTGCCGGATTTCCGATGCAAGAGAAAACCGTAGGTTGTCTCTGTGCACATATTTATTTGAAGAGTTTGATCCTGGCTCAGGATGAACGCTGGCGGCGTGCCTAAGACATGCAAGTCGA